>NZ_QKRB01000044.1 GCF_003233845.1 Paenibacillus sambharensis
TTCGGGGTGGAAGCGCAGCAATGCGTGCAGCTGACGAATACTAATCGGTCGAGGGCTTATCCTATTAAGAACAAACAAACCAGCTAAGTTCTATAACTTCATTCGCATCCGGTTTTCAGGGTGTAAGCAAATACGCTAGATTACCCCTGTGTAGTTGGTGCGAGAATGCTTATATAGACAGTTGATCAAGTCTTTACCTGATCTGAATGGTTAACCGATGGGCCATTTGGACAAGCTTACAATCATCGGACCAATGTGGCGGCATAGCTCAGCTGGCTAGAGCGTACGGTTCATACCCGTGAGGTCGGGGGTTCGATCCCCTCTGCCGCTACCAACTTTATAAGGACGCTTAGCTCAGCTGGGAGAGCATCTGCCTTACAAGCAGAGGGTCGGCGGTTCGATCCCGTCAGCGTCCACCATTTTTTTTTGCCGATTTTCGGTTTTAACTGTGGAGCTGTGGTGTAGAGGCCTAACATGCCTGCCTGTCACGCAGGAGACCGCGGGTTCGAATCCCGTCAGCTCCGCCATTTTTCTTATAAGGTACGGCTCGGTAGCTCAGTTGGTAGAGCAGAGGACTGAAAATCCTCGTGTCGGCGGTTCGATTCCGTCCCGAGCCACCATTTAAGCCAAATATGGCTGGTGGATTACATGGAGGGCTAGCGAAGTGGCCAAACGCAGCAGACTGTAAATCTGTTCTCTTACGAGTTCGGTGGTTCGAATCCATCGCCCTCCACCAGTTTTAAATCAAGAGCCATTAGCTCAGTTGGTAGAGCACCTGACTTTTAATCAGGGTGTCGTAGGTTCGAGTCCTACATGGCTCATAACGTTTCAGTCTTAACCCCTTGCGGATCCCCGCAAGGGGTTTTGTTATATCTAGGCGTACTTCTTCATGCTCGTGGGCATGCTACATCCGAAAGGGGTGTGAAGTCTTGGTTTTTTGGCTTGCCGCAATCACTTCGTTCGGTATTGTATATGCAGCAGTTCCCTTCATGAAGAAGATTGCAATCCGGTATGGGGTTGTAGACCGCCCAGGAGCACGCAAGATCCATTCCTTGCCGGTTCCCCTGCTTGGCGGTACTGCCATTTATGTCGGTACAATTGTGTCGCTCTGGTTGTTCACTGGGGTACATGACTTAACAGAAGCCATTGCAATTGGCGGCCTGCTGATCGTTGCAATTGGTTTACTCGATGATATTACCAAGTCACGCGGGATAGACTTTCCGGTCTGGCCAAGAATCATTGTATACACAACGGCTGCCATTGTGCCGGTTGTCCTGGATATCCGGGTACTCGGGCTGACCAATCCTGGTCCGGGAGGAATGTTTATTTTCCCCTACTGGCTGTCTGGGGTTGCTACCGTTCTATGGATATTCGCCATGATTAATATGGTCAACTTCATCGATGGTGTAGATGGTCTGGCGGCGGGTGTATGTATGATTTCCTCGTTGACCCTGTTTGTTGCAGCTTTTGTGAAAGGGAATATGGATACGGCTGTCTTGGCTCTAATTGTCTTTGGTGCTTGTGCAGCATTTCTGACCTACAACTTCTACCCAGCCCGTATTTTTATGGGGGATGCAGGGGCAGCCTTCTTGGGATATACGCTTGCAGTCATTGCTGTCCAAGGCACCTTCAAAGGCACAACCTTCATTACAACGTTTATCCCTTTCCTGGCATTAGGTGTTCCAATCATGGATACGCTCGTAGTCATGATGCGGCGGGCTATGGAGGGCAGAGAGCTGCACAAAGCGGATAAGCTGCATACTCATCATGTGCTGATGCGCTGGGGACTGACCCAAATCCAAACGGTATCGTTTATGTATTTGCTCGCTATCGTGTTTTCCCTGCTGTCCATTGTACTGCTGCTGGCCGCTGGATAAACCAGAAGGCATTTATAGGCAAGCTCCGGTTATGATACAATGGCAAAAAACAGGTGACACCGGATAGGAGCTGCCTAAACATGAATGCATCTTGGCGAAACCAGCTGGAATCATTATTTCCTCATACGTTCTCTACCAAGACAGTTAAGAAATCGGAGTGGCTCAAAGATTTGGAGGAAAGCGCCCTTCCTGAACAAATGGAGAATCAGGCATTAGAGATGGGAACTCCCTATCGAACGAAGAATGGAACTGTCCGTTTCTTGGTGAGCAAGAAGCCTGAGCAGATAGAATATGTTGAACTAACCGACGTTATAACCCACCGGGAGCAGCAGCTGCTTAGCATTATCATCCGTCAGGCAGCGCTAGAGCATAAGCCGGAAGGCGGAAAGCCGGCAGCTGAAAAGGAGCGGATCGCTCTGGAGCTTGGCAGATGGGTTAAGGAACAGCTGGAGTCCGGCAAGAGGACTAATCCGGTTCCTATTGATTATACAAGCAGCCGTTTGGAGCACGAGATGATTCCTTTCCTTATTGTGCGCGAGCAGGGGACTGCTCACTCTGAGCATGAAGGCCTGGAAAAGCTGCTTCAATCCTTCTTCGAGGAAGAAGTCATGATCATTCCTCTGCAGGAGCAGGAATGGCTTATATTAGGCCCGGCGTCTATTCTTAGGGAGGACATGGCTGAAAGCCGGATGGATGAAGAAGGTGAGACGGCTGATGATATGCTTACCGGCATCTGTTCCGGACTTCATGGCATGCTGGCGAACGAATGGGTAGGCGAATGCCATGTGGCGGTTGATTACCCGATCATCCCGGCGGAGTCGATTGTCGATACGGCAGCTACCCTGCGGGAGACAATCTCGCTGGGCCGTAAATATCATATCGGCGAGAATATCCATTTTCCCTGGATGCTTTCCCTGGAACGGCTGCTTAATGGCATCCCGGAGGAACAGAGGCACCGTTATATTGAGCTTGTTGTGAACCGGTCCGATCTGCTGCTGGAGCCTGAAATTATCACGACGCTGGAAACCTTCTTCAGTATGAATTGCAATGTTAGTGATACGGCCAAGAAGCTATACATCCATCGAAATACGCTTTTGTACAGACTGGACAAGCTGAAACAGGATACAGGGCTTGATGTCCGGCTGTTCCGGGATGCGGTTCTCGTCAAGATTATATTGTTATTGTATAAAGTAACGAAAAGAAAGTAGTTTTTTTGTATAGTATGTGCATATCCATTTCCCCCATATTGCGATACTATTAAGTCAGTTAAGAAATCAATCGTTTAGGGGGAAATGAACATGGCAGGCGTACGCTTAGAGCATGTCTACAAGAAATATCCCGGTTCCGATAATGCATCCGTTAAGGACGTTAATCTCGATATTAAAGATAAAGAGTTCCTCGTACTCGTTGGCCCGTCGGGTTGTGGTAAATCCACGACACTGCGGATGATTGCTGGTCTCGAAGAAATTTCCGAAGGCAAGCTGTTCATTGGCGACCGTCTTGTAAACGACGTAGCACCGAAAGACCGCGATATCGCAATGGTGTTCCAGTCCTACGCATTGTACCCGCACATGAACGTTTACCAGAACATGGCATTTGGCTTGAAGCTGCGTAAGTTTAAGAAAGCCGATATCGACAAGCGTGTTCGTGAAGCCGCTAAGATTCTCGATATTGAGCACCTGCTTGACCGTAAGCCGAAGGCACTTTCCGGTGGTCAGCGTCAGCGTGTTGCCCTGGGCCGTGCGATTGTCCGTGAACCACAAGTGTTCCTGATGGACGAACCGCTCTCCAACCTTGATGCTAAGCTGCGCGGTCAGATGCGTGCTGAGATCAGTAAGCTGGCTAAACGTCTGGAAACAACCGTTATCTACGTAACGCATGACCAGATTGAAGCGATGACAATGGGTGACCGGATCGTAGTTATGAAAGACGGTATCATCCAGCAAGCAGCTTCTCCGGATGAGCTTTACAATCATCCAGTCAACATCTTCGTTGCCGGCTTTATCGGCTCGCCTTCGATGAACTTCATCAAAGGTTCGCTGACAGAGCAAGGCGGATCGGTTCATTTCAAGACAACAGGAATCGATATCGCACTTACTGAAGGTAGAGCGAAGATCGTACGCGAGAAGGGTTACGTAGGCAAAGAAGTTATCATCGGCGTTCGTCCTGAAGACCTTCACGATGAGCCTGTATTCCTGGAAGCATCCCCTGGCAGCATCGTAACGGCTCTGGCTGAGGTTGTTGAGAACCTTGGTCACGAGAAGAATATCTACCTGAACGGTATCGGTAACGACACAGTTATCGGACGTGTAGATGGCCGTTCTGATATTAAAGAAGGCAGCAACGTCAAGCTTGCGATCGACATGAACAAGATCCACATGTTCGACCTGCAAACAGAGCTGAATGTCTTCGAAAGCTAATACAGGCTGAGTAAGCCTTACTGAAGCCGTCCCGTAAGGGACGGCTTTTTTATAACGACGAACAAGGCTAAGCTGCTATCCTACAGTCTGAAGCTTCAGGAGGCTAAACGTTGATTTCGGCGTTCAATTCCTTTACGATGAATACATTGGATAAATGAGACCCTCTGTACTGAGCCGATTAGTACAGGTATAAGGAGGCCACATCCGTGCCTAAACGAGTAAAAGTATCCGAATTAATTCAACAATTCAATCTGGAGATAATAGCCGGAGAAGATGGACTGAAGAGGGGCATCACGGTTGATGACCTGTATCGTCCGGGTCTCGAGATGGCCGGTTATTTTCATTACCATCCGACTGAGCGGGTACAGATATTGGGTAAGACAGAGCTTGCCTTCATGGAAACACTGGATAGTACGGAGCGTACAGAGCGGCTGGAGAGGCTCTGTCACGAAGAGACGCCGTGCATTATTATCACCCGCGGTATAGAAGCCCCTCAGGAGCTGCTGGAGCAAGCTGAGGCGAAGAAGATTCCGCTGCTTCGCAGTCAGGCAGCCACGACCTTCCTGATCAGCCGGATTACCGGTTTCCTGGAACGAAAGCTGGCTCCTACGGCAACGATTCATGGTGTTCTAGTGGACATCTACGGGATAGGCATGCTGATCACCGGTTCCAGTGGTATCGGCAAGAGTGAAACTGCCCTAGAGCTTGTTAAGCGCGGGCATCGGCTTGTCGCCGACGATGCAGTGGAGATCAAACAAACCTCGGACGGCCAGCTGCACGGCTCTGCGCCGGAGCTGATCCGGCATCTGCTGGAAATCCGCGGTCTTGGTATTATTAACGTGATGACGCTGTTCGGGGCAGGGGCTGTCCGCACGCAAAAACGGATCAGTGTTGTTATTAAGCTTGAGAACTGGCAGCAGGAAAAACAATACGACCGGCTAGGTCTTGATGAGGACACAACGAGAATTATTGATACGGATGTGCCGCTTGTAACCGTACCGGTAAGACCGGGCCGTAACCTTGCTGTAATTATTGAAGTGGCTGCTATGAATTTCCGGCTGAAGCGGATGGGGTATAATGCGGCTCTGCAGTTCACCAACAAGCTGACCGAAACCATTGCAGATGATATGGATGATTATGAATAATAAAGGAGCGTAACGCATGTTTGCAATGAGATTGGATCCCGTTGCCTTCTCCCTGGGCCCATTAACCGTGCACTGGTACGGTATTATTTTGGGTCTGGGTGCTTTGGCTGGTTTGATACTGGCCATCAGGGAAGGCAAACGGTTCGGGCTGCCGTCCGAGTTTTTCATGGATTTGCTGTTGTTCGGTGTACCTTCCGCCATAATCGGTGCAAGACTCTATTATGTCGCCTTCAAGTGGGACGAATACCGCGACAATCTGTGGGGCATATTCGCTATTTGGGAGGGCGGCATAGCCATTTACGGCGCGCTGATCGGGGCGCTGCTCTGCGGGTATATATACATAAGATCAAAGGGCTACAGCTTCTGGAGAGTAGCGGATATATGCGCACCTTCCCTGATTGCGGGGCAAATGATTGGCCGCTGGGGCAATTTCGTCAATCAGGAGGCATATGGCGGCCCGGTTGAGGAGAGCTTCCTGCGGGACACACTGCATTTGCCTGCCTGGATAGTGGATCAGATGAATGTTCAGGGAATATACCACCATCCTACCTTTCTTTATGAGTCGTTATGGAATCTTGCCGGACTTATCCTCCTCTTCATCTTGCGCAGGCAATCGTTCCTGCGAGCTGGGGAGCTGTTAATATCGTATTTTATCTGGTACTCGATCGGAAGATTCTACGTGGAAGGACTCCGGACTGACAGCCTGGCATTCCAGGGGCCAGGATGGCTGGATTCTGTTGTAGATGCGCTCTGGTCTCCGATGACTACTATCTTCGAAGCGGGATATCTTGACCCTGCCTATGGTAATGTCCGTACGTCCCAGCTCATGGCGATCCTGCTTGTTCTGGGCGGTATCGTATTAATCATTTATCGCCGCAAGAGCGGTGCGGCTTCCGAGCGTTATCTGGACCCGATGATTAACTTCAAGACAGGAAGACCGGCCGGCGGTACAGCAGAGGAATCCACACCCGCCAAGGATGCTGCGGAGCAGGGGGTTCCTATTATGATCACGCCGCTTGCTGCCGAAAAAGAAGCTGACCGGCCGAAGCAGGGGGAGGCTTATGAGAAGCAAGAACCCCGTGAGGAAGGCCGGGAAGGAGAGAACGATGACAGCAAAGACAAGAATTAATACGGTATTGTTCGATCTGGACGGTACCATTCTAGATACCAACGAGTTGATCATACAGTCCTTCATGCATGCACTGAAAGACATTGTCCCGGCTGATTTCAGCAGGGAGCACATGATTCCCAGCATGGGTATGCCATTGGCATACCAGATGCAGAAGTTCTCGGGACTTGAGGATGTGTCCCATCTGATTGCGACGTACCGGGAGATCAATCTCCGTCTGCACGATGATTTGGTGACTACCTTCCCCTATGTGAATGAAGTCATGGAGCGTCTGCACAAATCAGGCTTCAAGCAGGGAATTGTGACAACGAAGATGAGGCTGACGACTGACCGTGGACTTGCTTATGTCGGTCTTCGGGATTATGTCCAGTCGGTTATTACAGTAGACGATGTCCAGCATCCGAAGCCGCATCCTGAGCCTGTGCTGAATGCGATCAGGGAGCTGGATGCTGAACCAGCGGCCACGCTGATGGTAGGGGACAGCGTCGTGGATATTCAGGCGGCCAACGAAGCGGGTGCTGTTTCGGTCGGTGTTGCATGGTCACTGAAGGGTGAGAAGGTGCTTAGAGATGCGGGGGCCAACCATATCATTCACGACATGCGCGATCTATACGAGCTGGTAGGCCTGGAGCGTGTGACAGCTTGAGGAATGTCGAACGGTACCCTGTTGAGGGTCCTAATGCCCTCTGGCAAATGTACCGGACGGTCAGCCGCTTCAAGGCGGTACGAAATTTTATTTTCATTCAGCTGTCCCGCTACTGCCCGTCCCTGCCCGTTAAGAACTGGATTTATCGGCGCATCCTTGGCATGAAGGTGGGCAGGCACACCTCGTTTGCCCTTATGGTCATGGTAGATGTCTTCTTCCCGGAAAGAATCGAGATTGGAGATAATTCCATCATTGGCTACAACACGACTATTCTCACGCATGAGTATTTGATCCGGGAGTACCGGCTAGGGCATGTCCGGATTGGGAGCGGGGTTATGGTCGGAGCTAATACGACGATATTGCCCGGTGTAACCATTGGGGACGGGGCAATCATTGCTGCAGGCTCAATTGTTCATAAGGACGTCGAGCCATACTCATTCGTCGGAGGCAACCCGATTAAGGTGATCCGTGCACCTGACAGAGAAGAGGCTTGAGTCAGGCAGCAAGCGTGTAAAATAAACCGTAATGTCCGGCTGGATTTCAGCCGGATTTTGTTTTATGCGTGAGCAGAGGACGGCTACCCGGTGACACCCCCTGCTGTCTTGGGCATATACTGTGGTGATGGGCGGCATACCAGCTTGGGGGTAATGCGAATGGGCAGGAATAAGCGAGGGTTAGGCTATGAACTCATATAAACCGGAACAAGGCGCAAACAACTGGAACCCCTTTGAATTTATGGAGCAGCTGCAGGGAGATCAGAATACAGCAGCGGATACCTCTTGGGTGGAAGGCTTCGTCAAGGAAGCGATGGACCGGGCATTCCGCGGAGCTGTAAGAACATCTGCCGAACCACGAAGAAGCGGGGGAAGCTCGAGAGTTGAGCAGTTTGAAACCCATAAGAATGTGATCATTAAGATTCCGCTGCCCTATATGTCTCCCGATATTAGGACATACGCTGGGGAAGAATCGCTTAAGCTGGAAGGTGCTCCTCCGCATATTCCAGCTTTAATCCGGTTTCGTTCGGTTGTGGAGCCTACCAGCGGCAGAGCTGTTTACCGCAGCGGAATTCTGCAGCTTACATTTCGCAAACGGCCGCCTGAAAACCGGTTTCACGAGATCCGAATCCGGTATTAAAGAATACAAGGCTACCCGGGTCAAAGGGAAAAGGCGCACACCGACCGCGGCGTACACCTTTCCCGGAAGACGTCTCCCAGCCTGGCAAGCGGGCTTCTCTTAGAAGAATGGGGCAGCGAACAGTGCGGCGAGAAGGAATAACGGGATGGCAAAACCGAGTCCGGCTCCGAAGCCATAGCCAGGATAGCCATAGCCGCCGAAACCATATCCCGGATAGCCTAAGCCGAAAGCTTTCGTTCCGGCTTTCTTCATTTTGCTGCCGGAAGTCGATGCCTTGGCATTCTTGCGTTTACGAAGCCGTTTAACGGCAGGATGTGCGGCTGCTTGTTTACGAAATTGCTGGATCGCTGCCTGAGGAACACCTGCAGGCGGCTTAAAGTAGACGACGCCATCCTGAACACGGTCCATTACACCCGTGAAGAGATCACCAGAATGAGTCATAGCCAGAACGGTTCGCCCGCAATGAGGATGGATGGCATCCTCGATAATGGGATGGCAGGCAATCATGTGCATGTGTATTCACCTCCTGATTTCTTAGAAAAAGCCATCGGCCTTGCGACCGATGGCTGGGACAAGTATCAAAGGTTAAACAAGCAGTGAGCGGCTGATGATAACCAGCAGAATGAAGAGTACCAGAATCGCCCCTGTGCTTGTGAAGCCTCCACCAAAGCCTGCGCCAACTCCATGTGTCATCACGCGGTCACTCCTTTCTTTATTCGATAGACCATCTTATGCGGGGGGCACTATTCCGATTGTACGCCTGCCTTTAATTACAGGAGTTTCATCCTAAATAGGCGGAAGAAGCTGCCTGGGTAAATGGTGGACAAGCCTGCTTGAATGCTGAGTTGATTGCGGTTCTTGACGGAGGGGAAGCTGTCATGTTACGATATCGACTATCCTTTATTTTGGCAGTATGGTAACATGGTAGTACATTAACACACTAAAGTGACTGAAGGTGAATCGTGATGTCCAAACCGAAAGTATTTGAAAAACCGACCGGTGTGAAGGACTATCTGCCGGAAGCGGTCTCCAAGCTGCGCCATATCGAGCGACATGTGCTGGATTGTATGCATCGCTGGGGATATGAACAGATCATGACACCTACAATGGAATATTACGATACAGTTGGCGTGGCTAGCAGCACGTCCGACTCCAAGCTGTTCAAGCTGCTGAACAATCGGGGGACGACGCTTGTGCTGCGCTCTGATATGACGGCACCGATCGCGCGTGTAGTCTCTTCCTTGCTTAAAGAAGCTCCATTCCCGCTCCGTCTGTCCTATCATTCCAATGTGTTCAGAGCCATTGAGGAAGAGGCAGGCAGAGAGGCGGAGTTTTACCAGACGGGCGTGGAGCTCGTTGGGGACCCATCTGCAGAAGCGGATGCCGAAGTCGTGGCGCTTGCCATTGCATCCCTTAAGGCAGCAGGCGTACAGCGCTTCAAAATCGCTATTGGCCATGTTGGCTTCCTGAATGGCTTATTCGAGGAAACCCTTCAAGGTCGGGACGGCGCACAGGAGGCGCTGAAGGCCTGCTTGCTGGGCCGCGATTATGTGGGCTACCGCGAGCAGCTGCACAATCTGTCGCTGTCCGGTCCGGTGCGCCAGGAGCTTGAGGACATTCTTCGGTTAAGGGGCGGGCAGGAGGTCTGTGCGCAGGCGCTGAATCTCAGCAGCGACCCGACAGCCCGCGCATCGATTAACCATCTCTGTGAGATGTGGAATGTGCTGCAGGCGTATGGCGTAACCGAGCATGTGCTCATTGACCTAACCATGATCGGTGATTTTTCTTATTATACGGGGATGACCTTTGAAGGGTATGCGGCAGATCTGGGCTTCCCTGTCGTAAGCGGCGGACGTTATGATAACCTGCTGAAGCAGTTTGGACGCCCGGCTCCGGCTACAGGCTTTGCGCTGAAAACCACCAGAATTGTGGAGCTGATCGGTGATGACGCATCCGGAGAAGAACAGCGGATCCTTATCGGGTATAACGCAGCCGGCCGCGCAGAGGCGCTTAAGGAAGCCCTGATCCTAAGGGCTGATGGGCATACCGTTATAACCGAACAGATGGAGTCCAAGGACCGTCCTGCGGCTGATAGCTCGGGTCAGCTTGTCTATAAAGGAACGGCTTACGGATCCTATGCCGGGTTCTTCGGGAGCGAGCCGGAGCGGCTGACAGGACGACAAAGGGGGCTTGCAGACAAATGAGCGGTAATGAGGAATTGTTGAAGGTAGCGATGCCGAAGGGCCGAATCTACAAACAGGCCTCCAAGCTGTTCCGGGAGGCGGGCCTGCCGATACCAGAGGATTTTGACGATACACGGAGGCTGATTATCGAGGCTCCTGAAGCGGGTATGGCTTTCATCATGGCCAAGCCGGTGGATGTGCCAACTTATGTGGAATACGGCGTAGCTGATATCGGCATTGTCGGCAAAGATGTACTAATGGAAGAGAACAAGGATGTCTATGAGCTGCTCGATCTTGGTATTGCGAAGTGCCGGATGTCAGTCATTGGATTGCCGGACTGGAAGCCGGTTATTCATCCGCGTGTGGCGACCAAGTATCCGAACGTGGCGTCGCAGTATTTCCGGGAGCAGGGCCAGCAGGTGGAGGTTATTAAGCTGAACGGATCCATTGAGCTGGCGCCGCTGATCGGACTGGCAGACCGGATCGTCGATATGGTGGAGACGGGGCAGACGCTGCGGGAGAACGGACTGGTGGAGATGGAATCCATCTTCGGCATTACGAGCAGACTGATTGCCAACCGTGTCAGCTACCGGATGAAGAACGAGGCGATCCAAAGCTTGTGTGACCGGCTGCAGCAGACGATCTCGGCTAAGGTCTGATAGACCGTTATAATAAGTGAACAAGAGTGATTTTGGGAGGGGTAGAGGATGCGCATATTGGCTGCAGATCAATTTCAATTGAAGCGCGAGGTGGAGTACGGCACGCCTGAACAGAATGAGGCGGTCCGCCAGATCGTCGCAGCGGTTCAGAAGGAAGGGGACGCTGCCCTGCTGCGGTATACGGAGCAGTTCGACGGCGTGCGGCTCGAAGCCGGTTCCCTGCGTGTACCGGAAGAGGAGATACAGGCGGCTTATGATCGGGTGGATTCCGATTTTCTAATCGCGATCCGTGAGGCTGCTGTAAATATCCGGGCCTTCCATGAGAAGCAAATGCGTAAATCGTGGATGGATCTGCAGCCGGACGGATCGATGCTGGGTCAGATTATGCGCCCGCTGAAGCGGGTTGGCCTGTATGTGCCGGGGGGCAAAGCAGCGTATCCTTCCTCCGTATTGATGAATGTCATCCCAGCCCAGGTTGCCGGTGTGCCGGAGATTGTGATGGTCACACCGCCGTCTACAGGCGGCAAGGAAGGCATAGACCCTTACATACTCGTAACGGCGGCTGAAGCGGGTGTGAAGGAGATGTATCGCGTGGGCGGGGCGCAGGCCGTTGCCGCGCTCGCTTACGGCACGTCATCAATACCTCCAGTCGATAAAATATGCGGTCCCGGCAATATCTATGTCGCACTTGCCAAGCGGCTGGTCTTCGGTGCCGTCAATATCGACAGCATTGCCGGACCCAGTGAGATCATCGTGCTCGCGGACGATTCCGCAGACCCGTCCTATGTGGCAGCGGATCTCCTCTCCCAGGCCGAGCATGACGAGATGGCTTCCGCAATCCTGGTAACCCCATCGCAGAAGCTGGCTGAAGCGGTTGCGTCAGAGGTGGAGAAGCAGCTCGCTGAGCTGCCAAGAGAGGCGATTGCCCGCAGGTCAATCGATGATTATGGCGCGATCCTGACGGTAGGCTCGATTGAGGAAGGCATTGCCGTCGTTAACCGGCTTGCGCCGGAGCATCTGGAAGTGATGACAGAGGACCCGATGCGCTATCTGGGCATGATCGAGAATGCCGGGGCGATCTTCCTCGGCCCTTACAGCTCGGAGCCGGTTGGCGATTATTTTGCCGGTCCGAACCATATCATTCCCACTAATGGCACGGCGCGTTTCTCATCTCCGGTCAATGTGGATGATTTCCTTAAGAAATCAAGCCTGATTTATTATAGCAAGGAAGCCTTGATGGCAAGCGGCGAGAAGATTATAACGCTGGCCCGCCACGAAGGGCTGGAAGGCCACGCGAGAGCGGTAGAGATCCGACTGGAGCGTGAGGGCGGCAAGGGCAAATAGAGCGAGAGTAGCTAGAGGTTAAACACGCAGGGGAGCGCGGGCAGCCCGCCCGCCTGCTTACATTTTACAGGGAAAGAAGGGTCAACCGATGACAGAGGCAAGACGTGCGGCGGACGTAGCGCGCAAGACGAACGAAACGGATATCAAGCTATCCTTTGCGGTGGATGGCACAGGCCAGTCCGAGATTGAGACCGATGTGCCGTTCCTGAATCATATGCTGGATTTGTTCACGAAGCATGGCCAGTTTGACCTGAAGGTTGAAGCGCGGGGGGATGTCGACATTGATGATCACCACACCGTAGAGGACATCGGCATCTGTCTCGGCCAGACGCTGCGGGAGGCGCTTGGTGACAAGCGGGGCATTAAACGGTATGCCAGTGTGTTCGTCCCTATGGATGAGGCGCTGGCACAGGTCGTTATTGATGTGAGCAACCGGCCGCATTTCGAGTACCGGGCAGAGTATCCGTCTTCGACGGTGGGCAGTTTTCATACCGAGCTGGTCCATGAGTTTCTGTGGAAGCTTGCGCTGGAGTCGCGCATCACGCTGCATGTCATTGTGCACTACGGCAAGAACACCCACCACATGATCGAAGCGGTGTTCAAGGCTCTGGGACGTGCTATTGATGAAGCCACTACCATTGATCCACGCGTGCAAGGAGTGCCTTCGACGAAGGGAGTGCTGTAAGCATCATGATTGCCATCATCGATTACGGCATGGGCAACCTGCACAGCGTCAGCAAGGCGATTGAACGGCTTGGTTATGAGGCAGTCCTAGCTTCGGATGAGGCGGCCATTATGTCTGCAGATGCCGCTATTCTTCCCGGTGTCGGGGCTTTCGGGGATGCAATGCAAAACCTTCGGGATACCGGACTGGATGAGGTGACACAGCGCTATGCAGCCTCAGGAAAGCCGCTGCTTGGCATCTGTCTCGGCATGCAGCTGCTGTTCACCTCCGGTGAGGAGCACGGCGCCAATGCGGGCCTAGGCCTGCTGCCGGGCAGTGTGATCCGCTTCGAAGGCAGCTACAAGATACCGCATATGGGGTGGAACAAGCTGGAGTTCAGGCAGACCAGCCCGCTGTTCGAGGGCCTGACTGAAGGGCATGTATACTTCGTTCATTCCTTCCACGCACGACCGGAACGGGAAGAGCATTTGCTTGCGACAACCGACTACTACCAGCATGTAACGGCAATTGTCGGAAGAGATAACATCTACGGCATGCAGTTTCACCCGGAGAAGAGCGGGGAGCTTGGTATGCAGCTGCTGGCTAACTTCCTTAAGCTCAGCGGCAGGCCGCAGGCGTAAGGGCGGCTTTCGAGGGACAGCGCGACAATTAGGGAGCTGGTTACTGCGGGGCCGGGGCTATAGGAAGCTGCAAGCACCTGCAGCCTGTGAGAGGAGAAGATGACGGATGTTGGCTAAGCGTATTATACCCTGCCTTGATGTGAAGGACGGGCGGGTCGTGAAGGGCGTAAATTTCGTTAACCTGCGGGATGCCGGGGACCCGGTGGAGCTGGCGGCAACCTATGACCGGGAAGGCGCGGACGAGCTTGTGTTCCTGGATATATCGGCATCTCATGAAGGAAGGGCGACGATGGTTGAGGTCGTTCGTCAGACAGCGGGTGAAATCACGATCCCGTTCACTGTAGGCGGGGGAATCGGCCATGTGGATGACATGAAGCGCCTGCTGCGGGCAGGTGCCGACAAGATCGGCATTAACACGGCGGCGATCCGCAGTCCTGAACTGGTTTCTGAGGGAGCACGCAAATTCGGTTCGCAGTGCATCGTGGTAGCAATTGACGCGAAGTTTAACCCCGAGTGGGGCGAGTGGGAGGTCTATACTCATGGAGGCCGCAATGCGACCGGGCTGAAGGCGCTGGAGTGGGTGAAGCGCGTCGAGTCGCTGGGAGCAGGCGAGATTCTGCTTACCAGCATGGATGCAGACGGGACGAAGGACGGCTTCGACCTGAAGCTGACACGTGCGGTTTCCGATCTGGTCTCCATCCCGGTTATCGCCTCAGGCGGAGCCGGCAGAATTGACCACTTCTACGATGTATTCGAAGAAGGTCATGCGGATGCAGGCCTTGCGGCTACGATTTTTCACTATAAGGAAATGACGATCGGCGAGGTCAAGGAAGACCTGCGGGGCAAAGGAGTGGAAGTGCGATGAGTACAGCGCTTGGGGAGCTGGAAAGCCAGATACGCTGGAATGAAGATGGACTGGTGCCAGCTATCGTACAGGATGCGGTAAGCAAGGAAGTGCTTATGCTGGCTTATATGAACCGGGAGTCGCTTGCAAGGTCCATTGAGTCCGGGGAGACCTGGTTCTGGAGCCGCTCGCGGGGCGAGCTGTGGCACAAGGGTGCGACCTCGGGTCATACGCAGCGGATTGTGTCCATGCACTATGATTGCGACGGGGATACTCTGCTGGTCCGTGCGGAGCAGAAGGGTGCGGCCTGTCATACCGGACAGTATACCTGCTTCTTCAACAGCATTCCGGTTGGAGGCGAGTCTGATCAGCCTACTACGGCTGCAGAGGCAGCAGGCGGGGATCGCTTCGGGATGCTGAACGAGCTGGAGGCCATTATAGCCCGCCGCCATGCAGAACGGCCGGAGGGTACCTATACAACCTACCTGTTCGAGAAGGGTGTCGACAAGATTCTGAAGAAGATTGGCGAGGAGTCGGCTGAAGTCATCATCGCGGCCAAAAATCAGGATAACGATGAGCTGCGCAGCGAAGCGGCTGACCTTATTTTCCACCTGATGGTGCTGCTGCGTGAACGGGGACTGCCGCTGGATGAAATCATGCGCGAGCTCGGGGCTCGCCATAACAAACCGACAACGAATAAAATGCGCTAAGAAAGGCCGGTACTGACGCTATGAAAATCGATTATCATACCCATCATGCACGCTGCGGACATGCGGTTGGCTCCCTTGAGGAGTACGTGATCAGGGGGATGGAAATCGGCTTGGCGCAGATCGGTCTTTCCGATCATATGCCGCTGATTCATGTCAACCCTGCGACCTATCTGCCGGAGATGGCGATGCCGATGGACGAGCTGCCGCGTTATGTGGAGGAATGCCTCGAGCTGAAGGAGAAATATAAAGGCCGGATCGATATTCGTGTCGGTCTGGAAGGCGATTATATTGAAGGCTATGAAGAGGACATTGAACGAATCATCCGCGCGTATCCCTGGGACTACGTAATCGGTTCGGTTCATTTTCTCGGAGAATGGGATATTACCGACTTCCGCCAGACAGCGGGCTGGGAAGGACGTGACCGGATGGCGGTGTATGAGCAGTATTATGATGCCGTGCAGAAGGCAGCAGCCACCGGATTTTACGACTATATCGGACATATTGACGTGATCAAGCGGTTCGGTTATGCGCCGGAGGGTGATGTCACTCATCTGGAAAATGCCGCGCTTGACGCGGTGAAGCGTCACGGGCTCGCGATTGAGCTGAATGCTTCAGGCCTGCGGATGCCTGCCGCTGAGATGTTCCCCTCCGCCCGTATGCTGCAGTATGCGTATGAGCAGGGGATTCCGGCGACCATTGGTTCGGATGCGCATCAGCCGGAGAGGCTTGGCCAATATTTGGAGGAAGCGCGTGCGCTTCTGAAAAAGGTCGGATATACGCAGTTAGCTACGTTTGACGGGCGAAAGCGCCTTCTAGTCGATTTTTGAAAAATCGTGAAATCAATGTATAATGATAATTGACAAGACGGGTGGTGGACTAGTTCTGCCTATGGAGGGCAGGCTTCGATTGTCCCGCTCGTAAAATCAGGGTCGTGCCGCTTGCAAGAGGCGGATAGACAGATAGAGCATGCATTCGCGCAAGGACCGGTCAAAATGTTCCAGGAGGGTATCATGTTCAGCGATAAGGTGCGTATTTTCTCGGGTTCTTCGAACCCGCTGCTGGCCGAGAGAATCTGTGAGGAATTAGGGGTATCGCTCGGCAAAATCAAAATTTCCCGCTTCAAGAGCGGTGAGGTCTATGTCCACTACGAAGAGACAATCCGTAACTGTGATGTATTCCTTGTCCAGTCGTTCTCACATCCGATTAACGAAAATTTCGTAGAACTGCTTGTGATGATCGATGCAGCCAAACGTGCCTCAGCGCGTACCATCAATATCATTGTGCCGTATTACGGCTATGCGCGTCAGGAACGCAAGGCAGCACCGCGGGAGCCGATTTCGGCCAAGATGCTGGCAGATGTGCTGACAACGGTCGGTGTGGACCGTATCATTACGCTGGACCTGCATGCACCGGCTATCCAGGGCTTCTTCAACATTCCGGTGGATCATTTGACTGCCCTTGACCTGATTAGCGATTATCTGAAGTCGAAAAATATCAAAAATCCGGTCGTGGTGTCGCCGGATGCAGGACGGGCATCGACAGCCGAGAAGCTGGCCAACTATCTGGATTCCCCGTTCGCGATTATGATCAAGAAGCGTCCTGCTCATAATGAGTCCGTCATTACCCACGTAATCGGAGATGTTGAAGGACAGACACCGATTATTATTGAGGACTTGATTGATACAGGGACGACGATCGTCAATGTTGTAGAGAGTCTGAAGGAACGCGGCGCGGAGGATATCTACGTATGCGCTACGCATCCGCTCTTCTCGGGCCCGGCTGTACAGCGGCTTGATCACCCGAATATCAAGGAAGTTGTCGTGACCGATTCAATCTTCCTGCCGGAGCTGACCTCCGACCGGTTTAAGGTGATCTCGGTAGCGCCTATGCTGGCTGAAGCAACCCGGATTATTATCGAAGGCGGCTCCATCAGCACCCTGTTCAAGAACGCAGGAATCTAAGGGGCTGCCTTAGGGCAGAGCTTTCGCGAACGCGGTTTGCGGCATACCCGGAACACGGAGGACTCTACTGCTTAGTGCGGCCGGCGGGGCAGGGTGCAGGCTGGCGGCTGGCAGCATTTCCGTGGTGCCGGGACAGTAAAGGATTTGACCAGAGCGAATGTGCTGGCATGCTTCGGGCATGCCGGCGCATTCGCTTACATACTTTGTTTGTGTATGGTGATCCTGCACTGTGTTATAATCGAAGCAAATTCGTCGTACGGGAGGTGCCTTGCGGATGAAAGGGAAGAAACAGATGGCCGTAAGCAGCGGTAGAACGAATGTCATTCCGATTCAGCTGGACGCCACGTTTTTTTTCGAACGCGCGGTCCGTTCACTGGACCGGTATCATTATGACAGGGCACTGAAATATTTTCGGCGGGCCGTGGAATATGAACCGGATAACCCGGTTAATCATTGTAATATGGCCGGCATTCTATCGGAGCTCGGCAACTATGAGGAATCGAACAAAATTTTGAAGTGGGTTGTGGATGAGCTTGATCCTACCATGACGGAATGCCACTTTTACATGGCGAATAACTTTGCCAATATGGAGAACTATGAAGCTGCCGAAGATGCACTCGTCCAGTACCTGGAGGAGGATGCGGAAGGCCAGTTCCTTGATGAAGCAGAGGAAATGATGGACCTGCTTCATTTTGAGCTGGAGAGGCCGCCAAGACGGGCGAATATTAAATCCCGTGAAGGCCTATATGAGCATGATCAGGCCCGAATGCTGCTGGAGGAAGGCAAATTTGCCGAGGCCGTCCGCATTCTGCGAAGCATTACGGAGAAGCAGCCCGAATTTACGGCAGCCCGCAACAATCTGGCGCTCGCTTATTACTATATGGGGCTGTTTGACGAAGCCATGGCCACGGTGCAAACCGTGCTGGAGCAGGAGCCTGGCAACCTGCATGCACTCTGCAACCTGGCAATCTTTTATCAGCATGAACAGGACACGGAGCGTCTGGAGCTGTTGGTTCAGAGCCTGCGGAAGACCGTGCCGTTCCACCAGGAGCATGTCTTCAAGCTTGCCACCACGATGGGCATTCTCGGCGAGCATGATCATGCTTTTGTCCATCTGCAGCGGCTGCTGAAGGATGCCGACAACCAGCAGGACCCTTGTCTGCTCCATTATGCGGCAGTGTCGGCATGCAACTCGGATAAGCGCGGTGAAGCCGAACGTCTATGGAAGCAGGCGCTTAAGCTGGACAGAGAGTCAGGCATTCCCGAGTATTATCTGAAACATCTTCAAGATGGCGTGCTGCCGCCTTCGGTTAGCTATCAGTATCATTTGCCCTTCGAGGAACAGTTCAAGAAGTGGGGCAAGGATACGGATGATTTGCCGGACCAGGTAAAGAAGGATCCGCTTGTGCGTTCGTCCTTCTTCTGGGCGCTTCGTCATGGCGACCGGAGCACCAAGCTTCAGGTTATTCAAGCCTTGGGCATGATCGCAGACAATGAAGTTAAGGAAACGCTCAAGGATTTCCTGATGGAAGCCGGGGAAGAGGATTATCTGAAGCATATTGCGATGTTCGTTCTGCGGGGAATCGGCGTTACGGAGCCCCTCCAGGCTGTGCTTGAAGGGAAGGAAACGACTGTTGAGCAGAACCGGATGCCATCCCGTCTGCCGGTGTGGCATGAACGGTGGCAGGCTGTGGTAGAGACCGCGCTGACCCGGATGCAGAGCCGTTATGATATGATCGGGCAGCATGATCTTCTGACGCTTTGGGTAGAATTTCTTAGCAGGCTGTATCCGGAAGTGCCGCCCATTCGCAAGACGGAGGGCTGGGCAGCAGCTCTTGAATATCTGACGGCTAAGATGCATCGCAGAGCTGTAACTTACCAGGAAGTGGCGACAAGGTATGGCGTTTCCGTTGCCACAGCCAGCAAGTATGCGAAATGGATTGACGAAGTATGCGGTATCCGCGAGAAGATGCAGACCGTCTTCCCTGCATTGGATGGAATCGAGCAGGAGTAAGACTTTTTCTCAAGATATAAGTACAAAGGAGGGCAACCATCCATGACCATCTATAAATCCATTATTATCGGTACCGGACCGTCCGGACTTACGGCAGCCATCTATCTGGCACGTGCGAATCTCAATCCATTGGTTATTGAGGGACCTGAGCCAGGCGGCCAGCTGACCACCACTACGGATGTTGAGAATTTCCCGGGCTTTCCTGACGGTATTATGGGGCCTGAGCTGATGGCGAATATGCGCAAGCAGGCAGAACGCTTCGGAGCGGAGTTCAAGACCGGCTGGGTGAACAGTGTGGACCTGTCCAAGCGCCCATTCACCTTAAAGGTTGAAGGCCAGGAAGATATTCAGGCGGAGACGGTTATTATCTCTACCGGCGCTTCTGCCAGATACCTTGGTATTCCCGGCGAGAAGGAGAATGTCGGCCGCGGTGTAAGCACATGTGCAACCTGTGACGGCTTCTTCTTCCGCGGCAAGAAAATCATCGTGGTCGGCGGCGGTGACTCGGCGATGGAGGAAGCAAACTTCCTGACAAGGTTCGCAACGGAAGTGCGGCTGATCCATCGCCGGGATGAGCTTCGCGCCTCCAAGATTATGCAGGACCGCGCGAAGGAAAACGAGAAAATCAGCTGGAAGCTAAACAGCACACCGATTGAGGTCGTAGCTGGCGGAATGGGTGTGACTGGTCTTAAGGTCCGCAATAATGCCACGGGTAAAGAGGAAGTTGTGGAAACAGACGGCGTATTTGTGGCAATCGGCCACACGCCGAATACGAAGTTTCTGGACGGCCAGGTTGAAACGGATGAGCATGGTTACATTCTTGTTAAGCCAGGAACGACCGAAACGAATATTCCGGGTGTCTTCGCTTGCGGCGATGTACAGGATCAGCGCTACCGGCAGGCTATTACAGCCGCGGGCAGCGGTTGTATGGCAGCGCTTGATTGCGAGAAGTATCTGGAAGGCCATATGGTGCATGACTGGAGCCAATCGCTGTCCTGACGTGCTTGTCTGATAGCTGGCTCAGATAGTCTAGCCGGCAATATGAATGAATGGATTCCTAACGGCATTGCCCCGGACCCGGGGCAGTGCTTTTTTGTGCGGGGAAGCAGCAGAATACCTGCAGCTGCGGTTTGTGTCCTAAATCACTTGTCAGCTAAGGCTTCGGAAGAAGCGGCAGCCCCCGGACAGATATCCCGTTAACAGCCGGGAAGAACTTGGTTAAATGCTTGTCTGGCTTGGTTTTGTCGTCCTTGACCTTATCATAGTGTTCGCTTATAGTTGGTACAGAAGCAGTTAACTTTGTGATCGAGGTGGCCTAGTCATGTCAGAAAAAATCTACGTTGGCGTGGATGTCGGTGGTACGTCAATCAAGGTGGGCGTGTGCAACCAGGACGGCGCTCTGCTCCATACGTATGAAGGACCTACCGAAAATGATAAAGGAAGCGAACGGATTCTGGCCAATATTGCCGCTTATGCGCGGCTGGTAGTTGAACAAACAGGCCGTTCCTGGGCAGAGGTTGAAGGTGTGGGAGTCGGGATTGCAGGATTCCTTGATATTCCGAACGGTGTGATTGTATCCTCGCCGAACCTCAATCTGCGTAATGCTCCGCTTAAGGCCTACCTGCAGGAGCATCTGGGCAAAGAAGTGTATGTTAATAATGATGCAAACGTCGCAGCTCTGGGTGAGGCATGGGCAGGTGCCGGACGGGGGGTTGCAGACTGCGTATGCTACACGCTCGGAACCGGTGTAGGCGGCGGTATTATCATTAACGGCCGTATTGTAGAGGGCTTTAATGCAGCTGCAGGCGAGCTTGGCCACATCTCGATCGTTCCGGATCTGGAAGCGATTCAATGCGGCTGCGGCAAGATGGGATGCCTGGAGACGGTATCATCGGCGACAGGAATTATCCGCATGGCCAAGGATGCGGTGGCACGCGGCGATCAGACCTCCCTGGCTCATGTGCCGGACATCACTGCGAAGGATGTAGTGGATGCAGCCAAAGCAGGTGATGAAGTGGCGGCACGTATCGTCAACCGGGCAGCCTATTATCTGGGCAAGTCGATGGCGGTAGTAGCTGTCGTTATTAATCCTGAGCGGTTCATCATCGGCGGAGGCGTCTCCAAGGCCGGAGAATTTTTATTTGAACAAATACGGGAAGTATTCCTTAAATATACGCCGGAAGCGGCATCAAAGAATGTGCAGGTTGTCCCTGCCGAGCTCGGTAACAGCGCAGGTGTTGTCGGAGCAGCAGGGCTGGTACTGCGTTCGTAGATAGATTAAGATCATGGACGGCAGGTCATAGAGGAGAGGTGCGCAGGGCAGCAGATCAATCGGCTGCTCTGGCCCTGCTTATACGGCCCTTGCGCTGTGTGCTTGCCCGGAAAGTGATCAGGAGTGGAGGAGGAACAAGCGATGGAGAAAACTGCAGTAGCGAAGCTTGTCATCATCACCGGCATGTCAGGTGCGGGGAAGACAATAGCGGTGCAAAGTCTGGAGGATTTGGGGTTCTTCTGTGTGGATAACCTGCCGCCTGTGCTGATTCCCAAATTCGCCGAGCTGATTGAATCATCCAATGGCAAAATCGGTAAGGTGGCGCTCGTCATTGATCTGCGCGGCCGTGAATTCTTTACGGCACTTGCCGAATCGCTTCATTACTTAAGAGAGCATTATACCATCAGCTTTGAGATTCTGTTCCTCGATGCAACGGATAATGTGCTGGTACAGCGATATAAGGAAAGCCGCCGCCGTCATCCGCTTGCACCGGAAGGATTGCCGCTTGAGGGCATCAAGCTCGAACGCCGCCTGCTGGAAGAGCTGAAGGGCATGGCTTCCCAAGTCATTGATACAAGCAGCCTGAAGCCTGCGAAGCTGAAGGAGAAAATTGTATCCCGCTTCACTAATACCGGGCATCGCTCCTTTTCCGTTAACGTCACATCATTTGGTTATAAATACGGCATCCCGATTGATGCCGATCTGATATTTGACTGCCGATTCCTTCCCAATCCCCACTATGTCGAACATCTTCGGCCGAACACCGGACAAAATCCCGAAGTCTATGATTACGTGATGAAGTGGCCGGAGACCCAGACGTTTCTGTCGAAGCT
Source organism: Paenibacillus sambharensis (assembly GCF_003233845.1). Classification (GTDB taxonomy): domain Bacteria; phylum Bacillota; class Bacilli; order Paenibacillales; family Paenibacillaceae; genus Paenibacillus_I; species Paenibacillus_I sambharensis. The sequence continues at coordinate 22,477 of NZ_QKRB01000044.1, forward strand.
GCTTGATATGCTGCATTACCTTCTTCCGATGTATGAGAAGGAAGGCAAGAGCCAGCTGGTCGTTGGAATTGGCTGTACAGGTGGTAAGCATAGGTCCGTAGCAATTGCGGAGTATTTGGGAAAGATGCTGGGCAACAGCGACACGGAAGTCGTCCGGGTGAGTCACCGGGATTCGGAGCGCGACCGACATTAAAGAGGTGAGTGGATGAAGCAGCAAGAATTGGGGAATATAAGCTTGCCGAAGATTGTTGTCATTGGTGGAGGGACCGGTCTGTCTGTTATGTTAAGAGGGCTTAAAGAGAAGCCGCTCGACATTACGGCGATCGTGACGGTGGCCGATGATGGAGGGAGCTCAGGCAGGCTGCGTACTGAGCTGCAGATGCCGCCGCCTGGAGACATCCGGAACGTGCTGCTGGCACTGAGCGATGTGGAGCCGCTGATGAGCCAGCTGCTCAGCTACCGCTTCTCGAACGGAAACGGGCTTGCCGGACATAGTCTTGGCAATCTGATGCTGGCTGCTATTACCGATATATCCGGTGACTTCGTGACGGGTGTGCGTGAGCTTAGTCGTGTCCTTGCCGTACGCGGCAGGGTGCTTCCTGCCGCTGCGCATGCTACGGTGCTGAAGGCCGAGATGATGGACGGCTCAATTGTCACGGGAGAATCCATGATCCCCAAGGCAAAAAACCGGATCAAACGTGTGTTCATTGAGCCTCCGCTTGTCGAACCGCTTCCTGAGGCAGTGGAAGCGATTCGCGAAGCGGATGCTATTCTGATTGGACCGGGCAGCTTATACACAAGCATTATGCCCAATCTGTTAGTTCCCGCTCTTGCTGATGCCATTATTGAATCAGAAGCGCTTAAGATGTTCGTCTGCAATGTTATGACCCAGCCCGGTGAGACGGACGGCTATACGGTCTCTGATCATCTGGATGCGATTGAAGAACATGTAGGCAGCTCGCTGTTTGACTATGTAATTGTTAATAATGGGGAGATCCCTGCCCCCGTGCTGGCTAAGTATGCGGAAGAAGGCGCACAGGCCGTCGTAGTTGATTCCGAGAAACTTGCGGGGCGGGATCTCAAGATCGTTGCAGACCGGCTGCTGATGTTCCGGACTTACCTGCGGCATGATGCCGCCCGGTTAAGCCGTCATATTTATCAGCTAGTGGAAAACTGGATGGCCAGGAAGAGGTGAAGAGCAGTGTCCTTTGCGGCGCAAACCAAAAAAGAACTGACGATGGTGGAATCGGACCCCTGCTGCGAGATGGCGGAGTTATCCGCACTTATCCGCATGAATGGTTCGGTTCAGCTGTCCAGCCGGAAGGTCATCCTTGATATCTCAACGGAAAATGCAGCTATTGCCAGGAGAATCTACACGCTTGTCAAGAAACAGTTCGAGGTGCATACGGAACTGCTTGTCCGCAAGAAAATGCGGCTGAAGAAAAACAACGTTTATATTGTCCGTATTCCGGCTAAGGTACAGGAAATCCTTTCGGAGCTGAACATTGTTTCAGAGGGGTTTGTCTTTAATCAGGGAATAGATCAAGCTATGATCAAGAAATCCTGCTGCAGGCGTTCCTACCTGAGGGGGGCTTTCCTGGCGGGAGGGTCCGTTAATAACCCGGAAGGCTCGTCTTATCATCTGGAGATTGCCTGTATGTATGAAGAGCACTGCCAGGCGCTGGTTGAACTCGCTAATACCTTTGAGCTGAACGCCCGCTGCATCGAGCGGAAGAAAGGCTTTATCTTCTATATTAAAGAGGGCGAGAAGATTATAGAGCTTCTCAATATCATCGGGGCCCACCAGGCGCTGTTCAAGTTTGAAGATGTCCGCATCATGCGGGACATGCGTAACTCCGTCAACCGCATTGTGAACTGTGAGACGGCGAATTTGAACAAGACGATTGGAGCTGCGGTCAGGCAGATCGACAATATCAAGCTGCTTCAGAAGGAGATCGGCCTTGAAAATCTGCCGGAGAAGCTTCGTGAGGTAGCTGAAATTCGCCTTGCACACCCAGACATGAATTTGAAGGAGGTTGGCGACCTTCTCAAAGGCTCGGTCAGTAAATCAGGCGTTAATCACAGATTGCGTAAAATCGATGAAATGGCTGAAAAAATAAGGAACGGATAAGTCGATGCCTAGTCGGGGCGTTTATTTAATGATATAATAATGCAAAAAGACCAAAGAGCGGCACCGCAGGCATAACGACTGTCTGGGCTGCAAGCAGATAGATACATAGAGGAATAGGTAACGCTTATTACTTCGCTTGTATAACTGCAGGTCTGGAACCGGAGAACAGCGGCTCCAACATTCTGTTGGATACTATCTGTTTACGTATAGGGAAGATTCAGCGAATTTGTATAGGGGGTATGGACATGACAAAACAACCGGTTGTCGTTCGATTGAAAACAGGCCTGCACGCAAGGCCAGCGGCGTTATTCGTGCAGGAAGCCAATAAATTTTCTTCAGAGGTATTCGTGGAGAAGGATGACAAGAAAGTAAATGCCAAGTCGATCATGGGCATTATGAGCCTTGCGATCAGCACAGGCACTGAAGTTTATATAAGTGCGGAAGGTTCGGATGCTGAGCAGGCTGTAACCGCTTTAGTCAACCTTGTCAGCAAAGAAGAACTGGAGAACCAATAAATATAAAGAAAAGCACCCGCTAATCGGGTGCTTTTCTTTATATAGCCTATAGAAAACAAAATAGCTGCCGGGTAATGACCAGGCAGCGTTCTCAATTAGGAATGGGCTTGCGGGACGTCCATCTCAATGTTACGCATCCTTAAAGCGTCTTCAATCAGTTCAATGAACTCAACTGACAGATTCATTGCTTTTGCTTCATGATAAACTTCCAGCAGATGATCATCATTGAGAGGCAGCAGCAGCAGGGACTTATCCTGTGACTGAATGCCCGTCGAATCAGTCGGCCCGTGGCCCTGGTTAAATACAACAGGGCGAGTGGCCGAACCGGATTTCCCAAGGGGTTCGTATTCTTTAATGTAATTTCGCATGGTCAGAAAAGGGTTTGAAAAACGCATAAGCAGCACTCCAAATTTCGTTTTCAAAAACCTACCTATTGCTGTATGAATATGGCAGGTTGACTTGTATTCATCATAACATGACATGACAGTGATGTGGTTGGCATTTCATCTTGCGAAAATTTGTTGACATTATGTAAAAAGTGTGATAATGAAATCTGGATATAAAAATAGAAACGGCCGGTCGGGAACCCATTCCCGACCGGCCGTTCGTATATCCTGCTGTCCCCCAAAGAATTATCTTTAATGAGACAAATCCTAATCGTTAAATCTTCTCGATTACCTTATCCACGAGGCCGTATGTCATTGCTTCTTCGGCACTCATAAAGTAGTCACGGTCTGTATCCTTCTCTATGCGGCTAAGCGGCTGGCCTGTACGTTCTGCCAGAATGCCATTCAGCTTGTCGCGCATCTTCAGAATGCGTCTCGCGCGGATTTCAATGTCGCTGGCTTGCCCTTCAGCTCCGCCAAGCGGCTGATGAATCATAACTTCACTGTTCGGCAGTGCAAGACGCTTGCCCTTCGCACCGGCAGCGAGCAGGAAGGCACCCATGGAAGCGGCCATACCTACACATATGGTAGAAACATCGGGCTTGATGAACTGCATGGTATCATAAATCGCCATACCTGCTGTAATCGAGCCGCCAGGACTATTAATATAGAGGCTGATATCCCGTTCCGGATCATCGGCAGCAAGGAACAGCAGCTGCGCGATAATGGAGTTGGCGACGACATCGTTTACTCCGGTTCCGAGGAAGATAATACGGTCCTTCAACAGTCTGGAGTAAATGTCATAGGCTCGTTCTCCGCGATTGTTTTGTTCAATTACCATTGGTACAAAGTTCATATCCACAAGTGTTCCCTCCAGTCAAAATTTGAAGTGTTGATTCAACTATCTGAGTTATCCCCATAATAGCGGATTCCGAATCAAAAGTCAAAGATAGTCAAACGAAGTGTATAAAAAAAACGGCCAAGGCCGATTTGAGCTTCACATATCGTGTTATAACATTCGTGTAATAAGGAAAAATATAATGGCGCGCCCGCTAGGAATCGAACCTAGATCTCAGGCTCCGGAGGCCTACGTCATATCCATTGGACCACGGGCGCTTAGTAGTAACAGCGAGATTTATTATATGCGATAGATAACCAAATTGCAAGTCAACAGGCCTTAAAATAATTATTTACCAAAAATAATTACGGCAAGCGGTTACATAAAGGCTAACCTGCTTGCGCATTTTATAGAAGTTGGGTACAATTGCTGTGGGACTTAAAAATAATACCTGGGACAAAAGACGTCCAGTTAGCAGGGGAAAAATTCGGCTTGGAGTGAACAGGAAGATGCGCCCATTCATTGAGCTGCAGCAGCAGCTAGTGCCCGATCTGCTCTATGTAATGAAGAAGCGATATGCTATCCTGAACCGGATTCTATCTTCCGACGTTGTGGGACGGCGAGCGCTCGCTACATCTTTGTCCATGACGGAGCGGGTATTACGGGCAGAGACAGACTTCCTGAAAGCGCAGGGATTGCTAGAGAGCAATGCCTCGGGGATGCGGATAACGGAAGCGGGCAGACAGCTCGTTGAAGCGCTGGACCCCATGGTGAAAGACTTGTTCGGATTATCCGAGCTTGAGAGCCGTATTCAGGCCTATTATGGCTTGGAACAGGTTATCATCGTACCGGGCGATTCGGACACTTCTCCTCAGGCCAAGCGAGAGCTTGGACGTGCCGGGGCCCATACCCTGCAGCGGTTCCTGAAGCCTGATGATGTTGTAGCGGTAACTGGCGGCTCGACGCTGGCAGCTATGGCAGGTCAGATGTCACCAGCACCACAGCTGAGGGGGGTACAGTTTGTACCTGCACGCGGAGGCCTTGGCGAGAGCTTGGATTATCAGGCGAATACGATTGCGTCCGCATTGGCGAAGCAGGTAGGAGCCGGGTACCGACTGCTGCATGTTCCCGACCATCTGAGCGAAGAAGCTTACAATTCTCTGATGCAGGAGCCTAATGTCAGAGAAGTGGTTGGCGTGATTCGCAGAGCCCGAATTGTCGTTCACGGCATAGGAGATGCTATCGTGATGGCGCGCCGCCGCAAGGTGGACCAGCAGACAATTGATGAGATTCGCTCTGAAGGCGCGCTTGCAGAAGCACTGGGTTATTACTTTGACCGCAGCGGTTCCGTCATTCACCGGATGTCGACAGTGGGTCTGCGTATCGATGATCTCAGTTCGGCGGATAAAGTGATTGCAGTTGCCGGCGGGAGCAGCAAGGGCGAGGCTATTGCAGCCGTACTGCTGTTCGGGCAGGCGGATGTCCTTGTAACAGACGAAGGAGCCGCACGCGAGCTGGAGTTTATCATGAACCGCGAAGAAATTGGCGAGAGGCCTGAATAATGGTTATCCTGACGGACAGGCAATCTGAGATAGCAGGTAATTGTCATCCGTCTTGTGATATATAAAATCAGATCCAAACTTAGGAGGCAGATCAGCATGGTTAAAGTAGGTATTAACGGTTTTGGTCGTATCGGCCGCAACGTATTCCGCGCAGCGCTGAACAATCCGGACGTTCAAGTAGTAGCTGTCAATGACCTGACAGACACGAAGACACTGGCTCACCTGCTCAAGTATGACACGACGCATGGTGTACTGGATGCGACTGTTGAAGCTAAAGAAGGCGCACTGATCGTTAACGGTACTGAAATTAAAGTTTTCGCTGAGCGTGACCCTGGTAACCTTCCTTGGGGACAGCAAGGTGTAGAAATCGTCGTTGAATCGACTGGTATCTTCACTGCTAAAGAAAAAGCCGAGCTTCACCTGAAAGGCGGAGCGAAGAAAGTTATCATCTCCGCACCTGCTACTAACGAAGACATCACAATCGTTATGGGCGTTAATGAAGACAAGTATGACGCAAGCGCGCATACTGTTATCTCCAACGCTTCCTGCACAACGAACTGTCTGGCTCCTTTCGCCAAGGTTCTGAACGACAAGTTCGGTATCGTGAAGGGCATGATGACGACTGTTCACTCCTACACGAATGACCAGTCCGTTCTTGACCTGCCTCATAAGGATCTTCGCCGCGCTCGTGCTGCAGCTGAGAACATCATTCCTTCCACAACAGGCGCTGCTAAAGCCGTTGCGCTTGTACTGCCAGAGCTGAAAGGCAAGCTGAACGGTATGGCAATGCGTGTTCCTACACCTAACGTATCCGTAACGGACCTTGTTATCGAAACAAGCCGTGAAGTTACAGTTGAAGAAGTAAACAGTGTCCTGAAAGAAGCGGCTAACGGCCCTCTGAAAGGCATCCTGAACTTCTCCGACGAGCCGCTTGTATCGAGCGACTACAACGGCGACCCTGCTTCCTCTACAATCGATGGCTTGTCCACGATGATCGTTGGCGGCAACATGGTGAAAGTTGTGTCCTGGTACGACAATGAGTGGGGCTACTCCAACCGTGTAGTTGACCTCGCTGCGTTTGTAGCTGCTAAAGGACTGTAATAGCATATTGAGTTAACGATGGAGTAAGAGGAGAGGCGGTTCGTACGTTCTCCTCTTCCCCCGTTAGCCAAGGTTCAGCTTATCCCTCCGGGCATCCCCAAGGTTGTCCGGGGATCCCTATATTACTTGCAGATGCTGCATAGCTAGGCAACAGGCAAAATCGAGGAGGAACCTACGATGAACAAGAAAAGTGTCAGAGACGTAGAAGTAGCCGGCAAACGCGTATTCGTACGCGTAGATTTCAATGTGCCGCTTGAAAATGGAGCGATTACGGACGATACACGGATCCGTGAAACGCTGCCAACGATCAAGTATTTGATCGAGAAAGGCGCAAGAGTCATTTTGGCCAGCCACATGGGCCGTCCAAAAGGCCAGGTTGTAGAAGAAATGCGCCTAACGCCTGCGGCTGCGCGTTTGTCCGAGCTGCTTGGCAAGCCGGTAGCCAAAGCTGATGAAGCAGTTGGCGATGCGGTTAAAGCCAAGGTTGCCGAACTGAAAGACGGTGACGTGCTGCTGCTCGAGAATGTCCGTTTCTATGCAGGTGAAGAGAAGAACGATCCTGAGCTTGCCAAATCGTTTGCTGAGCTTGCAGATCTCTACGTGAATGATGCCTTTGGCGCGGCTCACCGCGCACATGCCTCCACAGAAGGTATTGCCCGTCATCTGCCGGCAGTCTCCGGCCTGCTGATGGAGAAGGAGCTGTCTGTTCTCGGCAAAGCCCTGAACAACCCGGATCGTCCTTTCACAGCGATTGTTGGCGGTTCTAAGGTGAAAGACAAGATTGACGTTATCAACAAAATGCTTGAAATTGCAGACAACGTGATTATCGGCGGCGGTCTGACGTATACCTTTTTCAAAGCTCAAGGCCACGAGATTGGCAAATCACTCGTCGATAACGAAAAGCTTGATCTTGCGCTCGGTTTCATTGAGAAGGCAAAATCGTTGGGCAAAAATCTGCTGCTGCCTGTAGATATTGTAGTAACAGACGATTTCAGCGCCAACGCCAACACCCAGGTTGTTGCTATTGACGGTATCCCGGCTGAATGGGAAGGTATTGATATCGGTCCTAAGACGCGTGAGATCTTTGCAGATACCATCAAGAATTCCAAGCTTGTAGTATGGAATGGACCAATGGGCGTGTTCGAAATCGAGCCGTTCTCCCATGGTACACGTGCTGTAGCACAAGCTTGTGCGGAAACAGCAGGTTATACAGTAATTGGCGGCGGCGATTCCGCTGCTGCGGTCGAGAAGTTCCATCTGGCAGACAAAATGGACCATATTTCCACAGGCGGCGGTGCCTCGCTGGAATTCATGGAAGGGAAAAAGCTGCCAGGCGTCGAAGCATTGAACGATAAGTAAAAAAAATCCGTAACTCCGCAGTTAACGTTCCGTATTCATAGACAGTGATCAGGGAGACGTCCGGCTCCCGCTGGCAGCAGCGGGCATCCGGACGGTCTGCTGCGTAGAGAGGTCACATTGTGAACGGACCCTTGCGGGGGAGCGAAGCGAAGGAGAATACCCGGACATGAGAAAACCGATAATTGCTGGTAACTGGAAAATGTTCAAGACGGTAGCTGAAGCGACTTCGTTCTTCGCAGATGTGAAGGGCAAGGCAGAGGTTGAGGGTGTAGAGAGCGTAATCTGCGCACCGTTTACGAACCTTCCGGCACTGGTAGAAGCGGCGAAGGGCACATCGATTGCAATCGGCGCTCAGAACATGCACTTCGAAGAGAGCGGAGCTTTCACAGGCGAGATCAGCGGCGCTATGCTGAAGGAGCTGGGTGTTCAATATGTAATTCTGGGACACTCTGAACGCCGTGCTTATTTTGCGGAAACAGATGAAATCGTTAATAAGAAGACGCAAGCTGCATTCAAGAGCGGTCTTACCCCTATCGTATGTGTTGGCGAGAAGCTGGAAGAGCGCGAAGCCGGCCACACGAAGGAAGTCTGCAAGGTTCAGACCGAAGCGGCTCTTCAAGGCTTGACTGCTGAGCAGGCTGCACAAACCGTTATCGCGTATGAGCCGATCTGGGCAATCGGTACGGGCAAATCTTCAACAGCAACGGATGCTGAAGATGTCATTGCTTATATCCGTGATGTAGTGAAAGGGCAGTTTGGCGAAGAGACAGCAGCGGCAGTTCGTATTCAATACGGCGGCAGCGTGAAGCCGAACAACATTGCCGAATACATGGCTCAGCCGAATATTGATGGCGCACTTGTTGGCGGCGCCAGCCTGGAGCCGGCTTCTTACATCGCGCTGGTCGAGGGGGCCAAGTAAGATGGCAGTACCTAGACCTGTAGCGCTAATTATTATGGACGGCTTCGGACTGCGCGGTGAAGATCACGGCAATGCCGTTGCCCAAGCGAACAAGCCGAATTATGACCGTTACCTGCAGACGTACCCCAACACGACGCTCACCGCTTGCGGAGAGGCAGTCGGTTTGCCGGAAGGGCAGATGGGCAACTCTGAAGTAGGCCATCTGAACATCGGTGCCGGACGTATTGTGTATCAGGACCTGACACGGATCAGCAAGTCGATTCGGGATGGCGAGTTCTTTGACAATGAGACGATACTTGGAGCCATCAAACACGTCAAGGCGTTCAACAAGAAGCTTCATCTGTACGGGCTTCTGTCTGACGGTGGCGTACACAGCCACATCTCTCATCTATTCGCTATTCTGGAGCTTGCCAAGAAGCAGGGACTGACTGAGGTCTATATCCATGCTTTCCTTGACGGCCGCGATGTTGCGCCAGATAGTGCGAAGACGTATATGCAGGCGCTTCAAGCGAAGATTAAGGAAGTTGGCATTGGCAAAATTGCAACGGTTCAAGGCCGCTATTACGCGATGGACCGCGACAAGCGCTGGGAACGCGTGGAAAAATCCTACCGTGCCATGGTGTACGGAGAAGGCCCAGAGTACACCGATCCGCTTAAAGCTATCGAAGAATCCTACGAGAAATCGGTGTTTGACGAGTTTGTCATGCCAACTGTAATCGTTGGAGACGATGGTAAGCCTGTTGGCCTGGTAGAGTCGGAAGATGCGGTTATCTTCTTCAACTTCCGCCCGGACCGTGCGATTCAGCTGTCCCAGGTATTCACTAACAGTGATTTCCGCGGCTTCGAGCGGGGCGACAAGCATCCCGAGAACCTGTATTTCGTATGCCTCACCTTGTTCAGCGAATCGGTTGGCGGCTTTGTTGCCTATAAGCCGAAGAACCTTGATAATACACTTGGTGAAGTGCTGGTTCAGAATAACAAGAAGCAGCTGCGGATTGCCGAGACGGAGAAGTACCCGCATGTTACGTTCTTCTTCAGCGGCGGCCGTGATGTCGAGCTTCCGGGCGAGACTCGGATTCTGATCAACTCGCCGAAGGTTGCGACTTACGATCTGAAGCCTGAGATGAGCGCCTACGAAGTGGCTGAGGCGGCCGTTAAGGAAATCGAGGCCGAGAATCACGATACGATCATCCTGAACTTTGCTAATCCAGACATGGTTGGCCACTCGGGCCTGCTTGAACCGACAATCAAAGCGGTGGAAGCAACGGATGAGTGTGTCGGCAAGGTAGTCGAAGCAGTCCTGTCGAAGGGCGGCGTATGTATTATCACAGCTGATCACGGCAACGCTGATCTTGTGTTCGATGAACTGGGCCGTCCGCATACTGCGCATACGACAAACCCGGTGCCGCTGATTGTGACAGACAAGAATGTTACCCTGCGTGAAGGCGGCATTCTGGCGGATATCGCCCCTACCATCCTTGATTTGATGCAGCTGCAGAAGCCGGCCGAAATGACCGGAACTTCCCTGCTCAAGAAATAAATCAAGCATCACCTGGCAATTGCAATACCGGTATACCAACTATTCAACTATAACGAAGGAGTGTTTCCAAACCATGTCTATTATCGTTGACGTTTACGCACGCGAAGTCCTTGATTCCCGCGGCAATCCAACTGTTGAAGTAGAAGTAGCTCTTGAGTCCGGCGGCAAAGGCCGTGCAATCGTTCCTTCCGGCGCATCCACTGGTGCGTACGAAGCGGTTGAGCTTCGTGATGGCGACAAAGGCCGTTACCTCGGCAAAGGCGTTCTGAAAGCTGTTGAGAACGTGAATACATTGATCGCTCCTGAGATCATTGGTCTGGATGCACTTGATCAAGTAGCAATCGACCGCAAGATGATCGAGCTGGACGGTACGCCTAACAAGGCGAAGCTGGGCGCCAACGCGATCCTGGCTGTTTCCATGGCAGTAGCACGCGCAGCAGCAGACGCTCTGGATGTGCCTTTGTACACTTACCTGGGCGGATTCAACGCCAAGGCGCTCCCAGTGCCAATGATGAACATCGTAAACGGCGGCGAGCATGCCGACAACAACATCGACGTTCAAGAGTTCATGGTTCTGCCTGTAGGAGCTCCTACTTTCTCGGAAGCACTCCGCATCGGTGCGGAAATTTTCCACAACCTGAAGTCCGTACTGAAGGACAAAGGCCTGAACACAGCTGTTGGCGACGAAGGCGGCTTTGCTCCTAACCTTGGTTCCAACGAGGAAGCTATCACGACAATCATCTCCGCAATCGAGCGCGCTGGCTATAAGCCGGGTGTTGATGTATTCCTGGGTATGGACGTTGCTTCCACTGAATTCTTCAAGGACGGCAAGTACCACCTGGAAGGCGAAGGCAAGTCCTTCACATCCGCAGAGTTCGTTGACCTGCTGGCTTCCTGGGTTGATAAGTACCCAATCATCACAATCGAAGACGGCTGCTCCGAAGACGACTGGGAAGGCTGGAAGCTGCTCACTGAGAAGCTCGGCGGCAAAGTACAGCTGGTTGGCGACGACCTGTTCGTAACGAACACTGAGCGTCTGTCCCAAGGTATCGAGAAGGGCATCGGCAACTCGATCCTCGTTAAAGTTAACCAAATCGGTACGCTTACGGAAACCTTCGACGCTATCGAAATGGCGAAGCGCGCAGGCTACACAGCTGTTATCTCCCACCGTTCCGGTGAGTCGGAAGACAGCACAATCGCGGACATCGCGGTTGCAACTAACGCTGGCCAGATCAAGACTGGTGCTCCTTCCCGTACGGACCGCGTAGCAAAGTACAACCAACTGCTCCGCATTGAGGACCAGCTGGCTGGAACAGCTCAATACGCTGGCAAGGCAGCATTCTACAACCTGAAGAGCTTCAAGTAAGTTTTTGTAGAGTGTCTAGCTTGATGATATTGTACAACAAGGCAAGTTAAGAGCAGGCCGGTTAGCGGCCGCTCCCCACATACCAAGAACCGGCGCTGTTAGCTAACTAACGGCGCCGGTTTTTTTGTGTTATCAGAAGTTGCCCCTCTATAAGATCTGTCCAAACTCCCCGCAGTATCGCTGCGATGTATTTTCCTTGTAAAGAAAAGTGGAAATACCGCAATTATTTTCCTTGATTTCACACTCTCTTAAAGTCCTATTGACATGCCCTAAACAAAGCATCGTTAAAGTTACAGGAGTAACACGAGACAAAAGGAGTGGCATAATGGACGCACAGCATCCTGAATTGAAGCTGCCGGCAGCTCCGGCGGTTGTACAGGAGACACAGACAGCACACAAGGACAAGCTTCGTGCGAGGCGCTGGAAGGAAGGGGCCCTTGGGTACCTGTTTCTGGCTCCCTGCCTGGTTTTGTTTACGATTTTTCTATTCTACCCGCTTGTGAAGTCGGTTTATTTAAGCTTTCATCTGACAGATCCCCGTGGGGAGGTAGCTGCTTTCGTAGGGTTGGAGAATTACATCAATCTTGCAGCGTCCGGACAAATGTGGAACAGCTTGAAGGTCACGCTGCTGTTTGCGCTGTATACGGTTCCGGCGGGAATCGTGCTGGGGCTGATTATGGCAGGCCTTACCCACGCCAAGCTGAAGGGAATGAAGATCTTCCAATTCATCTTCTCCGTTCCGCTCGCCTTATCGGTCAGCACGGCATCGGTAATCTGGGTCATGCTGTTCCACCCTTCGATGGGGATGTTCAACTACTTCCTCTCCAAGATTGGTGCAGGACCGATTCAATGGCTGACTGACCCAAGCTGGGCCCTGATCTCCATATCGCTGATGACCGTCTGGATGCAGTCGGGCTTCAACTATATTGTGCTGCTGAGCGGCATACAAGGCGTGCCTGAGGATATCGTGGAGAGTGCGAAGATTGACGGTGCAGGCCCAATTCGCACATTCGTGCAGATCGTGTTCCCGCTGCTGACGCCGACCGTGTTCTTCTTATCCGTAGTGAGCATCATTCACGCATTCCAGTCGTTCGGTCAGATTCACCTGATGACCAAGGGTGGACCAGCGGGTTCTACGGAAGTGTTCGTCTATTCGATCTACAAGGAAGCGTTCATTAACTATCAGTTCGGTACAGGCAGTGCGCTGGCGCTGACGCTGTTCGCTATCATTATGATTCTGACATTCATTCAATTCGCCGTGCTGGAGAAGAAGGTGCATTACCAATGAGTATGAGAAAATCACTGAACAAAGCAGTCATCTACGGCATTCTCGCCGTGCTGGCCGCGCTGATGATGTACCCGCTTATCTTCACGTTTATGTCCGTCTTCATGACGGCTCCGGAGATGAACCAGTACCCGCCGAAGCTGTTCCCGTCGAGCCTCTATCTGGGCGGACTCCAGTCGGTGCTGGAGCTGATTCCGCTGGACCGTTTTGTCATTAACAGCTTCGTGATGTCGGGTATCATTATGATCGGACAAGTTATTACGGCGGCCATGGCGGCGTATGCCTTCTCTTATATCCAGTTTCCAGGGAAAAATGCATGGTTCGCCATCTTCCTGTCGACCATGATGATTCCGTGGGAAGTGACGATCATCCCGAACTATCTGACGATCAAGTCATGGGGCTGGATGGATTCCTATCAAGGGCTTACCGTCCCCTTCCTGGCTTCCGCCTTCGGTGTGTTTCTGCTGCGCCAATTCTTCCTGCAGCTGCCGAAGGAGCTGTTCGAGGCGGCGAAGATCGACGGCTGCGGCCATATCCGCCATTTTATAACGATTGTGCTTCCATTGGCTCGTCCGGGTCTGGCATCCCTTGGTGTCTACGTCTTCCTGACGAACTGGAATATGTATCTGTGGCCGCTGCTGATTACGAACAGTGTAGAGATGAGGACCGTGCAGATCGGCATCAGCATGCTGCAGTTTGAAGAGTATACGGCCTGGAACATTGTGCTGTGCGGCGTTGCGCTTGTCCTGCTGCCTTCGCTGCTGCTGCTCGTCTTCGGTCTTAGGCAGCTTGCCAGGGGCATTACGGCAGGTGCGGTTAAAGGTTAGTGCGATTGGCCTAAGGAAGCGCCAGACGCTGCTGACACTGCAGACAGGCTCTGCCTTTTGCTCAAGGATGTTGGAGGATGGGAAAGTCAAGCTGTTGGCCTTCGCCCTTTAAGGGGCGTGTCCATAAATAAAATTCAGGTAAGAAGAGGGAGAGAGAAGAATGAAAGCTGGAATGCTTAGAAAGCTACTGCCGCTTGTTACGGCGGTTATGCTCGTATTCTTGGCCGCATGCAGCGGCAACAACAATGCGGGTACGAACACGAACACATCAGGGAATGCGGTAGGGGCGTCTGCACAGCCTTCTGAAGGCGGCGCGGAACCAGCAGATTCGAAGGATCCGGTCAAGGTCGTATGGTGGCACTCTATGGGCGGCGAGCTGGGTAAGGCAGTAACCGGCCTGGTAGCTGATTTCAACGCTTCCCAGTCTGATGTAATAGTCGAGGAAGTCTACCAGGGTACGTATGACGAGAGCCTGAACAAAATGAAAGCTTCGCTCGGCTCGGACAGCGGCCCGACGATGATCCAGGTCTATGAAATCGGCTCCCGCTTCATGATCGACTCCAAGGCGATCACGCCGGTTCAAGAGTTTATTGACGCAGAAGGCTATGATCTCTCCCAGCTGGAAGAGAACATTATTAATTACTATACGTTCGACGGCAAGCTGAATTCGATGCCGTTCAATACATCCAACCCGATTCTGTACTACAACAAAACCATGTTCAAGGAAGCGGGTCTTGATCCGGAAAACCCGCCTAAGACATTTGAGGAAGTGAAGGCAGCTGCTGAAGCGCTGTCGAAGAACGGCAAGACCGGCGCTTCGTTCGCCATCTATGGCTGGTTCATGGAGCAGTTCTTCGCCAATCAGGGTGCTGAGTACGTCAACAACGGCAATGGCCGTACACAACCTGCCAGCGAGTCGGTTCTGAACGCTGAAGCTGGCGTGAAGACACTCACATGGTGGAAGGACCTTGTGGACAGCAAGCTGGCTATGAACCTTGGCCGCAAGACAGATGAGACCAAGAAGGCATTCGCAGCCGGTCAAATCGCGATGACGCTTGACTCGACCGCTTCGCTGCGCGGCATCGTGGACGGTGTTGGCGGAGCGTTCGAGGTAGGTACGGCATTCCTGCCAAAGCCGGCTGATGCGCCGGAAGGCGGAGTAATCGTCGGCGGTGCGAGCCTGTGGGTGATGAACAACAAGTCTGAGGAAGAGCAGAAGGCAGCTTGGGAGTTCATCAAGTACATGGCGAAGCCGGAAACGCAGGCACAGTGGCACATCAACACAGGCTACTTCCCGATTACGAAGAAAGCCTATGATGAAGCTGTCGTGAAGGAGAACATGGAGAAATACCCGCAGTTCCAGACAGCTGTTGACCAGCTGCATGCAACGGCAGCAAGCAAGGCGACTCAGGGTGCGGTTATGGGTGTATTCCCGGAAGCCCGCCAGATTGTTGAGGATGCCATTGAACAGGCATTGACTGGCCAGAAGGACCCGCAGAAGGCGCTCGACGATGCGGCGAAGGCCATCACAGACAAGATCGCAATCTACAACAAGACGGTAAAATAACGAAACACGGATTCAAGGATGTCCCGGATGCTCTGGGTGCGGCTGGCTAACAGCTGCATCCAGGGCATTTTCCCGCTTCAACGGGTGTTCATGTCCATCCAGCAGCAAAATCACAAAGAAATGCCCCAAAAAACGGAATAGTAACAACTGCATGAGACGGTATAATAAGAATTGATCCGGATTATGGCAGCGCTTTATACGAATATAAGAAACGGTGGTGTCTGATATGGCAAAAGCGCAAGTCGGTTTGCAGCTGTATACGCTTCGTGATCTTACGGAGAAGGACCTTCTGGGCACGCTTGGCAAGGTAGCGGAAATTGGATATAAGGCCGTTGAGTTTGCGGGTTTCTTCGGGCATTCAGCGGCGGAGGTCAAGAGAGCGTTGGATGATAACGGGCTGACAGCGCCGTCGGCGCATGTGCCGCTTAATTTTGAAGAACCAGAGAAGCTTGAATCGGATCTGCAGCGCCAGATTGAATTTGCGAAGGAGATCGGTTTGGAGTATGTGGTCACGCCTTGGTATCCAATGCCTGAGCAGCCGAGTGAAGAGGACTTGGCGAAATTTACCGGGGTTGTGGAGCGTGCCTGCGAGCTGGTTACTTCTGCCGGTCTGAAATACGGCTATCATAACCATGACTTTGAGTTCAAGCAGGTCGGCGGCAGGACGATCATGGACCATCTGCTGGAGCGGATCCCGGCTGAACGCATGATCGCGGAGTTTGATCTGGGATGGATTCATGTTGCAGGGTACAAGCCTGTAGACTACATCAATCAGTATGCCGGGCGCGTGCCGCTGGCCCATTTCAAGGATTTTGGCAATGGA
Organism: Paenibacillus sambharensis; assembly: GCF_003233845.1. Taxonomy (GTDB): domain Bacteria; phylum Bacillota; class Bacilli; order Paenibacillales; family Paenibacillaceae; genus Paenibacillus_I; species Paenibacillus_I sambharensis. The sequence continues at coordinate 38,696 of NZ_QKRB01000044.1, forward strand.
CGCCGGGATACGGAGATTGGCAGAGGTACAGTGGACTTCGAGAGCGTGCTTCACGTGGCAGATGAGGCCGGCATCGAATACATGATTGTGGAGCAGGAGGAGTTCGCGAATTCCTCGCTCGAGAGCGCAGCGATCTGTCTCGAGTTCTTCAAGGAACGGGGCTTGGCATAGCCCGGAACAGCCGAATGCTTATGGAGCGGTGTACCTCGTGCACCGTTTCTTCGCATTTGCAGATTTGTACAGGTAGTTGCTGTCAATTTGTTGTATTCACGCTTGTGATGTGGTAGAATGATGATGCTGTGTTTCTTGGACTGCTTTTTTCTGTACATGCCATTTCGGCGATCGTACATAGCAAGCTTTCCGATGAACGGGACTTGGATAAATTAGACTCCTCACCGGGAGGTGGAACTATGGATACCGCAATGAAAATCTTGTTGATCATCTTCTCGCTGGGCCTGATCGCGGCTGTTCTTCTGCAGAAGGGGAAGAGCGCAGGCTTGTCCGGTGCGATAACTGGCGGAGCTGAGCATCTGTTCGGTAAGCAAAAGGCGCGCGGCTTGGATTTGTTCCTGCAGCGTCTGACTGTTGTGCTGGCCGCAGGCTTCTTCATTCTGTCGCTTGTCGTCGCATACCTGGTGAAAGCTTAAAGCTGAATATGTGTACATGAGAAAGCAGGCTGATGCCTGCTTTTTTTGTTTTTTCCGCTGAGACGGATTCAATTTCCGCATTTCGTGTATACTTAATGGTATATGGAAATCTATCACAGACCTTAGTGTGCGCATGTTGTGTGCGCCGCAGGCGTGACTTGGGGTGAATTGACAGTGGTGACGGAGCAGGAATTGCTCGATTTTATGCGGGAGATGGCTTATAAGCCAATGACGTACCAGGAGCTGGAGCAGCACTTTGGCATTGAAGATGCTGCAGAATTTAAGGCTTTCCTGAAGCAGCTGAACGAGCTGGAGGAAGCAGGGAAAATCATACGCACCCGCAACGAGCGCTATGGTGTACCAGAGCGGATGAATCTGCTGCGCGGGCGCGTGCAGGGACATGCGAAGGGCTTCGCCTTCCTGATTCCGGACGAGAAGGAGCATCCGGATGTCTATCTGCATGCGAATGATCTCAAGAGCGCGATGAACGGAGATATTGTGCTGGTGCGCATAACGTCCAAGAGTGAGGGCGGCGGCCGGATGGAAGGTGAAGTGGTCCGCGTTGTTAGTCGTGCCATCAAGCAGGTAGTCGGTACGTTCGAGCATCATGAGGCCTTTGGTTTCGTCGTGCCGGATGACAAGCGGATTAACCGGGATATCTTCATACCCCGCGAAAGCTTTAATGGAGCGGTTACCGGGCAGAAGGTCGTGGCAGACATTGTCACGTATCCGGAGGGGCGCTCGGCGGCGACAGGCGAGATCGTGGAGATCCTCGGCCACAAGAATGATCCGGGTGTGGACATCCTGTCCATTATCCGCAAGCATCAGCTTCCGGAGGGCTTCCCGGATGAAGTGATGGCGGAAGCGGAGGCGGCGCCTGATTCCATATCGGAAGAAGAGATTGTGCAGCAGGGCCGGCGGGATCTCCGCGGCAGGACGATTGTGACAATCGACGGCGAAGATGCGAAGGATCTGGATGATGCCGTAAACGTTGAAATCTTGGAAAACGGTAATTACCTGCTCGGCGTCCATATCGCCGATGTTGGCTATTACGTGCGGGAGAAATCACAGCTGGACGAGGAAGCATACCGCAGGGGCACCAGCGTGTACCTAGTGGACCGGGTTATCCCGATGCTGCCTCACCGGCTGTCGAACGGCATCTGCTCGCTGCATCCGCAGGTGGACAGGCTAACCTTGTCCTGCGAGATGGAGTTCGAGCCGGGTACCCTCAAGCGGGTACGGCATGACGTGTTTACGAGCGTCATACGCTCCAAGGAACGGATGACGTATAAGGCGGTCCGCCAGATCCTGGTCGATGACGACGCGGAGCTGAAGGAGCGGTACGCCGACTTGGTCGACATGTTCAAGCTGATGGAGAAGCTTGCAATGGGCCTGCGCTCGAAGCGGATGAAGCGCGGCGCGATCGACTTTGATTTTCAGGAATCGAAGATCATCGTGGACGAGAACAGCAAGCCGGTCGACATCGTGAAGCGCGAGCGCTCGGTGGCCGAGCAGATTATCGAGGAATTTATGCTGGCGGCCAATGAGACGGTGGCGGAGCATTTCCACTGGCTGCGCGTGCCGTTCCTCTACCGGATTCACGAGAACCCGAACGACGAGAAGCTGATGACCTTCGTGCAGTTTGCGGCGAATTTCGGCTATGTGGTGAAGGGTAAAGGCAACAGTGTCCATCCGCGTGCGCTTCAGGATCTGCTGGAGCAGATCAAAGGACAGAAGGAAGAGACGGTTATCTCTACCATGATGCTGCGCTCCATGAAGCAGGCGAAGTACGATGCGGAGAGCCTGGGCCACTTCGGCCTGGCCGCGGAATTCTATTCGCATTTCACATCGCCGATCCGGCGGTATCCGGATTTGGTTATTCACCGCGTTATCCGGGAAGTGCTTGAGGGCGGCGGTATGCTCAGTGACCAGCGCCAGGACGCGCTCTCACAGCGGATGCCGGAGATTGCGCAGCATTCATCGGAACGGGAGCGTGTGGCTGTCGAGGCCGAGCGTGATGTCGAGCAGATGAAGAAATGCGAATTCATGCTGGATAAGGTCGGCGAGGAATTCGACGGCATCATCAGCAGCGTGACGAGCTTCGGCATGTTCGTGGAGCTGGACAATACCGTGGAAGGCTTGATCCGTCTGAGCGATCTGACGGACGATTATTACCACTTCCACGAGCTTCATATGGCGCTGATTGGCGAGCGCACCTCGAAGATCTTCCGGATTGGCGATGATGTCCGCATCCGTGTAGAGCGGGTTAACATGGCCGAGCATACGATTGATTTCGGCATGGTGGATATGAAGCCTCGGGGCGGCGGCGGCGGCTTCAGGAATGGCGCGCCAGGCGGCGCACGCGGCGGCGAAGGCCGTGGCGGCGGTCGAGGCCCGGGCCGCGGAGCGGGAGCGCCAGCCGGCGGCCGTGGCGGCCGGGGCGGAGAGGCAGTGCCGGCACGCGGCTCGCGTGGCGGCCGCGGGGGAAGCCGTGGCGGCAGCGATGCGCCAGCGGCAGGAGCAGCAGGCGGCGATCAGAAGCGCGGCACAGGCAGCAGCCGCAAGGATATGTGGGGCCTGCCGATCGGAGGCTCAGCAGGCGGCGGCGCAGGCCGGCCAGGCGGCAACGGCGGGACTGGCTCCCGGCGCAAGAAGGCATCTGACACCGGAATCTTCGTCGGTGAGCAGGGCGGCACAGCGGCTGGCGGCAGCGGCTCGGAAGGCGGCGCCGGCAAGAGGCCGCGCAAGCGCAAAGGGAAAGCTGGCGGCGGCAATGCGACAGCTGCTTTCGTAAGGAAGAAGAGGAAGTAAGCTTACGGGGAGCGAAGGAAACGGAAGCAGGCCCGTATAGTGCGCAGTGGAGCGGGAGCAGCACATCTGCCTTAGTGCGGATGGCTGCTTTCGCTGTTTTATATGGATGAGTGGGCGGCTGCCCTGTCATGCTTGGCAGCTGCCTTGATTTCCCCCATCAAAGTTGTTACAATTATTGTCTGACGCATGCAAGGCCGCAGCCTATGTTTAGTTGGCAGCGGGATGCGGGTAAGCTAATGATGTTACCGATGTGGTCTGTCAAATGGCGGATCCGCGGGGAACAGAATGATGTCGGTCCGGGCAGAGGAGGGGCAGTTATGGCGAAGAAGAACCAGGAGCAGAAGCCGCTTGCGCAGAATAAGAAGGCATCGCATGATTATTTTATCGAGGAAACGTATGAGGCTGGCATGGTCCTGACCGGTACGGAGATCAAGTCGGTGCGCATGGGCAAGGCTAACATCAACGACTCGTTCGCAACGATCCGTAATGGCGAGATGTTCATCCATAACATGCACATTAGTCCCTTCGAGCAGGGCAACCGGCACAATCCGACAGACCCGACGCGGGCACGGAAGCTGCTGCTGCACCGGTCGCAGATCAACAAGCTGCTCGGCCAGGCGAAGCAGGAAGGCTACGCGCTAGTGCCGCTCAAGATCTACACGCGCAACGGCTATGCCAAGCTGCTGATCGGTCTTGGTAAAGGCAAGAAGCAGTATGACAAGCGTGAGACGGCCGCGAAGCGGGATGCCCAGCGTGATATCCAGCGGGCGCTGCGTGAGAAGCAGAAGGTCGCGCGTTAAGAGAAGCTAGGATTTAGCCAGCTAGTGGTGGCTTGCCAGTACTGGCATACCAATACTGGCGGCAACCGGGATGGTTCCCAGCAAGCTACTGAGCATCTTGTTCGGAGATGTGCTATACTGATTTGTGTAAGGCGATTGCAGGCGGTCCTAGACACTTGCAAGAATGCAGCGTGGAGCTGCAGATTTAGCAATACCAGCTTGGCTGACCGTCAAGCCTCAGCTAAACGGACCATAGACGTTCGTTTATGCGACTTACGGGGGCGTTCTTGGATTCGACGGGGATAGTTCGAGCATGGGTTGCGGGTAGTGGGGACGCGTCCGCTTCATCAACGCTAAAGCCTATTAAATGGCAACCAACGTACAACTTTAGCAGCAGCCTAAGAAACTGTATGCTAAGCTTCTACCTGGCATCGCCCATGTGCTAGGATAGGGGCCCAACCTTAGTGGGATACGCCAATTGGTCTCCGCCTGGGGTCAATCGGAAGAAGACAATCAGGCTGACCTAGATCGAAGCCGGTTACGGGGCGTCGGCCTAGGTGACATCAAAACTGTGACTACACCCGTAGAAGCCTATGTGCCGTTATCTTCGGACAGGGGTTCAAATCCCCTCGCCTCCAAGGATATACAAGAAACTTGTATAAAATGAGCCTTGTATTTCCTTGAAGGACGAGGGACCTGTTCAGACGGTTAGCAGATCAACAATCTGCCAGCCGTTTTCTTTTTTTTCAAGGGTTATTTTGCGGAACATGGATTGGATGATTTCTTTTTGTGTTCCGGCATCAAGTAGCGTCCAGTGGTCACGAAGGTTGATCATCATCTGAATGAGGTCTTCCGTGGGTATTTCCATCTCGTACACATCTTCCTCTTTAGCCTTGGCGTATATGTCATTCATCCGCTTTTCTTCATCCTCAATCAGCATAGCGTAGTCCCCTGGCGATAATTTGCCGTCCCCCAGTGCCATCATCCAGTTTTTACGCCGCCGGTTGCTTATCTCGACTTCTTTCTGCATGTCTACCTGTTCCTTACGCTTTTGCTTGCGTTCTTGGACAGTCTGGCCACTTAAGAGGATGCGCTCGAACACTAGCTTATTCAAAACCGTCTCCGAAATAAATGGAGTATCACAGGTCTTGTATAGATAGTTATTGTGGCAGCGGTAACCTTTATATATGGTCATGCCGGTTTTTAGTTTTTGTTTAGTGCTGTTTCCATTGAAGTTTGATCCGCACTTATTGCACCTTAGAATACCACTATAAGCATATTCGTAGCTGTTGTTGCTCATCTCGCCTGACTTCCTTCGACTCTGCATCTTCTTGGCTTTCTCGAAATCGTCCACACCGATAATAGCCTCATGGTCGCCTTGCGTCAGAATGCGTTTATCTTGGTCCCAGTCGGCAGGTTTGAAATGGTTAAACCCTGCATAGGTGGGATTGGATACAATCGTTAGAACGGCCTTGGCATCCCATTTGCCGCCTTCCTTAAGCCGGGAATGTGAATTCATGTGCTGAGCAATTTTGTTCCTTCCCATACCACTGAGGTACAACTCATATACTTCCCGAACCAACTTGGCCTCATCTTCCACGATTACCAAGTTATGTTCGGGGTCATACGTATACCCTAGCGGCGGCCGGCTCATATGTCTGCCGCCTTTGTTTGCTTTCTTAACCAATCCTTTCAGCGTCTCTTCTCGAAGGTTGTCCAGGTAAATTTCAGCCCATATCCCGGAGAATAGAAGGAACGCTTTACCCATTGGCGAACGGGTATCAATCTCCTCCGACCCTTGGGCTGCGATGATAAGGCGGACCTCAAGTTTATTAATCATAGCCATGAACCCGTATAAATCCCCGAGGTTTCTGGATAACCGGTCAAGTTTGTGGATAAGTATGGTGTCAAACTTTCCATCTTTCATGTCCTTGATCATCATCTGTATGCCGGGACGTTTAAATGATCCCCCACTTACCCCGGGATCAGAATAGACCTTGAACAACTGCAGCCCCTTGCGTTCGATTAAATCCATCAGAATATCGTGCTGGGCTTCTAATGAAAAACCTTCCTCGGCCTGACGGTCGGTACTTACCCTTATATATATAGCAGCTCTATTCACTGTTAACCCCCTACATCATTTTATGTATATTATAGGGGACCAAATGAGGTATAGGAAGCAAAAAAAGCCCCCATTGTTGGGGGTGAATGATATAATATGGACAAGTACATAGAATGGCTTGCAAGGGCGGTCGGCTAATCTCCCGGAAGGGAGGTGAGGCCATGGAGGTATATCAGGCACTGACGTTGATGTTCATGTTTGGCATGTTCATTATCGCGTTGCTGACGTATATCAAAAAGAAATAGACCGCCCTGGGAAAAGGTAAACGGTCTATTTCTGATCGCTATTCCGAAGCCGACCGCTCTTCAAGCGGCTGTGTGCCCGGACCGTGGATGCTCCAACATCTGCGGTCCTTTCTTATTGTAATCTTATCACAGTGGTTTTAGACATGCAATTACCATATACCTGATTTGTCATTGATCTTCTTGACGGCGCTGTCAAGACTTTCCTCTTGCCTGCGAGCTTTTCTTATATTAAATCCGTGGCGAATGTACTCTAAAATGAGAACTAGAATTATAAATGACATGAAAGCATATAAAACGGATTGTTCGAAAGCATGATTATAAAGATCGCGTAAGCCATGAGAGTTTTCGATGAGAAAGTCTGAATTGTTAACCAGTTCTAGCTTCTCATAGTCTGGTAGATAACTATAGTACTCATCGTAAATTTTAGTGAAAACTGCACTGGCTACAACAAGCGATAGGATGATGTTCAGTATTCTGAAGAGCAAAAAATCTCCCACTTTCCCCGTTGGCAATAGTATTGAAGCTGTACTGTAATTTTAATCCATCCCACCAATAAGTCAATAATTTCAATAGTAAAAAATACCTACAGATTGTATAATAAAACCAGCAGTTACCTTGGCAATGGGAGCATGTTTATGGATTATGTCATCTATGTATTATTAGACTGCCTGGACACTCTAGCAGTGGTTTTCTTGATGCTGGCGATTTTTCAATACCCTATCCGAGAATACCTAAAAGAAATCACAATCCTTTGTCTGGTGTTAGGTCTAAGCTCTCTGCTGAACCGTGAGATCTTAGGGATTTCGCCGGTCGTTGACCTCTTAATTCACATCCTGCTTTTAATATTAGGATTACTTTTCTTGATGAAAGTGCGATTATATAGATCAGTGCGCATCGTGGGTCTTGGAGCTGTTGGTTACTTTGCAATACAGACTATAGTGGTCATGTTATCCAACTCACTAGGCATTGTGAGCACCGAATTGTTAGAGATATCTAACAGTTGGCCTTCCCGATCCGTCCAGTTAACTTCACAGGGAGTCACCTATCTGCTGGCTTACCTAATCGTTGTCTTTGATCTTGGCAGGACCAAGTACATCCGGCCGCCACATGATTTTTATATGGAGATAGGTAAAGAAGCTAGGGGAGTGTTCATTCAATCTGCTGTGACATTGGCTATTCTTGCAATTGGTTATTATATATATATCGAACATGTTGAGATTGCTGCTGCTGCAGCCATGGTTAACGTCTTGTTCTTGGTCATCATCTATCTAACATACAGGAGGGACAAGCGGAATGAGCTTAATACTCCAAGCCTCCGACATGATTTCTACCAAGATCAAGCAGGCGAACCCTGAAGAAACAAGTAGTGTAGAGCGTATGCGCGCGCTGCTGGCCTTGCAATTCCTGAATTACGGCATAATCGCAACCGTGTTAGTAGTGGGGTTGATAACGGGGAAGGTAGTGGAGTCAGCCTTATCCTGCCTTTGCTTTGTATTTCTGCGGAATGCAACAGGGGGATTCCACTTTAAAAATCTTGATCATTGTTTTCTGTTCAGTGTCTTTGTTATTTCTATCGGCCCTCATATACAGACAGAGAATTTGGCTGTGATCATTTTAACATCCAGCATTCTTGTTGCTATTTATTCTGAAAAGAAAAAGGCTTTACCGGTAACCCTGATACTGGGCAACCTTTTAATAATGTCGCCCGTCATAGCACTAGCATTTTTAATGCAGGCGCTAACTTTGATCAAACTAGGGAGGTGAACGCACTATGAAGAGGATTATTGCCAAGAAAGTGTCGCAGTGGTTAGAAGGCAGCAAGGCAGCTGAAGGACCAGAGGCAGCGAGAAAGTGGTTTACTGGGAGCATTGTGGTCCCAACTGATAACAAGCAAACAAAAAAGTAGGGATCGAGATGCCAATCATAGTTTATTGTGTGAAGATGGAACCGGAGAAAGGAAGAGTTATCTGCAGAAATTTGGATGTCCTGAGTGATGTCTTTTTCATGGGGCTAACTCCGAAACCGGTTAAAAAGGGACAAAAGTTCGAGCATCCCCCTGGCATTCCTTTTTTTCAAACTGTTGACGGCATGTATCTACAGATAAATAAAATTGATACCTATTATGAGCATTTGAGGCCGCATCAATTTGATCTGTTGACGACTTCCCATTTGGTTAATATGAATCTTGTAGATCGGATTATATTAACCCCTTATGGAAATGAGGCATATTTCATTGGCGGTGGAGACATAAAAGTTCCGGTATCTAAATATAAAACGCAAGAATACAAGCATTTAGTTGTAAAGAGGTCCTTTGGTCCCGAATGGGGGTTCTAGGACCTCTATTTTCTTGAAATTCCATATTATAATTTGCGTACATATAATCTGTCAATAGCAATTCAGGAGGGTAGACTGTCCCCAACAATTGACAATATTCGACATCCGTAGTTGTCAAAGGTGTGTTATGATCTAAATAATTCATGTGTTGAAAAAATGTTGACTTAATCAAGTTATTATGTATTTTGATAGTGTGCTGAGGGCGAAGGGTTGCCCCTTCATTCTTGATCAGGTCTCAGCCAAGAGTATAGGTCGTCAATATTGCACCTTAGAACGATAGATATAGACTTGGCATCGGTCAGACTCGCAAGATACCGGTTGTTCTCCAGGTTGGAAATCGTAGTTTGTGAGACGCCGGACAAGTCTGCAAGCCGCTGTTGTGACAGACCTTTATGCTTTCTGATTTCCCTGATCAAGCATCGCCCGGGCTTTATGATAGCCATGTGCGATACTCCTCAACAATAAAAATACGAACATGCGTTCCATTATGTGAGAACAAGTGATATAATATTAATCATTCGACAGGACGGAGCCGTGATAATAATGCCCAAGAAAACAATTGTGATCACCACTAGCCTACTAAGAGAATTGGGACTTAATTCGGCAACGTTCGCGAATATTAAAGATAAGAAATAATTACTTTAGACCTCTGAGCTGCCTTTCGGTTCGTACATAAGCTATAAACCGCAATAGTTCTTCCTGGGTAAGCTTTTCGCCATCAACAACCAGGTCGATTTGCTCGGAGATTTCTTCATCAGTAAGGTTAAGAATGTCTATTATAGTTTTAGCGTCTTCTGATAGGTTGTGATTAGGATCCTCGGTTCTACCTAATAAGAAGTCGGTGCTTACCGAATAGACTTTAGACAACTTCGCAATCATTTCGGCATCTGGTTGAGTGCGGTCATACTCCCAGTTGCTATATGTGCTATGTCCTCGCAACCCCAACTTTTCAGCCACTTCAGCCAAAGTCCATCTCTTTTCTCTTCGGAGTTGCTTAAGCTTGTTTCCTAGTGTACTCAAGGTGTTTACACCCCCTTCAAGGCTAACATTATCACATTTACACATAATGAAAAATATTTTAGCTAAAAAAGCCAATTAACTATTGACTTAGCTGAAATGTGTAAGTATACTTAAGTCATGAGTTACACAAAACATGTAAAAGGGAGGTGCCGATAATGGTGAGAGCAAAACTCCGCATGCTTAGAAAACAACGAGGCATTACACAGACATTCATCTCAGGAAAGCTGGGTTTCAAGCACCCCAGCGGTTACAGCAACATAGAGAACGGCCGGAATGGACTTAGTTTGGAACATGCAAAAATTATCTCCGACATCCTTGGTGTTCCACTCGAAGAACTAACCGAAGATGCAAAGGAGACTTTTTTATCGGCATAGTTACACATTATGTGTAAAAGCTAAAAATATACTCTAACGTAGTTTAACTCATTTACTTAATTTTGTGAAAGCGAAAGGAGATAACGACATGTCACAGTTATTTGAGTTTTCAGGTCGCGACTTGAGGGTCATCAGCAAATCTGGCGAACCATGGTTTGTTCTTAAGGATGTTTGTGAATTGTTGGACCTTGGTCAGGTTGCAGGGGTAAAGCGTAGGTTGTCAGAGGATGTGATTTCAAATCACCCCCTTGAAACGGCTGGCGGCAAACAAACGGTAACCATCATCAACGAAGACGGCTTATACGATGTCATTCTCGAAAGCCGCAAGCCTGAAGCGAAGACCTTCCGCAAGTGGATCACAAGCGAGGTTATTCCCTCCATTCGCAAACACGGCGCATATATGACGCCTGAGACTATCGAGAAAGCAATTCTCAACCCGGACTTCATTATTGGACTCGCGACCAAGCTGAAATCAGAAACAGCTCGCGCTGACCGAGCTGAAATCCAACTCGACGAACAACGTCCACTGGTAGCCTTTGCCGAAACGTGCATGGACAGTGAACGAAACATGCTGGTTCGCGAAGTGGCCAAACTCGCAAGCAAGAACGGGCTGCTGATCGGTGAGCGCCGACTATACATCAAGCTTCGTGAATGGGGCCTTGTATGCCAGAACAGCACAGAGCCAACGCAGCGCGGCATGGAGCTTGGAGTGTTCGAGGTTATCAAGGGCGTCCGGCAGACCCCGAAGGGATCACGGGATTGGGAGACCACCAAGGTAACGCCGAAGGGGCAAGCATACATCATCAACCGGCTTAGAAGAGAAGCTGCATAACAATGAAATTCGCCCGTGCAAATCTGATTAAACGGAAAGAACAGTACGATGCCGCCAAGTCACCAGAAGCAAAATGCAAAATCGCCCGTGCCTTCATGGAGAAAGACGCTAACACCACCATCGAAGAAATGGGCAAAGCCATAGACAAGATTGAACAAGCGGAGAAGGAGGAATAACCATGGAAAAGGTTGTCATCGACATAAAACAATTTGACCGGGGCCTGCTTGAACGGGTATACCGGCAGATCGAGGAAGCGAAGAAGCAGCAGCAGTCCAAGCCGAAAAAAGGCGCTTAATCCAAAACGAGGAGGAATCACAATGACCCACATACCACGCCGCCGGACGCCTGTACGCAACCCCCGCAAAAAGGGAGGCGAATCAGCATGACAGCCGAACGCATCTGCAAGGAGCTGCAAATGGAGATTGACCATCTGACGGAGAACAAAGCCGAAGGTACGCTGCAGGAGTACATCGCTGACAACTTTGATGACATCCTGAAGCTGCTGAGCAACGCCAAGGACTTCGCTGGACAATTCACCAAGGAGGAGAAGACGCATGCAGCTTAACAAAGCAACGGAAGTACTGGAAGCCCTGTCGGAGCTGGCTAATCACAAGCAGCACAGTTTGAACCTGCTTACCACGCTGCAGGAGCTGATGGAGAAGGCTCCTGCGGCACTGGAGGAAGTGCAGCAAGCAGAGGTTGATTTCGAGCAGCAGGACAAGCTGCTGACGGCTTATGAGAGGGGTGGGGCGGCGTGAGCAATGATCTATTAGACGAACAAGTCTGCCCGTACTGCGGATATGAAGTAGGGGACCACCTTTCCAACTGGAGCGATGAAACGGAACACGTAGAGTGTGGTCGTTGCCGTAAGACATACGCCGTGGCAGCTGAGTACCAATTTCTCGGATTCAAGGTAGAGAAAATGTGCATCGAGTGCGGAGAAGTGGAATCTGAGTGCTTCTGCGAAGAGGGGGATGAGCAATGAACCTATCACACCACGACTCAGCAGCGGACAGGCTCTTTGCCAACCTTCAGCGCATGGGAGTGCCGGACGAACACCGGGATAGCACGCTGCGGGTGATTGTATCGAACTGGACGCAGAACGTTCTCGAAGCAGGTAATGAACCAACGCTTGAGGGATTCGCAGACTTTTACCCCGAGTGGGACAGCCCACGGTATACGGACATTGTAGAGGCTGAAATTGAAAGGACGGTGCAGATGTGCTTACAAGAGAAGTGATACTGGCTATGGAGCCGGGCAGGGAATTGGACGCGCTAGTTGCTGAGAAGGTGCTGGGATGGAAGCAATGCAGCGTTGAGGGTACGGCCAAAATAGCTTACGGAAAACCGTCTGACTTTAGGGACCACGAACCGCGTGTGCGAATCGGCGATTACTCCACCGACATTGCCGCAGCATGGGAAGTGGTGGAGAAGATGCGCTCGAATGACTATCTGCTTGATATTGGAAATGGTTCAGGCGCGGGTTATGCGGCTATGTTTTATAACCCAAACAAAACCATATTTCTCATTGGTCCATATACGGAGACAGCGCCAGATACCATATGCAAGGCTGCCTTACTTGTGATGATCAAGGAGGACGCGGAATGACCTTCATAAGAGAAGTAATCCTGCTGAATCCCCGGGTTGTGTTCATTCTGCTGGCCCATCTCACCAGTAACGGGGTGCTGCGAAAGAAGTACCTGACCAATTATAAGCGCCAATTACACCGAGATTGGGGGTGGACAGCATGAGCGTCGAGATCGCAATTTCAAACGTCATGGCTGAGTACGGAGTGGACCGAGAAGGAGCCATAAAGATGATCGAGTTCTACATGATTTACTCGCCTAAAAAGCAAAAAGGCACCGCAGCAACGGAGCCCCAAGAAAAAACCTTATGCAACGATGATAACACATGGTGATGCCTGATGGAAACCCGTACCGCGTATTTACTGCGGCATAGAGCGTCCGGGCTGTACCTGGGGAGGGACTTGGAACATAAGTCCTCCCTCTGGCAAGCTTGGCGCTGGTACTCAGAAGAACAGTTAGAGATATGGCTGCAGGTGAGCATCTACGCTCCGGAGCAGCCAGACGATTACGAGCCAGTTACGGCAATTCTCACGATTGATACGGAGGTAGCAAATGAGCGAGAGAGTGAAGCTGTACCAGAAGATTAGCGCGGTCATGAAGGACGTTGAGTATCTGTCCAAGGACGACAAGGTGGAGTTCAGCAACACGAAATACAAGGCCATATCCGAGGAGAAAGTCACCTCTACAGTGCGTGAAAGTCTGATCCGCAATAAGTTGGTTATCCTGCCGGTCGAGCAGCAGCACAAGAGAGAGGGCAACCTTTCCACGGTTGATACCAAGTACAAGATTGTGGACATCGAGACAGGCGAATTTGAGATCATCGTCAGCTCCGGCACCGGCGCGGATACGCAGGACAAGGGAGTTGGCAAGGCCATGACCTACGCCTACAAGTACCTTCTGCTGCGGACGTTCGCCATCCCAACCGGTGAGGACCCGGACAAGGTTAGCAGCGCGGAGTTGGACGAGAAGCAGCGGAAAGCGGAGGAAGAGGACGCCAAGAAGTTCACGCTGGTCAAAGCCAAGTGGGAGACGCTGGCCGGTACTCTAGACGGCTTCGAAGATTGGCACGGTAAACAGATCAAAGCAGGCGTAACGAACGCCCAAATGGACCAGCTGCTTGCTAAAAAGCTGATGGAGAAAAAGAAGGAGAGTGCTTAAATGCTGAACAGAGTAATTTTGATTGGCCGCCTGACGAGAGACCCGGAGATGAAATATACACCCACAGGGATAGCGACCACCACTTTCACCCTTGCCTGTGACCGCCCGTTTCAGACCAATGGGCAGAAAGAAGCTGACTTTATCCCAATCGTTACATGGCGGCAGCTGGCCGAAACATGCGCCAACTACCTCAAGAAAGGCCGGCTGACGGCGGTAGAGGGCCGTATTCAAGTCCGGAGCTACGAGAACAACGAGGGCAAGCGCGTATACGTGACTGAAGTGATAGCAGACAACGTGCGATTCCTGGAGCGCGGCGAGCAGCAGGAGCAGTCCCGGAGCGAGCGCAACGATCCGTTCCAAGACGATGGGCGGCCCATTGAAATCAAGGAAGACGACCTTCCATTCTAGGAGGCTGACATATGAATCTGGACCAACACATAACCGAGATTACCCGGCTCCGGCGGCAGGCTGACCTGCTGCCGGACGACAGCCCGGGAGTGCTGATGCAGAAGATCGAACTGCTTGCCAAGTGCCTTGTGTACATCGGTCGCGTTTCTAGCCACCTAGACGGCGTTTACAAGCGCGTTTATGCCCGGAGGAAGTATGAGCATGCCCTAGCCATTACGAAGGCTCAGAAGGACAAACAGGCGCATGCAGAGCTGGCTGTGAAGGAACTGCGGGAGGAAGAAGCGACAGCATACGAGGATATGAACCGCTGGCGCAATGCCTTCTCCAGCACGACAGAGGAAATCCACTCGCTCAAGATGCGGATGAAACAAGATTTCTATGTGGAGGGTGCTGCCAATGTTTCAACTGAACGCCGTTCCCAAACCCCAGCATAGGCGTAGGACGCCCAGAAAGGCTGCTAGAGGCGCGTTCAGCAAGAAGACAAGGCAATCTATCATCGAACGTGACAGAGGGCTCTGCGTACGCTGTGGAGCCCGATACGAGGAGATTCATCATGTCATCTACCGCAGTCATAACGGGGCGGGTACGGAGGACAACGGCGTATGTGTCTGCCATGCCTGCCACGAACTGGCCCATAGCAAGGAAGAGGTAAGACGGTGGTTTGAGCATTACCGGAAAGTGATTCTATTACGAGAGGAGGTCGGACCATGCCACATGAAATCCTAGCCCCACCTACCATAGACCGCATACGCCAAGCCATCGAGCGAGACGAGGCCATAGGCCCGACGGAGCTCAAACGGTGGATAGCATGGCTGCTGGAGGAACGGGACTTGTACCGGAACGCTGCCCGGGCTGCTGCCGGTTCGCTGGCTGAGACAACGGCTGAGCTACATGAGGCGCGGAGACGGATTGCGGAGCTTGAACAGCGGAAGGGAGGCAGAACATGAACCATCCAAATGAAACAGGGCAGCTGCAGTATGAGCGGTTTACACCACCATCCAGGCTGCGGCGCTGGGTACGCAAATGGCGCATGCGGTACCGGGATTGGGACGCGTCGCGCTGGTACAGGAAGTACGGAGGAGGGGCTTAAGTATGGCAACGTATCGACAGGTTCACACAAGTTTCTGGCAGGATGGTTTCGTACTGGGGCTAACCCCGGAGGAGAAATACTTTTACCTCTATCTGATGACCAACAGCAAAACCACTCAATGCGGGGTGTACGAGCTGCCCAAGCAGATTATCGAGATGGAGACGGGTTACAACCGGGAGACGGTTGAGAAGCTGCTGGATCGGTTCGTAAATTACGACAAGGTTAGGTACAACGATAGCACCAGAGAGATCATCATTTTAAACTGGCTGCGCTATAACAGCATCAACAGTCCGAAGGTGAAAGCTTGCATCGTAAAAGAGCTCAAAAACGTGAAGAACAATGAATTTATCGAACTCTTTTATGCCCTATGCAGACGGTACAAATACAGTATCAATACGGTATCCATAGACTTGGGGGAAGAAGAAGAAAAAGAAAAAGAAGAAGAACAAGAAGAAGAAATAAAAGATATTGTCCCTTTTTCTGAAATCATCGACTACCTCAATGCTAAAGCTGGAACCAAATACAGGGCATCAACCGATTCAACGAAACGGCATATCACAGCCCGATGGAACCAGAATTATCGGCTTGACGATTTCAAAGCGGTGATTGACAAGAAATGTGCTGAATGGCTTGGAACAGACTTGGAGCAATACCTGAGACCGGAAACCTTGTTTGGAACCAAGTTTGAAGCCTATTTAAACCAGAAGATTGTGATTAAGGGGGGTGGTCCAGGTGGAAAGCATGGGCAAGGCCATGAAAGAAATGCTGGTACGTATCGAGCAGATGCGGATCCACTCGCAGAACTCTACATCGGAACCCCAACAGTCTAATTACAAGTGCAGCAGGTGTAAGGACACGGGAACCATTAACACCTTCCGATGGATTGAAGATGACAGCTACACATACAAGGATAGACCCATTCCCCGACAGGTTGCTCAAGTGGAATTATGTTCGTGCCATTACGACCAGCAATTCACTAAATATAACGCCTCATCGGGCTTCAGCAACAAGGAACTAGGGCACACGTTCAAAAATGCGATCATTGACGACGAAAACCGGTCCTACTTTGAAATCGCGGTGGACTTCATCAAGAACATTGACAATCACCTGGACTGGGGAACATGGCTGTATCTCTTTGGAGATGAGAGCCGGGCGAAGAGCCTGACGGATCAACACGGCAGGGAGTACAGCGCATTCGGTACCGGCAAAACCTACTTGATGCAATGCATCGCCAATGCGCTGACCCATCGAAAGATACCAGCCATCTACGTGAACGAGGAAAAGCTGTTTGGGGACATTAAGGCAACCTATGACCGGGCCAGTGATGAAAGCGAGCAGGACGTGCTGAAACGGTACTACAACATCCCGGTTCTGCTGATTGATGACTTGTTCACGACATCGTACAAGGACTGGGCAGAGGGGAAATTGTTCAGCATCCTGGATGCTCGAGTGAATGAGAAGAAGGTGACCATCATCACCAGCAATTACGCGGTCGGGCGAATCAGGGACCGGCTGCCGGTGAACGGCGGGAAGATAGCCAGCCGCATAACGGGACAAGCTCAGCTGATCGAGATGGTCGGAACGGATCGGCGCAGGACGATAGCCAGAAAACGGAGGGATGAAAGGCATGAGGCAGGTTGACGATTACGAGCTCTACGAATTGGACTTTGACGAATTCATACGCCGTGGCCGGGAGGATAACGGGTTGCGACCGCTGCCAAGGCCGGAGGAAAGGAAAGAGACGGCATGACCTGTCACTGTGACCAACACCAAGACCTGCAGCGTAAATGCCACGACTGCCTCAAACGGATGCGGCAGGAGTACCTGGACGAGATGTCCAGACTAACCCGGCAGATATCACAGATCGAGATTGAATACTGGCAGATAGATTGCAAATACCGCAAGGTGGCAGACGAGCTGAACCGCAGGGATGGCCGGGTAAACCGGATGTTTAGATAGGGAGGGTGAGAGATGAACGGCTATAAGCCCAAAGAGATTACGGCTATCGCAGAAATTCTTAAGGCCTACACGAACGAAGCCATAGAAGGACCGTTCAACGTGGCATATAGCGGGGGCAAAGATTCAACCGTAACACTGGCGCTAGTGATGAGGGCACTGATGATGCTACCTCGGGAAAAATGGACCCGGAGAATATATATCACCTCGGCCCAGACGTTCCTGGACCTCACGACTGATGCGACCAAACAAAATGAGTTCGTGAAGATCCAAAAGCTGATTGATAAGCAGCAGCTGCCGATGGAGATAGCGGAAGTTTCGGCCAAGCCGGGAAGCACGATTCTGGATTGTATCCTTGGCAAGGGATACCCGTTACCGCATAGCAACGACAAGTGGTGTACCCATAAGGCGAAGATCGAGCCGCAGGAGAGGTTCATGAAGGAGAAGCAGTTTGCCTTGGCGGTAGTCGGAACCAGAATTGCAGAGTCCAAGCAACGGGCGGAAACGATCGGCAGCATGGCAGCTGAAGGTGATGTGTTCTACGCCGAGCGCAAGGACAAGAAGGGCAAGGTTGTTGCAACATCCCTGCAGCCTATTGTCCACTTCACAACCGAAGATGTCTGGACGTACCTGGCGACTGAGAAGACACCTTGGGGCGATGCAGAGGAAATTAGCCAGCTATACAAGGATGCAACAGGGGAGTGCGGTCTTAGGCGCCGGAAGGCCGGCAAGGACGAAACAGGGGATGCATGCGGGGCGAGGTTCGGCTGTGTCATTTGCCCGGTCGTAACGATTGACCGCAGCACACAGGAACTGTCCAAGAAGAAGCCCTGGTTCCAGCCCTACGCTGACCTGAGAGATACCATGATCCGGATGTACAAGGACCCGAAGAATAGGTCCGGCCACAGGCGAAACGGGATGAAACTTGCATATGGACAGGGAACCTTCACGGTTAAGGCCCGCATGGAGCTGTTTGAACTGTTCATGGCAGCTGAAGAAGACAACCGGATATTGGCTCGTTACCACGGAGTAGAGCCGCAGCCTCTGTTCACTGAGGAACTGGTCGAGCGGATCAAGCAGCAGTGGCAAGAGGACCTGGCATCGAAACCCTGGCTGGAGGATGCGGAAGAGCTGGGCAGGTTCTTCGAGGTAAAGCTGAAAGGTGCAAACGAGGGATACCAGGTTGAATGGAACCATTATTACGATACGCCGGGAGCGTAGGGGATATAAAAATGACATTATCAACGGAGGTAACATGCTCATTTACTTATCAGGTCCTATGAGCGGAATAAAGGAATATAACTACCCAGCATTCCGTAGTACAGCAAGGGACCTACGAGAAAACGGATATAAAGTGATAAACCCCGCAGAGATAAAGCCAATTGAGCAGACATGGGAAGGTTTTATGAAGGCAGACATTAAGGCTCTTATGGATTGCACGACAGTTGTCATGCTTCCAGGGTGGGAAAGTTCTAAAGGAGCGCAGCTAGAGAGGCACATCGCCGAAGCTCTCGGAATGGAAATATTTGAACTTAGTGAGTTTCAAACAAGCCAAGGGAGGAAACGAAGATGAAAAAGAAAGAACGCCGCACGTTTGCGATGCAGGAAATGAGCCCAGTAGGACCAGCAAGGCCGCTGATGGAGAGGACGGAGCTTGAACGGGCAGAGGCATCGCTGAGGACTTATCACCTATCGCCGGAAGAGCTGGCCGCATACATCGAGAAGACGGGGGCGCCCATACGACCGCTGAATCAAGGGCGCAGGCAGCCAAGCTTGATGCACCGACATAGACCACGGGCAGGCAAGGAGGCATAACATGCCAAGCAACATATGGGTGGTCGCAATCGGCAAGCGGATCCACAAGGAGCATCTAGCGAGGGAGCAGGCTGAGCAGTTGGCAGCGGATCTACGGGAAGGCGTGCGGCAGGTCAGGGTGTATCAGTGGGTTGGGTAGTGAAGATACATGGGGAGGTAACGGAAAATGAAAATCAGCCATGAAGAGTACTTAAAGCGCGTCCTCTTTTCAAAGCAGCTGCAACTTGAAAACCTTAATATAGCTCATAGAGTTGCAATTGCTGAGTATGAGAAAGAAAAGACAATGCTCCACAAGGATATTAATTCACTAGAAAACCAGTTGAATGATGCTCAAGTGGAACAAGCCTGAATAGCAAGATACATGGGGAGGGGAACGCGGTGGAGACGACTTTGGATGAAATGAAATTCATGCCTGTTGGTAGCAAAGTGGGTATAGCATGCCCAGAATGCGAAGGACATGAAGATCATCGAAAGCTGGCAAGCGGAAAATGGATTTGTGAGTGGTGCGGAGATGTCAAGGATATGAACACCGTTTGATATCAAGATACATGGGGAGGGTGGTGTTCATGAGGTGGAAAGGCTTTTGACTAAATGCTGTCATTCTCAAAGAGAGGCGGACAGGGACGATAATGGAATCCCGATTCGTGTGTACTGTCCCGAATGTGACGCTATTGATCCGAAATTAGAATGGGTCGAAATCGAAGAAACAGAATGAATATCAAGATACATGGGGAGGAAGAACGTACATGAACGAATTCTTGAAGTTTTATAACGAGGTAAAGAAACCGGATTGGACATTGGAAATTTACCATTCCCGTTATGCAGACTGGTCGATATCCATTGGATATTTACCGGAAAGCCCTAACCATGGCGATACAATTTTGAGCTTGCAAAACTGCGATTTAAGTTACGCTCTAGCCAAAGCAGAAGTGCTGCTGAAGGACTTTTTAAAGGAGCATGAGGGCGGTTACTAGCATTTGGTGACATGACGGACTGAATATCAAAACATGGGGAGGACAAGCCATGAGCATCCAATACGCAAACCGGGGCATGGGGCTGGAGACGCTGATCGAATACGCCAATGCTCAGTATGCGGCTAAGGGTATCGCAAATATACAGAAGATTGCGACACCTTGGAAGGTGGTGAGACGGGGCAAGCAGATTGTGACGGCGTTCCCGGAGAAGAAAAGCACGGTGGACTTCATTGGGGTGTACGAGGGTAGGGCAATCGCCTTCGATGCAAAGGAGACGGAGAATAAAACGCGGTTCCCATTAGCAAACATTGAGCAGCATCAGGTTGATTTCATGAGGGCATGGGTGGCGAATGGAGGGGTGGCATTCTTTCTCATCAACTTCAAGGCGCACCAGCAGATATTTTACTTGCCATTCGGATATATCGACGGATTGAATGCTACTGGCGCGACAGGCAGTATCCCTTACAAAGATTTCTTGAGATACAGGAACGTAAACGAAGTCATCCAGGGCAACGGTATCGCACTGGACTATCTCAAACATGTGGAGGGGATCGCATGAAACGAGTGGACAAATGGCACAACCTGAACGGCACGTACACGGCTATGACGGATGGAAACGTGATTGTTGGGTGGATCATCCCTCTACGACCTCCTAGAAGGCGTTCTAAGAGATTAAGAGAGTTGGCAGGGTAAATGTCCATCCAGACGCACAGAGCGTCTCAGAATGGCAAATAGGCGGCTTAAATGACGCGCACGAAGGGTGGTGATGGCGTGGGGTGGGAAGTGATGCTCAGGGTGGGGCTAATCTGGATGATGCTGATCCTGTTATTTCTGGCTCTTTTAATCCGCAGGAAATCATAAGTTAAAAAGTCGTAAAAACCGCGTCATATCAACGTTTTTAGCTATTCAGCAGGCAGGTTTTTTGGTATAATTATGTTATCCGTTATAGAACGAATAGAACAATTTTGGAGGGATAAACGTGAGCAATGTATCCGAGCTGCAAGCACAACTGAATGAGCTGGAGCAGAAGAAAGCCCAGCTGTTTGAACAGCCAAGCGTGGATCAGGTAGAAGTACGCCGCATCAATGAGCAGATCAAGGAGATTGAGAAACAGCTGGCCGAGAAGTTTAGTCTTGAGCAGCATGAAGAGCGCATGGAGCAAGCGGCTGTGCAGATCACGCACACCATCGAATCTATCGACATCGGAGAAGGTGAGCGGCTACCGCTGCGGGATCTGGTAACCAGCGAGCAAGCCTATCAACTGCTGCTGGTACACTTCAACACCGCGTTTGTTGGACAAGCCGAGCAGTTCAGCAAGCAAATTTTGACCACGGAAGAGAGTTACCAAGGACAGCTGCAGGCGAACACGGAGGCTCAGAACCAGCTGCAATACCAGATTGCTCAGCTGCAGCAGCGTAACGCGGACCTGACCACTCAGCTTAACCAAGTAGAGGCAGAGCGTGACAATGCCAAGGCTGACCTGGAGGATGCACGCACCAAGCTTGCTAATGCAGCAGCCGAGATTGAGCGCCTGAACAGCCAAGTGGATGACCTGCGGAAAGAGATTGCTGTCGGTGCCCGTGAAGCTGTGAAGGTGGTAGACACGAACCTGACAGCGAACTACGCCAAGGCGGTGCAGGAGTTCAAGAACAGCCGTCCAGCCATCTACAACATGCATCCGCTGGACAATCTGGGCAAGCGTTTTGGTGGCTACTTGCTTGAGA
Source organism: Paenibacillus sambharensis (assembly GCF_003233845.1). GTDB lineage: Bacteria > Bacillota > Bacilli > Paenibacillales > Paenibacillaceae > Paenibacillus_I > Paenibacillus_I sambharensis. Next base: position 60,570 of record NZ_QKRB01000044.1, read on the forward strand.
CGGATGAGTTTATCAAGTTCGGCTTCTTGGAAAAAGGCAAGTACCGGGAGGTATCGGCTGAAGAAGCTGCGCGATTTCGGGAAGAACGTGCTGCAAGAGGTGAAGAAGTCAAAACCGAACCTGCTGCAGAAGTTATTCCGAATCCTCCACTGGACGTAACACCGCCGGCGCTTGACAGTTCTTTTCGCCCCGAAGAGACCGACATTCCCGGGATCGCTGACGAGTCCGCTGACGGATCGCTGGTACCGCAAACACTTGAGCAGCTCAGCGAGGAAATCATCGAGCTGAAGCGCCGCGTAGACCGGTTGGAAGGTTCGCGGATCGTAGAGGTGGCGTAGATGGAAACATTGGGCGATGCACTGCCGAAGGAAATAGAACGTGTACAGGAGATTATCCGTGAATACGAGAAAATCCCTGCCGGACATCTCGCGGCAGAAATGATGAAGGCTGACGTTAAACGGGCGCAAGAGGCCATGATGAGTGGAGATTTGGCCGGGATGCTTGCGGCATATCAGGCGTTGAAAGAATACGAACTGTAGAGGTGGCGTAAGCGTGACTTATAAATGCCCACAGTGTGGTAGGGAGTTTACGATGGAAAACAGCTTAGTTCACCACCTACTAGAGCATGAGATTGAAAAGCTGAAGAAGAGGACGTAACACATTCAAGGGGGCACCTAACCGGTGTCCCTTCTCATAACCGCTATAAGGGGGAATAGCCATGATTGACGTAAAGCGGCTGCTGTACGGACATACGAAGTTAATCGCGGCACTTGCAAACATCCATAGGAGCATAGCCCAGGTGAACAAGAAACGCAGGTACCCGGGCTGTACTCAGCAGTACAATGACGATGTTCGAGGAATAGGCGGGCTGCCGGTAAGCCAGACGGAACGGTTCGCACTCGACAATGTGATGAACGTGGATGAAGAGCGCCAGCAGTACGAGTGGGATGCAGAAGAGCATGAATACGTCATAGGGCTCGTGAAATCGGCTTTAGAGGCGCTGGATGATCGGCAGAGGGAATGTATCAAGCTGTGCTACTTCCAAGGCAGGGAGCCGGTTGCAGCGTCCATGATGATGAATCTTAGCTTATCCCACTTCTACCATGTACACCGGACGGCGATTGCGGACATTGAGAAGTGCCTGAATGACGGAAACATTTTCATGAATCGGCTGATTCCCGTTAAAAAACCGCAAAAACGCAATAAAAATGCCAGAAAAAGAACAGCTATTTCTGAGGTATCATAGTAATATGCAGGAAATTCATATAGGAGCATCGGAGATTTACCCGTACAATCCCGTACCGGGCGAATACAGACACCCGATGCTCCCGAGAACAACACGGCTCGCCAAACGGCGGGCTTTTTACTTGTTAAGGGGATGAGAGGAATGGAGTGGCACCCCATGACGTAGATCATTTCACGATCATTATCGTGTTGGCAGCAATCGCCTTCCATTGGTGGGCGGTGTTATATGCAAGGGCTGAGAAAGCGGAAGAGGAGGACGAGTAATGGAAATATACGTGCTCTTCATCGAGTATGAGATTATCGAGCTCATCACAACGAACAAAGAACTGTGGTTGGAACAGCTGAAGCGAAGAGCGCGGGAAGATGGAGGATTGCACCCCGGGGACCACGGGGAAGTGTGGAAGGACAGCAAGAAGTTGTATGACGTATATAAGCTATCGGATATCAGGTAAGGGAGGGACGAGTGATGGACATCGTGGTTATCGTAGCCGGACTGACCGCTATATTCGTGGTGCGTGAGTACATCCACTACAAGAGCGATGAACGTAAGGATGCGCTGATCAGTGAGCTGACGGATAAACTCAAGGCCAGCAGCTTCACGGAGTATAGAGAGGCCAAGCAAGAGCCGCAGACGGTGTTATACGAACCAGTGAGCAATGATGATAGGGATTTGTACGAGAGAGAGTTGCAAGCGAACAAGATGTGAGGGGGAGTCATGATGGAAGAGCTGATGAAGTTTAACCCGTACAGCGTAACCATTGATTTCAACGATCACAGAGTTGTACATGAACGTGATATTGAGATGTATTACGGTGGGCGTGAAAACTTTCTGGATTTCGAGCGATGTGTAGAGCTTAACAGAGTCTTCAAAGTCCAGGTATACCCCAAGGGCTCGGTCGGATTCTACACTGTGTGTGCTTCAGAACTTCAGCCTGCTTTGCAAAAGATGTGTGAGGCGCTTGAGAACGATAAAGAGTAGGAGGTGAGACGATGGCGGCACTGACCGACAAACAGAAGCTTTTCGCTCAAGAATACCTCATAGACCTGAATGCGACACAGGCCGCAATTAGGGCAGGATACAGCGAAAAAACGGCCAGAGCAATAGGGGCTGAAAACCTAACGAAACCTGACATTCAGGAATTGATCCAGCAGCTTATGGTGGAACGCTCTAAACGCACTGAGATAACCGCTGATATGGTGCTGAGGGAATATGCCAAGATTGGTTTCAGCAACATATCCGATTACCTCAAGGTTGAGCAACAGGAGGTGATTGTAGGCTTTGAAGGCGATGCAGAGAACGGTAAGAGTCCGGTACGACAAATGGTTCAGATGGTCAGAATATACGACACTGATACTGTGGCGAGGGAGAAGCTTGATGCAGTCGCTGAGATCAAACAGACCAAGGAAGGAATAGCGCTAAAGCTTCATGACAAGAAGGGGGCTCTAGACTCCATAGCGCGTCACCTCGGCATGTTCACTGATAAGGTAGAGCATTCCGGTAAAGTTACGCTGTCCTATGAGGATCAGCTGGCGGAGTTGATTGAATGACCAACGCGCTACTGAAACTGAAGCATGACAACCACCTGTACTTCCGTAAATGTCTCAAGATCAAGGACAAGAAAGCGCGTATTGTACCTTTCACCATAAACGACAGCCAGGACCGGCTTAATCAGATTGTGACGGACCATTACACGAAGTACCCGGACCCGGACACACGGCCCACGCTGTACATCATCATCCTGAAAGCCCGGCAGCAGGGAATGAGCACCTTCACCGAGGGATTGTTCTTCAAGGCCATCACACTGGGGCTGCCGAATGATAAGCCGTTTAACAAAGTGGCTATGATCGTTTCATACGATGATGACTCAGCCAAGACGATTAACGATATGTCAGGGCGATACCTGCAGTACCTGCCGGACGTAATCAAGCCAATGAACCGGCCTATTCGCGGCAAGGGGATCTACTTCGAGAATCCGAGCCGGGAAGAGTTCAAGGTTAAGCCGGGGCTGCAGAGCAAGTTCCTGATTGAGACGGCGAACAACAAGAATGCTGGCTCAGGCTACACCATCAATTACCTGCATATATCAGAGCTTGCCAAGTGGCAGGACGCTGAAACCACCATGACTTCGTTGCTCCAGTCGGTGCCGGACTATAACGGTATCGTAATCGTGGAGAGTACAGCGATGGGCGTAGGTGGTTATTTTTATGATTTGTGGATGAAAGCCAAGCAAGGAAAGAACAACTATGTGCCGCTGTTTATTCCCTGGTACGAGCATAAGGAATACGTCACGCCGCTGGCTGCTGGTGAGGAAGTTAAGCTGGATCAGATTGAAGAAGAGTTGGTGCAGAACTACAACCTGACTCCTGAGCAGGTCAAATGGCGACGCAAGACCATATCCGACAAGCTCAACGGGGATGACGAGAAGTTCAAGCAGGAGTATCCTTCCAACGACATGGAGGCGTTCCTGACCAGCGGACGCACACGGTTCAATACTCGCATCCTCACACAATGGCTCAACCGGGCCAAGGCTGGGGAGCAGGGCAACATCGAGTATGGTCAGTTTGTTCCGCAGCATGACGGCTATATCACCGTATGGAAGCATCCTGAGCCGGGCAGGCGGTACGTGATTGGTGCGGATACATCAGAGGGGCTGGCAACCGGTGACTATGATGCAGCTACCGTATGGGACGCTGAGACATGGGAGCTGTGCGCTAGGTGGCATGGGCACATTGACCCGGATGTATTCGGTGAGATCGAGCTGCCGCGCTTGGGCAAGTACTACAACGAGGCGTTGATCGTGCCGGAGGTTAACAACCACGGTTATACCACGGTAACGGCCCTGAAGCGCGTCAATTACCCAAGGATATACATGCGTGAACGCTATGACGGCTTAGTGGATGAGATGACCAAGGCGCTTGGCTGGCGTACAGATGCCCGTACAAAGCCGCTGGCGATTGACTTCATGGCAAAGTGTATCCGCGAAGGACTCATACGGGTGCATGATGAGCAACTGATCAATGAATGCATAACGTACATCCGGGAGGCAGACGGCACAACGAATGCGCAGGAAGGCTGCTTTGATGATTTGGTGATGGCTTCGGCTATCGCCCTATTTGTGCTTTCTAACTACCTGTCGGATTACTTCGATGCACGAGATCCGGCCGGCAGCATGTATGACCGTCAGGACAACCTGCCACATGCGCTCCGGGATGACCGGGGGCATTTCAATTCATGGGAGAACTACTAGGGAGGTGATGGAGTGGCAAAGGTATTGCAAAGCATATTTGGCAAGCGAGACAAGCCAGAGGGCAAGGCGATTGACAGCGTAGATGGAGCAACACGGTACAAGATGATCAAGACGGGCTTTAACCAGAGTTTGAGCGCACTGAGTGGGGATCACAGCGTTTGGAAAGAGGCCGATGAATTCTATCTCTCCAAGCAATGGCAGCAGGAACGGCCGTCATGGCTGCTTAACCCGGTCATTAACTACATCGCCTACGTGGTGGATCAGAAGACACCGCAGATCACCAACAACCGGCCAAGGGGATTGATACTTCCCACGGTGCAGGGAGACGAAGAGGTAGCCAAGCTGTTCACGCAGGTGACAGAAGTCATCGCTGAACGCGCAGATCTTGATGAAGTCATTGCGGAGGTGGTACCGACAGGCCTGCTGCTCGGCATTGGGTGGTTCAAAGTCTACTGGGACAACACGAAGAGCGGCGGGCAGTATGACCCAATGAATCCCATGCGCTCAAACGTGTGGAAAGGTGATGTATGCGTAGAGTCACCGGACCCGGCAAACATCTACCATGACCCATCCGCTCACAAGGTGGAGGATTGCCGCTATATCATCTATGCGGTGCCAAAGACGGTGGAGTTCATCAAGGAGAAGTTTGGCGTGGACGTTGACCCCGAAAACAGCTTTGAGACGGAGATATACAGCCGTCCTGGTGCTGACAATGCGAAGAATCGCGTCATGCTGTATGAATACTGGTACAAGGAGCAAGGAGGTATCCACTGTACCTATGCAGCTGGCGGTAAGATCCTGAAGGACATCCGTAACGTGTACAAACATGGGCGGTATCCATTCGTGCGGTTCGTACCCAAGAAGAAGCGTAAGTCGATGCTTGGTATCGGTGAGCCGCAGAACATCATGGAGAACCAGAAGCTGCTGAACAAGTTCATGGAGATGCTGACCCGGAACACGGCACTTACAGCTAATCCTATCCTGTTCGTGGATGCGAATAGCGGAATTGACCCTGCCAAGTTCCAAGCTAAGCCGGGAATAGTTCAGCCAGTAACAAATCTATCTCAGACCAAGCCTGCAGAGTGGTTCCAGCCGCCGCAGATCAGCCGGGACGTGCCGCAGACCATAGACAAGCTGATTGAAGTTATCGAGCGTATGGCGGGCATTTATGACGCTCAGACAGGCGAAACACCATCCGGTGTCACCGCAGCCGCAGCTATCCAGATGCTGGTTGAGCAAGGTTCCATCCCAATCAAGGGCATTGCAGCCAACCTTAACCGTGCCATCAAGGACGTTTACGAGCTGATGATCGAGCTGGTCAAGGAGTTTTATACCGAGGAGCGCTATATCCGCATTACAGACGAGCAGGGCAATCATGAGTTCATGCCGTTTGTAGGCGCACAGTACGCCGAAATTGATCTTGACGTGCAGGTGAGTGCCGGAGCATCCACGCCGACATCCAAGGCATATATCGCCCAGCTGGGAGCCGACCTGTTTAGTGCCGGTGTGCTGCTGCCGAGCGAGTATCTGGACATGCAGGAGGGCCTGCCGAACAAGGACAAGATTGTCGCCCGTCTGAGAGAGCAGGAGCAGATGCAACAGCAGCAGATGCAGCCGCCACCGCCTGACCCAATGGCTGAGCAAGCCGCAATGGAGCAGCAGATGATGGCTGAGCAGCAGCGTCTACAACAGCAGCAGGAGCAAGAGGCGATGAAGTTTGAACAGCAAGCAGCGCTGAAGCAGATGGACAACGAAACCAAGCTGCAGATCGCGCAAATGAATGCACAACTAAAACTGAATAGGTAAAGGGGTGAAGGGGATGCCAATCGTGACAGTACAGCCTAGAAAGCAAGCCACCGGAGAAATTGTCAGTGAGTTTGTGGACTCGGTTGGTCCGTCAGCAACGACTTGGACCTACCCAACACCACAGAATCACATCTATGTACGCAATGAAGGAACAGCAGACATCACCGTAACAGTGGGGCTGCACGTGAAGGTGATCAAGCCGGGCAAGTCCTGGAGCGACACACTCACGTTTACATCACTCAAGATCAATGCAGCAACGAGGTCACAACCGTTTGTGCTGCGGACCATCCAATATGAGCGTCCAACCATCGCAAGCTTTGGAGACACTCAGGCGCCTGCAGGGTATAGCTCAACCGTGCTGCTTGTATCGCTCAATAATCCCTTTGAATACACGGGCGTAGCCTTTATAGGGGACAGCATCACGGCGGGCTATGGAGGCACCGGGTACACCAACACGTCAGCCGGCGGCGACATGATCTTTGGTAACTACTGGTACGTCAATACAAACGGCTATTGCTGGTCAAATGAGACGGGCAAATACCTTGTTACCAAGTACAATCGGGATTTCATCGTTCCTGTGACGCATGAACGGATCATCTTCACCAATCCGCAGTTTAGCAATTCAGGGTACACCAGCGGTAACCCGACCAATACCCGGGCGATTGGGCGTAAAATCGCTACGCTGCCCAACATCGGGGCTGGCGACAAGGTATCATGCACCTATTATGGCGATCATTTCGGCGTGTATTTCAGCTACGGCCCGGATCGAGGCATTGTTGAGATATACGTCGACGGCAATCTGGTTCAGACGGTTGACACCTACGCTTCAGCAGCTACATACAAGCAGCTGATATCCATCACAGGGCTGCCAATGGCACAGCATGAGGTGGAAATCCGGGAGACGAACCGGAAGAATGCGAGTGCTAGCCAAAACGCGGTGATTGTTGAGGGCTTTGTTATCCAAAAGGTGGTTAAAGCGTGGAACCGGGGTACAGCCGGGGTGGATAGCCGCTGGCTAGCCCATCAAGCGCTTAACGTACTGCCAGCAGGTGAGCTGATCACGCATGCTATCGTGCAGGTCGGCACCAATGACCGTATCAAGATATCCTCCACACAGGAGACAACGCTCAATGTCTTGGAAATTGTTGAGAAGTTGAGGAGCGCGAACATTAAGCCGATCCTGATGTCATCCATACCGGCTGGCACAACGAATGAAGAGCAGTACAGCATCCATATGGAGGACATCGATAACGCCATTGCTGCTGCCGCTAAGATACTCGGCATTGATTACATTAGCAATTATCACGGGTTCTTGGATTACTGCGACTTAAAGGGCGTGACCATCGAGTCATACTTACCCGATAAGCTGCACCCAGGTGATGCAGGTTACACCGTGATGTTAAACCATATACTCTACCGCCTTGGACAGGCCCGGAAACGGGACGGTGCAACGTGGTAACAGGCCCCTGGTGAGAATCCAGCGGGCCTATTTTCTGTAGTTTATCGCACTAAAAACCAGCGGCGTTGATCGTGTGGAGTTGCGCCGCCCACACAAGGAGGAAATGAGCATGAGGTTACACCCGTTTTTCAATGAAGATGGGGACATTGGCGGCGGTTACGCCCCAGAAGCAGTAGAAACAGCGCCTGAGCCGTCTAGCGTTGTGACAGAGGACTATGAGTCCTTGGGTGATGGGAACGCCCCTGAACCGGCAGAGACAGGCGCACAGCCCACTGAGGACGTTACAAAGCAGCAATCCTTCGCTAACCGGTTGCGTGAGGAGAAAGAACGTGCAATAGCCGAGGAACGAGCCAAGTGGGAGAGGGAACAGCAGGCAGAACTTGCCTATTTGGACAAGGTCGCGCAGATGAATGGTTTCCGTGACCGCGAGGAGTACAAGAGGGCGCTGGATGCGCACCTACAGCAACAACAGATGGAACAGGAAGCACATCGGATGGGGCTTGATCTTGAGACCTATCAGCAGTTTTTCCAGCCGGTAAACACGGAACTGCAGCAGCTCAAGACAGAGGTAGAGGCATTCCGGGAGATGTACCAGCAGCAGGAGACAAAGGCGCAGCAAGCAGCCAAGTGGAGCGCGTTATATAACGAGTTCCCAGCGCTTGCAGAGAGCGCATCAGCGTTCCATGAGGGCAAAGACCCTGAATGGTACAACGACGGCATGAAGGGCTACATTGACCGCGGCTATGACCCGGTAGATGCGTACCGACTGGCCCACGCCAGCACGATTGCAAGGCAGCAAGAGCAAGAAACGCTTGCGAGGATCACCGGCAGAGACGAAAGACAAGTCCTGTCAAGCACAGACTCACCACACAATATGCAGCTTAACCCTGCTGACATGAGCCCGGAGGATATCGAAAGGATATCCGAGCGAGTGCGCAGAGGCGAGCGCATCACATTCTAAGGAGCTGAATAATCAATGGCAACTCAAACAACTCAAACTGCAGGATTAGCACCGTCTATTCAAACTTATTATGATAAAAAACTGCTGGCACGCCTTCTTCCAATGCTGTTCCATCAGCAATTTGGTCAAAAGCGTCCTATTCCCAAAAATGGCGGTAAGACAATCGACTTCCGTAAAATGCAATCCCTTGCGCCGGCCACAACACCGTTGGTTGAGGGTGTAACCCCGAGCGGAAACAGCGTCACTATGGTGAGTGTCACTGCTACACCAAGCCAATACGGTGATTACATTGAGTTCTCGGACGTAGTTGATATGGTGGCAATCGACCCATTGGTTGATGAGTCTATGGATGTATTGGCCGAGCAAGCAAAAGACACCATTGACCGCATTAGCCGGGATGTTTTGGCAGCTGGTACCTCTGTCCAATACGCAAATGGCAGAGTGTCGAGGGCTACAATTGCGGCAACAGATCTTTTGACTGTTAAGGAGATTCGTAAAGCCCGCAGAACCTTGAAACGGAACAATGTTAAACCATTGGAAGGTGGCGATTATGTAGCCATCATTGAGCCGGGAACTGCTTATGACTTGCAAGATGATCCGAAGTGGGAGGAGCCTGTAAAGTATGCGGGTTCGACTCAGATATTCAACGGTGAAATTGGTCGTATTTATGGCGTTCGTTTCGTGGAGACCACCAATGCGAAGAAGTTCCCAGGCGCAGGTGCTTCGGCTATCGACGTTTACGCTACACTCGTACTCGGCAAAGACGCTTATGGTGTGGTAGACGTTGCCGGTTCTGGAGCTGTTCAAACCATCGTGAAGCCCCTCGGGTCCTCAGGCACAGCTGATCCTTTGAACCAACGTTCAACGGTGGGTTGGAAAACCATGTTTACCGCCAAAATTATTGAACAAGCGGCAATGGTGCGTATAGAACACGCAGTATCTCAATAATACGGGGGGTCTCCCCCTTTATCACAACATAGGAGGCTATTAATATGGCAGTAAGTAAACAGCAGATAACAGATGCACAATTGGATGAAATCACAAAATCCACAGCCGAAACACTGGCAGAGCAGCCGAAGCGCAAAATCAGAATTTGGATGTCTCAAGAAGAGCGGAAACGCCTTGAGTCTTCGCAAGAGGCTGGAAAGAAGGTTGAATGGCCGTATGAATTCGTAAGCATTAACGGTCACAATTATCAAATTCAGCGCGGGGTTGAGGTAGAGGTTCCGGAATCGGTAGCCGAAATTCTCAGCGATGCTGGACTTATCTAAGATGGTACAAGGCAGGGCTTGATGGCCCTGTCTTTTTTCGTATAAGGGGGTTTCAACGTGGCAAAAACACTGTCCGATCTGCGGTATACGATGGAGCGCTACGTCCAGGATTCGCTGGATAACCAGAATGTCATTAACTGGTGCAACGATGCACAGACGGAGATCATGCTTTCCATCGAAATACCGGATGCAATGACCCTTGAGGTCAATAACACGGACATATCTTATCCAATTCTGACCGACAACATTAAGCGCATCAGCCGGATGTGGCTAGCTAGTGACCGGCAGCAGGGCGTTGACCGGGATTTACAGGCGACCTACCGGCTTTACGGCGGGCATATCGTGTTTTCACACCGATTCGCGCAGCAGGACGTGCTACATATCGAGTTTTACCGGCATCTGAAGCACTTCGCGGCTATGACGGACACTATCGACCTGTCGGACCGGTATGAATCGCTCTATACGTCCTACGGAATCGCACAGTACTATGACCTGCCAAGCTCCATACAGCGGATGGGCGAGCAGACAGCCAAGCGACTATACGACAAGCATTACACCCGGCACATGATGATCAAGGAACAGATCTCCGTTCAGTACCTGATGGAATCTCAACCGTACACGATTAAGGGGGGCTGGTGATGCCAATGAAAACCTACCAATTCACGGTGGCTACCCGAATTGACGCTCCCGGCACCGAGTGGCACAACACGCTGTACGTCATCCCGGACATGCTGACTCCCCGCGTAAAGACAGACGGCCCGGCAGAGGCTATGCTGAGCGATGAGGTAGTCAACTTCTGCGAGCTGAATAAATGCACAGTCTATGAGCAGGTAAGGAGTTGGGGCGGATGAACACCTGGAATGCTGGCCAGATCATGACAGCCGTCCGGACGATTAATAAGATGGACGTGGACTATCTCGGACCCGACCCTAGCACGCAGGACCAAATCCTGTTCCAGTTCATGAACGTTGCACTCTGGAAGCTTGCACGGCTCTGCTACAACACGGAGGTAAGCGATACGGTCAACGTAACAGGTGATGGCATTGTACCTTTCACCAAGGGCAATGCGGCGATTAAGGACATGTACGAGCCATTACGCATCCTGCAGCTGGTGGACGGCCGGGAGATTGAGGTTCCTAAACGGTACAGCGACACGGCCCCGATTGGGTGGCATTGCGAAGCACCGAACCAGCCCATTGATATTCGCGGTATAACGGGCCAAGTGAAGATGAAGTATATCCGGTACCCCCGGCAGGTTACGCAGGCTGCTGACCCCGTTGACTGCCCGGAGAGCGGCTATCAGACGTTGATCATGGAGATATCTTCTTCCGTGAAGTACGTCAAAAACTTCTACGCCGAGGCTGAAGCTATGGGCGGCGCGGCCAAAACAGGTTATGCTGGTATCACGCAGGCCGCGATATCTGCACGCGGGCCGTCATCGGGCGGTCAGCCACCGAGCTATGACGATGTGCAGAAAGCGAGAGGAGGGATGTAAATGCAGCGACCACCAAAAGCAGGAGACACGATGTATTGTCCGCTATGCGAAAAATCTTATTATCGTTTTAGAGAAGACATTATACCTGGGACGGTATTAAGGGGAAGTTCAGTTGAACCCATTGGGGATGCAGAACTGCCACAGCCCGGAAATAAGATAGAGTGTCCAGTTCACCACTTGCCGTTTGAGATAAGAGGTGGTGAATGATATGCCACAAGGCTTCCAACAGCCTGTTACGCAGGCTGCTGACCCTGTTGACTGCCCGGAGAGCGGCTATCAGACGTTGATCATGGAGATATCTTCGCAGGTCAAATATGTGAAGAACTTCTACAATGAAGCTGATGCAATGGTCGGTGCGGCGAAGACTGGTTATGCCGGTATCACGCAGGCTGCTATCTCAGCGCGTGGGCCATCATCGGGCGGTCAGCCACCGAGCTATGACGATGTGCAGAAAGCGAGGGGAGGGATGTAAATGCAGCGACCGCCAAAAACAGGAGACACATTGTATTGTCCATTATGCGACAAGGATTACTACCGTCTTAAAAAAATTACTTCCATGTTGATCAGAGACACGCTTGAACCCATTGGGGATGCAGAACTGCCAGAGCCCGAAAAAATGATAGAGTGTCCAGTTCACCACTTACCGTTTAAGATAAGAGGCGGTGAATGATATGCCACAAGGCTTCCAACAGCCTGTAACGGTTGATTTAAGCGTGGCAGGTGGAATCAATACGGTTGCTCAGCCGACTGCTCTAGCAGCCAACCAAGCGCGTTATATGATCAACGGTGTGCAGCCGCAGGGGAAGATTGGACCTTGCGCCCAACGCCCCGGCAGTATACCAGTAACGACGACAGCACTCAGCAATCCTATCCGCTGGCTGACCCTGTACCGCACCGGGGCCATAGACAAGATCATTGCCACGGCTGGCACATCGCTTTACCGGTTCAACGGCAGCGCACTACAGCCTGCATCTGGGGCGCTAACGAGTGCCGATATCTACGAAGTGGATTTCACGGACCGTAACTCCGTCAGCCGCAAGATCATCACGGACACGGGCGGCATCAAGGCTTACAATGACGATACATTCTCTGTTGCGGATATTGTCCCTGCGGCAGACGATGCAACGCCTAACCCACCGAATATATTGTCGCAGCTGCACACCAAGAAGATGAAATACTGCTTCAGCTACCAGGGGCACCTGTTCGTGAGTGACGGCAGCGACCAATGGTGGTACTCGAAACGATGGACCTTTGACTATTTCCCTTCGGTTCAGTGGGAACGTTGGGTGCGCCAGAACGACTATATGAACGGCCCGGGCATTGCATTTGATAATGTGCTGATGCTCCCGATGCGCAGGGGATGGGGCGTTCTGTTCGGCACCAACTTTGACACGTTCCAAGGGAATCAATTCTTAAATACACAGGCCGGGGTGGTTGCGCCCCGGTCTATTCAGCGTATCACCTACCCAGACGGGGCACAGTCGGTTGTGTACCTCTCTGATGATGGCATATACGAAATCTACGACACGCAGCTAATGGACACCGGTTCCCGGCGGTACGCTACGCGGTCGATATCGGTAGACAAGGTAGACCTTGAGGCAATCGGGCTATCAGAAGCCGAGAAAACAGCCGCTGTGGGCTATTACGACCCACGGACGAATCTTTATATGCTGCGTTTCAACAAGGGCGAGGAACGACTCTGCTACGCTTACGATACACGCAACCGGGAATGGTATCCGTGGACGAATATTAAGGCTAATGGGTTTGTTCGAGCTGGTGAACTGTACTATGCCGGGGAATCAGGCCATCTGCACAAGTTTGACGCCAATCTCGGCAGCGACTGGAACAATGCGGGGAAGACATCCGGAACACCTATCAATTTCTACCGTGCTTCGGACATGCTCAAGTTTGAGACTACCGGGCAGATGTCAGTTCTGGATGAAGTTATTGTCAACGCCCGGCAGTATGCAACCAAATCTAGCTTGGATGTGAAAGTGGTTTTTTATTCCTCCATGCGAGAGGTAAATCAGGCGATCAAAAACACCTACATGACCTGGGATGTTACAGCTTGGGACGATGGAGTGTGGGCCAACTTAGAATATACGGACCTTGTGAGTGCCCCGAAACCGCTGATTTTCTGCAAAAACTCGTACTATTTCCAGATCATTTTCAAGAATGACAGGGACGAGCTATGCGAGATATACGACATTAACTTAAAAGGGAGGGCATCCGGCTACTGATGGCAAACTTACCTTCGAATAGAACCAAATTGCAGGCGGCTGTTACCAACCAACAGCCGACTATTGTTGCGTCTTCACAAGCCAACCGTGAGGCTATGATAGAAGCATATGACACGATTGACCTGCTCAACCAGAAGGTTGACGGTCTGGCGGCGGGCGGCACACTTAGCCCTCTACCACCGGACTTCATGCACCGCCAAGCTTTGATCAATAGCAATATGGACGTTTGGCAGCGCGGCACCTCCTTTACTTCTGCAGGTTTCGGCCCGGATCGGCTTCGGCTGATATTAAACAACGGGGCGACGATCACATCGCACGGCAGGTCAACCGATGTACCAAACGTGCAAAGCCAATACTCCTACGAAATCAACGTGACCAACACGGGCGGCGGTACGGGTGTCATCGTCCGGCAGATCGTCGAGGCACAGCATTACATGGCGGGCAAGCAGGTCACGCTCTCCGGCTGGATTAAAGGTCCTTCGGGCGCTACCGTCTTCCACGTTGTCAACGATGAATTCAACGCTGGAACCACGATGACAGGCGCGTGGATACCCTTCATGGTTACGGGAACGGTAACAAGCACCGGGAACCTATCCATTGACCCCATCCGGAACGCTAGCCTGCCGGGAACCTATCGCCTGTCACAGCTGCAATTCTGTACGGGTGGAGTAGCACTGCCGTATCAGCCCCGTGGATTTGCCGATGAATTCAGGCTGTGCTTGCGGTATTACGAGAAGAATTACGGATATCTGGCTTATGCTGGTACATCCAACCAGGGGAACATTGCGATTGGCACGGCTGAGGTTGCGGACGCTATATTCTCAAATATCCGATATACCGTTCCAAAACGAGCCCGGCCTACCGTGCTGATCTATTCTTTTGGTGGCACGGCAAATCGTGTGTCTCCTATAAATTCAACTACAACTATAGGCACAAATGTAACTGTGGTAAATGACTTGTCCAATGAATACGGATTTTCAAAATTGGCTGACACAGCAGCAACCTTTACGGTCGGCAGCAGGTACTGGTTCAACTGGGTGGCCGATGCTGAAATCTAATATTGGCGAATCCTGCCAAACCTAGTAAACTGGAACTATAAAACCAGTGAGGTGCTGCCATATGAAACGGAAATCATTAGCTATTATCCTTGTTGCTATATTCGCCTTATCTACTACGGCATTTGCTGCTAAGCCCATATCGCTCTGGATCAACGGGAAAGAGGTTAAGCCAGCTGTCGCGCCGCAGATGATCAACAACACGACGATGGTCCCACTCCGGGTAATCAGCGAGGCGCTGGGTGCGGATGTGAAATGGGATCAGAAGCAGCAGCGTGTGACGGTGACCGCGCCGCAGCAGCCGGTTCAGCAGGCGGGCTTGACGCTTGAGCAGCTGAACAAGATCGGGGAGAGCGTTGGAATCATCTACGCCTACAACGGTGACCAGTACATCTCCCAAGGCTCCGGCTTCATCGTGGACGGTGTGCTGGTAACCAACTGGCATGTTCTGGAGGGCGCGACACAGTTCGTTGTAGCGTTCGGTAACAAGGAGGCTACGCTGCGGGTTGCGGATGCGGTGTTTAAGAATGAAACGGTTGACCTGATCGGCTTCAAGCTGGCCGGCTACCCATCGTTGAAGCTGAATACCAGCGAACCGATGAACAAAGACAAAGTGTATGCGCTCGGCCATCCTGCAAGAAAGTTCACCATTACTGAAGGTATGTTTGTATCGAGCTCTGGGAATGGAACGAGGTGGATGCATTCGGCAAAGACTGATCCAGGAGCTAGTGGAGGCATCGTAATCAACGCAAAAGGCGAGGTAATTGGAGTATCGGTTGAAGCGCTGGAAGGCGGTTACTCCAATTATGCAGTCCAGGCAAAGGTATTGAAACAAGAGCTTGCCAAGGTAAAGTAATATAAGACTAGAGGCACCCAAACGGGTGCCTTTTTCATGTCCCTAGGAGGGTTAAAATGTCGATATTTTCAAATGCGCTTAGTAAGCTGCAGCAGGTCAAGAACAATTCCGTTCCTATGCCCAGCAGCTCGAATTCACTCTTTAATCAGGCAACTACAAATCTTGCTACTAAAAATACCGGTTCATCTGTTCCTATGCCCTCACCTAATTTACCGAAACCCGCGACACCGGCAGTTAGCCTTCCTAAGACTCCGGTAGCGACTAACAATAATGCATCGCGGCTGACGACACCTAACTTGCCTACAGCTAATTCAGTCCCATATCCCGGCATGCCCAAAACAACGGCAGCAGTAGCAAGCAACGTGCCAATGCCACCAGCTAAACCGGCAACAGCACCAACAACCAATTATGGCGGCACTGGAGACCCACTGAACGAAATCCTGTATTCCAAAAAGCAGTATGATTCCGGAAATAAAGGATGGGCCGCTAATAACGCTACCCAATACTATGGCAAGCTGACACCGGAAGAGGCTGCACTTGTAAAGGGGATGAACACGCAGCAGTTGGAGGCTTATATCAACAACAAGAACAAAACAAGCAATACGCTTACAACCACAGATCCACGAGCCCCGCAACCAGAGCTGCCGCCTATGCCAGCAATGCCATCTGCACCATCCAACGGCGGGTACACATCCCCAGTGAACATGGGCGAATACGCACCGATGACGCGGGAACAGATCGAGGCAGAGGCACAGGCGCGGATTGATGCACAGATTCGTGAAAGGGAAGCTGCGGCGAAGCAGGCGAAGGAAGGCATGCAGACGAGCTATAACCGGATGTACGAGAACATCAACGAGGACCGGGCGCTTGAGAATTCCTATAACGAGCGGAACCTCTCGCCATTCAGCGGCAAGTCAGATTATGCGCTGGGTATGGTGGAGCAACAGCGGGGCCGGACAGACCGCGAGAACCAGCAGGACCTGCAATCACGCCTTGCCAGCATCGACGTATCGCTCAAGGACTTCATCGACGCCACGCCGGAGCAGAAGCAAGCCATGATGAACGAGCTCACCCGGATGGAGCGTGAATACGGTCTTGCTGCGGATGCTCAAGCTTTCGGTCAGTTCGACTCCAACCGGAACTATGGGCTGAACTATGCAGGGGTTTACGGCTACGGTCCGGGCGGCCAGATGACGGCAGCCATGCAGAATCAGATGTTCAGCCAGGGTATACAAGAGGGGCAGCTCACAGGAATGTATAAGGGACAATCCACGCTGGATAACAAGAGGTTCAATGTAGATACAGCCTTGGCTTACGGAGACCGCGCGGGCATGATCCTGACTCCGCAGCAGGACGTGAGCGGCTACCCGCGACAAATTCAGAGTGGCAAGGCACCACAGACGCTTGAAGGTCAGAACCAGCAGTTCCAGCAAGGCATGCAGCAAAAGCAGTTTGATCGGGGCGTTTATGAATCTGATCGTAGCTATCAGTACACACAGGGTCGCGACAAAGTGGCTGATGCGCAATGGGAACGGGAGTTCAACCGAATCAAGGAGCAACAAGGTATGCAAAATGCGTTGGCATGGGCACAGCAGAACCTTAATCAGGCAGAATTCGACGACCGCAGCGCTCAAGGTTGGGCTGGTCTGGATTGGCAGATGCAGCAGGGCGGAAGTGCAGGATATTCCTATAATGGCATGACTTCTAGTCAGGTCCTTTCGAGCGTAAGGAAGTTGTATGCTGACGAAGACGGAATGCTGCCGACTGAAGGTAAAAGCAGAGAAGAAATGTTTGAAACGGTAGCTGATTTCGGGTTGCCGCCAGATCAAACAAGACAAGTTCTGTTCTCGCTGGGATTCAGCAAGGAAGAGGTAGATTCCATGCTGGGTAACTACCCGGGAAAGTAGGAAGCTCGGTAAGCGTGCCGCAAGCTTATCAGGGCATAGTATCGACCGCGGCTAAGAATTACGGCATGCCGGAAGGGCTGGTAGCCTCTATTATCAAGGCCGAGAGCAATTACAACCCCAATGCTAAAAGTGGTGCAGGTGCAATGGGAATGATGCAGCTTATGCCGGGAACGGCAGCAGGTTTAGGCGTCAAAAATCCATACGATCCTGCACAGAACATAAATGGCGGCACGAAGTACATTTCACAGATGTACCAGAAGTACGGCGATTATCAACTTGCTCTGGCTGCCTACAACTGGGGGCCAGGGAACGTGGACAAGGCCATCAAGAAATACGGGAAGAACTGGGCGGCGATCAGCGCTCATGCACCAAAGGAAACACAGAATTACGTGACCAAGGTTATGAAAAACTGGGGGTAAGGTAAATGGACGAATTTGAACGGGTCAGGAGAAGGAAGCAAGGGGAAGAGGCAAAACGACGTGTCATGGAACGTTTAGCAGCGCTAAATAGTGGCGCTGGACAACCAGTCGAGGATGAATTTGCTGTTGTCCGGAACCGGCCCGTCAACGTTCCTCCTCCCAACAGCAACAAACTAACACTGCCGGCCACGGCTTTCAATCAGCCAGAGCGAACGATATACGGCACGGATAACCTAACTCGCAGCGTACAAGGCATACAGGCTTTCAACGACAGGGCCGAGGCGGAGAGGCAAGCAAAGAAGGCTGCTGAAGAAAAGGCGAAGCAGGATTATCTGGATAAGCAGAGGGCCACTCGAAATGCGCAGGATCCCAAGAATCCAGTCCTCAAGTTTCTTAAAGACAACACGGTTGATGCCGCTGCTGGCTTTATCGACAAGGCTCAGGTTGGCAAAACCGGCATTCCCGGCGTGGATGATGCAGGGAAGTTCTTGAGCCGTTTTGGACAAAAGGCAGGGCATGCAGTAGGCGTGGACACCCAGAAAGCTGGGGCCGCGCCTATTTTATCGACTGGCAGCAAGGCAGCAGATATTACGGCTGATTTGGGTGGCGCCATTGCAGGATGGACCACTAACCCGGCGAACATCGGGCAGGGGCTGGCTTCCATGCCGTACAAGATCGGCCAGACATTCGCCCAGAATGTCGCTCCTAAAGCTGGACCAGTGGCAACCAGAGCTATCCAGGGCAGCGTGGCCGGAGCTGTGCAGGGCGGTGTCATCGGCGGCGTTCGCGGGGAGACGGATGCCGATCAAATGGCGATGAACATCGGCATGGGTGCTTTAGGTGGTGCAGTCGGTGATGTGGCCATGTACGGGCTGGGCCGTGGTATTTCCAAGCTGGCATCCAAGTTCAGAGGTCCCGGCAATTCTGCTGAGCCGGCAGCGCAGGAGGTTCTTGCCTTACCCGAACCACGGCAGCGCGGTAATGTGAACCGTGCGGACACGCCTGAAGTCATCATGGATGCTGATGTGCGGCCGCTTGGTCTTCCTAGTCCATCTGGACGACCGCAGGGCGTGACAGGGGCAGTGCAGCCGCCACTGCAGCGAGTGGGCAGAGCGGCACAGGTAGAGGTTCTGCCGGCCGCAGATGTCACGGTGCCGAAGCTTCCCCGGGTAGATGTAACCCCACCGCCGGGGCAAGCAGCACCAAACATGAGGCAGCGAGGATTTGCGGAAACTCTTCAGGCGAGTGACAAGCCGCCGTTAAGCTTCAAGGAACGGATGTCAGCGGCCTATCAACCCATACGGAATGCGGACACCCTTGCCGCTGCGAATCTTCGCATCAGCCGGGATATAGAGGAAGCAACATCATTTGTATTGGGAGATACAAGATTCACGGCAGAAAAGGCAACAGTCGCCCAACGGCTGATTGATCACTACAACGGAATTGGAAACCACCAAAGAGCCGTGGACATCGCAATGAAGGTATCGGAAGAGGCGACTACAGCCGGCCAAGCGAATCAGGCTTTGTCCATGTTCAACCGGTTGTCTCCAGAAGGCGTTCTGGTTTATGCGCAGCGTGTGGCAAGGAAAACAAATGAGAAGACCTCTGTCTTTACTAAGGACAAAGTTGTCACACCAGACATGGCGGCAAATCTACAGGGCCTAGCTGCAGCTGCCAAGAAGATGACCGGAATCAAGGAACTCTCCAATAACGTCAATGACATTCTTGACCGTGCCAAATCGGGTGTAAAGCTGACTGAATCAGAGGCTCAAACCTTGAGGCACTTTGTCAACGAGTCGAAGCAATTCATTAAAGAAACCTCTCGCCAACCAAGGGCCCCGAGAGCGCCTAGGCAGCCGAAGGACAACCGGGTGAGGGATAATCTTACCGCATTCCTTGATGCGCAAGAGCAGGCCGCTAAGGAGCGTCTGCGGTCAAAAGGTATACAGGTTAGCAGCACTCCGCTAGACGTGTGGATGGATTATGCGATTATCGGCGCGGCCAAAATGGGAAAACAGGTCATAAGGTTCTCCGATTGGTCCGAGGAGATGGTGAAAGAGCTGGGCGAAGACATTCGGCCACATCTAAGACAACTGTACGAACGATCTATGGAAGCATATGAAGCATCAACTAAGAAAGTCACCAGACGGACGATCAGCGAAGCAGAGAAGTTGACGGACAAGGTGATTCGCACGAAGCAGCTGGAAGGAGATGAGGCGAATAGTCTTCGTGAGTTGGCGAAGAAAGTTTCGTCCCTCTCGGGGGATGCGCAGCAGATTGCTTCACAGGACCTGCAGGTCATCCTCATGGGTTTAGATAAACCCGGTATTTTGAAAAGGATCAGCACCTTTCAAACCATTGGGCAGCTGCTCAATACCAAGACAATGGCTCGTAACGTATTGGGAAATGAGTTGTTTTACCGGCTTGAACGTATCAATAAGTGGGTTGCTACTCCGATAGATATCGCCCGGTCTAAGATCACAGGCGGCGAGCGAACGGTGACATTCAGAACAAACAACCAGGGAGAGTTCTGGAGAAACTGGGTTTCTGGCGGAAAGGCGGGCTGGAAGCAGGTTAACGTCAATGGACTGCAAACAGCATATGACCTTGGCAGTCCTGCGTTTACCTCGAAGTTGAATCCATTAACGTACTTGGAGAAGGCTTTGGGGGCTACGCTCAAGTCGTTCGATACTGCAGCATACATGCGAGCTTACAATAACACGGTAGGCGAGATGGCGACGCTGCGGGCTATTAACGAGGGGCAGGGCAATAATAAAGCGCTAATCCAACAGTACATCCGTGAAGCTGACGAGAACATACTAAAAATCGCGGATGAGTATGGCCGTTATGTTACATTCCAGGACAACAATCTCATTTCGCAAGGACTGGTTAAGTTCAAGAGGGGGCTGAATGTAGGCAAGGATTTCGGCGTCGGGGATCTCGTTATAAAGTATCCGAAGACCCCGGGAGCTTTGCTTATGCGGGCATTGGAGTATTCTCCAGCAGGCTTTCTGCGAAGCGCGAAAATCCTGATGCAGCCGATTTTTAAGAAGGAGCCTAACACGGCAGAAGTCACTCAAGCTCTAACGAGGGCAATTATAGGTACTGCAGGGCTCTCTGGTATGGGATATTACTTGATGGACGTCGGCATTCTTACCGGCTCTGCCAGCAAAGACAGAGACATTAGAGGGTTGCAGCAGGCGGCCGGCCAAGGTCAGTATCAAGTAAATCTTTCGGCGCTAACTCGGTGGGTTCAGAGTGGTTTTGATTCAGAGAAGGCTAAACTCCAAGAAGGAGACCGCCTGTACACTTACGATTGGATGCAGCCGGCTTCTATCGCAATATCCATTGGAGCGAACGTGAAGAAGAATCTCACCGAGGGCAAGGACGGACTGTCCGGCACGTTTGGTACGGTCTATAACAGCTTGGAAGGCGGTTTGGGCACACTCACTGAGCAATCTGTCTTAAGCGGTCTTAAATCAGCTGTAGAGGGGTATCCGGGGCAATCGGTGACGGATAAGATTATGGACGTTCTGACCGAAATTCCAGCATCTTTCGTACCAACGGCATTCAATCAGTTCAAGCAAATGAATGACAACTACAGGCGTGAAACCTATTCACCAAATAAGCTCGAGCAGTCCCTGAATCGCGCACAAGCCAAGATACCTATTTGGGCTGAGTCGCTGCCGCAGCAATATGACACACTGGGTAATCCCAAGGAGACATACCAGGATAACAACGTATTTAATGTGATGTTTAATCCTGGCTTCACTAGCAAGTACAAGCTCAGTCCAGAAGCCAAATATATTGTTGAATTGATCGCGGAGACAGGAGATGAGACGCTTGCGCCGCGTGTTCCTGGCAAGAAAGTGACAATCGAAGGACAAACCTTCATACTAAATGGCGATATGTTCAGCCGGCTGCAGCAGCTGCAGGGCGAGGAAACTAAGAAACGGATTAACAAGCGGATGAACCAGAATATTCAAGATCCGGCGAAGAAATCTAAGAGGATTTCGAAAGAGTTAACGCGAGCTGGAGACGAGGCTAAGAAGCAGTTAGGCCGAGAGTATAACTTAAGATGACGAGTCATTGCACGACTATTTTGGGTATGATATGCTTACAATAACAAAAGGAGAGCGTTGCACCGCTCTCCCTTGGCAGCACCTTGGGGTGGTACCCCTCCAAACATGATGTAGGAGAAAGTAACCCGTCAGGCGTCCAACCTGTGGCGGGTTATTTATTTTGGATAACAAAAAGACGCTCCAAGGAGCGTCTTTATTTTACGTATGCTATGATCGCTGCAATAATCGATCCTGCAGCAGAAGCGAGAGCAATCCAGGTGGTCACTGTAAACCGCGTTCTTTGAGTGGCTTCGTTAAATTGTTCTTTGGTCACCAGATTTTCGATCTTATCTGAGACCTTTTCAAGCTCAGACCTGGTTGCCATTGTGCTGCTGATATTATCTATTTTATCAATGACCCGATTCAGGTTAGCTTCTATTCGACTCACAGATTCGCCAAGGTGTTTAACATCATTTTCAACAATACCTAATTTGCTGCTAATTTGTTCGCTCATGTCGTCACCTTCCTTAGTAGAGGCCATTTTTTCGTAATAGGCCTGCAGTTGGCGGTACGCTTCTTTAAGGTTTTCGTGTTCTTGGTATATACTGCTTATATCCATTTTAACACCAGTTACAGACTCGTCAATCTGCTGTTTGTATTGAAGTATTTGAGATTGTAAGCCGAAAGCTAAATGAGCAATTCTGCCATCTATGGCTTGTCCCAGAAAATCAATATACTTGCTGCTTGTCAAACGCCGTCACCACTTTGTCTACGCTCGTCCAAATACCTTTGATAGATCGCCTCTAGCGACCTAATAATCATCGGTAAATTTTCTGGAGCTACATTAAGGGAAGCGTGTATATAATTTCGAAGGTTCCCTTCTTCATGTTCAACTATAGGCCCGTTGTCTTCCATAGTGAATCTGGTCATTAAAGGTACGTGTTCTTCAAACAGATCTATGGTGACCATGTTCTTATGATAATTAGTTATAACTCCGTTGACATGGATTCGCTTATAGTCCTTGTCTTTTTCGAAGGTAGCAAGAAACTTTTCATTAGACATATAGACCCACCCCATTCATAAGTTAACGGATTTTATTCTACTATAGTTCGATAGTAATTTCTAGAAAAATATGGTGGTGAAGTGATGATAAGAGATGGTCCTTAAATATTATTGACATATTCCGCCAACTCGGTTAATATAAAAACAAATCCGGAAGCACCGGTCAAGAAAGAGTCCATTGGGAAAGCATCCCATGGGCTCTTTTTCGTTGTGGAGGTCCATATGATCGAAATGGAGCCGATGGAATGCGCGGTAGATGAGCGCACCTATTCCATCCTGGACAGCTGGTTCGGCCGGGAGATGGCCGGCAAGCTATTATATGAAGGAAAATCCGCCTATGAGGTGGGGCAATGTACGAACTATACCAATTCATTATTGAAATCAGCCAACGGCCTTTAACATTCGGCACGTTGGCTGCTGTTTTTTTATTCGTCCTTGACAAATTTGGTCGCAAGCTCGTGACCAGTCAGGTCAAGCGCATATTTCACGTTGATGACAAGTCTGAGCTGCGGGAACACTTGGCCCTGCAGCGGCGCATTGAAAGCAAGGTCGATAGCATCATCACACATTTGGGGGTGCCTATATGCGATTCACAACCGAGTACTTTGAATCAACCACCAACCCGGTCCACAAGGACCTTTATGCCATCCTTACAGGCGGTCATAGGCCGGGCAAACCAATCAAGGAGAGTGAGAAGCATGGAAAGGATCAATAAAGGAATACTGCTGCCGCTGCTGGCTGCTATAGCAACCTTTCTCAAGCAGGCGTTTGGCATCGAGGTGCCGGATGAATGGCTGGACGCCACAGCCAATCTGGTGCTGTTTGCAATCATGCTGCTGGGAATCTTCATGAGTCCGAAGAAACCGAAGAAGAAGGAGGTTGAACAACATGACACAGACGACAATCACGAGTTTGCGGGGCTTGATGTGGAGCGCGAATCTGCCGTTTAGCAGCCTGCCGCCCATTGAGGACATCACCGACCAACTACCGAAGCATGCCACAAAGATATGGGGCTGGCGCAAGTATAATGAAGTGAAGCGCCTTGTGGTCCATCATATGGCTTCTGAGGCGCCGCTGGTGAATCAGGCTGATTACCACGTCAATTCCCATAACTGGCCGGGGATTGCTTACAATTTGGTTGTATCGAACGGCCGGCTGCTGCAGACCAATGACCTGCTGACCTACACCACGCATGCCAAGGGGGCAAACGATGATTCCATCGGCATTGCCATCCACGGCGATCTTTCCAAGCGAGAGATGACCAGTCAGGAACGGGAGCTGCTTTATGCCGGCATCCTGTTGGTTAAATCCATCTGGCCAAAAATAGCGGTGGTGGGGCATAACGAAGTCAGCGCGACCGCCTGCCCTTGCACCAGTATGAACCGGATCCGGACGGACATCGCGAACCTGGAGCATCAGATGGAGTTTGCTGCCACACCGCAGAAACAGGCTGAGATGGCTTATCGAATCGCAAATGAACTGCTTTATTTGTACAATCTATCCAAAGGAACGGACCAGTACGGCAAGCCGGTTGAATCGGAACGAGCGGAGAAGGCGCAGCGCAGGCTGCTGCAACTCGAGCCGGAGATGCGGCGGCTGGGTTTCTTGGCATAGTGAAATGGCCTGCTCTTGTAGCAGGTCTTTTTTTATTGCGGTAAAATAACCTTGGGAGGTGCAGCATGCTTACCAGGGAACAAGTAAATGAGCTCTACAAAAACGGCATCTGTAAATGCGGAGCAGCTGGCCGGTGGCGCTGGCGTTATTACCATGGTGTACGTGTATTCGCCTGTACTAAATGCAACCGGCCGAAGTATTGGCCCGTGGGATATGATTGATCATCCTCACCTGTTGATAAGGCGGGGATGTTTTATGTATACAGGTCATTTCCTCTATACATATTTTCTGTATTATCTAGGTATCCATCCCCCTCGCCTCCACCATGAAAAACCCGACCGCGTGAGGTCGGGTTTTTCATTTGCTTATATAGTGCAGCATATCTTATGCTGTAAGGGGGAAGACAGACGTTACTGTTCTGACCAATTGACGGTTAACTCAATAATGCCATCTCTAGAGGTTAAGGCCCCTCCAATCATGGACCAGCTTTCATTGTTTTTAACGTTATCCCCTTGAATAATAATGTTGTTATTATCGATAGTATAATTGGATTGATCCAAGTTTTGCGTATTGAAATAGTCCGTGTACAACTTTGTAATCGTAAACATGCTTTCTTCAGTAGTAAAGATGAGCATTACGGATTTTTTGCCATCGTTGATTTCAGCGTGTGAAGTGCTTATCTTAGCATCTTGTGGTAGAGGAAATGTTTTAGGTAAATACTCTGGTATCTTTTCTTGCTCGTTTAAATGTTGAATGTTCTGGGCAACTTTAGTATTCTCTGATTGTTGTTTACGGTCGTTTTGAGTGGATTGGCAGGCACTGAGCACTACGGTTAATAGCAAAAGGTAAATGATTAGCAAATTTCGAGATTGCTTATGTTTCATTTGACATAGGACTCCTTTCAAGCTTGCTGGTTTTCAAAAGTTTATTTATCTACTTTACCCAATTTTATAAATGATTACAATTCATCGAATGGTCCATTTTATTATACATGTATATTTGTCCCAACTTTAGAGGGATATGCTGTCACATCTCCGCCTGGGGTGTGCAGAAGAAGACAATCAGGCTGACCTAGATCGAAGACGGTTACGGGGCATCGGCCTAGGTGACATCAAAACTGTGACTACACCCGTAGAAGCCTATGTGGCGTTATCTTCGGACAGGTGGTGTTCAAATCCCCTCGCCTCCACCATATATATCCACAACCGCATGAGGTTGTGGGTTTTTCGCTTTTTTGGTAATTTTATTGCAAGCTCTATTTGTTCGGCGGCAACCCTCCACTATGACCCCATCCTGTAGACGAGAAAGACTCATGTTCCGACGGCGTCTGCGTTTGGAAGTATGGTATCAGTCCAATCAAAGACACAGTTGACCGTCTCCCGTAGGCTAAAAATGTGTTGCAAGAATTACGTTAGTAATATAACATATATAATATAACAAGTGTTATTAATAGTTGAGGAGGAAAGCTTATGCCCCCGAAGCCGAAAGTGACGCGCGAACTCGTTCTGGAAGCGGCGCTCGAGTTGGTGCGTGAAGAAGGGATGAATGCCGTCAACGCACGTAACGTTGCAAAGAAACTAGGTACCTCTACCCAGCCAATATTCAGCCATTTTCCATCAATGGAGGAACTGAAGGAAGCGATTTGCGTTTATGCCGAGCATTTATATAACACCGCAATGCTAGAGGCGATGAAGAGCGGCAGTAACGGATTTCTGGCGATGGGCCTTGCTTACATCCGGTTTGCACGAACGGAAAAAAGATTATTCCATCTTCTGTTTATGTCAGGGCGACTTCAGCAGGAGAAGGTGTCGGACATTGCGGGTGCGAATGAAGGTGACGAACAGGTGATTGCGATGATCGGCAGCATGACCGGACTCTCGGTCGGCCAAGCACGCAAATTGTATGCCGGTATCTGGTTTACGACGCACGGCATTGCCTCGCTGCTTGCAACCAACGGCAGCTCGATGGACGATGAGGAGGCACAGGCCGTCTTGGGCCGTGTGTTTAAAGGTTTGTTGATTACACTCAAAAAAGAAGGCGAGGAACTTTAACCATGTCCAATACTTTCATTCGCAAATATCCCTACGTCGCCGCTGTCATCGCGGCGGTGATCTGTACGTTTATTACCGCTGCCGGCTCTGCGGCCGCCGAAATCGCGGGACTGAAGGAAGTCCCTGCTTCTCTCATTATGACGGCCTCCGTAGCATTGTCCATTTTGGTCGGCCTGCTGCTGCTTCGCCGTTCTGGCTTCTCAGCTAAGGAGGCGGGTATTCGGCGACCTGCCTCTGGCAGCGTTCGCCCCGTGTGGCTTTTTGTGCCGCTGCTGCTGATAGAGGTGATTCCGCTTGTCATATATGGCCCCGAGTTTACCCGTCCGGGAGCCGAATATGCGGCGCTGGCTCTGTTCACTGTCGTTGTTGGCTTCAATGAGGAACTGTATTTTCGCGGCTTGTCCTTCACCTATCTGTTGAGCAAGAGTCGAAAGCAGGCCGTTATCGGATCATCGTTCATCTTTGGCGTGCTGCATGCCGCCAACGCTCTAAACGGAACAGAGCCTGTCGAAGTTCTGCTGCAGATCGCCTTTGCTTTTCTCGCCGGCCTTACGCTTGCCCTCATTGTCAGCATTACCCGTAGCCTTTGGGTCGGGATTCTGTGGCATATTGTCCATAATTTTGTCTCTTTCAACACGGAGCTTGTCTTTGACCAGACGGCGCTTATCGTGATTATGGCACAGGTATTCATTTTGGCTGTCTATACAGCCGGCTTATGGAAACGTGGAACGGCAGAAGCCTGAGACTGAGAATAATCTCCTCGCGGACTCAAATTGCTAAAAATATGAGAATTGGAGATAGAGTAGTACTGAAAAGAGAACCAGAGAACTCTTATGACATCTATGCTATTAAAGTACTCGATTACGAGGCTAATATGTTGGGTGATATAGTGAAAGAACCAGCTCTATCATTTCTACTGTTTGAAGACTGGGAGTACCTTGTGTATCATCCAGATATATCACTATTTAACAATAAGGCATAGATGATTTTTATTTTGTCTACACAACCTCTCCAAAAAGCTTAAGCATCACGCGGCGGCGGATGGTAGATTTACCAAGCTGCGGTTCGCCTCCACCATGTAAAACCACATCCGCATGAGGATGTGGTTTTTGCTTTTCCAGCACATGTAACTTTAAGTTATCTCTTCGTAACGGCCTGATGCCAATCGCAGGCTTTACAGCTTCGCTAGCATCACTATTTTAACAGTTCCAGTGCTTTTGCCATTACCGGATCTCTTTCCGAGTCCAGGTCTTCTTCGGTATATATGACTTCTTCGTCCGGCGGCATACCGGCACCTTCGTATATATTTCCGCGTGCATCCGTATATTTTTCACCGCTGAGCGTGACGATCCATTGATTCGGCAGGATATTGAACATCATATCGCTGAATACACCATTAGTGGTCTCGCCGATCACGGTGACGTTGTTCAGTTCACCAAACGCCATGCGGGTCGTTTCAGCGGCGCTCGTGCTTAAGCGGCTGGTTAATACGATGATCTCGGCGGCGTTGATACGATTCTCGTTTGGTTCGATATAAATCGGCGTCGGGGGAAGAAAGCTGTCATAACCCTTATGGTTTCTGGCGGTTTTCGTGTATGCCAATGTTTGGCTGGCTGCGAATCTGCTTACCAAATCCAATCCAAATGCATCCGAACCGCCTCCGTTGAATCGCAAGTCGACGATGATTTGATCAACGTCGCTTAAACGATGCACGACTTGATCAATCGCCGGATTCACTTGCAGCATATCAAAATGGTTAAATGAATCTACAGCAATATAACCGATGCCTTCTTGAATTTGTCCATATTGGATAGCCCCATCAAGCTGGCTGTTCAATCCATCGGGAAAATAAGTTTTTTGAATAATTTCTTTCATCTTCTTACCGTTATTCATATAAAACGCAGTTCTCGGGTCCTCCTTTGCCTGAGAAGCAATCCCCTGCATACCGGCAATGACTTGCGTATGGCCATCATCGAGCTTTTGGATGATCTCTTTAAAGACCTGTTTTAATTCTCCGGCGGAAGTATCACTCTTTACTTTCGGGCGGTAATCATCGTAAAGCTTTTTCCATTCTGCTGAATGAACCCCAAACAAAGCATAATTTTCATCGAATATTTGCCAGAACGTCTCAAAGTTTTGAATGGGATCTTCTGAAAAACGGCTGATGCCGACTTGAGGCATTTGATCGATACGATCGAACTGTTTCCTATAACCGATCTCATCGCTCAAGGTTCCGTTTTGAAACCGGCCGATCGGCATTGGTTTCCACATCAACATATTAAAGAGCGCGTTCCCGCGGATCTTATCGATCCACACCGTGCCGTCTCGCTCTATATGACCATACGCAAATGGCAATACGCTGTCTGTTGTATAATTGAATAGCGTAAGATGCTCATAATCCGTTTCGAGAATATAATTATAAGCTTGCGATTTCCAAAGTTCGCGTTTGGCCGGATCCATAGCAGGGGCCTTCCCGTCATGACTCTGCCATATAAAGTAGATGCTTAGAGCCCCCGTCAATATGAGAATGCCAAGTATTATACCAGCGATTCGCCTAAACTTTTTTTTCATCCAAGGCTCTCCCGCTCTTTTTATAGGATTGTTCACCTTTTAACATAATTATACTTTTTACCAGGTTCCAATTTGCTGGCCTTAGGTCTGAATTTTCACTGGCCTTCTGTCTAGGAGCTTTGAATTGCTGTCGTTCCGCGGCTTCGTCTCTTGCGACGTCTTTATTGATCCAGGTGAAAATGTATAACATGGAAAATAGTGCACACCTTAAAAACGAAGTCGTGCTGGAGCCTGAAGCCAAAAACGAAGCATCACACTCCGCCGAATTGTGGTTTTGCACAACCAGGGTTCGCCTCCATGTTATCTGTGGTTATAACATTATTATACGAAGGGGAAACATCATGATAAAAGTCCTCAATATGGACGGCCAAGAACTAACACCGTGCGTCCTTGACCGGGCATGGCGGGAAGTGAACCGGGCCCGAGCTGTCTGGATTGATGCAGAGACGATACAACTACTATATAATCCATTCGCTTTCCCCGGGTATCGCAAGACTGCATTGAAGAGGGATAATCACACTTGTTTGTGGTGCGGGCTGCCTGCAGCAACAGTCGATCATATCATTCCCTCAAGCAAGGGTGGCTCGGATCTTCCGCAAAACCTGCTTGCTTCCTGCAGCGAATGCAACTCGAAACGGGGAAACCGTTCAGCGATCTCCTATCTTAAAGAAAAATCGGGTGCTGTTCCGAATATACTCAAGCTGCTTCGTCTGGTCATGATAGCATACGGATTTTCTATAAAATCGAAGATGAAAAAAGCACTGTCTCCTAAAGGGAATTAGGTCAGTGCTTTTTTGTTTAGCTTTATCTAGCTTATTTTTGTACATAAGAAACCCGACCGTGTGAGGTCGGGTTTCAACATACAGGATTCGAGACTCCCTGGATTTCCATACGTTTCGCATAGATAACCCCGATAATTACTTCTTGAGACGGTTTGCCTTGTGTAATTCCTCAAGCAGCAGCCGGGCATGCTCAGCAAGAGTTTCTCTTGCATTCGGAGATATATGCTTGTCATTGGATGCCCGATTTAGATGAGTTAGGTATTGGTCCACAAACTTGATTGCGTTCTTCAGCGACCCCTTCTTCCAATGATGCTGAACTTGTTTGAGTGAGTTGGTTAACTGCGGAACCAGGGGACCCGATAGCTCTTTCGATTTTATAAAGTTGTCCATCAGGTTCTCGAGTACACAAGTATCCATCATAACGGCAATCGGTGCCGTAACCTTTCCACTCGCAGTCGTGCCCGTTACTGTAAAGGAACCTAAGGCTGCATAAGACTCTGCTGCAATGGGATCCCACGTTACGGCGATATTTACCACCTCATTGGTCTCGACATCCAGTAATCTCACTGTCTTTGGCAGCTTTGGTGCGTGGTAAAGCCTCGTAGTCAGATAGAGATTGCTCTCAAGAATTTGTTTACTGTATGCTTCATGAAATACGCGCGTGGAATCATTAGCCTGCCAGTAATCCGTATTTCCGATTCTTGTAAACATGGATTGCCAAATCGCCGGCTCCCACACCAGCATGGTGGAACAAGCATTATTGATGGTATCGTTGCAAGCACGCATAACGTCTGTCATAAAGTCTGCTTGACCTTGAACCGAATTCGGATAACCCGTGGCGGACTCTCCGCCCGCTGCGGGATGAGAGGTTTCAGAAATCGCGAGTTCATAATCAGGGAACTCTGTCGCAAATGCGTGTAAGTAAGTGGTCAGGTCAGACATTTTCCCATGCCATTCCGGGTAATAGGAGATGGACATAATATCGAAGCTATTGTTGTAATCTTCTTGAAGTCTATGAGTCAGCTGATTCCAAAACTCCATGGTCTTGGCCAGCCGGTTTGTGCTGACAATAACATGGATTTTGGTCTTGGAAGCAGGTGATGCAGCCTTTGCAGCGCGCAGTCCTGCATCAACTAATCCTGTAAAACGATCCCAGGCAGCATCATAGGCAGCCTGCTCCTCCGGATCAGCTGAATTCCAGTACTCCCACAATAATTCTCCTCCCTGCTCTGCAAAATAAGAAGGATCATTTTTTGCATAGTTGGGTTCAAGTCCTGTTGCTATTTTCTCATTCCCCCACATCATGCCGTTGATAATTTCATTCCCTACCTGTACATATTTAGGCGTTACACCAGCTTCAATATGGGCGGCCGTCACGTCGTAAGTAAAGTTATATACAGCTTCCACAAGCTCTTCGTAGTTCAGGTTCTTCCAGCCTTGAGGCTTCACCTGCTTGCCCGGGTCTGCCCAGCTATCCGAATAATGGAAGTCGAGACCAACCTTCATCCCAAGACCGTTTGCATACAAAGACTTGTTCAGGGTATCTTCCGGATTCATACTTCCGTTCACATTGGGAACAGGGGCACCTGTATTCTCATCTCTGGGCTGGTTCCAGATCCTGAAACGTACAAGAGACATGCCGGTTTCCTGCATGGTTCCGATCATATGTCCGTCAGAAGAAGGAGAATCTGTCCGGTTCTGTGTCGTGTACATTCGATTTGGAAAACTGGTGTCCCACGATATATCAGCACCAACGGTAAGATTTTCTTTAAGGACATAGTTATTGATTCTCAGTTCTGCAATTCCCGGAATAGCCCCGTTTGATACACCAAGCAGGGTTGCTTTCAGGTACCTGATTCCTGCAGATTGCGTGATCAATACATCCTCTCCGCCCGTAATTCCTTTTGCAGAATGATCAGATAGGGTAAACCAGCTTACTCCATCGCCGGAGGCTTCTAATTTGTACCGGTATTCTCCATGCAGGGAAGGAAAGACAACTCCAACTTTACGCATGCCACGGTAGGTTCCGCCTAGATCAATCTCAACGGAGTTCTGCCCGGCTCCCAGAGAGGCTTCCCAATAGGTGTTCAAATCTTGATCGATTGCAAGCTTGGGGTCCCCGGTATTTGATTGGGCTGAAACCCAATCTTTCGTTGTTAGGTTTGTCACGGCGGGTTTAATGGCTGCATTACCGTAATATGCGGAGGCTTGCGTACTGAAGAGCGGAATGGTGAGCAGCGAGATGACACTGGCTAGACTAACGGATTTTCTAAGGAAAGACTGTTTTCTCACGTATACGACCTCCTATAACAGCTCGAGTGATAGTGAAGAGCTTCTGACTGATAAGAAGTACATAAATGCATTGTAAACGATTACAATTGTCTTATGTATAAGGATGCTAAACAATAACTATAAGGATATGAAACTTATGAATGACCATGGCGCCCCAGCTCTAGCTGAGCAGCGGAGTCCATTGGCAAGCGCAGGATCGACTTATCACACATACATTTCACGATACTTCCTGGGTGTAATGCCTTCCCGCCTCTTAAA
Source organism: Paenibacillus sambharensis (assembly GCF_003233845.1). Classification (GTDB taxonomy): domain Bacteria; phylum Bacillota; class Bacilli; order Paenibacillales; family Paenibacillaceae; genus Paenibacillus_I; species Paenibacillus_I sambharensis. Next base: position 93,223 of record NZ_QKRB01000044.1, read on the forward strand.
CGTGGCAACGAAGTAACTTAGATCATTAAACCCTACTAGAATAGCAACGGTTTTAAGCGGAATATCGGGATTTTGAACCATGATTTCCTTGGCCTTGCTGATTCTTAATTGAATGAGGAAAGAGTAAGGGCTCACAGCTAGCGTATCTCTGAAAAGCCGGTTTAAATACTGTGGACTCATATGAAAGGTGCTGGCTATATCACTCAGCGTAACATCTTCCGCATAGACGGATTCAAGCCATTCTACGATTCCCCGAACCTTCCCGTAATAGTGGGAGAGCGACAGTTGATTATTCGCCTTGCCATACGTACGGAGTTTGATCAGATAATCGAATAAGAAGCTCGACAACTCCAGCTTTGAAAATTCAGAATCGGTTTCGACTTTTTGGAACATGTCCAGGATGATGGATAGGAAGGGGAGGTCTTCTAGATCGGTATACATCGTTGATGAGTTCAGCTTTAATGACTCTAAGATTGATACAGCGGATGCTCCGCCGAAGGTAATATAAACAGTTGACCAGCGTTTTCCTTCTGTATAATAGGAGTGGGGCGTATAGGGCTTCAACAGGATTCCCCGCCCCTTCGATAGCGAATATTCCTGGCCGTCAAAATAAAATTTACCTTCACCGTCAATGGTAAGTAACCAGTGATAATAGGGATAACCCCTCGTCCTCAAAAAATCCATTTCTTGCGGATTATAGCCTACACTTTCTACAAACAAGGGTAAGGAGTCTTCAACAGTAATGAACTGATATCGCATTTTTTTGTTAAGCACTTGAACACCAACTTTTAACTGGTGAGTGTTATGAATTGCAAGTTAATGCTGATGCGGTAATCGTGTCATTTTCTCCATATAAGAGGATATGTAATCTTTGAAACGTTTGAGGAGTACCGTATGTCTCCATATCTACAGCATGGCCACGATTTACATGTCCCAGAGGGAATATCTAACTTGCCTGGTTACATTCAAGTAGTTAGTGACACAGAGGAAGATTCATGTTTTGACTTAAATAATGAAGTGGTTAGTCTAAAACGGAGCGTATTAGTTCGACTAAGAAACAAAATGCTAGTACACAAAATAAAGCTTCTTTATGAAAATACCTGTCAAATTTGCGGGTTTAAAATGCATATACGTGGGGATTATTACTATTTAGAGGTTCATCATATTAAACCTTTAGGAGAGCCTCACTTAGGGCCTGATACACTGGGAAATATGATTTGCGTCTGTCCAAATCATCACGTTTTATTGGATTTAGTCGCGATCGCTCTAGATAACGATCTAATTTTAAGTATGGCACGACATTCGATTAATAATGAATATATTGATTATCATAACCTGAAAATTGTTAATATAGATAATAGATAAAATCAATTTTACCCAAAAGTCCTAACCAGCACACTCCGACGAATTGTGGTTTTGCATAGCTACGGCTAGCTTTTTTGAACCCTTGTCCTTGCAAAACCACAACTAATAATACTGGACAAGGATTCAGCATGCTTGTCACTAATAGAAGTACCCGACTTACGTCCATACGATGTTGATTGGGTATTTTTTGCAAGTGGAGGTATTTGGAGGATTTAGTCGAATATTGATGTAATATCATTTGAGATGATAATCGATGGGAAGGGACAGGCTTTCCCCTTGGAATTTGCTTACACACATATAACAGTAAGGAGGAGACCATGCCTTATCCCATAGAAGAGAAGTTTGTAGTTGCTGTCGCCTCAAGCGCCCTTTTCAACTTGGAGGAGTCCGACAAGGTATTCAAGGAAAAAGGGGAGGAAGAATATCGCCAGTATCAACATGATCATGAACAAGATGTGCTAGAACCGGGAGTTGCATTCCCTTTGATAAAACGTCTGCTTATGATCAACGGCGATGATCTGACCGATCAACCAGTTGAGGTCGTGTTACTGTCGAGGAACGACCCCGATACGGGTCTTCGTGTTTTCAAATCCATTCAACACTATGGACTTTCGATATCTCGTGCTGCATTCGTTGCAGGATCGAATCCATTCATTTACATGAATGCATTTAACGCTTCATTATTTCTTTCAGCAGATCCTAACGATGTGCGATCTGCCATTGAAATGGGTTTACCAGCTGCTCAGGTGTTTCCTACTGGATATGTTGATGATGAGGAAGAGTTAGAACTTCGGATTGCATTTGACTTTGACGGTATTATCGCCGATGATTCAGCGGAAGGGATCTATCAAGCTCTTGGAATGCAAGGCTTCCATGAGAATGAGAAGCAAAAGGCAAGTGAAGCTCTGCCGCCCGGGCCGCTTTTCAAATTTTTTGGTGAAGTAGCCAGTCTTCAGCGTCGTGAGTGGAAGAGGAAGCAGAAGGATAATGCGTATTCTCCACGTGTCAGGATAGCTATAGTAACGGCTAGAAATGCACCTGCACATGAACGCGTAGTAACGACGCTAAGAACTCTTGGTATATTGGTTGACGAAGCTTTCTTCCTTGGCGGAATAGAGAAGGGTAGAGTATTAAAGGTATTTCGTCCTCATATCTTTTTTGATGATCAGGTAGGTCATATTGAGGGGGTATCAAGTGTTTCACCAACCGCACATGTTCCTTTTGGGGTTGCCAATAAAATTAAGCCGTTGACGCCACCTTCCCAAACATCATAACTAAGACACTACGTCGAATTATGGTTTTGCAGAACCACGGTTCGGTTTTCTGAACCCTTGTCCATGCAAAACCACAATGGTTAATGTTGGATAGGCTTCAAACCAATTTAATATCTGAGATGCTGTAGCATTCTAAGTATTTAGATAATGTGTTGGATAGTAATCTTTAAATATATTTGACATTCAGCAAACTAGTAGAATAAAATTAAGTTGCAAAACAAGGATGGCAATTGTTGGAGAGTTACCGTGATGCGGAGTTGGCATTTTGATGCCCGCAATGTGTTCGGGAGTAATCCGACGAGGCTTCAGCCGTATGCTCAACAGGGCATGCATGTCAAACGACATAAGTTAGTGGAGCTCAGTAGTCTCCATAAATTTATGCAAAATTTGGCGTGCCTTAGCAAGGCGTCTTTATTTTGCAAAAATTTATAGGAGGTTTTTTTGTGTTTATAAAAGCGAAGGGGTTTATTAAAACCTTTAAAAAACGTGCAAGTAAACCAAGTTATTGGGTTACTGTAACTACTCGTATCATTATTGGTGTGGCTGTAGCAGTTGTAGCCCGATACATTTTTTAAGCTAAGTGACTTATAAAAATGGAGCCAGTTCTTAAGACTTCTGCAAAAGGGGTGCTTTCTCAGGAGGGCTCTGATTGTTAATTAGAGTTTGATTGAAAACAACAGAAAGCTCGTTTATAACAGCTTCACAGGCTAAAAAAGCGAGCTTTTTGCTTCTGTAAAATTTTGCAGTGTCTTCCTCGTAAGTGCTGAACAGTAATCCATAAAAATATTTTGATATTTGGCGATTCAATAAGATTGGACCAAGTTGTAAATTAAAGGTATCGATTATTGGAAAGTTATCGTAATAGAGAGTTGGCATTTTGATATCCACGATGTATTAGGGAGTAAGCCGATGATGCTTCTGCTATATGTCCAACAGGGCTCGAATGTCAAACATCATAAGTTAGTGGAACTCAGTAGTCTCCATAAATTTGCGCGAATTTTGCCGTGCCTTTAGCAAGATGTCTTTATTTTTTGAAAATTCACAGGAGGTTTTTTTATGTTTAATGTGCAATCTTCGCCAAACGAGAAGCCTATTAAAGAAGAGAAAGATTACCCCGCAATAGCTGTCATAGGTGGTAGTGGAGAAGGGAAAAGTACAGCAATTGCTGGTTTATGTAATCCCGGGTTTCAGGAAAGTATGCTTCTGTTTGCCGGTGAGGGTAATACAACTTCTTGTATATCGAGAATTGTAATTAACCCTGAGTTGAACAAAGCTGAAATTGTAGTGAATAAATTTAAAAGAAGAGACGAAATTCGAGTTGAATTGGAACGTCACTTTAAAACTTCTTTAGTTTCGGAATTTAAGAATTGTTTGTCGAGTAGGCCCAAAAAGGAATCAGAGCATAGGCGCTTTTATGCAGATGCAGTAGGGAAGAAACTATCGCCTATTGATGCTACCTTTAGAATTGACAAGTTGCTTCAGGGTTTTGAAGATGCCTGGGTTAGATACCAGGATATCATGGTGTCTAGTATAGAGTTCATTGACAAGCAGGCTGACTCGTCTTTTAGAAATAATTATTTTGATTGTTTGAAAGAAGAAAAGAACGAAGCAAATCGTATGATTGATACATTTATTGATCAGAAAATGTTCCCACATGAAGAGAGTCTAAATGGTGTTGATGAGAATAATACTATTTCCACACTGTTAAATGAACTTTGCGATTTGGTGTATGACAAAGCTTTGGACTGTCTTCAAAATGCAGGTTTTCAAGTTGACGAAAATTCACTTGCTGCTTATGCTTTTAATAAAACATCTGAGGGTTTTAAACTCAGTGCCCAAGCTGTTACCAACTCCAAAAGAGTGACTGCACCAAGTGCAGCTTGTATCATCAAGGAAATGGTGCTTCGTGTTCCTGGTCCAGGGTTACTGATAGATAATGGATTGATTGAGACAGCTTACTGTGTGTATGATGTCGTAGGATTTGATAATGATGGAATTGATAAAATTCCGGAGCGTGTTCAAGAGGCACTACTTACGCCTGTTTTGTATGATGCAATTCTCTTTGTGCGGAGCACTGCATCACCAGCCGCGAGGAATCGAGACTATTTAAAAGCTATTAAGCAGTCCGTACGCCCGAGCAAACTTTTAGTAGCAGTTACACATTTCGACCGTACCTCTATTTTTGAGCAAGATGAAGACCCTACTCCGGATATAATACAAAAACAGATTTCTCAGATCAAAAATGACACAATGGATCTGATTGAATCTGTGATTGATATGGAATGTCCTGTAAAGTTACCTAATAAGCCGGATATAATATGCTTTGCAAACATCGCGCGTAAAAGTCGGTTAGGAGAAGAGGCAGTTACGTTCTTTAGGGAGAATGACCCTTATCAAATGCTAAGGATGTCCATTTCCAAAGCATTTGTCCAAGTTCGACCTAAGATAAAAGACCATAACATTCATCAGAGTCAAAAAGGAAAATTTCTCTTAACTAAAGAGCCCATTAATGAAATTATTGGTCAGATAATTAATGGTCTGACCAGTAGCATAAACGATGAATACAGTGTTTTACGGGATCGTTCCAATAAGCTTCATCATTGGACTGTTGATGCAGTTCTATGGAATCTTTATCATGGTCGGCCACATGTATCATATGCTCAAGTCTGGGAAAATGTTAGTATTCAGACATTCTCGAACTTCATTAGAATTTGCATGGAAAACCTGACACCTACAAAAATCGAAATAGGAGTGCAGGTGGGAAAGTATTCAGACCGTGTGAAGCTGGAGTTTGAATCAAATCTTAAACTTGAGTTGGATCAAGTAGCTCGTAAAATTTTTCTTGAATCGGGGGATTCCTCTCAGACAAATTCTTGTAAGGAGACTATATGGCAACTTGCACGTACAACTAAGTACAATAAGTGGAAAATTTTTGATGATCTCCGTAAATGTCTCCTGACTGCAGTAAGCCAACAAAGCTATTTAAAGGATCTACTTGATTCAGCTGTTGAGAATGCCAATCGTTCTACGTATTCCCGGCTTTTCCTGTGAACTTCTCCCGAGATAATAATGATATAAGTTCAATTGTTTGGTGAGGTGATTTACGCCGCCTCCCCAAACATCCGAATCATCACACTCCGGCGAATTGTGGTATTGCACAACCACGCCTCGTCTACACCAAACCAGCAAAAAACCCGACTGCGTAAGCTCGTAAGGTCGGGTTTTGCTATGATTGAAGGGGTTCACAATGTTGTTCGATTACCCGCGCAAGCTCCTGGAACGGATACTGATGGTTGACCATGTCTACAGTAAAATCTTCTGCCGCTTTTTGATTCATAACAAACGCCTGTCCATTTAGGCGCAGAAAAACAACTAATGCTGTAAAGGCTGTCCGTTTGTTAGCATTCTGAAAGGGGTGATTCTGTCCGAGAGATTCAAAGAGTGCGGCAGATTTCTCATGTAGGGTTGAGTTGGCTTCTTCGCCGAACGCGGATGAATAAGGACGATAGACAGCGGACTCTAATAGGCTCGTACTCTTGACTCCAATCTGCTCTCCGGGACTGTAGCGTTGAATCATGGAGACATTTATTGCAATCGTTTCTTGTACGGTTAGGTCACGAATGCCCATCTTAACGATCCTTAAGCCCTTTTAGGGTATCATCATAGCTTTCTATAACTTCCGATAGCGTTTCGAGAAAATCGGCACTGATTCCAGGAGGGAGTTCAGCTTTATTCGCTTTGCGAATCACGATCTCCCCATCCAGGGCTCTTACATGGATATGAACGGAGTCTCCCAGTTCCAAACCAACTTGCTTCAGTGCCTCGGTCATGGTTAGGCCAAGACTGTTCCCAAACTTCGTTACTTTTCGCTCCATATTAATCACCTTATCCCCCATAATAACCTCCTTATCATCATATCAGCTTTTATAACAATTACACCGTTATAACGCGAAGCAGGGAAGTGATAAGGAAGAGCCGCTGAAGTGATTTGGAAACTCTACTGACAAGCTTACCGTATTACAGGGATGGAAGGAGTGATTTCATTGCAGCTGGTGCTGGACAAGATCACGAAGCAGTTCAACGAGAAGCAGGTGCTTCAAGGCGTGGAGCAGCGGTTTGAGAAGGGGAAGATATACGGGCTGCTGGGACGGAACGGGGCAGGCAAGACCACGTTGTTCGTTGTTCAACTGCCTGAGCGGCGAGCTGAAGATGGATGGCGGCCGGGCCTTATTGGAGGTTGACGGCGTGTTACGCGAGCTGCGCGAGCAGGATGTAGGCTACGTCTACTCGCTGCCGATCCTGCCGGAGTTTCTGACAGGCTATGAATTCGTGAAGTTCTTTATGGATAGTAACCGCCACGAGAATCTTCAGGCCGATCTAACGATAGACCAGTATTTCGACAAGATGAGCATGGCGGAGGAGGAGCGGCACCGGCTCATTAAAGGGTATTCGCACGGAATGAAGAACAAGCTGCAGATGCTGCTGTTCCTGATCACGAAGCCGCCGGTCATCCTGCTGGATGAGCCGCTCACCTCCTTTGACGTCATTGTGGCGCTGGAGATGAAGAAGCTGCTCCGCGAGATGAAGCATAATCATATCCTTATCTTCTCCACCCATATTTTGCAGCTTGCATCCGATCTTTGCGATGAGCTCGTTATTTTAAATCGCGGCCAGTTAGCGTCCGTGTCGCCTGAGCTGCTGCGCAGTCCAGAGTTCGAGCAGAGCATTATCGAGCTGCTGAAGGATGAGAGTCATGCTGAAGGTTCTTAGCACGCTGCTGGCGATCCGGACGTCTTCGGCGTTCAATCTGTTCTTCTACTATGTTCAGAGGCTGCCCTTGCTTGGCAAGATGGTCAAGAATTCCGTGTATGCAAGACTGGAGCTGAAACGCACGGCCGCTGTCTTTGTAATTGCCGTATTGCTGCTGTGGAGCGTCATATCCAAGCTGCTATACCTGTACCTGCTTGTCTATTTACCGATAACGGCTGCAAGCGAACGGTCGAACGCACACGAGCCGCTGGAGCTGTTCATTCACGTGTTCGTGCTCATCAGCTTACTGGTTGCAGGAGTGAGCAGCGCCAATGTACTGGAACCGAAGCGGGAAAAATATGTAGCGGTGAAGCTGATGCGAATGTCGCCTACACTCTATATGAAAGCCGCTTTATCTTACCGGTATGTCGTATTCCTCGCCAGTTACCTACCAGCGCTGACGGTATTCGTACTGCTCCTTCAGGGGACGGTGCTGCAGGCGGTCATGCTCGCGGTGTCTGTCACGGGGTGGAGAGTGCTGTGCGAATACCTTCATCTCAAGCTGTATGAGAAGACAGGGGTTGTGCTAGTCAAGCAGGTGGCCGTGGTATGGCTCGTCATTATTGCAGGCTATACCGCTGGGTATTTGCCGCTTTTTCTGGAAAAAGCGCCGATGGCCGGCCCGATATTCACACATGGGTTACCAGTGCTGGCGCTCGCGGTGCTGGGGGCTTCTGCGGCCGTTCTGCTTGCGAGGTACCGCCAATACCGTGAGGCTGTGGATGCCGCAACGAAGCGGGACGATCCGTACTTGAACGTCAGAGGTATGATTGCTGATGCCAACAAGACGAGTGTTCAAGCCAGGGAGAGCGATTATGCAGAGGAGACGATGCGCCGGGAGCCATTTGAAGGGAAAAAGGGCTATGCCTATCTCAACGCAATCTTCTTCGCAAGGCATCGCAGCTTAATCCGTCGTCCCGTCTATAAGCGGCTCGCAATTGCTGCTGCTGCCGGAATCATCGGCTCGATTGCAATGCTGGTTATTGGCCGTATGCAGCCGGGGCTCCTGCAGCTGGAGCTGGCAATGGTGTTCCCCATTCTGCCCATCGCGATGAGCTTATTGACCGTGGGAGAGACCATGTGCAGGGCGATGTTCTACCACTGCGATATCAGCTTAACCCGTTACAGCTTCTACCGCAGGGCAGCTTACGAGCATTTCCTGATCCGGCTGCGCAGGATGATCGGCCAGAATCTGCTGATCGCAGCTGTACTGGGGGGAGCGCTGACGCTGATCGCCTTCGCGGCGGGCGGCGACATTGGGCTGCTTCATGTCGTGCTATTATGGATAAGCATCGCTTCGCTGGCAGTCTTCTTCACCATCCATCATCTGTTTCTCTATTATATCTTTCAGCCGTATTCCACGGACCTCAATATGAAGAATCCGCTATATTTCATTGTGTCCATGCCTGTGTCGGCTGCCTGCGGGTTCGCTGTTTTCTTTCGGGTTTCGCCTGCTGCCTTCGCCAGCGTCGTCTTATCGATTGCAATCATATATTTTGTGGTTGCGGCCTTATCCGTTCGCAAGTACGCGCATAATACGTTCAGAGTGAAATAGGGTTGATAGCTGTACAGTGGACGCTTGCCGTGCAGGATAACTCTAATAGGGATTGACTACGGTTTCGAGGGCAGGTATAATTACCTAGGCTTTGTGGGCAAGCTGTGTATGTTCTCGCAGGACTGTTATACAGGATGGTCTCCATCAGGATCCTTATGGATCAGGATTGAAGGATATCCGCTAACAATGTTACAACAGTTCTCATTCACAGATACCTTTATTTGAATTTACATAATAATAGAGACGGTAGCTTAAGTAAGCACGGTAGCGTGAGTACAAGAGAGGCCTGTGAGGATGCGGAAGCATCTGAACGGGTCTCTCTTTTAACGTCTAGGGAGGCAGGTACAAGGGATGAAGAGATGGTGGGTTGTGCTGGGAGCATTATTGATCCAGATGAATTTGGGAGCGGTCTATGCGTGGAGTTTGTTTAACAAGCCGCTGATGGATAAATTCGGCTGGGAGCGGGAGGATGTGGTCGTTACCTTTTCTATTACTATAGCGACCTTTGCTTTGGCTACGATAGCGGCCGGAAGGCTTCAAGACCGGATTGGACCAAGAAAGGTGGCCACCATTGGGGGACTCTTGCTTGGAGTAGGACTGATGTTATCCGGTCAAGCGGATACCTTATTGGAGCTGTACTTCTATTATGGGGTGATTGGGGGGATCGGCATTGGCACGGCATACGTCTGTCCTCTGTCGGCATGTATCAAGTGGTTTCCGGATAAGCCGGGTCTGATCGGCGGGCTTGCGGTGGCAGGCTTCGGTGCGGGAGGGCTAATATACAAGCCTGTAATCGGAGCCATGATCGAGTCTGTCGGGGTGTCGGCAAGCTTCGTTTATTTAGGTATTGTGTATATGGTTCTTGTCATTGGAGGAGCCCAGCTGCTGCTGAACCCCGCCGGCCAGGCACGGAGCCTTGATGCGTCTGCGACGGGATCAGGGGCGAGACCTTCTTATAAGCCCAAAGAAATGCTGGCCACCCGAACGTTCTATATTATGTGGGCGATGTTCTTTTTCGGTACAATGGCCGGACTAATGGTCATCAGCTTCGCAGTCGACATTGGCGTAGAGATGGCAGGCCTGTCAGCAGAAGAAGCCGCCAATGCAGTAATGTTCATTGCCCTGTTTAACGCTTTGGGCCGGATTTTGCTTGGGAAGCTGTCCGATCATATGGGCCGCAAGAACACACTGCTGTGGATGTACGGGCTGACAGCTGCCGCCCTCCTGTTTATGAGCATGGTTCCCATGACAGACAGTCTGTTTATGATATCTGTGTCCCTGATCGGTTTCTGCTTCGGAGGATTCCTGGCGGTCTATCCTTCCTTAACCGCTGACTATTACGGCACAGGCAGTCTGGGAGCTAATTATGGCCTTGTCTATCAAGCGTATGGACTGTCCGCCTTCGTAGGACCAATCATCGTGAGAAGTGTTTCGTTCACGCAGGCATTTTTCGTTGCGGCGCTGTGCTGCGTTATTGCCATCGTCCTCGCCAACTGGCTTCGGATTCCGGAATACAGGAAAGCATCTCTTGCCAGACCAAGGCGCGCGAATTAACTGAAGCGATGCATGCATCCCTGCCAGCCAGGGGCGTTAACGATTGAATTCAACGTAACTGGACCATCTGACACTAGGTGGTCTATTTTGCGTTTCGCCTTATTGATCAAAGGAAGACAAGCGTTATAATGATGAGAACAAAAGGCGAAATAACAGACATCATGTAAAATTTTTCTATTCGATTCCTAGTAATATCAATGGTATAACTGGTTCAGCAGTTAATGAAGCCGAAATAACCAAAGTTTCACGAAGCGGGAGAGGATATAACGATGAAATTCCTGAGCATGACAAGTATACATTCTTTCATTCGCAGCAAGCCGAGGAAGCTGGCATTCAAAATACCGTTTGCCTACTTTGTCATCATTCTTCTCACGGTAGCACTGAGCTATATGGTGCTGTATCAAATATCGGCAAGCTCCGCGCAGAAGAAAATTAATGAAGCATCCTTGCAAACGGTTACATCAATCCAGACCAACGTCAATCTCATGATTGAGAATGTAAATAACTATTCTAAGATGATTTTCTCGGATTATAACCTGCAAAATCTGCTCAGGCAGGGGGATGTGTACGCCAATCTCCAGACCCAGTCCAAGGTCACTGCTTATCTTCACAACCTGATGCAGGCAGTTCCGATCATCGATTCCGTCTATATCTTTGACAACTCGGGCCACCGTTTTTCCGTTGGTACGCAGGAGCTGCCGGCCTTTATCGAAGCTAACGTAGAGGATGCCCCATGGTATGAGCAGGTGGTGGATAAGAAAGGGATGTACCTTCTGCGGCTGCACGGCAGCGGTACGTTCGCTGGGGGCGAGACAGACGAGAGCTTCGTATCGTTCATCCGGTTGATCCGTGACCTGGACGATACATCCCAGCTCGGCGTTCTGGTCATGAACATTAAGAAAGACGCCTTTGTACAGGCTTATTCAAACCTGATGAATGAAGCCTCGCTGCAGATTGCCATATTGGATGAGCATAATCAGATGATTGCTGCCAATTCTACAGAAGATCCGAGCGGCGCGGATTTTGAACAGATCTTGTCAGCCAACCTGGATAAGATGGAGCAGCAGTTTCAAGAGAGCAGCTCAGGATCGCTGACCCTGCATTCGGGGTCGGGCAAGTACACGGTATCGTATCTTCTAAATGAACATAACGGCTGGAAGGTGATGAGCTTAACACCTTATAACGCCATGGATTCGATTAATAAATCGTTTGTATTCCTGGCGCTGATGCTGCTCATTGTTAATGGTGCCGTCTTCTTCGTCAGTTCATTTATTATATCGCGCAGTATTATTAATCCGATTCATAAGCTCCTGCGGGCCATGAACAAAGCACCAAGCGGACACTTTATGAAAGTCAATGCAGAGCTGAACAGCTATGAATTCGACCAGTTGTTTAACGGATACAATCATATGATTGAACGGATGGATCAGCTGCTGAAGCGGATCATCGAAGAGCAGAATACGCTTCGCAAGGCGGAGCTGAATACGCTGCAAGCCCAGATTAAGCCTCATTTCCTGTATAACACACTGGACTCCGTCACATCACTGGCGCTGTCCGGCTTGAATGATCAGGTGTGCGAGCTGATTGAGGCCCTTGGCAGTTATTACCGCTTGAGTGTCAGCAAGGGGCGGGATGTGATCACGGTCGGAGAGGAAATGGAGATCGTCCGCAATTACTTGAAGATCCTGAAGGTGCGTTATCAGGATGTCTTCGAGGTTCAGTTCGATATAGAGGAGGGCTGCTCCAACTTTCCGATTCCCAAGCTGGTTCTGCAGCCGCTCGTCGAAAATTCAATCTACCATGGCATTCGCCCGAAAGGAACCAAGGGGAATATACGAATTGGCGCGCGAAGGGCTGAAGGAGCAGTAGTATTGACGATAGCCGATGATGGCGCCGGCATGTCGGCAGAGGTCATTGAGCAGGTTATGGACCCGGAGCGGAAGGGCGAGATCAAGAGCTTCGGCCTTTGGGGGACGATGGAGCGGCTGCGTATTTTTTATGGGGATAAAGACTGTGTCTACATCGATAGTGAGCCCGGCAAGGGTACAATCATAACATTAATCATACCGAATGGAGTGGATACCGTATGGAAAAATTAAAGGTTCTGATCGTAGATGATGAACATCTGATCCGGAACTTGCTGCGCATGCGCATAGACTGGGACAAGCAGGGCATGACGATTGCCGGCGAGGCCTCCAATGCCCGTGAGGCATTGGAGATGGTGGATGAGCTGAGGCCGGATATTATGTTTACGGATATTCATATGCCGTCCATCAGCGGTATAGAGCTTAGCAGGATGGTGCTGGACAAGTATCCGGATATCAAGATCGTGATCGTTACCGGTCATGATGAGTTTGAATATGCGCATGAGAGCATCAAGATTGGGATCACGGATTTTATCCTGAAGCCGATTCGGGCTTCCGAGCTGCTTCATGTTACCGAGAAGCTGAACACGCTGATTCGTGAGGAGCGCAGCCGGGATCAGGAATTGGAGAGACTGAAAGAAGAGTTGAAGCGCAATTTTCCCTATCTCAGAGAGAAGTTTGTAAACGGGTGGCTCAGCGGCACGCTTTCCCAGGAAGAGATTCTTGAGAAAGCCAAGTATTTCAGCATACCGGTGCAGCAGGGCAGCGGTTTGTTCCACATTGCCGTCATCGAGGTTTCCCCGGCATCAGATGAGCTGGATGAAGAGCAGCAGCAGCTGCTGAATATGGACGCCAGGAACAAAGCGGCTGCCTATTACGAGGGTGATTCCGGGGTCATTACACTGACAGATACCCGCAACCAGATTGTCGTCCTGTCATGGCAGGTGGATGCCGATCTTGCGAGCGATTGCGAGCACCTGAAGACCATTCTGGCGGAGCCGGGAAAATGCCTGGTAAGTATCGGAATCGGGCGTCCGAGGGAAGCTATTGAAGAGGCGTATATCATCTATCGGGAAGCATGCCGCGCGTTGGAGTACAAAGCCTTTGTGGGAAGAAATCAAGTGGTCTGCTTTGAAGATATGGTGGACAGCAGGGAACAGCCGTACCGTCCCAGCTCCGAGCTTCTTCAGCAGCTGGAGTTCTGTATCAGTGTGGGTTCCGAGGAGCAGGCGGCCGGAATCCTCCATGACATGTTCAATGTGTCCTTCACCAGTGTGTCGCAGTTCCGCATGGCGGCGATGGAAGTGATCACGGAGTGCCAGCGGGCCGCGATGGAACAGCAGCTTGAGGATGAACAGGTGTTTAACAAGGAAACGCTGGTCTCCATCCTTGCCGCAGAGCATCTGCCTGAATTAACGGGTCTATTGGAGAGTTATGTGCTGTCGATTACGGGGGCAATCCACGCCAAACATCAAACGAAGGAAGATAATCTGATCAGCCAGGTGAAGGAATACCTTGAGCAGAACATGGGTGATTCCGAAGTAGGGCTGGCGAGCACCGCGGCGGCCTTTTATGTCAGTCCGGGCCATCTGGGCCGGCTTATGAAGAAGGAGACGGGGCAGACATTTGTCGAGTACTTGACGAATATTCGGATGAAGAAGGCGGAAACGCTGCTGAAGACGACCGATTTGCGGGGCTATGAGGTTGGGGAGCAGGTGGGGATCAAGGACCCTCACTACTTCAGTGTTTTGTTCAAAAAAAATACAGGAAGGTCTGTAAATGAGTACCGCAGCAGCAAATGAAGGCTTGCAAGATGTTCGATTTTTAAAAGCGGATGTGCGGATTTTAAATGGAGTTACGGGGTCAGCTTCCCTAAAATAACTTCTAGGAGCAGCAAAACTTAATTAGGGAGGTCATAAGATGAAAGCGTTACTAAAAAAATCGTTCACCGTTTTATTGACAGTAGGACTAGCAGGAAGTATAGCCGCATGTTCATCCCAAGGAACTCCGTCCGAAGAAAGTGGAAGCGATTCCATTACGTTGAAGCTGTGGGACCAGTCTGTAGGCAATACGGATCCGTCCGCCAAATTGCTGCCGCAGATCATTGAGAAATGGAATAATGAGCATCCCGATATTCAAATTGAACGAACAGGCACGACCGGAGAACAATATAAAACGAAAATCAAGACGGCTCTGGCCGGAGGGGAAGCACCCGATATATTCTATGGAATGGGCGGCGGCAGCTTCATGCAGCCTTTCATCGAATCGGGGAATGTCCTTGAGATCACCAGTTATGTAAACGATGACATCAAGTCAAGAATGGGTGCGGGCATGGCGGAAGCAATTGAAACGGACGGCAAAATTTATACGCTGCCTGTATACACTCATATTGCCAATCTGTATGTCAATACAGAATTGTTCGAGAAGGCGGGTGCCAAGCTTCCGGAAACCTATGCGGAGCTGCTTGATGCGGTAGAGAAGCTGAAGGCAGCTGGAATCACTCCAGCTCTTATTGGCGAGAAGGACCGCTGGCCGGGCATGTACTGGTACGACCTCATTGCGATGCGCCAGGCAGGTAATGAAGCGGTCATCGAGGCATTCAAGGATCCTTCCAAATGGGATTCGCCAGAATTCGTTGCGGCAGCTGCGAAGCTGCAGGAGCTTGCCAAGATGGGCGCATTCAACAGCAGCATGTTCAGCATGAGCTATGACGAAATGCTGGGTGCGTTCAATGCGGGCAATGGTGCCATGATGGTGCAGGCTAACTGGGTAAACGCAGGGATTGAAGATCCATCCTCAGCAGTAAAAGGCAAGGTTAAGGTTATCCCGTTCCCTGTATTCGAGGACGGCAAAGGTGACAAGACGGAAATCTTCGGCGGGGCTGTTGACGGCTTCTATGTAAGCAAGACGACGAAGCATCCGGAAGCTGCTGTTGAATTCCTAAAATATTTAAGCGAGCAGCTTGGCACGCAGGGTTATCTGGCTGGCGCAGGGCTTCCGAGCTGGAAAACGGATGGGCTTGATACGTCAGGACTGTCTACACTTGATCAATCCAGCGCGGAAATTATGCAATCGGCAACATCCTTTATTGCCTGGTGGGACAATATTCTTCCTGCCGAATCGGCGGAAGCACACAAAAACTTGATTGCGCAGCTGTTGGCACAAGATATTACGCCTGAGGGATTCAGCAAACAGATGGCACAGCTCAAACCGACGGAGCTGAAGCTCTAAGCTATAGAATAAACTCAGACCAGATATGGCCAGGGGAAACCCTGTCCATATCTTTTGAGAGGAGGGCAATGATGAATTCCGTATTTTCCAATAAAACAGCCATTGCGATCTTTGTGCTTCCCACACTTCTGATCTTCTGCGCAATTGTATTAATTCCAATCGTCGTCTCCAGTTATTACAGCGTGCTGGACTGGAATGGGATCGGCAAAGGTACATTTATCGGACTGGATAACTTTACCGAGATGTTCACCGATTCGCGGGCATTAAATGCAATCAAGAACTCGCTGCTATTCGCAGGAGCGTCTATTTTCATCCAGCTGCCCTTTTCTCTCCTGCTTGCCCTGATCCTGGCATCGACAGTCAAGGGAGAAGGCTTCTACCGTACGGTATATTTTATCCCGGTTCTGATCTCTACCGTCGTAATCGCACAGCTGTGGTCCAAAATCTATAATGCGGATTACGGCCTGCTGAATACGCTGCTTGTAAACATGGGCCTATCCAATTTGGCGCAGGACTGGCTTGGGCAGAAGCAGACCGCTCTTATCGCTTCGTTCATTCCGATTCTATGGCAGTATGTCGGGTATCATATGCTGCTGATGTATGCCGGTGCGAAGTCGATATCTCAAGATATCTTCGAAGCGGCCAAAATAGACGGCGCCTCCCGCATCCGGACAGCGTTGTCCATTACTATCCCTCTTATGAAGCCGATTCTCAAGGTATGTCTGGTCTTCTCGGTAATCGGGGCCTTCAAGGTGTTCGATCTGATCTATGTGCTGACCGGCGGCGGGCCGTTCTTCACCACGGAAGTGCCTAGCACGCTCATGTACACGACTATCTTTGACACATACCGGTACGGCTACGGCAGTGCGATATCCGTCTTCATCATACTGGAATGTCTGGTATTCACACTGCTCATCAATAAGTTGATCAAAACAGACTAGGGGGTGGAATAAGTGAGTGCCACAACAGCAGTGCTTCCCAAGAAACCCAAGCTCCTCGGAAAAATATTATTGCATGTGTTTCTGATCCTTGTCGCGGTGACCCAAATTTATCCGCTCATCTGGCTGGCTTTTTTCTCTCTGAAGGATAACAGCGAGATATTCAGCGGTGATGTTCTGGGGCTGCCCAAATCATTCTTATGGAGCAACTATACGAAGGCATTATCGGACGGCAACGTCATGATCTATTTTTTCAATAGTGTGCTGGTGACGGCGGTCTCCATTATATTGGTCTTGATCCTTGCCTCCATGACAGGCTATGCCATAACACGGATGAACTGGAAATTCAGCAATGCCGCGATGACACTCATTCTTCTGGGCATGATGGTTCCGATTCACGCAGCGCTGCTGCCTCTCTTTATGGTTCTGAAAAATCTCGGCCTGCTGAATAACTACTGGTCATTGATCATTCCTTATGTTGCGTTCGGCCTTCCCCTGGCTGTGTTTATTCTGGGCAGCTTCTTCAAGGGGATTCCCCGGGAGATGGAAGAGTCGGCAGTCATAGACGGATGCGGCATCTACCGGACATTCTTCTCCATCATCCTGCCGCTTGTCCGTCCTGCGATCGCAACGGTGGCCATCTTTACCTTCCTGTCCTGCTGGAATGAGCTGATGTTTGCGGTCACCTTCATTAACGATACCGCCTATCAGACCCTGACTGTCGGAATGATGTCCATGGTCGGCACCTATATTACACAGTGGGGGATTATTG
The DNA here is from genome assembly GCF_003233845.1 of Paenibacillus sambharensis. Classification (GTDB taxonomy): domain Bacteria; phylum Bacillota; class Bacilli; order Paenibacillales; family Paenibacillaceae; genus Paenibacillus_I; species Paenibacillus_I sambharensis. Next base: position 110,586 of record NZ_QKRB01000044.1, read on the forward strand.
GCGCGGGTCTCATGATCACGACCATTCCGACCATCATCATTTATCTGCTGCTCAACAAGCAGGTTCAGAAGAGTATGATCGCGGGTGCGGTTAAAGGTTAAGAGCACATTCATAAGATCAGTTAGAGGAGGAAGCTTCTAATGAGCGGAACGATTACCGTCAATACCGATCAGCCGGCAGGCACAATCAGCCGCCACATATACGGGCACTTTGCCGAGCATCTTGGACGATGCATCTACGAAGGCATCTGGGTGGGCGAGGATTCGCCGATTCCGAACACGCGGGGCATCCGCAACGATGTTCTGGAGGCGCTGAGGAAGCTGAGCATTCCGGTGCTCCGCTGGCCGGGCGGCTGCTTTGCCGACGAGTATCATTGGAAGGACGGCGTTGGCCCCCGGGAACAGCGCAAGCGTATGGTCAATACGCACTGGGGCGGTGTTGTGGAGAACAACCATTTTGGCACGCATGAATTTTTTGACCTGTGTGAGCTGCTGGATACGGAGCCGTACATCTGCGGGAATGTCGGCAGCGGCACGGTTCAGGAAATGCAGGAGTGGGTTGAATATATGACCTTCGACGGCGAGTCGCCGATGGCGAACTGGCGGAAGGAGAACGGCCGCGAGAAGCCATGGAAGCTGAAATATTTTGGTGTCGGCAACGAGAACTGGGGCTGCGGCGGCAATATGCGGGCCGAGTACTATGCCGATGAATACCGCCGGTTCCAGACCTATGTGCGGAATTACGGCGAGAGGCGCCTTTACAAGGTTGCCGGCGGCGCCAATGTAGACGACTATCATTGGACAGAGGTGCTAATGCGCGAAGCCGCCGGACATATGGACGGCCTGAGTCTGCACAACTACACGGTGCCTGGCGGCTTTGAAATCAAACGTCCGGCGCTCGGCTTCGACGAGGCGGAATGGTTTGAGACGATGCAGCTGTCGCTTCGAATGGATGAGCTGATTACACGCCACTCGGCCATCATGGACCAGTACGATCCTGAGAAGCGGGTCGGCATGATTGTTGATGAATGGGGCACCTGGTTCCAGGTGGAGCCGGGTACGAATCCGGGCTTCCTGTACCAGCAGAACTCGCTGCGTGACGCGCTTGTCGCGGGCCTGCATTTCCACGTGTTCCACCGTCATTGTGACCGCGTCCACATGGCCAACATTGCACAGACGGTTAACGTTCTGCAGGCGATGATTCTAACCGATGGTGCGGATATGATTCTGACGCCGACCTACCATGTGTTCGAAATGTTCAAGGTTCATCAGGATGCGGAGGCTCTCGCCCTTCATCTGGAGACCGGCGAGTACGAATGGAACGGCGAATCGATTCCGCAGGTCAGCGCCTCGGCATCGAGGCGTGCGGACGGCACAATCGACATCAGCCTTTGCAACGTCGATCCGAACCGTGAAGCACCCGTTCAGCTGCGGCTGCGCGGACTGGCGGGTACTCCGGCGATCAGCGGCCGGGTTCTGACGCACGCGGATATGAACGCGCATAACACATTCGACCAGCCGGAGACGGTGAAGCCCGAAGTATTCGAAGGCATAACGAACATAAGCGCTGACGGTTTATCGGCAGCGCTGCCGCCGATGTCCGTCGTCGTGCTGACGCTGCGCTCCTAAACATGCAGCAGGCGAATTCTGAAGGATCAAGGGCAATACAGAACATGAGGAACCCGACCGTATGAAGGTCGGGTTTTCGTGTTGTGTGGTGTGCAGCGGCCGTTTGAGTTTTGTTCATACATACCGATAATTTTTAAAATAATCGAATGGATACTGTGCCGTATTGTTTAATAAACATATAAATGTCTAAGCTGATTAGTAGTCGGGTGTAGAGGGAGGGGCATGAAGGATGAGCTACCTATTGCTGCTTGTGGGCTTCGGTTTGTTAATCATCGGTGCTAATTATTTTGTGGAGGGCTCTTCGAAGATAGCGGCACTGCTTCGGATCTCGCCCATGCTGATCGGTTTGACCATTGTTGCGTTTGGTACCAGTTCGCCTGAGGCCACCGTCAGTATTATCGCGGCGATGAATAATAATGCAGGAGTGGCGCTGGGGAATGTCGTCGGCAGTAACGTATTCAACACGACCTTTGTCCTCGGGGTGACGGCACTAGTTATGGTCATTAAGGTGCAGAGCGAGACCATCAAGAAGGAAATACCGTTTACACTGCTGGCCAGTATTGTTCTGCTTGTCTTGATCAGCGATATCTCCCTGCAGAATACGGGCACTAATTTAGTTACACGCGGAGACGGCTTCATCCTGTTGGCATTCTTCGCCATCTTCCTCTATTACTTATTAGAGGTCGCGAGGAACAGCAGGGATAAGGATGCCGCAGAACAGGATTCTGCCAGCAGACCGTCCTGGGGCAAGAATCTGTTTTTTGCGCTGGCAGGGTTAGGTGCCATTATTTATGGCGGCCATCTTGTTGTTCAGCACAGTACGGTCATCGCTTTGCAGTGGGGAATGAGTGAAATGCTGGTAGGTTTGACGATTGTTGCAGTCGGTACATCCTTACCCGAATTGGTGACCTCTGTCGCTGCAGCAGTGAAAGGGGAAAATGAGATTGCTGTCGGGAATATCGTCGGCAGTAACATCTTTAATATTCTGTTCATTCTCGGGATCTCTTCGGTAATTTCTCCACTTAGCGTGGAAGGCCTCATGGCCACGGATGTGCTCATTCTGATCGCACTTACAGTTCTGCTGCTAGTTGTAGCCAGGACCGGCTTTAAGGTTGGAAGACTTGAGGGCTTCGTTCTGGCGGCATTGTATATAGGCTATATGGCTTTTGTAATTATGCGTGGCTAATCTAGACTGCAGCATTGCCAATGTATAAGAAACCCGATCGCGAGCGGTCGGTTTTTTTTGCCGGAGTGGCGCGTCGAGAGGTTGTATATGGTTGGAGGGATTTGGCTATACTGTCTACATAAATTGGGTTTATGTGGAGGAGATTTAGGCCAGATGAGTTTTGTAGTGATGTTCGTTGCGGCATGGTTATCCTCATTTATTCTCTATTCAATGAACAAAAGCTTGTCTGTGGCCGAGAACGTGTTTGTTTACTTGATCATTCTTGCAATCGGACTGAATATTTCCTGGTTCGTTGCAGAAGAGTTTAAGCTCGTGGACATAACGAGGAACGGATTATCCTACACGGGATTTTTAATATATCGAACGGTTACCTTCCCAATTCTATATGTGATTATGCTGAACGCCGCATTCAAGTCGGGGAAGACAGCGGGTGCTTTGCTATCGGCATGTGCGGTGGTCGCAGTCATTCTATCGCTGAATGGATTAATGCTTTTCTACGAAGCATTCATTTACAAGAAGTGGAATCTGTTCTATGATGCTGTGATCATTATATTACTGCAGGCGGTGAGCTACGGCTTATTAAAGCTTTATAGAAAAGCGATGTATCGCGGGGGGGATGTACGATGATTCTGTGGGAGCATTTTGACCGGAATGAGTGGTATGTCCTCTTAATGCTGATTGGTTCATATGCGGCTGTTATTGCGCTGCCGAGAAGAATTCCTGCGCATTTGCTAATTCTTAGCTTGGTTTGGGGGTTTGCAAGTGCAACGCTGCTCGATTTTACGATTGGCGGAGGAATGATGGATTTCTATAAGGTTAATGATTCGAATCGATATGAACTGACTGATGTTTTGACTTACTTGATGTTTGCTCCGTTTGGATACTTCTTTATTTATGGTTATGAATTGCTGAACATCCGCAAGAAGACGCTCATTTATTACATATTGGGCTGGACTGTCGTAGGTATAGGGGTGCAATGGATCTCCGAATGGATGAAGATGACGCAATACCAGGGGGGCTACAGGTATGAATACAATATCCCTGTATTTCTTGTCATTCAAACGATTACAGGTTTGTTCTACGGCTATCTGAGAGCTCATCCTATAAATCATGAAAATAAGCGGGAGACGCCTGGGTGAGAGAGTTCCTTGCTTGGCAAGCCCAAGCCTTGGTCGAATATCTATAATATACGTTAAGTCACGAATCCATGGTATACTGTTAGTGTTCCGCTTAAACAGGAACCAGGAGGTTGCCTATGATGCCGAGCTTTAAAGATTGGAACCAGAAAGTTAAGCAAACCTTCAATGCGACAAGCAATGAGATCGTGCTGACCGTTACGGAGGCAGGCGAAGTGCTCGGTCTCTCTAAAGACAATATGAAGCTCTATGTTGATAAGCACGGGCTAACCAAGGTGCGCATCACGAGAAGCGTTCATCGCTACCTGCTGCTAAAGAGTGAAATCGATCATATAGTGGCGAACAGGTAGTGAGCTCGAAGAAATCTATAACGCAAGTGAATGGCCGTAGAGGCAGGTGAGGCACTTTCTTCAACAAGGGGACGAAATCCCCTCGCCTCCACCAATGCCGCATGAGAAACCCGACCGCGTGAGGTCGGGTTTTTGCTAGTGCGCAGTACATTTCTAAACGGAGCCGACGTATACCGAACGTTACATACGGTGGTGCGAGAGGGAGGCTGCTCAATTCATGAGTGGCCTCCTATTCGATTTGACGGTAAAATAGGTCGTTCCCGTTAACAGAAACAATCGGGCTTGCCCTTAGATGGGTTGTCTGCTGCAGTTTCTAGATAATCCAACTGATTGTCGTCGATAGTGGTCAAGAAATTCGTTGCATGGAAGAGGACTACTCCTGCAACAAACACGCTTCAAATATTTTGTTCGAGTTTCGCCGAGTGACTTGAATTTCTGAATATGTACATCAATGCAGTAAGGGCAGCCTGTTAAATGTGCAATGGTAACAGCAATAAGCTCTTTGGTTTTCAAGGGGGCATCCGATTCGTTATAGACCTTACTTTCAAAAGCTAAGAAAGACTGGGCGGCTTGTGGGGCTAGCTCGGCAGCCGATCAGGCAAGGCCGGGTTATCTGTGTCGTGCCTTTCACAGCACTTATTCCCGTCGTGTAAAATTTCACATAAAATTGCGGGAGTCAAGGGGCCATTCGTCCTAAAAATGTGTGGTAAATATTAGTTGGTCATAGTATTCTTGTAGATAGTTGATAAACATTAAGTATAAGGAGATCAGTTCATGCAAACTCAGAGGAAACTATCTTTACTATTAATACTGGTTTTACTGGTCCAGTCAATAGGGGTAACAATACCAACTGCAAGCGCAGACACTTCTGCGACGGCTTCCTTGGAACTCTCTCTCTCGAATGATTTGACTGATTGGCTATTAGATGAAGAAGCGGGTTATATCTATGCTATTTCCAGCGTAGCAAATAGTCTATATTTTATCCGACTAAGCGATCTTAAGATTGAAAAGACCTTGAATATAGGCTCTAGACCGAGTTATCTGGCCCGGGACGGGCAAGATCTGCAAGTTGCGCTCTCGGGAGCAACCATGATTAGGACAGTTAATCTATCAACACAGGAAATTTCAGGTGCGGTTACAACGATCGCACCACCTGAATCGGTAGCTGCTTCTTCCACTCATCTTTTTTATGGGACTAAGGAAGGGGAAATTTATAAATATGATAAGGCTGCTCAAACGAGTAGTTTATTATATAGCAGTTACTGGGATTATTTCGCTCTGGCTTTGGATAAGGACACAAACACGCTTTACGCAGGTAAAAAGTCCTCTTATGGCGGAATCATGGCTTTCGACGCTGGTACTGGAGCGAAGCTAAGCCAAGACATCAGTGACAATATGGAGATAGGAGGGTCCGCTCAATCGCTAAAACACATATTCATTGATGACCAATACGTATATTTTGGCGGACATCAGTTCAATAAAGCAAATTTGATGGAGACCACAGGTACCTACACAAGGACGAACAACGACTACACCTACCTCGAGTCCGTAATATTGAGTGTAACTGATTCCTACGTGCTTACTACGCAGGGTGTATATGATAAAGCAACATATACCCCGCTAGTTCTCTTCCCTTCTAATAAGGGATTTGCCCTGCTCGACTCTAGTGGTCGTGCATATCTTGCAGGCATTGCTAACTGGTTCACAGGTTCAGATAAAATCCAGCGTTACGAGCTTACGATTCCCCAAAGTCCTACAGCTCACTTCACGACGGATGCTTATTCTATTAAAAGTGACCAGGCGTTTACGGATTGGACTACCACGGATAACTCCCCTTATATTTATGCTCTTGTGGCAAGTACGAACCAACTCGTTGTTATTCGCAAGGACGACTTGAGTACAGTCCGTAAGATGCATATCGGTCCTAGCCCAAGTGATATTCAGATCGTTAACAACAAGGTTTATATCATTTTTAACGGTGCGAATCGCATTCAAGTTATGGATATGGAAGATGGCATTCCAGTGGTAGCAACGGCTTCCAGAATTGTTACAAAGCAATATCCGACACATGTCTACCCCACTAACAATGATCGAATACTGTACAATGGTGGAACGAGTGCCAGCGGTATAAGCGTAACATCCGCAGTCTACACCTCTGTCACGGATGCTGTCTATAATGAAAAAAGCACAGGTATAAATTACCTCCGTAATTACACAGTGGATCCTGATCGAGAAATTCTGTATGGTGGCGATTACTATAACCTCTATAAATACAGCAGTGAAGATCTTCGATTAATTGAGAAGACTAAGGTAGAGCCCAGGTATCTCAATAATATGTTTATTGATAATAATGATTTATATTTCGGAAATCTCAGGCTGGATGCAGACCGGACTTCTACTCTGTATGGAACCTATCCGGACAATATAATATATGCACGGGGAAATTACGTGTTTAGTAATTCAGCCGTATTCGATAGGGACAGTTTCAACAAAATCAATGACCTGTTCATGTATATCCGTAATGCTTATATAGAGGTGGATCATACCGTTTACGTCTCAACGGATAAACGTTTATATAAATTTGATAGCATTGAAAACATGCAGACAGTGATGGAGCAGAATCTTTTGCCATATGATGCTGTTTTTGTAGATGAAGATTTAACCTTGGGCAGACTTGAGGGGTCTCTAGTTGTTCAACTGCCAACCGGAGGAAACGAAGTCGTGAGTTATATGGCCTATTTCCTCGATCGTAACGGCAATAAGCTTCAGCAAATCGGAATGTATAAGAATGAGTTATCCACTGATCAGCTACTTGTTTACGATATCGTACCTTCAACTCTTCCCGAGGGAGCGGTGAGTATTGGATTATATCCAGTTATCCGTGGCGAATATGGAGCCACACGTACATTAGAAATCCATACTTCAGTGGCGATATATGATGCGCCGACTTATCTGCCTGTTGATCTGACAGTGACGGATACGAATCCGGATATAAATAAATTTTCCGGTACGGTGACATGGAAGCCGGGAGCGTCAGAAATTCCTAGTACTCGCTATCGTCTGTATTTTGTAGATGAAGATGGACCAGTAGGGGCAGAGATAGCCACTGTAGAGGGTGGAAAAATAGCGTATTCCCTTACGATTCCGGAGAAGGATGTGCCCGTAGAAGCTTTGGGGCTCGGTCTATTCATAGAAAACGATGAGTTCATACCGCCTTTCTTTATTGGAGCACTATTAGAAGATAAACGGACACAGGCTATCCCGGTATCATCCATTACTGTATACAAATATTTTATCCAATCGGATAGAATCGTTGTGAACGGTCTATCAGCCGGGGATATTGTTCGGGTCTACAACGAAGCGCAAACCGCTCTGCTAGGGATTGGGAATGTTGGATTGAACCAAAGTTCAATAACGATCCCTATCTGGAACCTTGGGAATCCCGGAGAAAAGCTTCTTGTAACCCGACAATCTATAAGTAGAGGGGAAAGTAAAGGTACGTTAGTTGTTGTGCCGTCTATTACGGACGACACTTTCGGTCCTATTGGCGGTGGCGGCAGTGGCAGCGGCGGCGGAATCGGTGGCGGTAGTGGCAGCGGCGGCGGAACCGGTGGCGGTAGTGGCAGCGGTGGAATTATTAGCGGTCCGATCTTCATTGGCCCTTCAGGGAATAATAGCACCGGCTCTACAGGTAACGGTGATTCGGGAGATACAAAATTAGTGACAAACATTGTTGAAAGCAAAGATGGTCTCCAAACGTCTCTGACGGAAGTGACATCTGCATTTGTTTCACATGCAATTAAAGATCCCGGTTTTGCCAAACACCCGGTAATAGTAGTTAAGGCCGATGAACAGACAGCAGCCGCTAGGACTCAGTTCCAAATCGAATCGAGCATAGTAGCTGATATTCATAATAACTCGAAGGAAACTCAGTTTATTTTGGAATCGGCTCTTGGAAAATTTCGGTTGCCCGTGAAGTCTCTAATTCCATCCATTTCCAAGAGCAAGGTTTCTAAACAAAAGTTTGTTTTTACGATTGCGCAAGCGGCTCTTGATTATAAAATCAAGCTGGATACGCAACTACATGGTTCTACTAGTACTCCATTGGGACAGCCCGTCGAATTTGAGGTTAAATTAACTGGAGTCGGGCAGGACCTTATTCTTTCAGATTTGCCTCAATACATTGATCATGTAATAAACTTCAATGTTCCAGAAGATGAGAAGGCTGCATATGCAGGTTTAACCTATGATTCTCTTACGCAGACTTACGTTCCTGTACCGATCACATGGGAATGGAAAGATGGAGTTCTTCAGGCAACCCTAAAGCGTAAAGGGAACTCAATCTATACCGTTGTTCAAAACAATAGTAGTTTCGATGATCTGGATACTAAAAATCCTTATAAAGACAGTATAGTAGCATTGGCGAACAGGATGGTTATCTCCGGTTATCCCGACGGAAGCTTTAAGCCGGAAACTGTTGTTACGAGAGCAGAATTTGCCGCCATGCTGAACCGTTCTTTAGGTATATTGCCCAAGCTGCAGGCTTCCAAAAGCTTTAAGGATGTTAAGAATGGAGCTTGGTATGCTGCACAGGTGAACGCGGCGGTAGACGCTGGTCTCATTAATGGATATACGGATGGTACTTTCCGACCTAATCAAGAGATTACGCATCAAGAGATGGTTGTTATGCTAGTAAATGCTCTGAAGTACGGCGAGAGTGCCGCAGATCAGGTGAAGAACAATTCCACAGAGTTCCCCGAAGGTCTGCCAGGTTGGGCAAAACCATATTACACTGCTGCATTGGAAAAGGGAATTCTGCCGGCAGACGGCCCATTCCATTTTAAGACGGGCAAGCATACACAGCGTCAAGAGAGTGCTCTGCTCCTTCATCAATTACTGAAGGTATTAAATCTTACAACAGTCAACTAATTAAATATACCAGTCGTTTATGGTTTGTCTTACGACGGTGCAAGTACATTAATATCATATAGTGACCCGGCCGCTTTGGTCGGGTTTCTGATTTCCACGACTTGAGGGAGTAATTGAGGTTATGGAGATTCACCATCTCAGAATGATAATTCAGGTAGAGCTAACACGACGGCGAAAGATGGTACTATTTCATTGTCGCCTTGTATCCTATCATAAGAGAAAATTAACACAGAGCTTATTACAGAGGAGATTTTTTATGAGCGTTAATAATGAAATAGAACAGCCAAGTCTTATTGTTCTTGTCTGGGAAGCTGTCTTGAAATTTTTAGGACGCATCTCCTTATTTGATCTTATTATGCGGTATCTGATAAAAGATTGGAGTAGACAGAAGAAATTCGCATTTGTTGACTCGTGGGTGATTGGGCACACTATACTTTCCTTTCTAGCGGTATTTGTTTCTTTTTTTAGTGATGTATCTTGTGTTAAATATGCATTACTGTTCTACGGCTTACTCCGGGTGTTTGAAATCTTTGTATACCAAACAAGCGTGGTTTTTATTCATGGCTATCGTTCCGATTCAAATGTAAGAAGCTATAGAAGATCCGTAATCTGTTTAATACATAATTTCTTCGAAATTATATTATGGTTTACTTCGTCCTATATATTCTTAATGGATCGATTCGATGTAATAAACAGTAGTGGAAATTTACTACAGGCTTTTTATATCAGCTTTGTGACTATGACAACATTTGGTCCTCCCAACTTCAATGTAAAAGGTAGCCCAGCAATGATTGTAATAGTAATTCAGTCCATTATTGGTCTATTCATGACTATTATTTCACTGGCTCATTTTATCTCACTGCTTCCTAAACCTAGGACATTGGATAGCCATGAAAATCAACTTATAAAGAACAACGACGTATAAATTATATAAGGACTTTTGGGTTAACATGATTGGGTACTAATAGTAAAAACCCGACCGAAAGGTCGGGTTTTTACTATTACATTTCAACTCTAAATATTCAGAGAGAAATATAATCCTGCTTTTCTTTTCAGTCGCCTACCCGAATCCGCCCACCACACGCCAGTTCCCATTCACGGAGGCCGTGATGCGGCCGCGGGCCCGGATGTAGTCGGCGAGGAGCTCGACCATATCGATCGGAATGTCCTTAACGACCGGCTTGTTCTGGAACATGGTGAAATTGCCGCCGCCGGCTGCGCGGTAGTTGTTCATCACCACATCGAACATGCCATCTTCAGCAAGCGTCTGCCCATCCCGCTCAAGCTTGGTCACACGCTGACCGGCGGGCCTTGTGATGTCTAATACGTACTCGATGCCTTCCCACATATCATAGTTGTAATGCTGCGGCTTGGGCGCCAAGTATGCGGGGCTGACGGCGATCTCACCTTGGTCGTTAAGCTCGAAGTATTCCGCCGACTTCTCCAAGGCCTGCCGGATGTCGGCTCCCGAGATGCGGATCACCTTCAAGGTATTCGGATAGATATAATTCGTTACGATGTCCCGCATCGTGATGCGCTCTCCAAAGCCTGGGGACAGGTTATCGAATAGAGCCGTATTGGAAATATCCGCTCCCGAAATCTCCATCTGCACCCGGTTAATGAATTCAATCAGCGGATGCTCCCGCAGGCGGACATCAGCATGCGATGCTATCGTCATGTCGCCCTCCACATGCCCGATCGGCAGGTCCAGCCAGGTCTGCGTCATCGCTTCAACCCCGCTAGCGAGCTGCTCAACCGCTTCATCCGGGTGATAGTCTGCTGCAGCAATCAGCTCGGACCGCTTATCCGTCACCGTCCAGCCACTCCCGCTCTCCTCAAGCTGCAGTGTAACCTTGCCCAGAAACCGGCCTTCATTGGCAGGCTGCACAACACAGACGCCGTTGATGCTGCAGTCTGCAATAGCGCGGTGCTGATGGCCTGTCAGCAGCACGTCGATGCCGTCGACCTGCTCACAGATTGCGTACCCGACATTCTCTCCGGTGAGCGGCTCTGTAGGTGCGCCCGTCATCGGGTCGCGCTCGAAGCCGCCGTGATAGGATACGACGACAACATCGGCATGTTCTTCATTTCGCAATATATCAACCCATCTGCGCGCGGATTCTACCGGATCATCGAACCGGATTCCCGCAATATGCTGAGGCTGCTCCCAGTTAGGGATATACGAGGTGGTAAGACCCAGTAAGCCAATCCGCAGGCCATTTTCCAATTCTCTCACCAAGTATGGTTTCCCGAACAGCGGCTCGCCGGTCGCAGTATTGATCGTGTTCGCTGACAGCCATGGGAAGGCAGATGCCTCTACGGCGCTCCGCAGATAAGGCAGACCATAATTAAACTCATGGTTACCGAGAACGGCTGCATCATAGCGAAGCTCATTCATACAGGAAATAACGGGATTCGCCGGTTCGCTGTTCACCTTGGCATGGTAATACGTCAGCGGGGTGCCCTGCAGGCAGTCCCCATTGTCGATCAGCAGCGTATTCGGCTGCGCCCTCCGTATCTCTCTCACCATGCTGGCGATGCGCGCCAGTCCGTGCCCGACTTCCTCCGGGGTAGCGTAGCTTCGCGGGCGTACAAAGCCGTGAAGATCGCTTGTCTCCAGCAGAACCACTTCATAGGTTTGAATTGTCATCGTTCTCTCTCCCTGCAAGGTTACTAAGATTTCAATTATACTATCACATCGAAGCTGTCTGTCGACAGAACTCTGCAAGATTTAACACGACCTTTACATCCCTATGATGAATGGATAATAAAACAGGCTTATACTGCTAGAGTATTCAATAGTCATCAGCTTTTAACAAAATTAGGTGGAGGTCTCCAAGTGAAAAACAAATTTATGCTGCTCTTAGCTTCTGTGCTTACATTCGGAATGCTGGCAGGCTGCGGCGGCAACAACGGTACCAATACGCCAGCTCCTGCTAACAATTCGCAAACTCCGGCTGAAACGAACACACCGGCCAATACACCTGAGGAAGATGCCAGCAAGTCAATCGATACACTGAAGGTCAGCTTCGTTCCTTCCAAAGACCCGGACGAGATTATTACGACAACCGAACCGCTGAAGGAGCTGCTGAAGAATCAGCTGGCAACGCAGGGCTATACAGTAGGCGAAGTACAGATTGACGTAGGTACAAATTATGAAGCAGTTGGAGAAGCGCTTAGCGCTGGTACGACTGACATCGGCCTCATTCCGGGCGGAACGTATACGTTATATGACGACGGAGCAGAGGTTATCTTGACAGCAACACGCAAGGCGCTCTCCATCGATTCGGATAACCCGAAAGAGTGGAACGACAACAAGCCGACTAAGGGCCTTGAGGATGAGCAGGCATCGTACTACCGTTCCCTGATCTTGGCTGGTCCTTCTGAGAAGGGGCAAGAGCTTGCAGCTAAAGTAAACAATGGTGAAGAGCTGACTTGGGAAGATCTGAACAGCGCGAGCTGGGGCGTCATGTCCACTTCCTCGTCTGCCGGCTACATCTACCCGACACTGTGGCTGCAGGAGAAGTATAACAAGAAGCTGACCGATCTCGCCAAGGTTACGCCATCCGATTCCTATGGCAGCTCCTTCGGGCGGCTTGCAACAGGTCATTTTGATGTCATTGCCGTATATGCGGATGCGCGCCGTGACAATGAAGAGAAGTGGACAAGCGAGTACAACGGTACAGGTTCAATTTGGGATCAGACGAACGTAATTGGTGTTACGGATCCAATCTATAACGATACGATCAGTGTGAGCAAGAACTCCCCGATCATGACGGATGATCTGAAGAAGGCGCTCCAGGAAGCTTTCATGGCAATTGCAGAGACGGAAGAAGGCAAGGGAGTTATCGCCATCTACACGCATGAAGGATACAAGGTCGCTCAGCCTTCCGATTATGACGGAGAGCGTGAAGCACAGAAGCTGCTCCGCAGCATGCAGTAATTTTAAAGCGCAACCTGCATGAATCCGAAATGAGGACATCATGATTTCATGATGGCCTCATTTTTTACGACTCCAAATCTATCGCTAAAGGATTGAATGCTTCCATGATCGAATTCATCGGTGTAGATAAGAAATATGCTAACGGTACGACCGCTCTGCAGGATATTAACTTAACCATTGAACAAGGCGAATTCGTCGCCGTAATCGGCTTGTCGGGTGCCGGCAAATCGACACTCATCAGATGCATTAACCGGATACACGGGATTACGAAGGGGACCATTATCGTCGATAAGGTCGACGTTTCCAAGCTTAAGGGCCGCGATATCCGCAAATTCCGCCGCAGAATCGGGATGATCTTCCAGTCCTTCAACCTGGTGACACGCACGAGCGTGATCAATAATGTGCTCGTTTCCTTCGTCCCGGAGCTGCCGATGTGGCGCAAGCTGGCCGGTGTCTTCACGAAGCAGCAGAAGATCAAGGCGCTTGAGGCGCTTGATAAGGTAGGAATTCTGGATAAGGCATTCGTGCGGGTTGATCAGCTCTCCGGCGGGCAGCAGCAGCGGGTAGCGCTGGCGCGTACGCTCGCGCAAAGCCCGGATATCATTCTTGCGGACGAGCCGATCGCTTCCCTGGACCCCGTAACCTCGCGCATTGTTATGGACGACTTCAAGAAGATCAACAAGGAAATGAATATCTCTGTCATTATGAATATTCACCATGTGGAGATTGCGCTTGAATATGCGGACCGCATCATCGGCATCCGCAAGGGCGAGGTTGTGTTCGACGGACCATCCTCCAAGGTGACACAGGGTATTCTTCAAAATATCTACGGCGGCAAGTGGGAAGCGGAGAAAGCGGCGATAGAGGAGCAGGCAGCCTATGTATGACAAGATCTTTACGCCCAAGGCAATCACACTTCCGAATGGGAAAGTCGTGCTCCAGAGGCGCTCTCGCATGCCGCTTATCATCCTGATATTGGCGGTTTGCACGGCTCTGTCGGTGAGATTCACGGGATTCAGCCTTCATACACTTGTTACGAGAATGGATGAATTCTTCACCATTATCGGGCAGATGATCCCGCCCAACTGGGCGTACTTGCCCAGGATATGGGGACCTCTGCTGGACACGATCAAGATGTCGCTGCTCGGTTCCATGATTGGGGCGCTGCTGGCCCTGCCTGCTGCAGTAGCGGCTGCGTCCAATATCATACAATCGAAGCTGGTGGTTGTTGTGAGCAAGACGCTGCTGAGTCTGCTGCGGACACTGCCGACGCTGGTTACTGCGCTGATTGCAACCTACGTATTCGGCCTTGGGCCCATGGCGGGTACGATTGCGATTATGCTGTTCACCATTTCCTACGTGGGCAAGCTGCTGTATGAGCAGATCGAGAATGTGGATATTGGCGCCTTTGAAGCGATGGAATCGGTTGGCATGACGAGAATTCAGGCGTTTCGTTTCGCCATATTCCCGCAGATTCTTCCAGGCTATATTTCTACGTCCCTTTATTGCTTTGAAGGAAATGTACGATATGCCGCGATTCTGGGATTTGTCGGAGCCGGCGGCATCGGCCTGGTAATCAACGAAGGACTCGGCTGGCGTGATTACCCGGCTGTCGGCATGATCATTCTGGTGCTGATCGTGACGGTCTATCTGATCGAGAGGGTCAGCGAGCATTTCCGCAAAAAGCTTATCTAAGGGAGACTTCAGGCCTATGAATCATATTGAAAAACAACTGCAAGCAGCGCCTCAGAGCCGCTTATACGTAACGGTTATAGCAACAATCATCGCGGCCTTATTCGCGTGGTCGTTAACAGCGGTCAACTTCAGTGATATTCAGCAGGGCGGACTCGCCATCGCCAAGAACATTCTGTACGGGCTGACACATCCGAATACGGATCTGTTGTTCAACTTATCGAAGCAGAGTGTGCTGTACCTGCTGGTGGAGACAATAGCAATCGCGTTTCTCGGAACAATCGTTGGGGCCATTCTGGCTGTTCCGCTCGCCTTCCTGGCAGCTTCTAACATCGTACCAGGGCCGGTTGCCTGGGTGACGAGGCTGCTGCTTATTATCATCCGGACCATTCCGGCGCTTGTATACGGCCTGTTATTTATCCGGGTGACGGGTCTTGGGGCGTTCGCTGGCGTATTGACGGTGGGACTGACTTCCATCGGGATGCTGGCCAAGCTGTATGTGGATGCCATTGAGGAATTGGATACGCGTGTTCTGGAATCGATGACATCGGTTGGCTGCACGACCTTTGAGAAAATCCGGTTCGGCATCGTTCCGCAGCTCTTGTCCAGCTTTATGTCGGTCGTCATATACCGCTTCGATATGAACATGCGCGAGGCATCCATTCTGGGTCTCGTTGGTGCCGGCGGTATCGGTGCGCCGCTGATCTTCGCCATGCGGAGCTACAAATGGGACGAAGTCGGCTCGATTCTAATTGGCTTGGTCGTGCTGATTCTAATCATCGAATTTGTGTCGAACAAGCTGCGGGCAAAGCTGGTTAGAGGGTAATCGAAGTATGCAGCCTATCACATTTGCCATAACGGCCGGTCCAGGACAAGTCTGGAGCGGCCGTTCCTTTTATTTTGCGTACTGATCAGATATCGGCTGTGCCCGTTACCCGTTCTGCTCCAGGACTGCTCGCGCGGTTGAACGGGCATCTGCCGCTGGGCAAAGCAGGAAATGGCAGGGAAGCGTCGAAGTTGGGTGAAGCTGGACAGGCTTCAAGCACGCAGCAGTGGCTGAGGTTGTAAATGAGTGTAATTATCGTGCAAACGGGGGAGAAGCATGCCGGATTCAAAGACGATTTTATTCATAGGAGATTCGATTACGGACGGGGCGCGAGGCAGAACAGACGATCCCAATCATATTTTGGGCCACGGATATGTCTTCATGATTGCGGGGAGGCTTGGCCTTGAGCTTGGCGGTGGAAGCCCGCAGGTTGTGAACCGCGGGATCAGCGGAGACCGCGTATCGGATTTGTATGCCAGATGGAACGAAGATGCAATCAGCGTGGGTCCGGATATTTTAAGTATTCTAGTTGGCGTCAATGATGCCTGGGCGTGGGCACATGGAGACCCGCGGGGAGCGACGGATCGTTTCGGAAGAGCCTACAGCCATATCCTCGAAGAGACGAGAGAGGTCCTTCCAGATACACGGATTGTATTGTGCGAGCCTTTCATATTGAAGGCAGGAACTCTCGTTGAGAACTGGCCGAAGTGGGAGAGCCGGATAAAGCAGTACCAGGATGAAGTCAGGGAGCTTGCCGGCAGGTACGGCTGTTTGTTTGTGCCGTTCCAGGAGCTGTTCGATGAGGCATGCCGCCGGGCGCCTGCGGACTATTGGCTGTGGGACGGCGTTCACCCGACTGCGGCCGGTCACGAGCTGATTGCACGGCAGTGGCTGAGTGTTGTGCTGGATAATTTGAATTCAGAATGAGGTGCTGGGGTGAAAATCGATCATTTGGTTGTAAATGTCGACCGTGAAATACAAGAGAGCAAGAGTGAGACGGAGAGGTTTCACGCAATGGGACTTCCGTACAACCCCAAGTGGGGCAAGGGGACGAGAGGCTTTAAAGTATCTAACGTGTGGATCGGCAAGGAGTATTTTGAGTTTGTACGGATCAAAAGGCGGGATGGGGGAGGTTGGGTAGAGAACTGGACCGAACAATATGTGCAAGGCCATAGAGGACTGATCGGTTTTGCTCTTGAGGTCGACGATATCGAAGCCGTTTACAGGGAGCTTAAAGACAGAGGAGTTGATATTACAAACCCGGAGCCGCTCAGGTTCCGCTGGTTTTTTAATCTCCTTACGAGAACGATGCCTTGGCGTAATGCTTTTTTGCCCGGATTGAAAGGTGTGCCGTTTCAATTTTTCTTGCAGCAGATGAATGATGAGAAAGCAAGGTCATTCATGGAACAATATATGGTCCCAAACAGCAAGGAGAATAACATTCATGGCATTTCGGAGGTTGTTATCTACGGCCAGCTGACACAGTCAGACCTTAATTTGCTCCATGCATTGTTTAGGGACTGCGAAGAACAGGAGGGAAGTTTCATCGTCCGGCTGGACAATCAGATGATCCGTTTTGTTTCTTCGCCGACCTATTATGTAGAAGTCCTGTTGGACTGCGGCAACATGGACTATCAGAGCGGGCAAGTAGCCCTGAAGAATCTGGTGATTCGCAATACGCAACGCGATATATGAAAAGTGAAGCCGCCCGCAATCAGACTTGCGTATGACTATAGAGGCAAGGAGAGGATCCCTATGCTTAATTGCAAAAAAGGCCGCTTGGCGGTTCTGATACTGGCTTCGTCGGTCATGCTGACAGCCTGTGGTGATTATGGCGGGACCGTCAGAATGACTACAACAGTTCAGGAGACAGAGACGAATCAACCAGCACCAGCCAGGCCGGACGAGAATCATAACGCTGGAAATACGGGTGATATGATAAATTCATCCCATGCTTCAAGTGGAGGGGCAGGGGAGTCAGATGGTAACAGTCCGATCGTCTCACTGCCGGAGAAGGACGTATATCTGTACCCGGCAGCCGAGAATACGGCCCTCCTGCAGATCGGGAATAAGCAGCAGGAGATGGACTGGATGTACAGCAACCCGAGAATGGTCATGCCTATTCTTCACATGCATGACTATGACAGGGATGGTACTGAAGAGCTGGCCGCGGTTATGCAAGTCGGTTCAGGGACGGGACTGGCGATCGATGAACTGCATATCGTGGAATATGCGGATGCGGAAGGGGAGGCGGACAAGCCCTTTATTGACCACCTCTTTCAGGAAGAAGATTACCTGGCACAGCTTCGGAGTGTGCTCCAATTTGAGACATTCGTCAGGGATGATGAGCTGTTCGGCCGAATAACGGTCGATGGCGAGCCTTACGAAGTCAGTCTGAAGACATTCGCGGAGACTTTTGGAGAAATGAATATCCAGGAGCAGATCGGGTTTGGAGCGATTGTGTATTTCCGTCCCAAGGGTGAAGAGCTTTCACTTAGCGCTGCTGTTGGCTTGATCATCGACGGCGTAGCCGAGCCTCAGTATTTTGGGGAAGTGGAGGCTGGGGTGCAATACAGTTCAGGAGCGTTCAAGCTCAGCAAGCTTCGTTTTGAAACTCAAGAATAAACCAGCTAAGGAATGGTGCCGACTCTCTCCAACGGAGGAAGGGGGCACCATCCATATCAATCAGCAATATCCGCACAATCAGAAGTTTAAAAAAAGGTAGAGAAGTTAAAACCTCATTATTGAAGCGCTTTCATCGCGGAGATACAATAAATGAGAAATGAGCTGTATGAATCTAGAAAGAAAGGAGATTGCAAGCGTTTACCAGAATGTCCAACTTATTTGGAGGTGGATGATGAAGAAGAAATCGATTTTCACACTCTGTATTACCGTTTTGCTCTCAGCCGTTCTTATTACCGGCAGCGCACTGGGCGCAACTGGGATATGGGAGCCTTTCAACTATTATAATTCGGATTTGTGGGAGAAGGCCAACGGTTATTCTAACGGGAATATGTTTAACTGTACCTGGCGGTCCAACAACGTAACGAATACAAGCGACGGGAAGATGAGGCTGGCGCTTACGAGCTCGTCGTATAACAAATTCGATTGCGGCGAGCTGCGGAGTAAGGCCAAGACAGGCTACGGTCTGTATGAGGTCAGAATGATGCCGGCCAAGAATCCAGGTATTGTATCGTCATTCTTCACCTACACGGGACCAACTGACGGTACGCCTTGGGATGAAATTGACATTGAGTTCCTGGGCAAGGATACGACAAAGGTTCAATTTAACTACTATACCAACGGTGTCGGAGGCAATGAGAAAATCATCGATCTTGGATTTGACGCCTCCCGGGATTATCACACTTATGCCTTTGACTGGCAGCCAAACCGCATCACATGGTATGTGGACGGTGTGGCCAGACACACGGCAACCACCAACATCCCGAAGAATCCCGGCAAGATTATGATGAACCTGTGGAATGGGACTGGGGTGGACAGCTGGCTTGGGTCCTACAACGGTGCCAACCCGCTGTACGCTTACTATGATTGGGTAAGATATACCAGCAGATAATAGCCACACGTAAGAAAAAGCCGGACTGAGGTCACGCTCAGCGGCTTTTTTTGCTTCTCGGGAACCGGTTCCCGCGTGTATAATGACCCAAGGCAATAAATACGGAGCTGAAGCCAATGAAGTGGAGACCCAAGATCACATTATCCATTAAATTTTCTTTCGTGCTGTTTATTCTGCTGGGCATCGTTTTCCTGCTTAATTCAAATTCCTACAGGGTTAGTGTCCGGGTTATCGAAAAGGACGTGCAGGCTTCTTATCAGGACCAGCTTCATTTCTTCCTCTCCCAGCTCGAAAATCAGGTAGACCAGCTGGCTGCCGCCGTGCTGGAGCTGGAGGAGGACCCGGCCATGAAGCAGTACGTCAATTCAACGCTGCCAGAGGATTTATTTGACCGCAACAAGCTTAAGCTGAGCATACTGGAGAAAATCAAGCTGCAGAGCGCTTCGTCGAACTGGCCGCTGGATATCTCCGTTTATGTGAATAAACAGAAGGAGGTCATTTCTACCCGCTCTGACATTGTATACGACGAACAGCAGGAAGAGTATGCGGCGGGCAAGGGAGAGGGCTTATGGAGCTACGAGGCCAGTGGGAAGGATGGGGGAGGCGCCTTCACAATGGTCCGGTCAGGACAGGGCTATACGATCAGGGCGCAGTTCTCTGCTGCCAATATCAAGGGAATGTTGACCAAATTCCAGCAGGATAGTCTCCGGCACACCATGCTGCTCCATCCGGATAACGGGGTCATTGGGGAAGCTGTCCCCTTGTTTAACTCCTGGCTTCAAGCGCCGGACAGGGAGCCCCTATACAAGCCAAGCAGCGAAATCCTTGAGCTGTCCGGGCAGCGGGTGCTCGTTAATACTTCGCCGGTTGCAAATCTGGGCTGGGTTATTGTGGACCTCATACCGCTGGATGAAGTTGTCCTGCCGGTAAAGGAGAGCAGGCAGTTTTTTGTCCTGGGAATTGCCGCCATGCTGATCCTCGGGCTGGTCATATCCGCGCTTATTTACCGGCAGGTCCAGTATCCGATTAATGAGCTTATCGTGAAGCTGAGAGATATTCGATCAGGCAAGTACTCATCCCGGTTAGTAACCAGGCGAAAGGATGAGTTCGAACATGTATACTCGGGCTTCAACAGCATGGCGGAACGTCTGCAAGAACTGATTGAGAAGATCTATGAGGAGAAGCTCAGGGCGAAGGAAGCGGAGCTGAAGCAGCTGCAATCTCAGATCAACCCGCATTTTCTCTACAACTGCCTGTACTATATCAAGAACATGGCCAAGCTTGGCGGAGAAGATGAAGTGATTGCCATGTCCGTTAACCTGGGTGAATATTACCGGTATATTACTCGTATCGAGAATCCTATGGCTACCGTCAGGGAAGAAGTAAAGCTGTTGAGGAGCTATTTAAACATCCAGACCATGCGCTCAGCCCGGATGACGTATGAGGTGGATATAGAAGAATCTTTAATGGACCAGCAAATTCCGAGATTACTGATCCAGCCGCTTGTGGAAAACGCAATCATACATGGCATTGAGAAGAGTGAAGAAGGCGGAAGGATTGTAATTAGAGGAGAGAACATTCCAGGCGGTTTCCTGATCAGCGTGGATAACTCCGGAGAAGGTTTCCAGCATGACGAAGGGCTGGACGAGCTGCGGCTTCGGGTCAACCAGCCTCTGTCCAGTGATACAGGCTATGGACTGTGGAATATTAACCAGCGCGTGACCAGAATCTACGAGCCCGGCTCGGGGCTGGAGTTTGAGCCCTCTTCGCTTGGAGGCTTAAAGGTGTCCATTCGCTGCATTGTGAAACAACAGGAGGGTTCGTAGAGCTATGTTGAGCATGCTGATTGTAGATGATGAGCCGGCAGTTGTTGAAACACTGGCTTATACAATGGAGTGGGAACAGTTTGGGATCATGACTGTTTATAAGGCTTACTCTGCCAAAGAGGCACTTGCCATCCTGGAAGAGTATGCAGTTGACCTATTGATCGCGGATATCTATATGCCGCGGATGTCTGGTCTGGAGCTCATCAAGCATGTCCGCCAGCAGTATCGTCATGTGAAATGCGTGCTCTTATCCGGTCATGCGGAGTTCGAGTATGCGCAGCAGGCCCTGAAGTACGGAGTTTCCGAATATTTACTGAAGCCCGCAGCCGATGAGGAGATTCTGGCTGTGATCGGCAAGCTGGTGGAGCAGATTAAGAGCGAATGGGAAGAGGTAATTTCCCGCAACCGCCTGCTGAGTACCTTCAAGGAGAGTCTGCCGGTGCTTAGGGGCAAGCTGCTCAATGAGCTGTTGATTACTGGCGTGTCCAACGATTCCCTTGAGCGTCTGCTTCCCTTGTATGATCTGCCCTTCGGCTTCCATGATGACATCTGTGTGATGGTCATCCGGACGGAGGAGAGCCTGGCCGAATACAATGAGCGGGATTTCCACCTGCTGGATTATGCCATTCTGAATATTGCCTCAGAGATGTTCGCGGATGCTTATCATCTATGGTCCTGCCGGGATATGAACGGGTATCTGGTTATTGTTGCGAAGAAAAAGCCGGACATTGAAGAGACTGGCAGCGGGCATGCTGACAGCAGTGAGGTCAAAAAGTTCCATCTGCTCGCGCTCCAACTGCAGCGGAATATCGGCTTGTATCTGAAGCGGGTCGTATCCGTGGTGGTAAGCAGATGGGGCTGCTTTCCCAGAGATATCCAAGAGTTGTACCGCCAAATATTGGGGCAAATCCGCAGCAGGCTTGCTAATGAATCGGGCTGCTTCCTGCCTGGTGATCTTCCGGAAGAAACGGCTGTGCAGCACCCTCTTCACCGTTTATACGAGACTCCGACGCTCCACCATCTCTTGGACAGCCAGCAGTGGGCAGAGTACGAGAGTAAGCTGGAGATTGTTATTAGGCAGATGAGGGAGACGCCTCATTTGTCAGAGGAGCATGTCCGGGAGGCCTATACAATGGTATCCGGTTCCTTCTATTATTACGCTCACAAGCATAACCGCCTGCTGAGCGATCTGGTCGGCGGTTCCGCCGTTTTGGACCGGGCGGTGCGGTCAGTCCAGCAGCTGTCCGAATGGGCCGGATATATGCTGGAGAAGATCAAGAGCAATGCCGCTGCCGAGCAGCGCAGCTCGAAGGAAAAGCTGATCATGAAGGTGAGAGATTATATTGACCGCAATCTGGGAAATGCTTCGCTGCAAACCGCTGCTGATGCGGTGTACCTTCACCCGGTGTACTTGTCCCGGCTCTATAAAGCCGAAACCGGAGAAGGGCTGAGCGAGTATATTCATAAGCAGCGGATGGTGAAGGCTGCGGCGCTGATGAAAGATCATGCTGTTAAAATTTACGAGATTTCCGAAAGCTTGGGCTATAAGAATGCAGCCTATTTCAGCAAGATCTTCCGGGAGGAGTTCGGTATGACACCCCAGGAATATCGTGACCAGCTGTAGAATGGCTTTAGGTCCGTTATAAGCATAGATATGGGAAAATACCTATACGTGCAGCAGTCCTGAGTGGTCAGGACTGCTGCTTTGATGTGCGCTATTATCTGCCTGCCGCAGCTGATGACTGGCTGCTGCGGTACCACGCATTTACCTCATCCGTAATCTGGTCTCCGCCGTTCTCCTTCCATAGCGCCGCGAATCGGTCAAAGTAAGCGATGTCCTGCTTCCCGTATATAATTTGCAAGAAGACCTCGCGCTCCGTTTGCTGGAGCTGCCCCCATTTTTCCCGCATGGTCGTGGTAGGCGGCCCTTGAAATTCATTCAGCAGCCGGCTGCCGGCCTGACGGGCAAGGATGGATTTTTCCGGTTCCGATACGATCTGTGTCCAGTCAGAAGGAACCCGTGCCCCGTCATAGATCAGCGTATAATCGGAAACGTCTACAGGTTCTCCCGGTATTAGGCTGTTGAGAGGCCCCGCTTGTACGCTGCCAGACTCATACAGGTAATTAATATAGCGGAAGAAGGGCTCCGGATCTTGGATGTTCTTGTTAATCAAGATGGCCCCGTTTCTCGGAGGGGAGGACCGGTGATAGGATTTGCCGGACTGGCCGGAAGGTAACGGTATAGCCATGAAGGAGACCCCTGAGTTAGCGGCCAGCATATCGTCCAGCGGCCGATATCTCATCCACGCGGGCCCTACCACAATACCCGCTTTTCCCTGTGTGAACATTCTGGCTGCCATCTCCTCATCCTGATACAAGGCCTCATCGGAGAAGTATCCCTGCTCCTTCCACTCCTTGAGTTTGAGCAGCCCTTGCTTCGCCTCGGGCTGAATGGAGCCATACTCCAGTCTGCCCTCCCCTTCTGCCGTGCCGTTAACCAGATTCCACTGCTCGGGGAGGATGCCGTACATGCCAAATACCCATCCGATATCCGCCATCCATGTATTAACTGCGCGCTGGAGGCTGACGGCGATGCCGTAGGTGTCATCCCTGCCGTTGCCGTCAGGGTCGCGGTGGGTGAACGCATCAAGCACCGCTTCCAGCTCGGAAAGCGACGAAGGGGGAGTGAGGCCGACCTTCTCGAGCCAATCCTCACGAATCCACATCACCGGGTCCGAATTGTAGTGATAATCAAGAATAGGAATGGCATAATGCTTGCCGTCCCGTTCGTAGGGCTGCCATACCGCGGGATCTTCCTTCATGGCTTTCTTCCATACCGGTGAAGCATACTGGGCGAACAATTCATCTACGGCCATGAACTGGCCCGAGTCAATAAGCTCATGTACAACATCTGTCCGCACAGGAATGATGTCAGGCATTTCACGCTTGTTTAACAGCTGCAGCTTGAGCTTGGTGGTGAAGGTACTGTCAGGAGCGGTCCACAAATAATGAATGTCAATGTTCAAGTGTTCCCGTACAGACCGGGTATGTATATTGTCCTCGATGGTTTCGCCAGCATGAAAGCGGATTGCAGGCCGCAGGCTGAATACGGTCGTCAGCGTATCGGGTTCGTCAGCGGACCTCTGAACTTCTTGGGTTAAATGTGTAGCTTGCTTCATCAGCAAGGAGCTGATTACCACAGCCGTTACAAGGAACAGGAGTAAGAATGCAAGCCGCGTTTTTGTCATGTAAATCCCCCCATTCATTATTGTAGCACGGAGTGCCGGTCGTTTGGCGCACAGGTTGTTCTTGAGCCGGAAATAAGAAGTTAAGGAATTCATACAAAAGCTAAATAGTAGTTATATAACGAAACCGGGGCCGCTTTTATAATGTAGTCACACAGGACAAGAGAGGTGGGGCATCCTTGAAGAAGATAATGGCGGCAGGGCTTATATTTACGATGATCTGCGGTTCTTTGACACCAGCGGCTGGTGCGTCCGCAGTAAGAACCGGAGTGCCGGCAAGCGCTTCTGAGGCGAAAGCCGGGCATTGGGCAGAAGCAGCGCTTCGGGAATGGACGGGATACGGAGTTGTTCAGGGTTATGAGAACGGCAGCCTACAGCCAGACCGTCTGATATCCAGGGCAGAGCTTGCGGCGATGCTGCACCGGGTATTCGGCTACGACGGCGGGGGGGCTGGTTCCGCAGCTTTTACGGATACAGCAGATCAGGCATGGTATGGTCCGGCTCTGGAGGCAGTATTTAAGGCGGGTGTCATAACCGGATACGGGGACGGAACTTTCAAACCGCAGAATCCAGTTTCCAGACAAGATGTGGCGGTCATGCTGAGCAGGGCTTTCCAGCTTGTAAATGACAGCGCTTCATTGAAGGCGAACGTGCTTGAGAGTTTTGAGGATGCGGCTTCAATAGGTTCCTATTCCGCGCCTGCACTGAAAGCTATGATTACATCCGGTGTGATGCAGGGGTATCCGGATGGCACCCTTCGTCCGAAGCAGCCATTGACAAGAGGAGAAGCGGTTGTGCTTCTGGACAGGCTCGCGGGAACCTTGTACAGCAAGGCTGGCACCTACGATGAAAGCGAGACGCTGGATCACGCCGTAGTTAACAAAGATGGCGTCATCCTTAAGAATAAGCAGATAACAGGCAATCTATACCTGGCCCCGGGCATTGGAACGGGGGATGTAAGCATGGAGAATAGTGCCGTGTCAGGGAAGACCTATATCAACGGCGGCGGAGAACATAGTGTGCATATCACTAGTTCGACACTCGGGGATACGGTTCTCGCGCATCCGGAACACCCGATTCGTGCAGTGCTGGGCGGGAAAACGGTAATTGGACAGTTGGCGCTGAAGGGACCGATGATCGCAGAGCTGTCGGAGGGGACGGTAATCCATTCTCTGGTGCTGCATGCAGGCTCCAGCGGGACTGTCATCAGCGGCAAGGGCGAGATTGCCAGTCTGCAGGCAGAGACGGACGGAATTAAGGTCAACGGAGTTGTCCTTGCCAAGGGCCAGAAGATGGTGTGGTCGTCCGAATCGCTGAAGCCTGCGAATGCCGGTGCGAGTACGGAGCCTGGCAGGACAGCCGGCGAAAGCAGCAGTCCATCTGCTGGTAGCGGTGGCAGCCCTGGCGGTAACAACGGTGCCCCAGGCGGCAGCAATGGCAGCCCAGGAGGTGACAATGGTACTTCGGGCGGTAACAACGGTACTCCGGGCGGTAACAACGGTGAACCGGGGGGCGGCAATGGCGGTGGGGAACCCTCAGCTGAGTGGTCGCCTGTCGTATCCGTGGGGGATATACCGGGTACGGCGCAGGTATCGGCTTCCGTTCCAGACGGACATACGCTGGCTGTGCTTGTAGCTCACCATGCGATTGAAACGCCGAAGGCTGGTGACTCGCTCCCCAAGGACAGCTTGCTTATCCATCCTTACCAGCCGGGAGACGATATCTCAGGAGTAGATGCCTCGGTCAATAAATATCTGGGCGTGTATGAAGTGGATGCCAGCAAAAGGGTTGTCCATTTCCGGCAGATCATCTTGACGGAGGCGGATGTGAAGCCTGAGACCTGGAGCATGGTCTGGAACGATGAGTTCGAGAGTTCAGAAATCGACGGGACCAAGTGGAATTATATCCAGGGTGGCGGCGGTTATGGCAACAATGAACTGCAAAACTACACGAACCGGCGTGAGAATGCCCGTATTGAGGACGGAAAGCTGGTCATTGAAGCGCATAAGGAAGCTTATCAAGGCAACGATTATACGTCGGCCAAGCTGACGACGGAAGGCAAAGGCGACTGGACGTACGGCAAATTCGAGGTGCGCGCCAAGATGCCGGAAGGCAAAGGGATCTGGCCGGCAATCTGGATGATGCCGACTGATCAGAATTTGTATTCGGGATGGCCGGCTAGCGGTGAAATCGACATCATGGAGCTCTTGGGCCATGAACCGAATAAAATTTACGGCACCCTGCATTACGGCGTGCCTCATGATGAGGTCCAAGGCAGCTATACGCTTCCTGATGGAAGCAGCTTTTCGGATAGCTATCATACCTTCAGTGTGGAGTGGGAACCGGGTGAATTCCGTTTCTATGTCGATGGCATTCTCTACGCCAAGCAGAATGACTGGTTCAGCCAGAACGTGAATGAGGCGGAGAAATATACCTACCCGGCGCCTTTTGACCGCGATTTCTTCATGCAGTTAAATCTCGCGGTAGGCGGCAACTGGCCGGGAAGTCCGGATTCTTCAACCGTATTCCCCCAGCAAATGCTTGTGGATTATGTACGGGTCTATGAGCGTGAGATGAGTCAGTACCGGCAGCCTGTCGAGCCGGCTTCCCACTCTGTTGTTATTAGGGAGCCGGGGGCAGATGGCAGCTATATCGTCAACGGAAGTTTTGAAGATGGCCTTAATAACTGGATCTTCCAGCCCTTTGGCCCTCCGGAGGACCTGTTCGGAGGCAGAGGATCGGTTGCGTTAGATCAAGGTGCTGTACTGACAAGCATCGAGCAGGAAGGGGACGTAGAATATGCCGTTCAGCTGGTGCAGACGGATATTCCCCTGATTAAGGGTGCAGAGTACCGGCTGTCCTTCGACGCGTGGTCATCGGCAGACCGGAGCATGACAGCAGCAATCAGCGGTCCGAACCGCAACTATGCACGCTACATGAACGACCAGACCTTATCGCTTTCGGCGCAGAGACAAACGTACACCTTTGATTTCGTGATGGCATCCGATCCGGATCCGGACGCAAGGCTGGAATTCAATATGGGTAAAGCCGGCGTACTGCCTGTGTGGATTGATGAGGTCAGGCTGCATAAGATTGCCGATCCGGATCCAAGTCTTACCCGGGAGGCCCTCCCCGGTGGCAGTTTGATTTATAACGGTACATTCGATCAGGGCAAGAATCGTCTGGCCTTCTGGTCCCTGGACGGCCCGGCGGCAGCTGAAGCCTATGCGCAGGTAGGCAGTGCGATTGAAGAACGCAAGCTGTACGTTAAGCCTGCCGCTCCAGGCCCAGCTGATTCGCTTCTGCTGAGCCAGAACCAGCTGGGCTTAAAGGAAAACCAAATGTATGTCTTGTCTTTTGAAGCCAAGGCAGCGGCGGAAGGCTCCGTGATCCAAGCAGCCATTGGAAACGAATCGGAACCTGGTCTATATGGCGAACAATCCTTCACAGTAGGTACGGCCAAGGAAAGCTATACGATGATTATTAACATGGGTGTGAAGGAATCCGCAGGCAAGCTGGTGTTCAAGCTGGGTGCGCTGCCGGGCCTCCTTGAGCTGGATAATGTCATGCTTAAGGAAATGGCACCGCCAGTAATTATAGACGGATTTAGCCGCATAGAAGCGGAGAATTATTCAGATATGAGAGGGGTCCAGAAGGGAGAGGACGGACTCAGCGTAGGCTGGATTGATCCAGGCGATTGGATGCAGTATATCGTCGATGTGAAACAGGCTGGAGAATACAAAGTTTCTTATTATGTGGCCTCCGGCTATGAGACGGGCGGCTCGTTGAAGCTGCTGATGAAGCGGGGAAGTGTGCTTGAGCATACCTTCCCGGCAGGCGAAATGGCGGAGTCTGAAGCGGATGCGGTCTATACGCTGGATGTCGCGAATACAGGGGATTGGGGCAGATTCGTACTGGTGGACCAGATGATTACCCTGGAGGAAGGAACCCACACCCTGCAGCTGTATGCGCCTCATGTAAATGTGGATTATATGCTCTTGGCGCCCTCTGATCTAAGCGGTACGACCCGCAACGTTGTCCGCAACGGCACCTTTGACGAGAATGTCGGCGAATGGCGCACGTACCAGGAGGACCAGTTATCCATATCCAGCGTGAATGGAGAGATGAAGGTTCATCTTCCATCCTTGACGCCGGACGCCTGGAACCAGCAGGTCTACCAGGATGGACTCACGCTGGTGCAGGGCGTAACCTACACGGTCACCTTTGACGCCTACTCCACTGTAGACCGGCCTATCCAGCTCGGTGTAGGACATATTGATTCCAGCAACAACTATGCCTATACAGACTTTCTGGCCGGCGGCAAGCCGACCTTGTGGCTGACATCGGAGAAAAAGTCGTATCAGTTCTCCTTTGTCATGAATAATCCGACCGAATTGAACGCCAAGCTTGAATTCAACCTGGGCCAGATAACGGTGGGAGATACCGTGTACAGCGAGGCAGGGGATTTGTTCCTGGATAACATCCGGCTGAGCGGCGGCATGACTCCTTCAAGGTAACCATGAATACGGCGGCGGATGACGCTCGAATGGCTATTAACGCTGGCAGATTTGTGATCTAGTACTGAGCGGGGATTGCGGAGCCCTAATATAGGAACCCGCAATCCCTTTCTCAGCTTCGGATTTTGTACAGCTTTGTACAGCTGGAGGATCAGATAATTCTATAGTAAGCAATATCACAGTAAAAACATATAGAGGGTTATATAGAATGTTTTTTCATTATATTTTAAAGTCCTGAGTGAGCCAACGAATCGTAACATGATGATTTCTTGCTGTTGCTGCTAATCAATATTTTGTTATCCATGCTTTCGATTTATCGTATATCTGAAATCATCAGGGCGGTAACATAGATACATAGAGAATCAACAACGGATGACACCAGAAGGGGAGCATGTGCATGAAACAAACGGTTCCATTGAACAAGGAGAGCGTCAGCAGCCGTGGCAAGCCGGAAGCCCCGGTCCGCAGAAGATCGAAGTGGAAGAAAACGATCAGTCTCGATATTATGCTGCTGCCCGCGCTTATTCTTACGTTTATCTTTTCTTACATTCCGATGGCGGGTCTTATTATGGCGTTTCAAAATTATAAACCGGCACTAGGGATGACAGGATCAGCATGGGTAGGCTTTGATCATTTTGAGTTTCTGTTCAGCATACCGGAGAATGTGCAGGTGATCTGGAATACGGTCATCATTGCAGGCCTCAAGATGGTTGCGAATTTGGTGGTTCCTTTTATATTTGCTCTTCTTCTGAATGAAATCAGGAAGATGTACTTCAAGAAGGTCGTTCAAACCATCGTATATATGCCGCACTTCCTCTCCTGGGTTATTGTGGGGGGCATTCTGATTGATCTGCTCGCACAGAATGGGGGTTTAGTCAACCAGGCTTTGACAGGTCTCCTGGGTATCGATCCGATCTTCTTCTTGGGAGACGGCAACTGGTTTCGGTTTGTCGTAGTAGCGAGTGACGTCTGGAAGGAGTTCGGCTTCAACACGATTGTCTTCCTGGCTGCTTTGGCCGGCATTAATCCGGCACTGTATGAAGCGGCTGAGGTGGATGGCGCCGGCAGATGGCAGCAAACCTGGGCGATCACCATTCCTTCGCTGATTCCGATTACGATTGTCGTCGGTACGCTGGCACTCGGAAACATACTGAACGGGGGATTTGACCAGATCTTCAACCTGTACAATGCTCTTGTCTACGATAAAGGAGATATTATCGACACGTTTGTTTACCGGTATGGAATTATTGGCGGCAAGTTCAGCTTTTCCACTGCTGTTGGATTGTTCAAATCGATTGTCAGCTTCGTCTTGATCGTTATTGCATACAGGCTGGCCTATAAACTGGCGAATTACCGCATCTTCTAGAAAGGGGGCTTAAGCACGTGTATCATAAATCGACATCTTATAAGGCTTTTACAATATTCAACTATACGTTCATGATTCTGATCTCCCTGCTTTGCCTAATCCCTCTGGTGCATATCCTGGCGGTTTCGTTCAGCGGCAAGGCGGCGGCCAGCGCCAACCTGGTCAAGCTGTGGCCAGTGGATTTCACACTGGATGCTTACGTTAAGACGATAGCGAATGAGAACTTTATCCGGTCAATCTGGGTGACGCTGCAGCGTACGGTCCTCGGCACGTTCATCAGTATGGCGGTTGTCATTCTTGCCGCTTACCCGCTGTCCAAGGAGAGCAGCAGCTTTAAACGGAGAAACATCTACACCTGGTATTTTGTCTTCACCATGCTGTTCAGCGGCGGGCTGGTTCCCTTCTACATTCTGGTCCGAAACCTGGACATGCTGAACACGCTGTGGGTGCTCATTATACCGGGCGCGGTTTCGGTCTGGAATATGATCCTGCTTCTTAACTTCTTCCGAGGTATTCCCAAGGAGATGGAAGAGGCGGCCCTTATTGACGGCGCAGGCCATTTCCGGACTCTCATAAGTGTATATCTTCCGATTTCCATGCCTGCATTGGCAACCTTATCGCTGTTTGCCTTGGTGGGGCACTGGAACTCCTGGTTTGACGGCCTGCTCTTCATGACGGATCACACCAACTATCCGCTTGCGACCTACCTGCAGACCGTCATTGTACAGCAGGATTTCAGTAAAGTATCGGTCAGGCCGGAGGATCTGGAGAACATCTCTCAACGAACGGTCAAGGCGGCTCAAATATTCATCGGGATGGCGCCGATCCTGCTCGTATACCCGTTCCTGCAGCGGTTTTTCGTTAAAGGGATTGTGCTGGGGGCCGTGAAGGAATAGGCCCGGTCATCATAGCCATAACTCTGGCAGGAGGTGAGGGAGCGGCAGGTTCGAATCTCGATGGAAGTCTTGCAGATTTTACAATGATGTAGCCAAAGCAAACATAGGGGGATACGACAAATGGCAAAGAAGATGAAACGATCCATGATGGCCCTGTTAAGTACGGTACTGCTGTCCGGCGCCTTGGCGGGATGTTCCGGAAACAACAATAATGGAAATTCGCCAGAGTCAGCCAATGCGGGAGGAGAGGAGAGCCTTTACTCAGCTCCCTTTGAGAACGGTAAATATACAGAGCCGGTAACCATCACGACCGTATTTCCGATTTCCAGCAATGTGAAGTTCAAGAACGGGGAAAATATTGAGAATAACGTTCATACCAAATGGGCAAAAGAAACGCTTGGCATTGATATTAAATACTTGTGGACAGTGAGCGAGCAGAACAATGCTTATGAAACCAAGCTGCGCCTGATGCTGACGGCCGGCGAGAAGATGCCTGATATTGTGGCATTCCGAGGAAATAATGCGCTGATTGCCGATCTGGTTGATAGCGGGCAGTTCACAGATGCCGGCGAGCTGTTTGACAAATATGCTTCAGAAACCTATAAGAAGGCGATGGAAGAGGATCCAAGCGTCTGGAATCCGTTAATCCGCGACGGCAAGAGAATGGGTGTACCAATTTTGGAAAACGCCTACAATAATGATCCTGTCATGTATATAAGAGAAGACTGGCTTAAGAAGCTTAACCTCAAAGCTCCGACAACGATTGATGAGCTTGAGAACGTCATGAACGCTTTCACAACACAGGACCCGGACGGCAATGGCCAGAATGATACAACGGCCCTTTCTGTCGGCTTCAAGAACAACCTGAATACCTGGATGTCGGATTCCGGCTGGATATTCGGAATGTTTGGCGCCATGCCGAACCAATGGAACAAGACGGCAGACAACAAGCTGGTGTATGGCTCCGTTCAGCCTGAGATGAAGCCTGCTCTTGCCAAAATGCAGGAGTGGATGGAAAAAGGTTATATTTCATCCGAAGCTGGACTGTATGATGAAACAAAAGCTACTGAGGCCTTTACGGCAGGAAAGTCCGGTATTATTGTCGGCCCTTACTGGATGACAGGTTGGCCGCTTCCGGATCTGAAAGCGAACGTGCCAGGAGCGGAGTTTAAGGCATATCCTCTGCCTGCTGGCCCGGATGGTAAAGTTGGCCGCCATGGAACGCCAATCAGCAGCGGAGCTGTCCTCATTAATAAGGATATGAAGCATAAGGATGCCTTCTTTGTATACCAGAACTACTTGTTTGACCACTGGGCAAACCCGGAGAGCACAACCTTTGCCAACGGCTTTGCCAAAGGGTATGACTATGATCTGGGTCCGAACGGTGAAGTGTATCGCGAGCAGCAGAGCGATCAGATCCCTGGGGGATGGGTCGATGCCATCCGTTATACACTGACGTTCGATGGTGCAATCATTCCTAACATGATGATGAATACACTGGCCAAGCTTGCAACAGGAGCAGAGCCAACTAACCAGTATGAGAAAAATCTGTCGGAGCGTCTGCCGGAGCAGATCCAGGCTGCCAAAATCGTGGTTGATCAGAAGGATGCCGTTATGCCGGAAATGTTCACGGGTGCCCCGACTGAGACACAGCTTTCACGCGGCGATATTCTCTCTAAGCTGGAGAAAGAAGTGCTGAATAAAATTATTTACAACAAAGCC
Source organism: Paenibacillus sambharensis (assembly GCF_003233845.1). Taxonomy (GTDB): domain Bacteria; phylum Bacillota; class Bacilli; order Paenibacillales; family Paenibacillaceae; genus Paenibacillus_I; species Paenibacillus_I sambharensis. Next base: position 143,422 of record NZ_QKRB01000044.1, read on the forward strand.
CCAATTGATGAGTTCGATCAATTCGTAGAGAGATGGTATTCTTCCGGTGGCGATCAAATAACCGAAGAAGTCAACGCATGGTATGAATCAGTTCAACAATAACATATCACATGGGCGGCCCTAGGGCGGCCCTTTCTTTGCAGTACGCTGCTGCATTGTCAGGACATAAGCACCAGGAGGAGCCCGCTATGCTGAACCGTCTTTCCATATTCCAGAAGCTCTTTTATTTCCTTCTGCTTATGGTGGGGATATTCGTGATCGCGTTCTGGTCGATTTACAACCTGAATGTGAAGGATATACAGCTCGAAATGAGCCGGAATAAAATGAATGATGTGCGGTTGATGGCATCGCAGCTTTCGACTCAGTTTGAGCAGGTGCTGATGAACACGATAACGCTTTCGCAGGATTCATCCATTCGGGATTATCCCTATATTCTGAAATTCGGAGACAAATATTCCCGGTATGAGGGGAAGCTGTCCATTATCGATAAACTGGCGATCAATGCGGCTTCTACATCGTGGAATAATAGGGTCACTCTCTATTATACGGATGAGCAGGAGCTCGTCTCGTCGGCTAATTCCCCTTCGATCGCCCCGCTTGACCTATCGGCCTCGAAGGTCAACGAATGGACGGTTCGTATGGATGAAGGAGGCGGCGGCTACTATTCCTATATCATGAAAACGCATATCAGTGAGCTGCTGATTGAGGTTAGTGTTTCTCTAGAAAATCTAAAAAAAATGATGGAGCCTTACAATTCAGGGACTCCCCTATTGTATGATGCGGGCCAAAGCGTATTTATTCGGAAGGAATCCAGATTTCTTGAAGATGCCTATCCGAAGATCGCCTCGGAAATCAGCGGCGAGAGCGGATCGTTCCTATTTCAAGATCAGGGTACAGAGTATCTGGTTCACTATATGAAGTGTGCGATGCTCGACCTTTATTTCCTGGATTTCCATCCGCGGAGCCAATTCATCCGTCCGATCTCCCGCAACAATCAATATTTCATCTATGCGGTGCTCATCGTAGTGGCAGGGGTCATCTTCTATACGCTGCTGCTGCGCAGACAGGTCCAGAAGCCGGTTAACGTGCTCCGGAGAGCGATCAACCGGTTTGACCGGGGTGATTTGTCCAGTCGTGTCGCTACTCTCCATGCACATGAGTTCAGGATGCTGGGCAATTCATTCAACCGGATGGCGGAGAATACCCAGAGACTGATCGAACAGGTATTATTCTACGAGCTTGAAGTGAAGGAAGCTAAGCTCAAGCAGTATCAGGCACAGATCAATCCGCATTTTTTGTTTAACTGTCTGAACTATATCCAGAGCAAGGCAAGTGTAAAGGATCATCAAGCCGTAACAGCCATGACGCTTCATCTCGGCTCATACTGCCGTTACATTCAGAAGATTGAGCTCATTGATTCCACCTTACTCGAGGAAATTACGTTTGTGGAGCATTTCCTTTCCATTATTCAGCTTCGCAAACGGGAAATCTCATTTGATATCCATATCCCTGAGCATATGTACGGCTACCGTGTTCCTAGGATGATTCTCCAGCCGCTGGTAGAGAACTGTATCAAGCACGGCATCGAGCCGGGAATGGAGCAGGGGGTTGTTACAATAACGGCAGAGGAAACCGATAATGGTCTTCAAATCATTGTAAAGGACAACGGAGCAGGTATGACGGAAGGAAGACTCTTGGCCGTTCGAAGACATATGAATGATTTCATCCATCAGGATGAAACGCTTGGAACCGGAATTCGGAATGTGAATCAGCGGATCCGCCTGTACTTTGGCAAGAGCTCGGGGCTGGCCGTAGAGTCTATGCCTTCGGGAGGTACCTGCTACCGGATTCATATCGATAACGGGGAGGACAACAATGCTGCAAATTCTGCTGGTTGACGATGAACAGTATGTAGTGGATGATCTGGAAATCGCCTTCCCTTGGGAGGAATATGGAATTAGCCGGGTCCACAAAGCCTATTCGGGATCTCAGGCCATTCAGATCATGGAAAATTTCCCAATCGATATCCTTCTGTCAGATATCGCTATGCCAGGCATGAGCGGGCTGGAGCTGGTTGGATATGCGCGGAACAGCAATCCCAGAATCAAGTGCATTCTGCTTACGGGGTATTCTGATTTTGAATATGCTGTGGAGGCGCTCAAGAATGGGGTGATGGAATATCTGGTCAAGCCTCTGGATCAGAACAAGCTGCGCCTGGCTCTGCAAACTGCGGCAGAGGCGATCAACGAAGAGCTTCTTCAATCGGCGTCTTATGACCAGGCAGTGCTTGCCTACCGCGAACATTTGCCCTTGGTAAAAGACAGGCTGCTCTATGAAATTATACAGGGTAAGAAATTCAGAACCGAATACCTGAACAAGAAGCTGGCTGACTATCGAATACCTATTCGCGATCAGGATACGGTTTATCTGTTAGTCGTCCGTCTCGAGGAGCATTTCACCAGTTATGACGCTGACAGCCAGCTGCTTTATGAATATGCTGTTGCCAACATTGCTGAAGAAATACTTGGAGAGGATTTTGCCGTGTGGCACTGCCGGGATGCTTATGAGTATCTGGTCTTTATCCTTAAGCATACAGGAGAAGACTTGCAGCAGGATGAACAAGCAGTTCTTGACAAGCTTAAAGGCCATGCGGACCAGCTGCATTATAAAGTGAATGAGTATTTAAAAGGCGGCATTACGGTTATATTGTCATCCTCCGGCATGTTTGTCCGGGATGTCCGCTCCATGTATGAAGAGACCTTATCGGCCTTGAGACAGCAGGCGGGTGTCCATAACGGTTATTTTTTGTCTGTGGCGGACAAACCCGCCAACATCCCGGTGCAGCCGCTCAGAATGCTGTATGAGCCTCCGACCTTTATTCATCTGCTGGAGACAGGTCAGTGGGCGGGCTTTAAGGAACGGCTGGAGCGGGTTAAGCAGGTCTGCGAAGGCTTGCCCGGGCACAATGAAGAATATTTTGAGGAGATCAGGAGTGTCCTGCTGGCCGCCTTTCATTATATCGCACACAAAAACCGGGAGCTGTTGTCCGATCTGGTAGGGCATGAGCTGTTAAATAAACCGTCATTCCGCTCGCTGGCACAGCTGGTCGGTTGGGGGCAGGGAATAGCTGACATCCTAAAGGACAAGCTGGAACACGATACGAAGTCCAATCAGCAGAGAATTGTGCAAGAAATCTGCAATTTCATCGATCAGCGGTATGCGGAAGCCAGCCTGCAGTCCATAGCCGATTATGCCGCCCTGCATCCCTCCCATGTATCCAGATTGTTTAAACAAGTGAGCGGGATCAGCATAAGCGAATATATTCACCATGTGAAGATGGAGCGGGCAGTCACTCAATTAAGGGAAACAGAATCGAAAATATACGAGATTTCAGATAAACTGGGCTACTCCAATTCCCAGTACTTTATTAAGGTCTTTAAAGAACAGTTTGGTATGACGCCGCAGGAATACCGGGAGAAACAGCAGGCGAGGTCATAGAAAGACCGCACAATCATAAGGCATGACGGAGGGTCGGGACAGGTCATATAAAGCTAAATAGCAATCAAGCGGATATTGGTTTGGGTTGGAATAATTTATATAAATGGTATGTACTTTGGAAAGTCGAGGTTTTATAATAAAGGAGCGGTATGTAAGGGTTTTCATGAAAGGGGGTGATAAAGCGGGTACAAGCACAAGCATTGTACGTCTCTGACAGGTTGGATTAATATGCACAAACCAAAGGAGGAATGAATGATATGACAACGAAGACCCGGAAGAAGAGATGGGCTGTATCGGTATTGACTGCCGCAGCGGTATTGGGAAGCTCGCTGATTCCGCTCTCATCGGCCGGTGCCGCTGCTGCCATACCGGTGTCCATCCAGGTGGATACGGGCAAGGACCGGAGTGAGATCAGCCCCTATATCTATGGCACGAATGCGGGAATGGATATGACCGGAACGGAAGGCTTCACAGCGAGAAGGCTGGGCGGCAACCGGATGACGGGCTACAACTGGGAAAATAACGCCTCGAATGCTGGCAGCGACTGGTACCACAGCAGTGATTCCTACATGTGTACGGTGATGGGCATTCCGGATGCACCGGGTACCACAGAATGCGATACGCCGGGACTTGTGCATACGAAGTTCCACGACCAATCCCTGCAGCAGGATGCCTATTCGCTGCTGACGCTGCAGATGGCAGGCTATGCTGCGCGGGACAAGGACGGAGAAGTGGCTGAATCCGAGACAGCACCTTCCGCCCGCTGGTCCGAGGTTCAGTTCAGCAAGGGAGCACCTTTCTCATCTCAGCCTGATCTCACGGACGGCAAGGTATATATGGATGAGTTCGTCAACTTCATGGTGGACCAATACGGCAGCGCTTCCACCTCTACAGGGGTACAAGGGTACTCGCTGGACAATGAGCCGGCCTTGTGGTCTCATACGCATGCCAGAATCCACCCGAATCCAGTGGGAGCGCGCGAGCTTGTGGATCGTTCTGCTTCGCTCTCGAAGGCTGTTAAAGCGGTCGATCCGGCAGCCGAGGTTTTCGGCGGTGTGTTCTACGGCTTCGGCGCCTATCTGAACCTTCAGGAGGCTTCTGACTGGGAAGCGGTGAGAGGCAATCATAAGTGGTACATCGATTATTACCTGGATCAGATGAAGCGGGCCTCTGAGGCTGAAGGCAAGCGCCTGCTGGATGTTCTGGATGTGCACTGGTACCCGGAGGCGCAAGGCGGCGGCCAGCGGATCACGTTCGGGGGAGTAGGGAACACCGAGACCAAGAAGGCGAGAATGCAGGCGCCAAGAACGCTCTGGGACCCTACGTACCAGGAGGACAGCTGGATCGGCCAGTATTTCAGTGATTACCTGCCTCTGCTTCCGAAGCTGAAGCAGTCCATCGACGAGCATTATCCGGGGACGAAGCTTGCGATGACGGAATACAATTACGGCGGTGAAGGTGATATATCCGGGGGGCTGGCTCAGGCGGATGTGCTTGGCATTATGGGCAAGCAGGGCGTCTATATGGCCAACTTCTGGCAAATCGGGGAGGACACCAGCTATGTCAGCGCCGCTTACAAGCTCTACCGCAACTATGACGGCAGCGGGTCGGCCTACGGAAGCACGAATGTGCGCGCGGTGACGTCTGATCTGGACAACAGCTCCGTCCACGCCTCCGTTGCAGATGAGACCAATGATGAGCTCCATCTTATTGTCATGAACAAGAATATGGAGGCGCCGCTGCAAGCGGATATTGCCATCACAGGTGACAAAACGTACAGCTCGGGCCGGGTATTCGGCTTTGATGCTGCAAGCCCGAACGTGACAGAAGCTGCTCCGGTAACAAGCATTGCCGGCAACCACTTCACGTATACGGTTCCGCCGCTTACGGCTTATCACATCGTGCTGAAGGCATCAGGCGACAGCAATAACCCGCCGGAAACGGCCCCTGAGACACCAACAGGCTTAAAGGCAGCTGCGGGCGAGCAGTCGGTGACGCTCAGCTGGAATGCTTCGGCTGGCGCCGCCAGCTATACCGTGAAGCGCGCTGCGGCCGGCAGCAGCAGCTACGTGACGCTGGCTTCACAAGTCGCAGGCACCACGTATACGGATCCCAATGTAACAGCTGGCACGACGTATCATTATGTGGTGAGTGCGGTTAACAGCAAAGGGGAAAGCCCGGACTCCGCCCCAGTCAGTGCGACGCCGACCGGGTCAACAATGCCTCCCGAGACAGGTCTGGTGCTTCAGTACCGCGCGGCGGATACCGATGCGAAGAACAACCAGATCAAGCCACATTTCAACATTAGGAATACGGGGACGAAGGCGGTTAACTTGAGCGATCTGAAGATCCGCTATTATTTCTCCAAGGATGGCAGCGCTGCGATGAACGCCTGGATTGACTGGGCTCAGGTGGGCAGCAGCAACATCAACCGGACATTCGCGGATGGCTACGTGGAGGTAAGCTTTGCTGCCGGCGCCGGTACGCTTGCAGCGGGTGGACAGACGGGCGACATCCAGCTTCGCATGGCGAAGAATGACTGGAGCAATTTTGACGAAAGCAACGACTACTCATTCGACCCGGCGAAGACATCCTACTCCGACTGGAACAAGGTGACGCTCTATCATAACGGTACGCTTGTCTGGGGGATTGAGCCTTTAAGCGCTTCCTACTGAATGATAATCTTCATAAAGGTTACGCAGCAGCCTTGTTCCGGTTCAGCCGGGTCAAGGCTGCTTATCGTAGAATTGGAGCTGCTTGTCTGCTCATCTCATAAGGTCAAGCTAGTTAGCCAAAATCGCATACTTTTACGCCTTCTGCCTCCGCTATATTTCGCAGGGGCTTTTGCTATACTGGTTGTAAAGACATGACTGATCTGGAGGGATTCGATTGGACACGAACAAGATTGGCATACCGCTTGAAGGCTTTGCGGAATTCAGCCGGACGGCTGCTGCTGAAGGTGCCGTGCTGCTCAAGAATGATGGACAGGCGCTTCCGGTCCGGAATGGTGAAAGCGTTTCAGTATTTGGCCGTATACAAGTTAACTACTACCGCAGCGGCACAGGCTCGGGCGGGAGTGTTAATGTCACCTATACAACGAATTTGCTGGATGGTCTGCGCAGCAAGAAGGACATCGCGGTCAATGAAGAGCTCGCAGCGGTCTATGAGAAGTGGATTGAAGAGAATCCGTTCGATAACGGAGGTGGCGGCTGGGCGGCCGAGCCGTGGCACCAGAAGGAAATGCCGCTGACAGATGAGCTGGTGGCAGAGGCAAGACGCAAATCCGGTAAAGCGATCGTTGTCATTGGCCGTACAGCAGGTGAGGATCAGGATAACGCGGATGCCCCGGGGAGCTATCAACTGACTTCAGACGAGAAGGCTATGCTGAAGCTGGTTACCAGCCATTTTGAGCAGACCATTGTGGTTTTGAACGTATCCAATATTATTGATATGAGCTGGGTAGATGATGAAGCTTATGCTCATCCAATTCCGTGTGTCATCTATGCATGGCAGGGCGGCATGGAAGGCGGCAATGCGATTGCCGATGTGCTGGCCGGTGATGTGACGCCTAGCGGCAAGCTGACGGATACGATTGCGTATTCGATCGATGATTATCCGTCTACCATTAATTACGGGGACGAACATAAGAACCTGTATCAGGAAGATATCTATGTAGGCTATCGTTATTTCGAGACGTTCTGCCCGGACAAGGTGCAGTATCCGTTCGGCTATGGCTTGTCCTATACGGATTTCAAGCTGGAGCCGGAGGAGGCGAAGGTAACCGGTAGCGGTGCTGAGACTCAGATTGAGGTCGGTGTTACCGTCACCAATACAGGTTCTGAATATGCAGGCAAGGAAGTCGTACAGGTCTATGTGGAAGCGCCGCAGGGCAAGCTGGGTCAGCCGGCCAGATCGCTGGCGGCATTCGGAAAAACAAAGCTGCTCCAGCCGGGCGAATCGGAGCGTCTAGTGCTGAGCGTTCCGCTAAATAGCCTTGCATCCTATGATGACGGCGGCGTGACCGGTTATCCTTCCGCTTACGTACTGGAAGCGGGGACCTACCATTTTTACGCGGGCAACAGTGTAAGGAATCTGACTCAGGTCGGCGTTGATGGTCAGAGCGGCTTTATCGTGAATGCGCTGCAGGTCGTGGAGCAGCTGGAAGAGGCGCTGGCACCAACCGAGAATTTCACCAGAATGCGGCCGGGCGCACGCCGGGAAGACGGCTCTTATGAGCTTGTTTACGAAGAAGTGCCAAGACGCAAGGTTTCGCTGGCGCAGCGGATTGAGAAGAACCTGCCTGCGGCCGTCGAGCAGACCGGGAACCGGGGCTATACCCTTAGGGATGTACATGCCGGCAGGGTCAGCATGGATAATTTTATCGCACAGTTCTCAGATGAGGATCTGGCTGCCATTGTGCGCGGAGAAGGCATGAGCAGTCCACTCGTCACATCCGGTACGGCTTCCGCCTTCGGCGGCGTAACAGACAGCCTGCTGGGTTATGGTGTGCCTGTAGGCTGTACGGCGGACGGACCGTCGGGCATCCGGATGGACAGCGGAGAGAAGGCTACACAGGTTGCAATCGGAACACTGCTTGCGGCTACCTGGAATACGGAGCTGGTAGAAGAGCTGTATGTGCTGGAGGGCAAGGAACTGCTCCGCAACCAGATTGACACTCTGCTAGGACCGGGCATGAACATCCGCCGCAGTCCGCTTAACGGGCGGAACTTTGAATATTTCTCAGAGGACCCGCTGGTGACAGGTATATTCGCAATCGCCTGCGTGCGGGGGATTATGAAGGGCGGCTCGAACGCCACGCTCAAGCATTTTGCCTGCAACAATCAGGAGAAGCACCGTACCAAGGTGGATGCCGTTGTATCCGAGCGGGCGCTGCGGGAAATTTACCTGAAGGGCTTCGAGATGGCTGTGAGGCAAGCGGGCGCGAATTCCATTATGACCTCCTACAACCCGGTTAACGGACACTGGGCAGCGTCCAACTATGACCTCAATACCACCATCCTGCGGGGAGAGTGGGGCTTCAAGGGTATTGTGATGACGGACTGGTGGGCAAGAATGAACGATACCGCACATGGCGGGCCTTCGGATACGAAGCTTACGAACTGGATGGTGCGGGCACAGAATGATCTGTACATGGTGGTCAGCAACTATGGCGCGGAGATCAATGCTTCGGAGGATAATACGATTGAATCTCTGCAGAGCGGCACGCTCACACGCGGGGAGCTGCAGCGCTGCGCACGTAACATTTGCGAGTTCCTGATGCGGGCGCCGGTGTTCTCCAGAGAGCGGCACACAGGGGAAACGGTTCAGAAATTTGAAGCGGTCCCGTCGCTTTCAGCGGACCAGGCTCTGGCCGTATCGGGAGGAGAACAGATACAGCCTTCTGCGGTAGGGACGACTTACATGAAAGTGGATAAGGCCGGTGAATACCGGATCTTCGTGCGCATCATGTCGACCGAGAGCAACCAGGCTCAGAGCGCCTGCAATGTAACGCTGAACGGCCAGCAGCTGGTGACTATTCAGACCAACGGCACGGACGGCAAATGGGTGAACCGGAAGCTCGCGAAGGTTGAGCTTGGCACAGGAGTTTACGAGATGAAGCTGGACTTCATCAAGCCGGGACTGCAGGTTGACTGGATGGAGTTTAGGCAGGTTTAATGGTGAAGTTTCAGAAGAAGGCGGTATGTTCAGACGTTCCCTCCCTATGCTGTTCCTCAATGTAACTGACATAAATCACTTTGTTGCCACTAAAAAACACGGGTTTTGAGCCCGTGTTTTTTTCTTTCCGTACTTCAATTAACTACGGCTGAGCCTTCAGTTTAACCATCAGCTGAAATGAACGGCGGACATCTCCTTCGGCGGAGCCGTAGAGCTTCGGATGACTAGCTGGGGCTCATACACAACCGCCCCTTCCTGGCTGTTCCGGTTCTCGACAGCATTGACGATCCATCTGGCTGCTTCAATGCCCATGAGCGTCTTCGGATGGGTTACTGTCGTCAGCTTGACCTCTGTTGCTTCGGCCAAGTAGGAGTCGTCGTAACCGGTAATGGAGAACTCCTCGGGAACCCGCAGGCCCTGGTTTCTCAGCATATCCAGTACGTGCAGGGCAATCTGATCGTTATAGCATACTGCTGCGGTATGAGCACCCGGTGATGATAGGGGAAAGAAATCTCTAAGTTTGGCCAATATATGGCCATCATCCTGCTCCTCAGTCGTGTAGGAAACAATCATGTCAGGAAAGACCGGCAGCCTGTGTTTTCTCAGGGCCCGTATGAATCCCCTCATGCGGCTTATGCCCTGCAGATCATCTACCTTAAAGATCCCGATGATCTTCTTGTGACCAAGCTTGATTAGATGCTCCGTGACGAGAAAGCCTCCGCGTTCATCATCTACTACCATATGAGAAGGCATAAGCTGAGGATAGAATTGATTAATCATCAGATAAGGGATGCTGCGCTGCTCCAGCTCCAGGTAGATTTTCATGTTGGGGTTAAAGCTGCTGCTCTTGGTTGGCTCAACGATCAGCCCGGCAATATTCTGGCTCAGCATGGATTCAAGGCACAGTCGTTCTTTCCCGGCATCATTGTCCGTGCAGGCCAAAGTAAGAGAGTAACCGTGGGACGTTAGATAGGACTCTATCCCTTTAATGATGGTTGGGAAGATATAATCCGAGATATAGGTTGTTATGACTCCGATAGTCTTCCGGGCAGGGGCGGACGGTAGTAGGAGAGACTGTTCCGCTTGTTCTGTCGTAAGCCGTTCGAGAGGAAGCCCGCTCTTCCCTGAACAGAATGTACCGGCACCCCGCTCCCGGTAAAGCCATCCTTCGTGAACCAGATCTCCGACAGCTTGTCTGACGGTATGTCTGCTGACTCCGAACAACCGGACAAGCTCATGTTCCGAATATATTTTATCCCCCGGCTTGACTCTTCCTGTCCGGATCCATTCGGTTATCTTTTCTTTAACGATCGTATATTTGGTCTTGCTCCCCATAGAATCACCACTTTATCTAGAAATAATCATCCTTTAAGCGTTTACAAAAGGCTGCAGCAAGGCGGATGTTGTTATCGATACCTCTTTGTGATTAACGTGAAACAGGTATGTCGAGTCTAGTTGGTGACCACAGGTTGTTGTACGTACAATGGAGAGGCGGCAATACAATCGTAACAAAAAAGCTAACGACCTACCACTAGAATTTTACATGTAAGCGCATTAATTTTTAATTTTAGCTTAATTCAATAATATTTTTATAAAAAACCCCATTGACATGTACGAACAAGTATATTAGTATTTTGGGTACATAGAATACGCTTTCAATCCTTTTACAGGAAATGTTTTAGAAGAGGGGTAGAAAATTTTACAGAAAATTCCGAAAAACTTTGCGGAAGGATGGGGTCTTTTCGACAAATGCATTCAGGAATATTGACATGTCCGTACATCCAGAGAGTATGCTTGGCAATTGGTGGGTAACTATATGTTTAATTTAGAAGTGGTTGCGTTTACAAGGGCATTCATACCAGACAACATGTACGTTTAATAGGTTTCGCCAACTACGGAATTAACAGGAGGAGAGTTTTATGAAGAAGAAATTAGCAATGCCATTGGTGCTCGTCTTTTTGGCAGTAGCAGTATTGTCGGGCTGCAGCGGCGAAGACAAGAATACGATCACGTTCTGGACACCGCTTACCGGTGAGGATGGCGCTTATATGAACCAGCTGGTTAAGGACTATAATGCGACTGAACCGGAATTCAAAGTTAAGCATATTGTAACAGCTGATATGTACACGAAGATGTCCACTGTACTGAATACAGGCAAAGGCGTACCTGACCTGGCCATCATCCACGCGGACCGTGTTCCTAACTATGTTAAGCAAGGCCTGCTTGAAGAAATGACAACTGTACTGGCTGCACACCCAGAAATTAAAGAAGAGAACTACCTGCCGCAAGCTTGGTCGACGGGCACGGTAGATGGAACACAGTACACTGTACCTCTTGATATTCACAGCAACGTGATGTACTACAACAAGGACCTGCTTGCCAAATACGGCGCAGAATCGTTCCTGGATGACAATGTTGTAACGATTGATGAAATGCTGTCACTTCAAGGCAAGCTGGAAGAAGGCCATTATGTTGTAAATGACGCTTTGCTCGGATGGGTGATCCTGGCTCAGATTCAGAACCTTGGCGGCGACATTCAGGAGAACGGCAAGCCTGCTGTCAACACACCGGTTATGAAGCAAGCCTTTGAAGAAATCAAGAAGGTCGCTGATGCCGGTCTGATGACACCGTTTGGCGAAGACGGCTTCCTGATGTTCCAATCCGGCAACGTATTGTTCTCCACTGATGGTACGTGGAGTTCAACGGCGCACGCTAGTGTAGAAGGCTTGAACTTTGGTGCAACCAACATCTACTCTGTAACACCTGAGAAGTACACGAACAGAGCTTCCTCCCACTTGTTCGCGATGCTGACGAACAAGGAAAGATCGGATGAGAAGGAAGCTGGCATTGGTAACTTCCTGGAGTTCATCCGCCAGAATTCTCTTGAGTGGGCTAAAGCGGGTCAGATTGTAGCAAGTAGAGAAGTTATTGAAAGCCCAGAGTACAAGGATTACATGCAGTCCTTCTTCACATCGAGCGAAGAGCAAATTGAGTCGCTTTACATCTACACTTATGAGCATTATCCATACATCCAGGAAGCAATCGACCAGAATGCGGCAGACCTCGTCCGCGGCCAAGTGGACATGGATGAGACGTTAGCCAAGATGCAGAAGCAGGTTGAGGATAAGATTGCTCAAGGCAGCAGCGGAGCCCAATAGAGAAGGCAAACCATTGTGAAAAGTAATGTGTCCTAGCGGCACATTACTTTTCCGACATTATTGTTCACGAGGGAGGATTGCAAGGCTATGAAGAGAAAACTAATGCCTGCTTTCTTTGTGGGACCGCATCTTATTTTGTTTCTTGTGTTTGTTCTCATACCAACGGTATACGGTATTTATGCTTCGTTTACACAGTGGAATCTGAATAGCGATCCAGTCTGGACTGGCCTTGATAATTACAGGACGATCCTGTTTGACAGCGGGTCAACCTTCCACCGCCAATTCTGGAACGGCCTCAAGAATACCTTGCTGTTCGTTGCGATGAGCGTTCCTTTGCTGATTGTCATTCCTTTGATGGTCGCAGTCGCTCTCGAGCATAAGAAGGTCAAGATGAAAGGCACGATTCAGGCTATCATTTATGTGCCGGGGCTTATTTCGATCTCCGCTGCCGCACTGATTTGGTCCCTGATTTTCAACAAGCAGCTTGGTGTCAGCAGCAACGTCTTCGGATCGGATGCGGTATGGTCCACTACCCAGCCTTATGCCTGGATGATCATCATTATCCTGACGATCTGGGGCGGTGTGGGCGGTAACATGATTATCTACCGTGCATCGATTAATGGCGTCTCGAAGGATCTCTATGAAGCCGGAGACATTGATGGTGCCGGACCGATTCGTAAGTTCTTCAGCATTACGCTTCCGTCTATCCGTTTCCCGCTCATCTACACATTTGTTATGACGACTGCCGGAGCCTTTAACGTGTTCGGCCAGCCGCTGATGCTTACTGATGGCGGTCCGCGTGAGAGCACGACCGTTCTGATGATGTACATTCGTCAGTTAGCCTTTGGTCACGGGGATTCTATCGCCGGTATGGCATCTGCGATGGCGGTTCTGCTCGGGGTGGTTATCCTGGTAATCTCGGCGCTTCAGTACTACGTGATGAACCGCAACGCGAACTAAGCATAACAATTGAGACGTTCAGGAATTAAGGAAACGGAAAAGGCAGGTGTAGCGAAATGTCAAAAAATATGACGATATCAAAATATATATCTTACCTATTTTTGATCTCCATTTGTGCAGCTTGGGCCATCCCTGTTATATTTGGTCTGACAACTTCATTCCGTTCACAGACGGAGGTCATTAACTCCGGATTCAGACTGCTGCCGCTTGAATGGATTATGGATAACTACAGGGCAATTCTCGACAATACGTCAACAGCGCCGATTGTTCGCTGGCTGGGTAACTCGCTGTACATCGCGATACTTCATACCTTCTTTGTCGTTGTTGTGATTTCGCTTACAGGTTATGGTTACTCCCGCATGAAGTTTAGAGGAAGAGACACGATGTTCTTCGTGCTGCTTGGAATCTCCTTCTTCCCGCCGGTCGTTAACCTGATCCCTTCCTACAAGATCATCGACGCGCTTGGATGGGTTAATACGTCATGGGCCATGATTGTGCCCGGTCTCGCAGGCATGGGTAATATCTTCCTCGTCAGACAATTTATGCTCGGTATCCCGCATGAGCTTGATGAGTCTGCACGTGTGGATGGTGCCGGCGACTTCCGGATTTATTTCTCCATTATTCTGCCGCTGATGAAGCCGGTGCTGATCGTCTGTGCCCTGTTCTCGTTCGTAGGCTCCTGGAATGACTTCCTCTGGCCGGTTATCGTATATACGGATGTAGACAAGATGCCAATCACGGCAGGACTGCTGCTGCTTCAGGATATTTACGGCAACTACCGGATGATTGGTCAACTGATGGGTTCGGCAATGCTGGCGATTATACCGACGCTGCTGCTCTTCTTCTTTGCGCAGAAATACTTCATCCAGTCCATCAACTTGAATTCGGGTATCAAGGGCTAGGAAGTACCATTCATGCCCATAATTTTAATAGTGCTGCATCCACTTATGGAGGTGTAAGGAATCAATGGCAAATCAGGTAATTGTGAATACGGATATTCGTAAAGGTACGATTAACAAGAACATTTATGGTCATTTCGCCGAGCATTTGGGCAGATGTATCTATGAAGGAATCTGGGTAGGCGAGGATTCCTCCATCCCGAATACGAAGGGAATCCGGAATGATGTATTGGAAGCCTTGAAGCAGATCAAGGTGCCGGTCCTCCGCTGGCCGGGCGGCTGTTTTGCGGATGAGTATCACTGGAAGGATGGCGTCGGGCCAAGAGAAAACCGCAAGCGTATGGTGAATACGCACTGGGGCGGCGTAGTAGAGAACAACCACTTTGGAACGCATGAGTTCATGCTGCTCTGCGAGCTGCTGGAATGCGAGCCTTATATCTGCGGCAACGTAGGCAGCGGCACGGTACAGGAAATGTCCGAGTGGGTTGAATATATGACCTTTGAAGGCGAATCTCCGATGGCGAACTGGCGCCGTGAGAACGGCCATGATGAGCCTTGGAAGCTGAAGTACTTCGGCGTTGGCAACGAGAACTGGGGCTGCGGCGGCAATATGCGCCCGGAATATTATGCGGATCTGTACCGCCGTTTCCAGACCTATGTCCGCAACTATGGCGATAACAAGATCTACAAGATCGCCGGCGGTGCCAACATCGATGACTACAACTGGACGGAAGTGCTGATGCAGAATGCAGCCGGCCTGATGGATGGCCTCAGCCTTCATTACTATACGATCCCGGGTGACTTCTGGCTCGGCAAGGGCTCGGCGGTGGACTTCCCTGAGGACGAGTGGTTCATCACGATGAAGAAGGCCCTGCATATGGATGAGCTGATCCGCAAGCATGGAACGATCATGGATAAGTATGATCCGGACAAGCGGATTGGCATGATTATTGATGAGTGGGGCACCTGGTTTGATGTCGAGCCAGGCACAAACCCTGGCTTCCTGTACCAGCAGAACACGATTCGTGACGCCCTGGTGGCAGGCCTGCACTTCAACATTTTCCACAATCATAGCGACCGTGTTCAGATGACGAACATTGCACAGACCGTTAATGTGCTGCAGGCGATGATTCTGACCGAGGGTGAGAAGATGATTCTTACGCCGACGTATCACGTGTTCGATATGTACAAGGTTCACCAGGATGCGGAGCTGCTCGCGGTTGATTCCACGTTCGGCACGTATGAGCTAAATGGCGAGAAGCTGCCTCAGGTAACGGTATCGGCATCCAAGGATGCCAGCGGCAAGGTGCATATCAGCCTGTGTAACATCGACCATCAGAATGAAGCGGTACTGGATCTGGACCTGCGCGGCATCAATGCGGCAGATAAGAAGGTTTCCGGCACCATTATCACAGCTGACGCGATGAATGCACATAACACCTTCGAGCAGCCGGATGTTGTTAAGCCTGCTGCGTTTAACGGAGTTGCAGTGCAGGGCAATAAGCTGGCCATCAAGCTTCCGGCGATGTCGGTTGTGACGATTGCGGTAGAATAGTTAACCAAATTCTAATCCTAAGCCCGATCATGCGATCGGGCTTTTTACTTTGCAGAGGGATTTGTAACGTAGGAGAGAATTATAAAATAATGGAAAGATTAAAGGGCTGCGGCCAGCTTGAATCTAAATAAGGGGGAAGTTAATCGTCATGTCAGAAGAGTACTCAAAAGCAGGCGATCAGATTTATCGGTACAATGCCAAGGAACCGGAATGGCGGCCGCCAACCTACGGGGAAGATGGCTGGATGGAGGCAATTGTAAAGCATGTTGAGAGATATTATGGTGAGACCGATACTGTCTACCATGAAATTATATCCGATCTCATCCATGTAGATGTACATCATATCAGCCCAACGAACCGGCATCCCTATCACGTCCTGTTTACAACGGGGATGAGTTATCTGCCAATGGCCGTACCGGAAGGACGGGAGGATTACCGGTTTGCGGAATTAATGATATGTCTGCCGCCAGAGTGGCCGGTCTCTGATGAAGCCTTCAAGGATCCCAATCATTATTGGCCTGTCTACTGGCTGAAGATGCTGGCAAGGCTGCCGCACGAACACGGAACATGGCTTGGAGCAGGACACACCATTCCTAATGGCGATCCAGCCGAACCGCTTGCTGACAATACACGGATGAGCGGGATTATCCTGCTGCCGCCAGTCAGGACGGAAACCGACTTCCTAACGTTAAGTATGGCTGATGGCCGGCTGGTTCACTTCTATTGCCTGGTCCCCCTGTATGCGGAAGAGATGGATCTTAAGCTTGCCAAGGGAGCAAACGCGCTGACGGATAAATTTGATAAGTACCAGGTTAATGAGTGGATTGATCCGGCACGGAAAAACACCTGCAAGCGGTCTTTCTTTTCCAAGTGGAAAGGCTAATCCTGCTGCCTGTTGCTTCCTGCTATGCAGTTTGGGTATACTACCCAGAGTTATATGGTACAAGGAATCGTCGATTCGGCTGCACAGCCCTGTGCGACAAGAGGAGTGGTTGGATAAGTGGGCATGGACCACCTGGCTGCGCAGCTTCTTTTCCAATTGAATCTGGTTAAGGAGAAGCCATATTTGCCCCATTGGGGACCCATTTATGGCCTCTTATATGAGATAAGACGGTTAGCCAGATTAGCGAAGCAGGATGCCGCAATTTATGCCATTAGCCAGCAGGCACGTGTAATGTATCATTACGGCAAGGATCAATTTGCAGTTGAAATGCCTGAAATGACTATTTTCCTGAGGGATACTGAGCTTGCAGATGCGCTTGTATCGGGAAGCTTCTATCCGCTTGCTGAAGCAGGCGGGTCATTAGGATACCGGCGAAATTAATGCCTGCCGGCACAATCATCGCCGAGTCTTCATTCTTCGTGCTGGCCTATGCTTGGTCTGATGACCAAGGAAAGGGTGGAAGGAAGCAGATGAAGAAGACAGATGAACACTGCTGTCAATCGTGCAGCCTGCCTAATAAACGCAGGTCTTGTGGTACAAGAAAGGCGGACAGCATGGAGTCTGAACGGCGTCAGCAGTCTGAACAGGCGTATTGGAAGAAGAAATATGATCACTTTGACTCCCGGCTGTTGTTTCGCGGGGGTTATACAAGGTACACATGGCTGTAAAATTATCAGCTCACGTAATCGCCCCACAAAAGCAGAGTGTTCCCCGCCTCCGGTTAGCTATAATAACGCCAATCGTACCTTAGGAGGTGGGGAATTCCCCTTGGAAGCTATTAACTCTGGGCAAGGCCCGTATGCCACGCTTCATCCCTTCACTTATATGTCTGGCTTCTCTTCCATGACTGAGCAGGATTTTCACTCTTACAATACGTATTTAACCCGGGGAGAAGGTGTCTGGGTATATGACAATCATGACAACCGTTACTTTTATGCAACGACTGCTGTTCCCTCGGTGGGACTCGGCAACCGTTACGTCATTGACCGTATGATGGAGCAGTACCATGCACTGCACTTTGCTTCGACCTGCGGGCAGACCCACCCCCTCATCGAGCGTCTGTCCCAGAAGCTGCTTGCGTTATGCGGAAGTCCCTTCGGCCAGGTGTTCTACAGCAATGACGGCTCTGGAGCGATAGAGACTGCGATGCGGCTTGCCCGCCAGTATTTCCTGTCCATCGGTGAGAAGAAACGGGTTAAGTTTATCAGTCTGGAAGGCAATTACCACGGAACTACATTTGGCAGCGGCTCTGTCACGCACATGGGCATTCAAGAGTCGTTCGGCCCTAGTATGCCGGGATGTTACGCCGTGCCTGCCCCAGTCGGATATCGGCCGCCTATAAGCGGGACACCTGAGCAGGTGGCCAAGTTCTGTCTGGATATGCTCGAGGAGACGGTCTTCGAGAATGGACCGGATGAAATTGCGGCTATTCTTATTGAACCTATTCAGGGCGTCAATGGCGTGGTGGAAATCTCACCGGATTATATCCGTCAGGTACGGGAACTGGCCGACCGCTATGGAATCCTTCTTATTATGGATGAGGTTGCGACAGGAATCGGCAGGACGGGCAGCTGGACCTTGTCCCGGCAGCTGGGTGTCGAGCCTGACCTGTTAGCTGTTTCCAAAGGGCTGACGGGCGGCTATTTTCCGATGGGTGCTACCTTGATCTCGAAAGACGTAGCTGCAGGGCTGTTTAACAACGGGGGGATCTTCCTGCACGGCTCCACACAGAGCGGACATCCTGTAGGCTGTGCTGCTGCCCTGGCGGTACTCAGCTTCCTGGAAGATAACCAGTTAGTGGGCCAAGTGAAAGGCAAAGGCGAGTATGTAATGACAAGTCTTAAGCAAGAGCTGTCGGATCACGTCCATGTGGGGGATATCCGGGGCCATGGACTGATGATCGCGATCGAGTTTGTCTCGGACAAGTCCAGCAAGGAAGGTGTGGATTATGCGTTTGGACAGAGCCTGTCGGCAGATCTTCGGTGTCAAGGAGTACTGGGGAACTGGTTCAACAGCACGCTAATCCTATATCCGCCTTTAACAGCACAGCGGGAAGAGCTGGACTTCATGATTGACGGCATCATCCGCGCAGTTAAAGGTGAAGGCTTACACTCAGCAGCGGCTGGCTCATGACCATGAATATTTCTAATCTGCAGTTTCAAGGGTTTGACGAACTAAATGAAGTAATGGCTGGTGCTTATACGCCTATGATGAATGCATTATGGCATGTTATGGCAACCGGTGATGAATGGTGGGCAGAAGAGCACACACGCTGCGAGGAGCAGGTGTATGAACTGCTCTCCTCTTCCCAGCTGCAGGCTTTCCTGAATAGAAGGGAAAGTCTGCCGGGGGGCAGCTTGCATGATTCCCGCCAGATAACCGTTCTGCGTAATGAAATGCTGGAGCATCAGGGTCAAGAAGCGCTGCAGCGCCGCATTTTAGAGCTGTGGAACCAGATGCACTACCGGATCGCTACACATCGGGCCACGCTGGATGGAGCCTCGCTCTCGAATGCTGATCTTACAGCTTTGCTGCAAGCGGAGAGGGACCAAGCAATGCGGAAGAGAATCTGGGAGGCTGGCATGCAGCTGGGCGGACAGCTGGCACCTGGCCTGCTGGACCTGGTAGCGCTTCGTAACCAGGTGGCCGTCAGCCAAGGCTATGACAACTACTTCGTCATGAAGCTGGCCGCTCAAGAAGTCACCTTGGCACAGCTGAACCAAAGTATAGATAGCTTGAGAGCCGGGCTGGATCAAAGCTACAGGAGCGTAAAGGAAGAGCTCGATTCGGATATCAGGGAAACGTTTGGATTAGGGCCGGGTCAACTGCGTCCGTGGCACTATAATGCCTTGATGCTGCAGGGGTATCCCGTCTCTTCTGTCTCTTCTTCAGATAAAGTATGGGACCCGTCCGTAATTATTCCGAAGCTGGCGGACTGGCTTGCAGTAAGGGGCGTTAAGACGGATTTCCTTACAACAGCCGATCTGCTGGGGAGGGCAGGCAAGAGCCAGGCGAACTGCTGCCTCAATATTAACCGGGGTGAGGATATACGGGTCATGTGCAGCTTATCCGAGGACTGGAGAGGTCTGCAGGTTCTGCTGCATGAGACAGGGCATGCCGTCTATGAACAGGGGCTTGACCCGTCCCTGCCCTTCCTGCTCCGCCAGCCGGCTCATATTTTCCTCAGCGAGGCGATTGCCCTGCTGTTTGAGCGGTTGTCAGCGGATGAGGAATGGCTGGGCAAAATGGGAGTCCTAATGCCCGATCTCTTCAGCTCGGAGAGGAAGAACTGGCTGCGGAAGCATCTCTTGATGAAGTTGTATTCAACCATAGCGATCGTGGAGTTCGAGAAGGAACTGTACCATCATCCGGGCGGCTGTCTGAATGAGCGGTGGTGGGAGATCGTTGAAGACATACAGCTGATCCGCCGCCCGGAAAGCTGGGATTACCCGTACTGGGCATCTAAGGAGCACCTGACCACGCTGCCGGTTTATTACTACAATTATTTGTGGGGGGAAGTTGCGGCCTCGCAAGTACAGAATGCCCTATGCTCGCAATATGGAGCAGTGTCTGACCTGGCTTCCTTAAGGAGCTTGGATCGTCAGCTCTTTAAACCGGGAGCTTCGCTAGATTGGCAAACGCTCCTTGCCGCTTGTACAGGAGCCCCAATGAACACCTCATATCTAATAGATGAGTTGAAATCGGATTAGGAGGGGATACAGGTTGGCCAAAATGCATATCTTCAAGAGGACGGTTGTTCCGCGTCCCCAGAAAGAGCGGCAGTCTCCGAACAGTGAGGTTAAGACATACTACCTGTCAGCGGAGGAGCTGGAGTATTACCGGTTGCTCCCCAAGCAGGAACACCCGCGCATTATTATACCGGGAAGATATATATAATCGCTCTAGGAAGCATTGCCTGGTACGACTCCCTTCGGGGGATCGGATCGGGTAATGTTTTTCTTTTACCTCAAACATTCAGATGATATCATATAGGAACAAGTGTTCCTGTAATGCGCAATTAACTCCTATTCTTGCACAATAGATACAGATCATAAAAGGATATCCATTGGTACCATTAACTTACCTGGAACAACAAGGCTGGGAGGTAAGCTTAATGGATGTGTTGCTGGTTATCAGTCATGAATTAAAGGAAGACGAGCATCGCCGTGTGCAACAGATGTTTGCCAACATGAATATTTTAGCTGAGCATAATTTCGCTGCCGTATCCCGTCATATCCGGACAAACCCTTACAAGTTTATTGTCCTGCTAAGTTTTGAGGATACACTGCCTCCATCCTGGAAAGTAGAAGACTTGAAACTCGAAACTCCCGTTATGATTTTGCTGAAGGTTAACAAGCTGGATTTATTCGTGTTCTATTCCTTCCTTGATTCTGTCGGACTATTGTCCAAATCTTCAGCTGAGGCTGCAGACAAGCAGCCGCCTCCGCCATTACTGTACAAATCAATAGAATACATTGAGGAAAATCTGTGTGAGAACGAACTGTGTCTTGAGACGGTAGCAGCGAGCATTTTTGTCAGCCGCTGCCACTACAGCCGAATGTTCAAGGAGCATTTTGGCATCGGGTTCAAGGAATACATTATGAATAAGCGGGTGCAGAAGGCAAAAGTGATGCTGCAGGAAGGTGTTCCGGTTACGGATGTATGTTATGCGGTTGGCTATGGGGATCTGACTCATTTTGGCCGTGTCTTTAAACGGCTGGTTGGGGAGAGGCCATCCGACTACCGCAGGAAGAATGCCCGGCATGGCTCTCATACTGCATAGAGGGGGATGATTGTGAAGACAAGATATTTTAACCACGTAGAGTTCTCTAATGACGGCATCTCTGTTACCAAGACAAGTGATCTTCCAAGCAAGCTGATCGATGAAATCGTCTGGTACTTGGATTTGCCGGAGGAGCTTAAACAGTACACGCCTCACGTTCAATCCTTCTCCCTGGGGAAGCCGCGTGCCTATTTGACACTGGATTATGTGCCGGGCGGTACACTGGGGGATTCGTTAGTAGAAGGCAGCCGAAGCCGGCAGGAATGGAGCCGTATACTTGGGAGCTTGCGTCTTGTGCTGGGCAGTTTTGCAGCGCATACCGGCAGTCTGTCACGGCTGCATCTTTATACGATGTACATAGGCAAGACGCATCAGCGGCTGAATACCTTCCTTCTTCAGAGTGAATGGGCCAGAGAAGTGCATAAGCAGGGCTACTATTACTTGAATGGCAGGCCAGTGATGAGCCCGACTGCCATTCTGCAAAAAGGGATGAAGGAGCTGATTAAGCTGCTGGACAATCCCGAAATTGCAGTTATGCATGGTGATTTCTGTCTGTCCAATCTCTTTTATTCAGCTGAAGGGGACAGTGTTAAGGCAATTGATCCGAGGGGCCGGTTTGGTATTCAGACGATCTACGGTGACCATCGTTACGATTGGGCTAAGCTGCGCCACAGCCTAACAGGGTATGAGCATATTGTCAGGGGCCAGTATCAGGCAGTCATTCTTCCGGGTTCCATTGAACTGGAGATCAAGCAGAATCTGGATCTGGTATGGATGCGTAATCTGCTGGACAGCTGGATGCAGCAGGATCGTCTGCGGTCTGTTCGTGTCATTGAGGCGTTGCTGTTCTTATCCATGCTGCCCCTCCATAAGGAGGACCACGCACGGCAGCTTGCTCTGTTCGCGCTCGGAACCAAACTCTTGGAAGATATACTGGAGGGATAGGGGGGAGATTATTGCGGATTGTAATCGATCTGGATGGAACACTGTGCGGGTTAAGGCAGGAGGGGCAGACATACGCTGACGTGCTGCCGCTTGAGGGTGCCGTTGAAGCGGTTAAGCAGCTGAAAGCGGAAGGGCATACGATTATTATCCATACAGCACGTAATATGAAGACAACCGGAGGCAATGTAGGCGGGGCTATTGCCAATATAGGCCTTACTACACAGCGGTGGCTGGAACGCTTCGAGGTTCCTTATGACGAGCTGGTATTCGGTAAGCCATATGGTCACCTGTACATTGACGATCTGGCCCACCAATTCCAAGGTTGGGAGCATGCATTAACGGCGGTCAAACGGAAGGGCGATGAGAGATGAATATCGTGATCCCCTTGGCCGGTGAGGGCAGACGGTTCCAAGAAGCAGGATTTCATGTTCCCAAGATGCTGATTGATGTTGCGGGCCGCCCTATGCTGTACTGGGCACTCGACAGCCTGCTTCCTTTTTTTCAGAACCATCATTTCATTTTTGTCGTACAGCAGGCGCATCTTAACAGTACTGATCTGGAACAAGTGATTTACCGCAGGTGCCCTGAGGCAGCAGTAGTTGCGCTCGATCGTAAAACCCGGGGACAAGCGGAGAGTGTGTGGGAAGCACGCTCGGTTATGTGCCAATCAGACCCGCTGCTTATCTTTAATGGCGATACCTATGTGGGAACGGATATCGGCAGGGCCCTGTCGGAGGATGCAGGCAGTCTCGATGGTCTGATTAATGTGTTTCAATCGTCAGATCCTTCTTTCAGTTATGTAGAGCTTCATGGTAATGAATTGGTCCGGTCGGTCAGGGAGAAGCGGGTTATTTCCCCTTGGGCAACGTCCGGACTTTATTATTTCCGAACAGCTGCTGAATACCTCCGGCTTGTATCACAAGCAGTAGAAGAGGATGTTCCGGCAGGGGAAGGGGAGTGGTATGTTTCTGAGATTTACAACCTCATGATTCGGGCTGGGGGACGGGTTGGTATAGACAGGGCTTTATTCTGCCACCCGCTTGGCACACCGTCACAGATGGATGCTTTTATTAACATTCAGAGGAGTCAGGGGGGAATGCCTTGAGGCGTATTTTCTTTGGACTGAGTGGAGGAATGGGGCCGGTTCTCCGGACTCTTCCAATTGCGGAACAGCATCGTCAGGCCGGTGATACCGTATCATTCAGTATTTATGACCAGCAGGCGGCTCAGTATCTGGAGAGCATCGGTTACCGGCATGTGGAGGATCAGGACCCCACTGTACCGAGTCCGGGCCTGCTTGTCCCTGCAGGATGCACCTTCTATCATCTGGATCACTATTATGCCAGTCTTGGGCTTGCTGACTATGCGTTCGTCCGTTCCTGGATTACCAGCCGTATTGCTATGCTGAAATCATTGGACCCTCATCTGGTTTATGCCGATTTAAGTCCTCATACGATTATAGCCGCGCGTTATCTTGGCATTCCTGTTGTTAGTCTTACACAGGCCTGCTTTCATCCTGCCGGACTGCCCCTTCATTACTGGAGTAAGCCTCCGCGCAACGTATCTAGAGTAACCCCCGTGGTCAACCGGGTGCTTCAGGAGCTTGGACTAAGTCCTGTCAGCCGCATGGAGGAGCTCACCGCCGGCGATATCACGGTTGTTCCCAGTATACCGGAGCTTGATCCCATCAGGAGCGAAGCTGTCCATTACGTGGGGCCTATTGGGGAAGAGCTGAAGGATAACCCTGCTGCCCGTGAGTTTGCTGACCTCTCTCCGGATGTAGTGGTTTATGCAGGAAGGGTATCCGATACGGCTGGTGATTCCGGACTGCGGCTGGTCAGGATGGTACAGGAGGCATTCCGGGACAGACAGGAGCGTGTTGCCATCGTGTATTCAGGCAAGCTGCCGCTGCGGGAGGCCCGGGCTATGCCTGCATCGGTTATCCGGGTTGAGCGTTTTCGTTCCGACTGGCTCTCCAGAGCCAAGCTGTATATTCACCACGGCGGCCATGGCAGTTGTCTGTCCTCCATCCTGCATGCTGTGCCCTCACTAATCATTCCTACCCATTCTGAGCGGGAATATAATGCGCGTAATCTATGGAAGCAGGGCGGATGCGAGTATGTGCTGCCGGATACCTGCACGTCGGGGCATTTTTACGAGCTGGCACGGTACGTCATGGAAGATGAATATAAACGTAAACTGGAATTGCTGCGTGACACCATTATGAGGCGCCCTTACGGCGGAGCGAAGCATGCTTACCGGCTGGGAAGGTCCCTGATAAGGCTGGAAGCAGGGGGGACACGTTGAATCGTGACAGTTGGCATTACCCTTACTAGCTATGCGGGGCACAAGGTAATAAAAGACGAATAACGCAGAAGGAAACGCAGGGCGCCATAAATTGCATGGTGAGATAATAAAGATGTCCCCGGGAGACAATCCACTAATCAGGAGGCATAACATGAAATTATTGTCCGCTAAGCAAGTACAAATGACGCTGCCAAGCTCGAACAGCAAGACGTATCTGGAACTGATGGATGGCCGTTCTGAGGAACTGCAATTCACACAGGTAAATCCGACGAAGTTTACCGTTAACGATTCGGAATTCAGCTTGAAGTCGGGTGTAACCGTTGACCTCGAAATCGAGAACGTAGAGCTTGTTGCCACGTCAGAAGTGCTGTGGCCAGGACAGCAAGTCCGTGTTCGCGGCGGTGTAAACGGTCAAGGCCAGCCTATTAAAGCGTCTGCTGCTGTACCGGTTGGCAAGAAAATGGCGGATGGCGTTCAAGCAGAGTCCTTCCTCTACTGGGTTATCGAGACGCCTGAGGGCACCTTCCACAATAACCAGCCGATCCACATGAAGGGCCGGATTACTGGACTTCCTCCACGCAATGCCACTTTCCACTCCGAAGGTACAATTGCCATCTATGACGAGAAGGAAGACCAGGTTGGCACGCTGTACGGCTGCCTGCAGTCCAACTAATCCCTACTTGCCATCCCCGCTTTAAGTAACCCCGCAAGATCCAAAGAGACCATCCCCTGGTCTCTTTGGTTTATTCCCAGCCAATCTGAGGTGTGAGCATGTATGATGTAGCAATTGTGGGCGCGCGCTGCGGAGGTGCGGCTTTGGCTGCCTTCCTGGGCAGGCTGAACCACCGAGTGCTGCTAATTGACCGCTTTACTCGTCCTGGAGCAACTCTATCTACCCATATCATTGGGGAGACAGATGTTTACGAACGGCTCGGGATCAGGGATAAGATGGAGAGTGCGGGTGCGCCAGCTATCACACGTATGCGGGTTGACCTTAACGGTACTGTATTTGAGTCGGACTTGACAGTGACTTCCAGGGTTATCGGCCTAAGAAGGGAGCTGCTCGATCCAATGCTCCTTCAAGCGGCTGCCGGTCCCCAGGTAACCGTCCAGTTAGAGAGAACTGCCCGCCGGGTGATATACGAGAATGGACGGGCCGCAGGCCTTGTGATCAGTGACCGCAGGGGCCGAGAGGAGACGGTTAAGGCCAGGGTAGTTGTTGGGGCGGACGGCCGGGAATCGACCATTGCAGGCCTGGTTAATGCCGGTGTTGAGATGAGTGGAGATTACTCGCACGGCGTGCTGTATGTCTATGCTGAGAACATTGACCCGCAGGCAGTACCGGCGCTGGAGTGGTACTGGCATGACGGTTCGGTAGTTCTTGTTAATCCGATTGACAGCTCCCGCCATTGTATTGCAGCCATGCTGCCAAAAGCGAAGATTCAGGCGTGGGGCTCCAAGCTGCTGCCGAATCTGATGGGGTGGCTGATGCAGATTCGTATGCTGGCCCCACGCCTTTCACATATACGGGTTGTTGGCCCCGTTAGGGGAACGCCTCATATCCAAGGCTACCTAAGAGAGTGTTTTGGCCCAGGCTGGGCCCTGGTCGGCGATGCCTGTGCCAACCTGCACCCGGTAGCAGGTGTGGGAATTGATAATGCGGTGTGCGGTGCGGAATATCTGGCTGAATCGCTGAACCGGTATTTAACTGGCAGCGCCTCCTGGGAGGATGCTATGCAAGGGTATGCCGCTCAAGTGAGAGAGAGAGTGCTTCCTCAATATGAAGCGGCATGGAAGACACTCGCCCGGGCATTCGTACCTGTCCCTGCCGAGGACGAGCATTATTTGAAGACGATCTGCACATTTCCGAGCCTTGTCCATGGACTTGGAGCCTATGCTCAACAAATCTATTCAGCTTTAATGGAAGGAGTGGCCGAGCAAGATGATTGAATGTCCCAAAGACCGCTCAGTGAATATGACATATATTGAAGCCCCGCTTGAAATGGTATGGCAGGCAGTTGCAACTCCCCACGGGAGTGACTGTTACTTAACCAATCGTGTGGAAACGACAGGAGACGCAGACCACGCGAAAGCAGGCGACCGGCTGACCTTGTACTACGGGGATATAACGAACAGAGCTTATGTCATGGAAGTTGAACCGCTTAAGCGATTTGTGCTGGCAGATGCCTACGAATCAATGGCTCCGGACGGAACAGTGGATCCATTCCGTGTGCGGACGACGTATACCTTTGAAGCCGAAGGGTCTTTCACGAAGCTGGTTCTTGAGGTGATGGGATTCGCTGACAATACGCATGGCCAATGGTTCAGAGAATGCCTGGAGATGGGCTGGCGCAGGTCGCTGGCCAACTTGAAGAGTGTGCTGGAACTCGGGATGGACCTTCGTACGGAGCTGTTCAGCTATCCTCGTCTGGGCATAACCAACTGCACGGTTAATGCCGAACAGGGCATCCGTACAGGTGTTAGGGAAGGACAGGGCAATTATCTGCTTGATGTCTTCCCGGGGGGGCCGGCCCAAGAGGCGGGCTTGCAAGCGGGGGATGTCATTGTGGCTATAGATGGCGTACAGGTGCCTGATTACCGCACCTACGTTAAGACAATTTCACGTTATTATGGACTGAACAAGCTGATTGAAATCACGTATATACGGGCCGGCAAGGAGTGCCGCGCGCATGTGAATGCGTCCATTGAGGACCAGTTCACCGGGCTGATTGAGGGCGGTGCAGATATGCAGGAGCTTGAGAAGGCCAGAAGGCAGCAGATTGCTAACGAAAGGTCGGCCTCTGGCTTGATCTGGAGCACGAATAAGGAGGGGGCAACCACCTATGACAGAGACAGGTAAGCACTTGATCGTACGCCAAGAAGATATGAAGTGGGAATACGGTATGTACCCCGATACCGAGATGACTTACTTGTGGGAGGAGGAGGGAACGGGCCGAGTCGTCTTCCTGGTTAAGGTGGCGCCGGGCTGCTCCATTCCTTTCCACAACCATCCCCGCCGTGAGGTGGCTTTCCTGGTGGAAGGGGAGTGCAGGCTGAATGATGATGTCATGAGAGCAGGTGATTTCCTGACTGCGGTGGCTGACGAGGCGCATGATGTCTATACGGAGACGGGCTGCACCTTCTTTATCTTCATTGACTACAACCTGAATAAGCACCAATTGGTACCCATTGCAGCTGGCAATCCGGCGGAGCCGGCTTAACGGAAACCTGTAATGAACCAAGACTGGATAAGGGCAAGCGGGATAATACCTGCTTGTCTTTGTTTTTTGGCTGTTCTGCATGCAGTCCGGCTGTTTTAGCCGAATTCATGAAAGTTAAGCAGAGAAATAAACGACAGGTTCAAGCAAAATAAGAAGTGTCCAGGAGCAATAAAATATGAATGACAACAGTATGGGAGGCAGGAACAAGCATGATAAGACCAGTAGGAGACCGGGTCATCATCGAACCGATTGAGCAGGAGGAGCAAACACCCGGAGGGATTGTGCTCCCGGGAACGGCCAAGGAGAAGCCGCAGGAAGGGAAGGTTATTGCTGCAGGCCCCGGCCTGTTCAGAGATGGCCAGCGAATGGAACCGGAAGTGAAGGCGGGCGACATCATCTTGTTCAGCGGGCACGCGGGCACAGAGATTAAACATGAGGGCAGAGCACTGCTTGTGCTGCAGGAGAGCGATGTTCTGGCTGTCATTTCTTAAGTGCATAGTGATTTCTTAATCATGGGGGAGGAAATATAATGGCAAAGACATTGGTGTTTGGGGAAGAAGCGCGGAGAGCTCTGCTGAGCGGTGTAGATGCTTTGGCTAATACGGTAAAGGTTACCCTTGGTCCCAAGGGTAGGAATGTGGTACTGGAGAAGAAGTTTGGGGGTCCGCTTATTACCAACGATGGTGTGACGATCGCCAAGGAGATTGAGCTGGAGGATCCGAATGAAAATATGGGCGCCCAGCTCCTGAAGGAGGTTGCGACCAAGACCAATGATATTGCGGGCGACGGAACGACCACAGCAACTGTACTGGCACAGGCTATGGTCCGCGAAGGTTTGAAGAACGTCGCTGCTGGCGCCAATCCCATGGTTATCCGCAGGGGGATGGAGAAGGCAGTCAAGGCAGCGGTTCATGAGCTGGTACGGATTTCGAAGCCGATAGAGGGCAAGCAGTCCATTGCTCAGGTGGCAGCTATCTCTGCTGCGGATGAAAGTGTAGGCGAGCTGATTGCAGAAGCGATGGAGAAGGTAGGGAAGGACGGGGTTATCACGGTAGAGGAGTCCAAGGGATTTCTTACCGAGATGGAGCTCACGGAGGGAATGCAGTTCGACCGCGGATACAGCTCCCCGTATCTGGTAACCGATCAGGAGAAGATGGAGGCGCTGCTGGATGATCCCTTCATCTTGATTACGGATAAGAAAATCAGCGCAATTCAGGATTTAATACCGGTATTGGAGCAGGTCATGCAGCATGGCAAGCCGCTGCTGGTCATTGCTGAGGATGTTGAGGGGGAGGCCTTGGCGGCGCTTGTCATCAATAAGCTGCGGGGTACCTTCAATTGTGTGGCGGTAAAAGCGCCAGGCTTCGGCGACCGGCGCAAGGACATCCTGCAGGACATTGCTGTTCTGACAGGCGGCCAGCTGATCAGTGAAGAGATCGGTCTTGAACTGAAGTCGGTCCGTCTTGACCAGCTTGGCCGCGCCCGTTCGGTACGGGTCACGAAGGAGAATACAGTCATTGTGGACGGCGGCGGGAGCCGGGGAGATATTGCTGAGAGAGCACAGCAGATCCGAACGCAGGCTGCAGAGGCAGCCTCGGATTTTGACAAGGAGAAGCTGTTGGAGCGTGTAGCGAAGCTGTCGGGAGGTGTAGCTGTCATCAAGGTGGGCGCTGCAACCGAGACGGAGATGAAGGAGCGTAAAATGCGTATCGAGGATGCTCTCCACTCGACCCGGGCGGCTGTTGAGGAAGGCATCGTGGCAGGAGGAGGGACGGCTCTGGTTAATGTGTCCGGTGCCGTAGCAGCCGCAGCGGCTCTTGAGGTGCCAGGCGATGAGCGAACAGGCGTAAACATCGTTCTGCGGGCTCTTGAAGAACCGGTTCGTATTATCGCGTCCAATGCAGGGAAGGAAGGCTCGGTCATTGCGGAACGGTTGAAGGGGGAAGCGGCCGGGATGGGCTATAACGCCGCTGCTGACGAATGGGTAGATATGCTGGAAGCGGGTATTGTCGATCCGGCGAAGGTTACCCGTTCCGCCCTCCAGCACGCAGCCTCAGTCGCTGCCATGATACTCACGACGGAATCGCTTGTAGCGGACAAGCCCGAGAAGGAAGCGACACAGGCCCCTGGCATGAGTGCCGGCATGGGCGGCATGGGCGGCATGGGCGGCATGATGTAATAAAAAGCGAACCCCCTAGGCTAGGGGGTTTTCGTTGCATCAGGGTCATGGTTAGTCCAAGACTCTAACTCTGCTTTGAAATCCGCGATATGGGAGTCATAGGCTTTGATACCCGGAAAGGTAACGTCTTCCGATACGGCTTTATATAGAGCTGACAGTTGTGCAGATGCCTGGTACAAACTGTATGCGGCATCCTTGAACTGGCTCGGTGCATATTCGCTTCTTAGCTTAAAGGCATCTATGACAATTATTTTAACCTCCGGAAGCTTTTCGGTCGCATCTTGAACTGTTAGAAACTCTGCTTCCTCCCCGATGGAAGCCCTTAGGCCCTCCATGCTCGCATAGATTTCATTTGCCTTTATTACAAAGCTTTCAGTGTGGCGATACTCCTGCGGTTGTGCAGCTGAGTCTTCATTAGCCGGTTGTTCTATGATTGAGGGATCGAACTGTTTGACTGCCTGGTCTCCATTTTTTAGCGCTTGTTTTCCGAGATCCACTGAAACATCAACGAGTTTTGAGCAGGCAGTCATGAACAGAAGAAGGCAAACAATAACTATTATTTTTTTCATGATTACGACTCCATTACTTTAATTTATGTACCACCGCATACAGCAATAGTAAGGGACATTGGTATAAATGGGAAGAACTATTGTGCATTTCTAGAAAATAGTGCCGGCAGATATGCAAAACCTTCAATCTGAGCCGAGTAAATGGACCTCCCCCAGTGGTAACATGAAGCGGAAAGAAGACAGCGGGGGGATGAGTGTTATGGTACAGGAGATGGAGGCAGCGCGCCTACACGTCATTATTCCGGTATACAACCAATCGTTTGCGCTCGCGCAGACGCTGTACGGGTTTACCAGACAGACCAAGCCTTATAACGAGTGCCGGATTACCGTGGTGGATGACGGGTCAGATGAACCGGTAGATGCCATTGTGGAGGCTTATTCCAATGAACTCAATATTCACTGCATCCGTCTTCCGAGGTCCGGGAGGGCAGCGGCACGCAATGCCGGTGTACAGGCTTCGAATGCCGACGCGGTCGTCTTCTGCGATGCAGACCGGATACCGCAGCCGGGATTCCTGCGTGCGCATGCACATGCCCAGCAGCAGGCAGGCGGGAGTGTGACGGTGGGGCATGTCCGGGAAATGTATGTGTCAAATCCTGAAGCCAACCGGGGCCTTATATTGAAGCGTTACGAGGATGACAGAATGCTGAGGACGCCCCAGTACTGCAGTCTCGTGTATGGGCTGTTCGGCGGGGATGGAAGCACCAACTCCCCTATTGCCTGGATTGCAACCTTGAGCGGGAACCTTTCTGTGCCGCTCAGTTGGGTCCTTGAGGCCGGAGGATTCGACGAAGACTTCAAGGAATGGGGATTTGAGCATATGGAGCTCGGATACCGACTGCATCGGCTGTACGGAACGTTTCGCTACGAGGCGCGAGCGGTCAACGTTCACATTGCCCATCCACGCGCGGGGCATTCCTATGCGTCACTGCTAACGAATAGTCATGCCGTGTTTGCAGCCAAGCATCGTGGCGACGAAGCGGTAAGCCGGTATTTGGATTTCATGCTCGGCAGGATAAGCCTCCGAAAGTATGAATCCATAGCAGGAGGGAACCGCGCGAATGGCGGGTCCCGGACCGGTCATGCGCATGACGGGTATGTGAGAATAACTAACGGCCTGTGATTACACACAAAAAAGGCGAAGCGGTGCTTCGCCTTCCCCGGTAAGCCTTCACGTCTGATGTTCAGGTCTCGGCAGTGAGGATATCAAGCATGATTCGCTTAATATCGGTATGATGCACATAAATCGTCTCGGCATGCACGTGTCCATCCTCGCGATTCTCCGTTAGCTGGAGCAGCTGGATATGATGATTCTCATCCATCCGGTAGGCTTTGGTCCAACAGAAGCACCCTGCATCATGCTGATAGAGAAGGGTGTATTCCCTGCTGCTATACGTAAGCGTGTTATTCCGCATACCGTTTCTCAGCTCCGGCGTGTTTAGCCAGACAGAGCGCGCTGCACAGCCATTCCCCGTAGTAATTCCAGTTGGGTTCCCCGCGGTAAATAGCGTTTCGGCAGCGGTCATACGCACAATCACAGAGCGGCTGCGGTTCCAAGGCCTGGGAGTCAGGCAGTCCAAATTCAAACCGATCAAAGGCTGGCATCAAGTATTCCTCCTTCAACATTTGTGTTGAATTCAGCATACGTCATGTCCCAGCCTGCTCACTCCTCTTTCGTTGCGCTGTGGTCTGGTTTCATTGCTCCGTTGTCTGCCGAGCGCATAATGCCGGTTACCTTGCCCAGTATATTGACCTTGCGCGAGAAGATCGGAGAATACCGGTTATTGGCCGGCTGCAGTCGGATATGCTCCTTCTCCAGATAGAAGGTCTTCAGGGTGGCCTCTTCGCTATCGACCAGAGCAACGACAATCTCGCCATTGTCGGCTGTATGCTGCTGCCTGACGACAACCAGGTCCCCGCTCAAGATGCCCTTATCAATCATACTATCCCCCTGTACGCGCAGCACAAAATGGTTCCCAGACCCGACCAGATGATTGGGCACGCTGATGTACTCCTCTATATTCTCCATAGCCAGAATAGGCGTACCGGCCGTAATCTTGCCGACCAGCGGCAGCTTGGTGAAGTACTCAGCAGCCAGAGATTTCTCCTGGACCAGACCTTCATTACTGGGCCCGTTACCTGCATAAATTGGCTTCATCTCCGATTGCTTCTGTTTGCTGGCCAGGTGTTCGGCTAAGGATTGGAGTAGGCGGAGATCCTCAACGGTCAACTGTGGGGCAAGCTGTTCAATTTGCTGAATGTAGGGGTTAAGGGCGGGTGGGCCTGAATGACGGGGCTCGCTGTTATTCATAAGCCAGTCAAGTGATACCTGAAAATGATTGGCGATGGCGATTAATGCTTTGGCTGTTGGTGTTGACTTCTTCTTGTCGCTTTCCCAGTCGCTGATATTGCCTGGCGACACGCCGATCAACTCGGCCATTCGAGCCATTGTCAACTGATGACTAAGCCGCAATTCTCGAATTTTACGGTTTATATTGTGCATCAATGTTCCTCCGGGAGGTTCTTGTAATCAAACATATGTTCTACCATTATGACAAACTATTGAACGGCTGCATAGAGTATTTTTCCCCTCTTTTTAGAAGAAATTTAACCTTATATGCGGTTGATTATAAACGCATATGCGATTATAATCAACGTAACTTACCTGCTTTCCTGCTACCAAGGGTCAAAAAAAACAAAATGATGAACAATTTTGGCAGATTTATTTGCTGCTGAACTTGTTACTATGGGAGTGGTTAGTCGACAGGTGGAAACGAATAGAACAGTTTGGTGGTGCATCGATGGATGACGTCCTGATTTGTATCTTTCACGATCAGAAAAGGGCTTTGCCCGCCGACCAATCGGATGTCTTGTCACGGCTTTCTAACATTGCCTATCCGGAAGACTATGATACCCTCCTTAGGCTGATCCGGCAAAAGCCTTACCGTCTGGTGGCAGTTATCACGATGGACAGCACGTTCCCGTCAGATTGGAAGCAGGTCGAAACCTTGCTGCCCTGCCCCTTCTTCCTTATGAGCGGCCTGAGCAGCTCGAACTTCCCGGCATTGATTGCGATGATTGAGAGCTTGAAGGACAGCCTGCGGATAACGGAGGTGAATGACGCCTTTTCGGAGTCCCTTGCGTTTATCGAGGAGCATTTGTGCGATCATCAGCTCACACTTGAGATGGTGGCTGCACAGATCTACGTCAGCAAGTATCATTACTCCCGTATTTTTCAGCGGTACATAGGGAGCGGGTTCAAGGAGTACGTCATCAATAAAAGGATGCAGAAAGCAATGAGTCTGCTGAGGAGAGGACATCAAGTTACGGAGGTATGCTTCGCAGTCGGGTACAACGATATTACACACTTTGGGAGGGTATTTAAGAAAACATTTGGCGGCAGTCCGTCGGCATTCCGGTTGAAGCATGAATATCCAAAAATGGACAAGGGAGTGATGGTATGAAACGAAAAACTAAAGTCCTGTGCGCAGCCGCTGCAGTTGCTGCAGCCGGTATCGCCGCGGCACTG
The DNA here is from genome assembly GCF_003233845.1 of Paenibacillus sambharensis. Lineage (GTDB taxonomy): Bacteria > Bacillota > Bacilli > Paenibacillales > Paenibacillaceae > Paenibacillus_I > Paenibacillus_I sambharensis. The sequence goes on from NZ_QKRB01000044.1 coordinate 177,644, forward strand.
TATCAATGGTGGACAGCTCCGTACGATCTGCCGGAAATATCCAGCAACCTGACAGTTGAGCAGTACGGGCTGGACCTCTCAGCCAACCGGCAGGCTCAGCAATCCATTAACGCGCTTCCAGCCGGGAACGAGGTGGAGCAGCTTAAGCAGTACATTAAGCAGGATCCTGGTATGATGGCGTATTCGAATAAACTGCGGATCCTCATGCTGGAGCGGGGGGAGACGGAGCAGTTCCTGGAATATGTTGAAGGCCTGGGGCCGCTTACGGATGCGCTTAAACTGCAGAAGGCACTGGCGTATGTTGACCTGCTTCAGAACCCGGACCTTGGCACAGCCGCCCTTGGACAAATCTCAACAAAATCCATCTCCGTGCTTAATAACCTGCTTGAAGACAGGCCGTATGATATGTTTACCCATTATGCGAGGGGATTAAACAACCTGTACTGGCCATCTGGCCTCCAGCGGACAGATAAAGCGATTCAGGATCTTGGCTACTGTCTGGCTGTGGCCAAACAGCTCGAGGGAACAATGGATCTGCCGTTATGGCCGCTCATCTATACGGCTTACGGAGATGCGCTCGTCAAGGACGGACAGGTGAAGGAGGGTATTCTGGTCTGGAAGGACGGGGAGGCGAAGTATAAGCAGGATAAGGAGCTGCAGCGGCGTGCCGCGTTGAATGAACAGGGCGCGCTGGAGGAAGTCAGGGCGGTAAGAGGTATTGATGAGTTCCGCCGTCCGGACCCGGCCATATCGGATTTAAGTATCGTCTGGACAAGCACACATTAGGAGAGAATCCACATGGGTAACTACGAAACAATTGTTATTACAGGCGTCGGTGCAGTGACCCCTGTGGGAATGACGGCCGAGAGTACCTGGCAGGCACTGCTGCAGGGCGTGTCGGGGGCACGGAGAATCAAGGCATTTGATCCGTCAGAGCACACTTGCCAAATTGGATGCGAAGTGGACGAGATTGAACACTTGACACTGCATCCGGCACCAGGAGGGCGGGCAACACGCCTGCTCCTCCCGGCTGTTGAGGATGCCCTCCACGAGGCACGCCTTAACATGGAAGAATTAGTTAAGGCCGAACGCCGCTCCGGTATTTGCATAGGCACGACTATGGGTGAAATATCTCCTTACGAGGAGGTTATGAATGGCCGCCAGCCGGGAAGTCCCGGGGGGCCAGGCGTCATTGTTGAACACATGAGGGATTACTTTGGCTTCAACGGACGCTGCTGGACCATAACGAATGCCTGTGCTGCTGGCAATCTTGCCATTGCCAGGGCGATGGATGAGCTGATGGCCGGCCGGGCTGATGTCATGGTGGCGGCTGGGGTGGACGCGATGTCCTGGGTGGCATTCACCGGATTTGCCAGCTTGCGGGCAATGACCCCTGATTTGTGCCGGCCTTTTGATGCTGAGCGTAAGGGCTTGATGCTTGGTGAAGGTTCGGGAGCCATTGTTCTGGAGCGCGAATCGGATGCGCGGCAGCGGGGAGCTAAACCCTTGGCCAGATTAATGGGATACGGGCTCAGCAGTGATGCTCACCATATCACGCAGCCTGACCCGGGAGCATGGGGCTCAATCCGGGCTATGAAGCGGGCGATTGAGATGGCTGGTATTAGTAAGGAGTCAATCGGTTATGTGAGTGCACATGGAACGGGCACACCAGCCAATGACCGCATGGAGTCCGTAGCCCTCCGTTCCGTATTCAATGACTCGATCGTGACAAGCTCCATTAAAGGCCATATTGGCCATACACTGGGTGCAGCCAGTGCGATTGAGGCTGTTGTCTGTGTCAAGGCACTGGCCTCAGGCTGGCTGCCGCCAACCATAAACATGCGCAGGCAGGACCCGGATTGTCCGGTTCGGGTCATTGCGAATGAGCCGCTTGCCATGCATACAAACTGCATTATGTCGAACGCTTATGCGTTTGGAGGCGTGAATTCATCCATAATTATCGGCAGGGCAGAGGTAGAAGGCCAGGATGAATGGCAGAATCAGCCTGGAAAGGAGGAAGCCAGTTGAGTGTTATAGCATTAACAGGGGCGGGCGTTATCAGTCCTTCTGGCGTAGGAACGGCGTTCCTGCCGAGGCCTGATGGTCTGGCAGCATGGGGCAGCTCCAAGCTTCCCGATCTGGACCCTGCCGATTACGGCTGGAAGGGGCTTAAACGAATGTCCAGAGCCGTCAAGTATGGGAGCTTGGCTGTAGGGGAGGCATTCCGCTCCGGGGGCGTCGAAACTCCGCTTGAAGGTGAGAGCAGTGAGCGCACCAGTCTGGTGGTATGCTCCAGCCACTCCAATCTTGAACCCATTGTCGCCATGTACCAGGATGCCCGTCAATACGGGGTAGGCCGGGTAAATCCCGGATTATTCCCCGAGACGGTCATGAATGCCTTCGCAGGCCACCTCTCCATTTACTTCCGCATTACAGGCACCAGTGTAACCCTCTCTGACGCCGTTCCTTCCGCTTCATCCGCTTTCCTGTATGCAGCTGACTTATTATCCTCCAATCAAGCAGATAGTGTGATGTGCTGTATGCTCACGCTTCATCCACCCTCCATGATGGCCCACGTAACGTATCACGAAGAAGGCGGGCCGGGTGCGGAATCTATCGTAGCGCTCCTGTTCCGGCGCGTAAACGATGCAGGGCCGTCAGCCGCTGTGCTCCGATGGGAAGCGGCTGAAACCTATACGCGTAATGACTGCGGGCCGGTTGTCAGGCCCTCTGACGGATTTCTGGCAGCCGCTTCCGCCTACCATGGTGTGGTAAGCGGGAAGATACAGGAGCAGCATTGGACAGTAAGTGGACGGACGGATGGCTACTACTCCTACTGTCTGACAGGTCCGCATAACAAGGGGGAGCGGGTTCATGCATAGTCCCTCAGTCGTCATCACTGGTACTGGCTGCCTGTCTTCTGCGGGAATCGGTTCATCCGCAGCCTGGGAATCGGTCAGGGACGCAAGGATCGGGCGATCAGACCGTGTTTACCTGATGGGGGATGGAAGGGAAAGGCGGTATCCGGTCTATGCTGCGCCAGAGCTTGATCTGCGTGACTGGGTGCTGCCAGCCGACTACAGCTGGCTGTCCGGAGAGGGCTTGCATGAGGACCGGGATTTCGTCATGGCTGTGGCGGCTGCTGCAATGGCGATGAATAATGCGGGCTTGTCGGAAGCCGACCGCCAGGATGCGGCACTTGTTCTCGGACACGAGAACCTGGGCGTTAACCGTCTGATTGACCGGATTCTAACCTCCCCATCCTATGCCGGGTCGGGTTCGCCATTCCTCTCGACAGACCCGGAGGGAGCTTTCGCGGAATACCGGGATTCCTTTTACCGGCTGCAGTCCTTCCCTTACTTGTTCTATATGGCCAAGGCACTGCGGATCAGGGGAATGACACTTGTCATGAATAATGCGTGCGCAACCGGATTGTATGCTCTGGAGGCGGGCAGTCAGCTGATTCGTTCCGGGCGGGCTGCCAGAGTAGTTGTAACCTGTTCCGATTATGCGCATCTTACGGAGCATCTGTGGCTGGAGGGCAAGAGCTTCGGCTCCGCCTGCGGCAGCTTGAAGCCCTATGATATCAGCCGCGACGGGTCGGTCCTGGGTGACGGCGCCGCTGCAGTTGTGCTTGAAGCAGGCTCGCAGGCCGGGCTGAATCCTGACCGTATTATGGCGAGCTATGCCTGCGCCGCCTTCAGGCAGGATACCTGGCATCTGACCCTGCCGGATGCTGTCTCCCATACGTATGCGGAGACGATCAGGCTGGCAGCGGAAGATGGCAGCGGCAAGCCGATCGACTTGATTGCTCCGCATGGCACGGGTAATGCGTTGTGGGACAAGTATGAGGCAGCACAGCTGCGCAGAGCGTTCGGGACCGTTCCCCCCGTAACCGCCTTCAAGGGCTGTATTGGCCATACGCTTGGTGCTAATGCCCTGCTTGAGACCATTCTGCTTCTGCACTGCATGAGAGACAGCGTGATACCCGCAGCGGCCGGCTGTGATGAGCCTGATCCGAAGCTTGAACTGCCTGTCGTAACGAAGGCCAGGAGCTGCAGGCTGAACAGAGTGATGAAGGCCGTTCCCGCATACGGCGGCTTTATGGCAGCGGCAGTCTTTGAGCAGGTAGACAGATAAGGGGGAGATGGGTGCTTGGGAATCCAATGGAACTTTGAAGGCAAGCGGGCGATTGTAACAGGCGGCTCGAGAGGAATTGGACGGGAAATGGTTAAGCTGCTGTCTCAGGCAGGCGCAGAAGTTATGTTTACGTACAGGAGCAGCGGGGAAGCCGCCGTCAGCCTGGAGAGGGAATGTGCCCCGCTTGGCCCATTGGTCCGGGCGGTTCCATGCAATCATGCCGTAGAAGACGAGATTCGCCGTTTCAGGGATGTCATTGCGGAGGAGTGGGATGACCGTCTGGATTATGTCGTTAATAATGTAGGAATCACCGCGGATAATCCAATGTTTCGTATGACATCGGCACAGTGGCACAGCGTGCTGAATACGAATCTCACCTCAATCTTTACGATGACGCAAGGATTAATACGCGTACTCTCCGCAGCACAGGGGAGCGTTGTCAATATGACCTCTGTGTCCGGTCTTACAGGTGCAGCCGGACAGGTCAACTATTCGGCAGCCAAGGCGGGGATTATCGGACTCACGAAGGCGATGGCCAAGGAAACGGCGGGGCTTGGCGTGCGGGTAAACGCCATAGCTCCAGGCTATGTGGCCACGGATATGTTTGGCCAGATGCCGGAGGCGAAGCAGAAGCGGGCTCAGCAGGCTGTACCGATGCGAAGGCTTGGACAGCCGGCAGAGGCTGCCGCGGCTGCCGCATTTCTCCTGTCGGATGCAGCCTCTTATATAACCGGGCATGTGCTGGTCGTAGATGGCGGCTTGACACTATCTTGATGAGAGGGGATTGGATATGAAGCAGGATATGAACAAGTTTAGTGCAAGACTGATTGAGCTGGTGAACCAGCTGACGGGTGAAGAATGGGAGCTGTCCTGTCTTGACCGCCCCCTGGAGGAGCTGGGTGTTGATTCGTTAATGGCGCTGGAGCTCGCCGTTCATCTTGAACGGGAATTCGGAATCCGGCTGGAGGAGGAAGAACTCGCCTCCTTAACGAGACTGTCTGATATTGTTGCCAAGGCCGAAGGTAAATACAGCCAATGATGACCAAGCTGGTGACAGGGCTGACATTGGCCGTACTTTTCGCCATAGCTGCCCCGCTTCTGTATCTCCGTTTGTTCCAAGTCAACATTCCCCGTATGACAAGAAGGTTTCACTTTCCGGAGAATCTTCTGTACAGTACACGGTTTCCAATTATCTTACGAGCCTTCCTCAGCGGTAATAACCGGGTGATCCGACCATTTCTGCGGCTGCAGAAGGTTCGGGCATCGCTTGAATCAGAGGACCCGTTTTACAAGGGATTTGCCTATGAAGGAACAGGTATGGGCTTTGGGGCCAAGGCTTCATTGTGGCCGGGCAGAGGCCGCAGATTTGAACGTTATATTCGTGAGCTCGACCCGCTGTACCTGTACCAGTATTATGTCGGGCTTGGCTGGTGGCTGCATATTCGTTACCGTTACCGGTTTGGCGGATATCGCAAATGGATGGAGACGCTGGACCCCCGCTATGCCCATATTGTATTCGATGGGGTGGGTTTTAGAGCTGCGCTGTTTGAATCTCAGGAAGACCCGTCGGTCCATCTGCAGTTTGAGAAATTCCCGCTGGACTGCCGCCGGGTGTGTCTTCAGGGTTACGGAAGAGGACTATGGTTCGTGAGCCAGTTCAACCTGGAAGCTGCGGTAGCAGCAATCGAACAGCTGCCAGCCTCTTACCGTCAGGATACTTACAGCGGGCTTGGCCTGGCGGTTGCTTACAGCCTATTCGACCGCATACCGTTTGGCATTGAATCGCAAGCCCGCGTACCATCCGGATATCGTGCTTCCTACTGCCAAGGGATGGCATTTGGCTGGGAGGCCAGGAAGCTGCAGAGTGAGGGGTTTTGGTACGAACAGCTGGAGAGCTTCACGGATGAATACGCGAAGTGTGCCGAGCGGTATGTAGATTGGGTGCGCGAAGCGGAGGTTCTCATGAAGCATAGAGCAGAGGACTTCGGCTCGTATTATACGAGGTGGATGGATCAGATGAGAATGCTGCTTAAGCAGCGGGGAACGCCGCAGGATGGGAGTGAGAAGGAAGCATGCTGTTAAATAAGAATAAGAGAATCGTCTATACCGCCGTGGCTCTATTGTCTATCCTGGTCACCGGCTGTACAAGCCAGAGCAAGCCGGTATCCCATGGCTTCTCATTCGAGGATGTAACGGAGGAATCGGGAATCACCTTCGCCCATGCCAAGGATACCTTCGATCCGAAGGTAGCGAATATTTTTCAGTGGCTGGCTTCCACCGGAGCAGGTGTGGCAGCGGCTGATTATGACGCAGACGGATGGATGGACCTTTACTTTATTAATAGTAAACGGGGGGAAGCCAACGCTCTCTATCGCAATAAGGGAGACGGCACCTTTGAGGAGGTCGCGGCTGCTGCTGGAGTTGCGGATGTCAACACACACGGGATGTCCGAGTCGGTGGTGTGGTTTGATTACAATAACAGCGGTTATCCGAGCCTGTTCATCGGCAGCTGGGGCAAGAGCAAGCTGTTCAGGAACAACGGAGACGGCACCTTTACGGAAATAACAGACACTGCAGGGGTCGGCTACAACGGTTATGTGAACAAGGTCATTACCCTGGACTATAACCGTGACGGATTCCTGGATCTCTATCTGGGATGCTATTTCAGAGAAACGGATGATCTATGGAACCTGAACTCTACCCGAATTATGCACAGCGACTTCGAACGGGCGCGCAATGGGGGAGCTAATGTACTTTATCGGAATAACGGAGACGGCACGTTTACAGATGTATCGGCTGAGCTTGGGGTGGACGATACGGGCTGGACACTGGCAACCGGCTCTGCTGACCTGAACCGTGATGGCTGGCCGGACCTGTACAATGCCAATGATTTCGGTCCGGATTCCCTGCTGCTGAATCAGGATGGCAAGGGCTTTAAGAAGGTGGTCCAGAAGCGCGGCATTGGCGACGATACCTTCAAGGGAATGAACGTCGACTTCGCAGACCTATTCCATGACGGCAGGCTGGCCTTCTATGTGAGTAATATCAGCAAGGAAACCTATCTGCTCGAAGGCAACCAGCTGTGGCACGAAGGCAAGGATGGGGTGTTCCGCGACCATGCTCCTGACCTCGGACTCAAGCAGTCAGGATTCTCGTGGGGGGCCAGATTTCTGGATGTCAACAACAGCGGCGAGATGAGCCTGATGGTGACCAACGGCTTCATATCCGCCAGCAAGAAGCGGGATTACTGGTATGACATGGGCATCCTGGCGACAACGCCTGGCGACATTGTGGAAGATACGAAGAATTGGCCTGACTTTGAAGATAAGTCCATGTCAGGGCATGAGCAGAAGAAGCTGTTCCTCAACGACGGTCAAACCTTTACAGACGTAGCCCAGGATGTAGGAATCACCTTTACCGAGGATGCACGCGGTGTCTCGGCGGTCGATCTGTGGAACCGCGGCAGTCTCGATCTTGTATTCGCCGTGCAGGACGGTCCTGCGCGTGTATACAAGAATCACAATGAAACCGGCCATCATTGGATCAAGCTGCATCTGATTGGAACACCGCCGAGCAACCGGGATGCAGTCGGTGCGAAGGTGACATTCACCGTGAACGGGGTATCCACTGTCATTGAACGCGATGGAGGGAACAGTCACGGAGGGCAGAGCGATCCGCGCATTCACTTTGGACTGAAGGAGGCAACAGCGGTCGACAGCATCCGGATTGAATGGCCCAGCGGCCGGGTGGAAGAGCTGGGTGACGTTCCGATTGACCGAATCACGACGATTGTTGAAGGAGCTGCTGCTGAATGATCATGCAGCTTAAACGGATAGATCCCCGCTATTATGTTCTCTTATTTCTGACAAGCTTCGTAGCCGCAGGCCAGCTGTTCCTTGGTTTCTTCCAGCAGTGGGACAGTATGTTTACCGCCGTTACGGCGGCAGTAGCGGCCGAGCTGGTGCTAACCCGGATGCTGCGCGGGCGATGGATCGTCCCGCTCAGCGCCCTCATTACCGGACTTGGCGTGAGCCTGCTGCTGAGCTCCCATCTGCTGTGGCCTTATGCGCTGGCATCTGTTCTGTCCATCGGCATTAAGCATACGGTCCGGATCGGCGGCAAGCACTTGTTTAACCCCAACAATGTGGCCATGTGCTTCATGCTCTGGTTCTTACCCCAGTATGCCGTCAGCACGCCCAAGCAGTGGACAAACGGGTACGAAATCATGGCTTTTATCCTGCTTCTCGGAGCTGTTGCAGCATACACGGCCGGGAGACTGGATACGGTGCTTGCCTTTATCTCGGGATTTGCGCTGTTTGCGGCTGTCCGCTCCTTCCTCTTTGGAGACCCCCTGTTTTTTGCTTTCGGGCCTATGCTCGGTGCATCCTTCCAGCTGTTCTGCTTCTTCATGATTACCGACCCGCAGACAACACCGCCAACACGCAGGGCCAGAGTTTTATTCGCTCTTGGAATCGCCGCCGTGGATGCAGCTCTGCGTGTCATGGAGGTTACGAATTCCCCATTTTATTCAGCATTTCTGATAGCCCTGTTCGTCGGACTGCCATACAGACTTTATAACCGCCGCCAAACAAGCAAGCTCGCTATGGAATAGGAGGGATACGATGGGTGGAAGTGTTGTAACCCATACCAGGCTAATGTCTGCGGAAGAACGTGATGCATGGAGAAGAACAGGAATTGGAGGCAGCGATATAGCAGCAGTGTTAGGAATGAATCCATGGAAAACTGCTTTGGAAGTATATCTGGACAAGATCGGCGAAGCCGGGCGGGAAGAACCGACTGAGAGAATGCAGCTGGGCCTTTCTATGAAAGGGGTCATTGCCAGGCAGTTCTCCGAACAGACCGGACTTCGGACGGTTCGCCGCAATATGATCTACGCGCATCCGCAGCACAGGCATCTCATTGCTACAGTCGACCGCTGGGTTGTCGGTGACGGTGCTGGTCTTCTCTGCAAATCTACGGGTGAATACAGCAGCCCCGAGTGGGACGGGGGCAAGGTCCCGCTTGTCCCGCTGCTTCAGTGCCAGCATTATATGGCTGTCATGGGAGCGGATCACTGGTGGGTGGCGGCTCTCGTTGGCGGCAATAAACTGAAGATTGTACGTATTGAACGGGATGAGGCTATGGTTCAGCGGATTATCAGTCAGGGCCTGCAGTTTTGGGAGGGCCATGTCAAAGCCGGGCGTCCGCCGGAGCTTGACGGCAGCGAAGGGGCTGTAAGGCTGCTGCGCAGGCAGTTCCCGCCTGATGATTCCTGTGTGGACAGCTGCAAGCTGCTGCCGCGTGAGGCGGAGGATTGGATCGCAAAGTACAGGAAGGCTGAAGCGGAGGAGAAATCGGCTTTCCGCCGGAAGACAGAAGCGGAGAACCGTCTCAAGCAGATGCTTGGACAGCATGAACGAGGGAAGGCGGGCAGCGTCCTCGTAGAGTGGCGAACCGTCCGTTCCCGGACAGGAAACCGGCAGCATTACCGCAGATTCAGGCTGACGGTGAACATGAACATGAATTTGCAGGAAACGGAGTGAGGATGCACGTGGCAGAACAACCGTATACTTTGCGAAGGCGAATCAGCTGGGCAGCGGCAGCGGTTATTATTGGAATCGTGGCCGCCGGCTTTTGGAATTACCATGTAGTTGACGATTTTGGCAAAAATGTCGTAGCCGCACCGTTAATCGGCGAGGACCCGGCTGCAGCGACCTATGAGGACAAGGGGGCAGGATTTGGCTTTCTGTTTGCGGCAGTCGCAGGGCTTGCGGCTACTTTTACAGCCTGCAACTGCGTTGTCTTCAGCATGCTGCCCGGCTTGACCTGCTCCAAGGCGGCCAGCCGTTTTACTGCAGTGCGGGCGCTGCTTGTCTTTCTGGCAGGCGTTACGGTGGTATGTGCCGCTTACGGCGTTTACATCGGGGCCTTGGGGGATGGGCAGCTCAGCCAGTATAATGAGCGGGAGGTGAGGTTATCTCAGGCCCAAACTACATTTACCATACTGGGATGTATGATGGTGATATGGAGCCTCATCACGTTTGGGTTTATGAATCGTGTTATATCCTGCTTGCCGGCTTCGATCAGGCGTTTCTTTGCTTCACCGATGACACAGGCCGGATTGATGGGCTTGATGTCAGGTTTCTTCGCGATAGGCAGACCGTACCCGGTGTTTCGGGATTTCCTCGCCTACGCCGCTGAGTCGGGAAGTGTCCTCTATGTCATGGCGGCCATGGTGGTTCAGGGCATCGGACAGTCGGTCGGCCTGATCCTCGTATTCGCCATTCTAATCGGCGGCTTCGGCAGGAAGCTGTCGGCGTGGACGGCAGCCCATCCGGAGAAGCTGCGTCTGATCAGCAGCGTGGCGCTAATGATCGGGGGCGCGTACTTCATCTACTATTGGGGCCTGGCATTTGCTTATGATATCGGGCGCTGGGGTTTTAAGCTGAACTGGTATGCGAATTAGACACCTGCCATATGCGTAACATGGGGGCTGTCCCATAAGTCATAACGACTTAGGGACAGCCCCCTTCCGCAGTTTATAGTTGGGATTTAACTGTCGTTTGGACCTGAGGGAGCTTGGAGAGGGTATGGCAGTCATAAGCGGCAGCAGATTTCATGTTCATGCAGTAAGGTTGCATGCGACTGCCTATACCCTGGATTGTCTCTTCCTCCGCGCTGCGACCTCGCTCAGCGGCTCCGCTTCAGGATCGACCATGCCGGTAAACTGATCATCATACGTGGGTTCTATATGTGTGGTGTACCGCTGGCCTTCCCAATAATACACCACTTCTACCGGAACAGGCGGTTTGCCGTACAGCTGTCCGAGCGCCACGACAAAATCCCGGTAGGTCGGGACAGCCCGCCCCCCGAGTTTCACGATTAATGCTCCATCACGGAGCCCGGCTTTCCAGGCAGGACCTCCCGGATAAGCAGTCCCAATATGGTTGCCTCCTTGGCGGTCAGGGTCAAGTCCCTGCCGGCAGAGCTGCTCGGCGGTTGCTGTATAGTTGAGCACGCCAAGACGCGGGTAATTAAAGACTTCGTTGCGAAGGTCGAGCCCCAGCTCTACGACTGTCTTGAGATGAAACAGCGACTGCCTCCAGCCCATCTCCCCGCACTCTCTGATCCACTGCATTGCTTCATCCCGGCCATAGCCATTCACGATTACCTCCAGTTCCGTGAAGCCGCTGCGCTCCTGCACGCGAAACGCAGTTTGCAATCTGTACGGCCACAGGCTGCCATCAGGCATTACAACTTCATACTGTTCGTCAAATGAGATGAGCTTATGTTCGATCCGCTCCACGCAGGAAGCCTTGTTGGTCAGCTCGCCAATGACAAGGACGACCGTGTCACCCGCCATGATCTCATCCCGCGGTGATGACAGAGAGGAGAGATCGGCCAGAAACTGTTTCCAGCCGGACACGGTAGCGACGTACCGCCATACTTCATCTGCTGCTGCCTCGATCCAGACCGTATTGCTCGTTGACGCGCCGTTATTCGTTAACATGCGATAACACCTCCGGCAGCAGTATATAACGCTCTGGGGCTGTTTGCTCGGTGTTAGTTGCAGGCGGCGCCAGAAACCTCTCTCTTCCTCAAGCCTCAGCTGCTGCCTCTTCAAACCCTCATTCCCCGAGTCCTGCTGCCGAACATTCAGTGATCTTTCAGATTTGTTTCAGGGCGGCTTCAGATTCGGCTGGTACAGTAGAGCTAGTCTTAAGCGGGCATGTCAAGCGAGGAGACATTCTTGGCGGGGCGTATGGATAAGGGGGAAGCGACAATGAACAGCAATGGAATCAAGATGAGGCTCGGCTCGGCGCTGCTGGCGGTTATGCTGCTGGCGGCCTGCAGTGATAGCAGCGGTGTACAGAGCACGGTGACTGAAGAGGCATCCGGTACAGCGGCGGCAGAGACGGCACAGACAGCCGTGACAGGTGCAGAAGATGCGGTGGCGACAGCGGCAGCCGATACGTTCCTGGTAACAGCGGATATGGTCTCCTATGAAGAAGAGGATCAGTTCATCGACTGGGAGGGCAGCAGCCCCCGCTATATCCAGCTTCAGGGTGATACAGCAGCTCTGCAGGGGGAAGGCGCAATCATATCGGGAAGCGCAATAACAATTGTGCTCCCGGGCACTTATGTCGTCAGCGGCCAGTTGAATGACGGTCAGATCGTCGTCGACCTGGAATCGGACGGCCTGGTCAGAATCGTGCTGAACGGTGCGGAGATCAACAGCTCAACAAGTGCGCCGGTCTATGTGAAGAAGGCGGAGAAGACGGTGATCTCCCTTCAGCCAGGCACAAGCAATACGCTAACGGACGAAGAGAATTACGTGCTTGATGATGCCGAGGAGGGCGAGCCTAATGCAGCAATTTTCAGCAAGGATGATCTTACGATCAACGGTACGGGTACACTGATAGTAGAAGGGCGATATAATAATGGCATCGTGGGCAAGGATGATCTGAAGATAACCGGCGGCACACTCATTATCCGTGCGGTCGACGATGGAATCATCGGGCGGGATGTTCTGGCGGTAACCGAAGCTGATATTCAGATTGAAGCTGGCGGAGACGGTATGAAGTCCACCAATGATAAGGATGCGGATAAAGGCTTTATACTGCTGGCGGGCGGCACCTACCGGGTAACAGCGGGTGCAGACGGCATTCAGGCCGAGACGTCGATGCTGGTAACCGGCGGAGAGTACAGCTTGACTACCGGCGGCGGAAGTGTGAACAGCAGCAAGCAGGCAGACGCGGGACAGTGGGGCGGCGACCGGGGACAAGCGGGGGCAAGGAACCCTCAGGCCCAGCAGGCGCAGCAGAGCACACAAGTTCAGCAGAGCACAGAGACGCAGACCAGCACCACGGATTCCACGAGCGCAAAGGCCATCAAGGCAGCCTCGGATATTACGATCAGCGGCGGCAGCTTCACGATTGATTCTGCGGATGACGCCGTTCACAGCAACGGTACGGTTCATATCAATGACGGCCTGCTTAATATCACCTCAGGCGACGACGGCATTCATGCGGATTCGCAGGTGAGTATTGCCGGCGGCACAACGACGATTACGAAGAGCTACGAGGGAATAGAAGGCAAGCTGATCAGCATGACAGGCGGAGAGGTGCATGTAACAGCAAGCGATGACGGGGTTAATGCGGCAGGCGGGAATGACGGCTCCTCCCTTAACGGCCGTGCTGGACAGAATAGCTTCAGTGCTGCCGGTGACGCGGCGCTTTACATCAGCGGCGGCAATCTCACCGTGGATGCAGCGGGTGACGGGCTTGATGCGAATGGCTCCATGTATATGTCAGGCGGGACGGTTATCGTTAATGGTCCGACGGGCAGCGGGAACAGTGCGCTCGATTATGACGGCGTATTCGAGGTCAGCGGGGGAACGCTTATCGCAGCAGGCAGCTCGGGCATGACACAGGCTCCTTCCGAAGGATCCAGCCAGTATTCCGTCCTGATGTCGTTCACGCAGATGCAGGCGGCAGGCACGATCGTCCATGTGCAAAATGCCAGCGGCGAGGCGGTCTTCACCTTCGCTCCGGCAAAGGATTATCAGTCCATTGTGATTTCGTCGCCGGAGCTGAGCAAGGATGAGACGTATACACTCTACACCGGGGGATCGGCATCTGGTAATGCAGCGGATGGTTTATACGCGGAAGGGACCTATCAGCAGGGTACCGAGGTTGTCAGCTTTACACTGACGAAGCCTGTCACTTATATGTCGGAGTCAGGAGAGACAGAGGCCCAGGCAGCAGGGCCGGGAGGCGGCGGCTTCGGCGGCGGGCGCGGCGGCGGAGCCGGCATGGGCCGCGACCGGAGCGGAGTTCCCGCGGCGCCTCCAGCTTCCGCAGCAAGTGCGGGTTAAGCACAGCACAGAGTAGGCCTATCAGGTTTCGCATGAAGAAGAGCGCTGGATGCGGCAATGACCCGCCCGGCGCTCTTTTTCCTGCTGCTAAAATATTTTCTTCGTCTGCTGATCGGCCTTGAGCATCTCTGCCGCCTCCCGGAACCGCTGGGAATGCACGATTTCCCGTTCGCGGAGGAAGGTGAGGCTGTCGATCAGGTCGACGTCATCGGTCATGTTGATCAGCCATTGGTAAGTAGCGCGCGCTTTTTCCTCTGCTGCCACGTCCTCGTAGAGGTCGGCAATCGGATCGCCCTTCGCCTGAAAATAAGTCGCTGTAAACGGCGCACCGGCGGCATTGTGGAAGAAGAGGGCCTTATCGTGATTGGCATAATGCGCCCCGAGGCCCGCTTCGATGAGCTGATCGGGCGTGGCATCCTTGGTCAGCTTGTAGATCATGGTGGCGATCATCTCCAGGTGGGCAAGCTCTTCGGTTCCAATGTCGTTCACGATCGCAATGACCTTCTCCGGGAGCGTGTAGCGTTGATTCAAATACCGCAGGGCCGCGGCCAGCTCGCCGTCAGCGCCGCCATACTGCTCGATCAAGTACCTTGCCATCATGGGGTCGCATTTGCTGACGCGAACGGGGTACTGCAGCTTTTTCTCATAGATCCACATGCCTCTGCCTCCTTCGTATTAGACCTGCCAAGGCCAAGGTGCTTCCTTCCACGCGAAAGGCGAAGGGGAATAGCTGTTGCCGAAGTGATAGAGCGGCCCGAACATAGACTGAAAATGATGCTTCAGCGTCATGCTCTTCTGCACGAACTGATTGTACTGCGCGATAGCGGATTGATCGTCCGGATGGGTGTCCAGGTAGAGGTTCAGCTCAACCAATACGAAATCCGTCTCCTGGATCTCCTGCATAAGCTCGTAATACTTGTGCTTCTGCTCATCCGTCCAGCTGGAGGCATGGGTCATTCCCGGTTCCCTCCTTGCTCATAGGGATTGGTATACGGCGCGAACAGTGCAGGCCACAGTGTTCCATGCCTGAGGGCTTCCTTCGGCTGGAACTGCGGCAGGCCGCAGGGCTGGAAGCCCATATAGAGCTGCGGCGGCGTCTCGTAGGTCTTGACACGGACCGGCGGGCAGGGATCGAAGGGACCGACGAAGGGCGTATAGCTTTTTCTGGTTGTATACATGGGTAACTCCTCCCGGTTTAAGGCTCTTATTCTTATCTCTATGCGGGCGTAGGGCTGTTTCATACGTCTGGTTTGGCAGGCGCAGGCCGGTTAGGGACAGCAGGCAGCGGAGGAAGAATATCGGCGGTACAGCATGGGGAAGCTAACGGAAGCTCTCATGGAAGGAGGAATTAAAAGTGAGCAACCGAATTGAAGAAATCAGAGCGGACCAGCAAAATTTCCTCGACAAGACCGATGACGAAGTGAAGGAAGTTCCATCGCACACGACGACCAATGACGATGCGGTGGAAGCGATGGTATCGCACCTGAACAAATATGACGAGCAGGAAGAGTACCAGAAGCCGGAAAATCAGGAGAACAAATAACCTGAAGAGAACGGCGCAAGCAAGAGGTCCCTTGGGGGATTTCGCGTTAAGGGGGGGCAGCCGGAGTAAATCTGGCCGTCCTTTTTTTATATGGGGAAGGTTAAGCGGGAAAACAACCCGAACGATATCGGTCGCGCAAACCAAAACGTTCGGAAAAATAGCGAAAATCCTTATGAGAACCATTGACACTCTGCTTTCAATCCAGTATTCTATCAAAGGCATGAAAAAACTCGTATATCCTCAATAATATGGTTTGAGGGTTTCTACTAGGAGCCAATAATTCCTAACTACGAGTATGGGATCCGTGTATTTCAACGCATCCTATACAGGAGTTGGGATTTTTTATATTCAGGAACATGGAGGCAGGAACGAATGGACAGATGGTTTGCGCTTAAGGAACGCGGCACATCGGTGGGAACTGAGATGCTGGCTGGTATTACAACCTTTTTTACCATGGTGTATATCGTCATTGTGAACCCGGGTATATTGAGCCAGGCGGGACTGGACTTTAACGGCGTCTTCATCGCCACAGTGCTCGCCAGTATCGTGGGCACGCTGATTATGGGACTCTGGGCCAACTACCCGATTGTCATTGCGCCGGGCATGGGGCTGAATGCGTACTTCGCCTTTACGGTGGTTGGGGGCGGAGAAGTCAGCTGGCAGGCAGCATTGGGCGCCGTCTTCGTGGCCGGGATTATCTTCGTGCTGCTGTCGCTGACCTCCTTCCGCTTTATGCTGCTGGATGCGATACCGCAGAGCTTGAAGCATGCCATCACGGCAGGCATAGGCCTGTTCATTACCTTCATCGGCTTGCAAAATTCCGGCATCGTAGCGGATTCGCCTTCCACGCTGCTCACGATCGGCAATCTGACGGAACCGATGACGCTGCTTACCATCATCGGCCTTACGATTACGGTTGTGCTGATGTCCTATGGGGTGAAGGGCTACCTGTTTGTCGGGATGCTGATCACGGGCATCATTGCCTGGTTCATGGGCCTTATGGATCTGCCGTCCAGCTGGGTAGGCCTGCCGACAGGCTTGTCCGCGACAGCGATGCAGATGGACATCGGCGGGGTGATCTCGAACGGCTTGTATGGGGTTATCTTCACCTTCCTCCTGATCACATTGTTTGATACGACAGGCACGATGCTCGGCGTGGCCGAGCAGGCCGGACTGCTGAAGAATAACAAGTTCCCGCGTTCAAGGGGCGCACTGCTGGCGGATGCCGTCGGCACGACCACTGGTGCCATGCTGGGCACAAGCCCGACATCCGCTTATATCGAATCCAGCGCGGGTGTTGCGGTAGGCGGCCGGACAGGACTGACAGCAGTAGTCGTGAGCGCGCTGCTCGGACTGACGCTGTTCTTCACGCCGGTGATCTCGGTATTGGCCGCTATTCCGGCAATTACGGCCCCGGCACTCATTATCGTCGGCTTCCTGATGATCAGCACGCTGCAGAAGATCGACTGGAGCGATTTTGAAGTGGTCTTCCCGGCCTTCCTGATCATTGTGCTGATGCCGCTGACTTACAGCATCGCAACGGGTATCGGTGTCGGCTTCATCGCGTATCCGATACTGAAGGCAGTCCGCGGCAAGTGGCGCGATGTACATCCGATCTTCTATCTGTTCGCAGTTTTGTTTGCCGTCCAGCTTGCGTTCTTTGCTCATTAACGGGCATGCGAGGCAGCAATAGAATCATAAGTTTACCGACCCTCTTGCAGGCGACCTGCAAGGGGGTTTTTTACCTTCCATAATGCGCTATAATTTTGTTTAACAACGGGAGGGAAATGGGATGAATAGGCGTTTGACAGCTGCGGGGCTAGTGACGGCGGTATTAGGTCTGATGCTGCTCTTGGGAGGATGCAGCTCCGCTAATGAGTATTCAATCAATCAAGCAGATATTATAGCGGAGCTCCTGCCTGACGGTGACTTGTATGTAGAGGAGCTGTTCACCTATACGGTCCGCGGGGAGTATGACAGGATAAGCCGTTATATGGATAACTACGGGGATTCGAACATCGAGTTCTTCGAGGCTTACATGCCCCCGGATGACCGCGAGCTCGGTAATTTCGGTTATGAGGGTCTGGAGCGTTATCCGGTTTCCTTGGATGCCAAGCGAGGCTCTTATTACGCCGATGTGCATGCAAAGGATGAAACGGTGCAGGTGTATTACCGCTACCGGCTTGATCAGGAAGCCGTGAAATACCCGGACGGCGGAGAGCTCGATTGGACCGTGCTAGCGCATAATGAAGCGGATCATCATAACGTAACCGTAATCGTGCGTGCACGGGAGCATGTGAATGAACCTCTAGTCGGCTACGCTTACGACCGTTCCGGAGGTTTCCTGGCGGACGCAGCAGACCGGCAGGTCCGGTATGAGAACAAGCTGCTGCCGGAGCAGGACACGGTGAGACTGAAGGTATTCTTCAGAGCGGAAGCGGTCCCGGATACGGAAGTGACGGCGGGAACAACACGGGCGGAACGGATGCTTGAGGAGACGGCGCTGAAGCAGCAGTTCGCGAAGCGGGATGATCGGCTCGATGCCGGCCGTGAAGCAACGCTATGGCTCAGCTGCATCGCAGCTGCAGGTGCTGCGTTCTATGCGCTCTCGCTGCGCAGGCTTACAGCCTGGTGGAGAGGACGGCAGGTCTCGCACGAGCAGCTCGAACAGATGGACCCGGTCCGACTCGTTCACCTTTACAGGAAGGGTGAACTCAGAATGCCGGATGTGCTCGCGGGCGTTTTTTTCCTGCGCCGCAGGGGGATGGTCGATATCTCCATGGTTGAGTCGGGTACACGATTTCAGGAGGATCGGAAAGCGCCGAAGCAGCTGCCGCAGTTTGCATTCAGGGGGAGCCGTTCTAGACTAAGGGGGGCGGAGCGGCATCTGGTCAGCTGGCTGTTCGGCGGGACAGGCGTGTTAGATCTTGAGAAAATCTCGGGGCCAACGGCGGCCGAACGCAGACAGAAGGGCTCCATGAAGCCATACATACAGCGTATCCGGCGGTTTAGAAGAGCGTTCACCCGGTGGCGGATGCTCTTGGAAGCACAGGAAGGACAGACGAAAAAGATGGTGGGAATCGGAGAATACAAGCCGGGGAGGTTCATTTTTTCTGCGCTGGCTCTTGTCCATCTGATCGTAGTCATCTACTTGTATATGGCGGATGTACAGCCGCTAGGATGGATCGCTGTATTGGCGCTCGTTCTTGGGGGAAGTGCCGTCTGGCTTACATTGCGCACCCGTCATAAGGGCTTCATGACCGCATACTTGGCCGCTTGTTTCTTTGCGGTCGCCCAGATTGTGCACGAACCGGTGGTCATGGAGTATTTTAACTTCGTGCTGCTGTCACTGATCCTTGTATGGCTGCTCCCGGGCAGAGTAACAGATCGTGACTCGGAAGCGTTCCGGAGCGCCATCAAGCGATATCGCCAGAGGCTGGCAAGGGGCGGCGACGGAGGAAGTGATCCGGCTGGTCTCGAACGGATGATGGAGGATGCGCTGCTGCTTGGCGTGGGCCTGCGATTCTTGAAGCATGCTGGGAATAATCAGGCGGGTCCCGGCTTCTATTCGGCATCTCCATTGTTCGACCCTGCTGCGCATGAAGCAATCAACTATGCCTTTATTCACTCGTGGAAGCATATAGAGCGGAAGCTGTCTGGATCAGGCGGAGGCGGATACGGAGATGGCGGGAGCGGCTTCTATGGAGACGGGGGCTTCGGCGGAGACAGCGGCAGTGATGGAGGGAGTGACAGTGGAGGAGACGGCGGAGGCGGCGGAGATTGAGTATCTTATATGTCTGGTACCTGCCAATCCTCGAGCGTTGGTTAGGGGAGAGTTCAGAGCAGAATAGACGACTGTGACGTATCGGGGCTGTCTCGAAAGTCATAATGACTGCGGGACGCCCTTTATTTGGCGAAAATTTCAGGAGCGGTCAAGGCTGTGAAGCAGCCTGAGTTTGGCGCAAACGGTTGCGTCATATTTCGTGATAAGCAAGCCAGAAGGCTCGGTGTTATATGGGGATGGAGAATAGACCTTTGAACCAGGGTTAGCAGCTGAAACTGCCTGATATATAAGGGGAAATGAGTCCGGCGAATGTGGGGTAATTCCCTTATTGAAGAAAAAAGGTTGACAGATTATTCACATGGATGCCATAATTAGGCCTAAGAAATGCAAGCGTTTGCATTTGATCTGTTGTAAGTGTTACATAGGGTTATACCCATAAGGTTATCCTCATCTACGTTGTAACTGTGAGAGAAATACGGCTGCCGCGCCGTACCTCGCAAGCCCATCGTTATCTAGTCAAAGGATACTTCAGCTTCGAGCGACGCATCCTGGGACTTTTTATTATCAAGTATTATGTAAGCGCATCCAAAGTGAACCCAAAGGAAGCTGGTCACTTCAAATCCGTTATTTACAGCGAAATGCTGTAAAAATATAAGCTTAAAGGAGATGTGTTAATGAGAAAGATGGCAAGACCGTTCTGGAAGTATGTGCTGTCTCTTGCGCTGCTGCTTCAAATTGTAGGTGCTGCCGGTGTGCCGCAGGCGAATGCTGCGAATTCGTACGGGCTGCCGGCAACGACGAAGGAAGGGGTTATTTTTCACGCCTGGAACTGGTCGTTCGATAACATTCGGAACAATCTCCCAGCGCTTGCTGCTGCAGGCTTCAAGTCCGTTCAGACATCCCCGATCCAGGGAAGCAAGGAACCGACGATGCAAGGCAGCAGCTGGTGGGTGCTGTATCAGCCCATTAACTTCAAGATCGGCAACGCTCAGCTTGGAGACCGGGAGGCTTTCCGCAGACTGTGTGAAGAGGCTGAGAAGTACGGCATCAACATTATTGTAGACGTGGTTGCCAACCATACCGGGAATGCAGGAGGAGGCAGTCTGCAGTACCAGCCTGCAGCCAATGTTGATCCGGCAATCAAGAATAACTCGAATTTCTGGCATGAAGCCAGAGGAGTTGAAGATTGGAACAACCGCTGGCAGGTTACGCAGTGGGGCATCGGCCTTCCGGACTTGAATACGTCCAATCAGCAGCTTCAGGACATGATCATTGCCTTCCTCAATGATGCGATTTCGCTAGGGGCTGACGGCTTCCGCTTCGATGCAGCCAAGCACATTGAGCTTCCGAACGAGACGGGCGGTTCGAACTTCTGGACGCGGGTGCTCGGTTCGCTTCAGAACAAGGAAAACCTCTATATCTATGGTGAGGTTCTGCAGGGCGGCGCGGACAACTTCGCTGGCTATGCCAACTATATGAACGTAACGCCTTCGGAGTACGGACATCAAGTCCGGAACGCAGTCGGCTTCAGCAGCAGTAAGAACGTGAATTATGCCCAGCACTACGGCGTCAGTGTGAGTCCGTCCAAGCTGGTGACATGGGTGGAGACGCATGACACCTACGCGAACGATTCAGCAGAGTCGACCAACATGAATCAATGGCAGACCGAGATGGGCTGGGCCATGATCGCTGCCAGAGCAGAGGCGACATCGCTGTACTTCAACCGCCCGGCAGGCAGCGGAAAATTTGGCAGTCCGCTTGGCGCCCCCGGCAACGACTGGTGGAAGGACCCGGACATAGCAGCGGTGAATAAATTCCGCAATGCTATGGTGGGTCAGCCGGAGTATCTGCGGACGCAGGGCAATGAGATTATGCTGATCGAGCGCGGTACGAAAGGGATGACAATCGTTAACCTCGGCGGCACAGCGCAGATCAATTCGCCTACAGCGCTCGCAAGCGGCACGTATACGAACAAAGCCAGCGGCGGCGGCACATTTACGGCAGCGAACGGCCGTATTACAGGAACGCTCGGGGCAGGACAGATTGCTGTACTGTATGGCGCAGGAGACCA
Source organism: Paenibacillus sambharensis (assembly GCF_003233845.1). Classification (GTDB taxonomy): domain Bacteria; phylum Bacillota; class Bacilli; order Paenibacillales; family Paenibacillaceae; genus Paenibacillus_I; species Paenibacillus_I sambharensis. The sequence goes on from NZ_QKRB01000044.1 coordinate 199,059, forward strand.
GCCGGGCACCGGAACTGAGAACGAGATGGTCAACGTGACCTTCAATGTCCAGAATGCGACGACTGTGATGGGGCAGAATGTGTTTATCGTTGGCAATATTCCTGCACTCGGCAGCTGGAATCCAGCGAATGCAGTAGGTCCTGCCAGCCCTGCGAATTATCCGACCTGGACGATTACCATTCCGCTGCCGAAAGGGACAGCCATCGAGTTCAAGGCGATCAAGAAGGATGCCAGCAATAATGTAGTGTGGGGAAGCGGAGCGAACCGGACATACACCGTATCGGCGAGCAATCCTACGGTAACCTTCAATTTTAATAATTGACAGCGTTTGCAAGGAGGGCCTGGCGGCCCTCTTCTTCTTGAGCGGCGGCAGATGAATGATGAACAGCATTTACAGGCATCTTTAGAGGAATGTATTCGAGATATTACAAGGGCGGAGCTCCATGATGGAGCTTCGTCTATTTTTTGGGCATAAATGTCCCATACACTGCCACACTATAGACAACCATTCCCACGCGAGGCGGCTTGCTGGGGAGAGATCATGACAAGGGGACATGGCGATGAATACAGATGCAAGCAGGACAGGTGCCACCTCCTATCTCCTGTTAATGGCGAAGTGGCTGTTCTGGGGGAGCTTAATCGGCGCGGCAGCGGGCTGTACAACTGCCTTCCTGATCACTATGAATGATATTGTGACGGATACCCGGAAGGCTTCCGCTTGGCTGCATTACCTGCTGCCTCTCGGAGGCGCTGTCATAGGATTTCTCTACCGGTACTTCGGAAGCGGATCCAGGGCGGGTAACGATCTCATTCTGGAATACATCCATGAAGGCGCCAAGAAAGTGCCGCTGCGAATGGGGCCGATTGTATTTGTCGGGACATTCATTACCCACCTGCTGGGGGGATCAACGGGCAGGGAAGGAGCCGCCATTCAGATGGCGGGAAGCCTCGCGGAGGCGGTCAACCGGATCTTCCGGGTCAATAAGGAGGACCGGCGGATTCTGCTGATTGCCGCAATAAGCGGCGGCTTCGGCTCAGCGTTCGGTACGCCGATTACCGGGGTGGTATTCGGGATGGAGGTAGTCGCCCTTGGGCGCATGCGCTACGACGCGGTTGTGCCCTGCTTCATCGCCAGTCTGCTGGGACATTTGGTGACCACCCTCTGGGGAATCAAGCATGAGCATCATGTGATCAAGCAGCTGCCGGAGATGACAGCCCTGACCTTCGGGAAAGTCTTCCTGCTCGCTGCTTTATTCAGCTTGGCCAGTGTGCTGTACAGCCAGATCAGGCACGGTGTATACCATTACTGCAGCAAGCATCTACCAAACCTCATTATCCGCGGCTTCCTGGGCGGGTTGGTTATTGTCGGGCTGACCCTGCTGATTGGGTCAAGAGACTATCTCGGACGTGGTCTGCCGATGATCGATCAAGCTTTCGAAGGAACGGTTCCGCCGCTCGCCTTCTTCAGCAAAATCATCTTCACAGCTATTACCATGGGCACGGGCTTCCGCGGCGGAGAGGTCATTCCGCTCTTCTTTATCGGCTCCACGCTCGGCAATGTGCTTGCGCCGCTGTTTGCGCTGCCGGTCAGCTTCGCGGCTGCTCTCGGCCTAGTCGGCGTATTTTGTGGAGCGGCCCAAGCGCCGCTCGCCTGCTTTGTGCTGAGTCTGGAGCTGTTCGGCGGCAAGGGGATGTTCTATTTCTTCATCGTATGTATCGTAAGCCACCTGTTATCAGGTTATCACAGCATCTATCCGACGCAGCAGGTATACGAGCCGAAGAGCCGGATGTTTAATTTGAAGCCGGGGGAGACGATTTCGAGTGTGGAGAAGGGCAGGAGAAAATAGAGAGGTGTTGAAGGCTGTGGAGCTGTCAAGGTCGTTTACTGGAATCCTTGAGGGCCTGCAGCATCTGCTCCAACTCTCCAACGGTCACTGGTCTTGCATGCCGCATCAGCTCATACCCGATTCGCCCGTTAACTTCAATGGTGGCGCTCTTCAGATCGGATATCTGCAGGTTGCCGAGCTGACGGAGCCTCATCTCCAGCTGGTGCTGGGTGATCCGCAGCTTTCGAAGCGCCTTGGCATCCACCGTGCCCTCGCGGACCACGACTGTCGTTCTGCCCGTCATCAGCCGTTCAAACCAGGGAAGCTTGAACTCCAGATACTCAAGCAGCATCAGGTAGAGCAGGAAGAGACCAACCGTAGCGGCGGAGCGCCAGACAGCCTTCTCTAGAATACCCTGGGCCAGCAGATTGCCGATCGAGATCATGATAACCGTCGTGGCTGCCGTCATCTGCGATATGGAGCGGCGTCCCGAGAACCGCAGCATCAGAATGCCGAACAGAACGATGAATGCGCTTTTCCACACAATATGCCAGGTAATATCCATAAAAGCCCTCCCTACATCCTTATTATGCCAACTGGCAATAGGGTTATTCTTGTTGGGAGAGCGGGTTTTTTATTGTCTGTAAACGAATGATTTATGGCCTGTACGTGGCGTGATCAGACTGCATGACAAGGCATGGATCTAACTATTGTCCAAGGAATTTCTGGATATTGTCTATGTTAGAACCGGGTAACTTGCCTTATCATTGACTATGATAATCATTATCACTGGGAGGGAGCGGATGACATAGCCAGCAATTATCACACAACATCAGCAGGCGATATTAATCACATTAACTAAATGAGAATGAAATTCATTATCACAATATAACAAAGGCTGGTGAGTCATTCTGTCGTGAAGGACAAAGTGGTTTTGGTAACTGGAGCTGCCCAAGGAATCGGCTGTGCGGTCTCAAGGGCATTGGCTGAGCAAGGCGCTGTCGTTGTTCTCGCAGATCACAATGAAGCAGTTTTGCATGAGCTTGAAGACGGGCTGGCGGCTGATGGTCTATCGGGCGTCCCGCTTGTTATGAACGTGAGCGATAGCAGAGCGGTCAATGATACGGTCGAAAGAGTGGAGCGGGAGACAGGTCCCATCCACAGTCTTGTCAACGTCGCGGGCGTGCTGCGGACCGGTCTTATTGCATCCTACAGCGATGAAGACTGGGCGGCTACCTTCGCCGTGAACACCACGGGTGTGTTTAACGTCTCGCGAGCTGTGCTTCGTCACATGATTCCGCGCAGATCAGGCTCGATCGTGACCGTGAGCTCCAATGCGGCAGGTGTACCCCGGATGCAGATGGCTGCTTATGCGGCTTCCAAGGCCGCGGCGACCCATTTTACCAAGTGCCTCGGGCTTGAGGCCGCAGGCTACGGCATTCGCTGCAATGTTGTGTCTCCCGGTTCCACCGATACCCCTATGCTGAAGGGCTTGTGGGCGGATACCGCGGGTGATGCGAAGCAGGCGATAGCCGGCTCGCTGGAATCGTACCGTACGGGAATTCCTCTGCAGCGAATCGGCGCGCCGGCGGATATTGCGGGTGCTGTACTCTTTTTGCTGTCGGATAGCGCTCGTCATATCACAATGGAAGATCTCCGCGTAGATGGCGGAGCAACGCTAGGTATCTAATTTCATGAGAAAGGGGTTGTATTGATGATTCCACAGCACCAGACTGCCCTTGCTTCGGCCGAGGGGCTGCTTAATCGATATCATTCAGGCAATTGTTTCTTTCTGTCATCCCCGCAGGGTACCCTGCTTACGGAAGGTGAGCTGGCTGTTGTAACAGGAGAGGAGCAGCAGTTTCAAGCCTCGCTGGTGTCACAGAAAGTGAAGATCATATGGGAAGAGTTGAAGCGGAGCGGATACGACAATCCCATGATAGTCGGCGCCGTTCCCTTTGCTCCCGGTAAGCCTGCCAGGCTGATCGTTCCGGAGAAGGTGTTCTGGGAGGACCGGACACAGATGGATGCGGATGCGGGCAGCGGGGACCAGCAGTCCCCGGGAACGGTTCTGAAGCTGGAGGAGGAACCATCTCCTGCTGACTATATGGACGGCGTAGAGAGGGCACTCGGGAAAATAAGAGCCGGCGAGCTGAGCAAGGTGGTCCTGTCCAGAACGCTGCGGCTGACTGCCGCAGCTGACGTCGATCCGGCACAGCTGCTGCGGCAGCTGGCTGCGAATCGTTCGGGGAGCTACACATTTGCGGTAGACCTGCCGCATGCTACCTTAATCGGCGCCAGCCCGGAGCTGCTCGTCTCCCGCAGGGGGAAAATGATGATTACGAATCCGCTGGCAGGCTCGGCGGCCAGAAGCGCCGACCCTGTAGAGGACCAGCGGCGCGCGGCCAGCCTGCTGACCTCCGGGAAGGATTTGCATGAGCATGCTGTTGTGGTCGAGGGAATTGTTGAGGCACTGCGTCCATTTTGCCGTACATTGGAAGCCCCGGAGCGGCCATCACTCATTCAGACGCCAACGATGTGGCATTTATCCAGTGAAATCAAGGGCGAGCTGCTGGACCCGGCAATTACCTCGCTCGATCTTGCGGCGGCACTGCATCCAACACCTGCTGTCTGCGGTGCGCCTACCGAAGCGGCCAGGGAGGCTATTGAGGAAATTGAACCCTTTGACCGCGGATTCTACACAGGCATGGTCGGCTGGTGCGACTCGAGAGGCGATGGAGAATGGATCGTGACCATCCGCTGCGCGGAGGTGAGCGGCCGTGATCTGCGGCTGTTTGCGGGGGCAGGCATTGTGGAGGGATCGGAGGCTGCGGCGGAGCTGCAGGAAACCTCCGCTAAGTTTAGAACCATGCTTCATGCCATGGGGCTGGATAATTAGAGGGTTACGACAGGAGGGAAGAACATGCTGCACAATTGTCCTGACTGGCCGGAAGCAGCAGCGGATTGGTACCGGAAGAACGGTTGCTGGCAGGGGAAGACGTTCGGGGATATGCTCCGCGAGCGGGCCGTGCTGTATGGGGAGCATACGGCCGTGATCTGCCGGGATGAGCGTTTAAGTTACGAGGATCTGGACGACAGGGTTGACCGGTTGGCCTTTGGCCTGGGCAAGCTGGGGATTAAGCCGCTGGACCGGGTCGTGGTCCAGCTTCCGAATATTCCGCAGTTTGTAGAAGTCATCTTTGCCTTATTCCGGCTTGGAGCGGTCCCGGTAATGGCGCTGCCTTCCCATCGCAGCAGCGAAATTACGTATTTCTGCAGGTTTGCAGAGGCAGCTGCTTATGTAATTCCCGATACGTATGCAGGGTTCGATTACAGGAGGCTGGCTGCGGAAGTCCAGAGGGATGTACCGCATGTACGGGAAGTGATCGTTGCGGGAGAACCGGAAGGCTTTATGAGCCTTAATGATCTATATAAGGAGTCCGGCAGCCTGCCGGCTGTCCGCTCAGATGATATCGTCTTGTTCCAGCTGTCCGGCGGAAGCACAGGTCTGCCCAAGCTCATTCCCCGCAGGCATGATGATTATATGTACAGTCTCAAGGCCAGCGTGGAGGTATGCGGGCTGGATCACAACAGTGTTTATCTGGCGGCGCTGCCTGCTGCGCATAATTTCCCGCTCAGCTCGCCGGGAGTTCTGGGCACGCTGTATGCGGGCGGGACGGTCGTGTTTAGTCCGGGGCCGAGCCCAGATGAGGCATTTCCGGTCATCGCGCAGGAGCGTGTTACCATAACGGCGCTTGTCCCGCCCCTTGCCCTTCAGTGGCTTGAGGCAGTGGAGACCAGGCAGGTTGATCTCTCCAGCTTGCAGATCCTGCAGGTTGGCGGGGCAAAATTCAGCGCGGAAGCCGCCAGGAGGGTCAAGCCGACGCTCGGCTGCACGCTGCAGCAGGTTTTTGGCATGGCGGAAGGGCTTGTTAACTATACAAGGCTGGATGACCCTGAGGAGGTCGTCATTCATACGCAGGGCAGACCGATGTCGGTATACGATGAGATTCGCATCGTGGACGAGGATGACCACGAGGTGGAGAGGGGCCAGACGGGACAGCTGCTGACGCGCGGACCGTATACGATTCCCGGCTATTATAATGCGGAGGAGCATAACGCGAAGGTATTTACCAGCGACGGATTTTACCGCACAGGCGACTTGGCCAGACTGACTCCGCAGGGCAACCTGGTCGTGGAGGGGCGGGTTAAGGATCAGATCAACCGCGGAGGCGAGAAGGTAGCGGCTGAAGAAGTCGAAAATCACCTGCTCGCGCACCCTTCCGTTCATGATGCCGCGGTTGTCTCTATGCCAGATGCCTTTCTTGGCGAGCGGACATGTGCCTTCGTCATTGCCCGTGAACCGAAGCCTTCGGCCGCTCAGCTCCGGTCATTCATCCGGCAGCGCGGGCTTGCCGCCTACAAGATTCCTGACCGGGTGGAGTTTATTGATTCGTTCCCGCTCACGCCGTTTGGGAAGGTGAGCAAGAAGGAGCTGCGGAACACGATTAACCAACTGATGATGGTATCTGAAGAAAGGAAGTGAGAACCTGATGGCCATTCCAGTTATAAGATCTTATCCGATGCCGCTGGCAGCGGATTTGCCTGCTACGAGGGTTTCATGGAAGCCCGAGCCCGGCCGGTCGGCGCTGCTCATTCACGATATGCAGAACTATTTTCTGCGGACATTTGAGAAGGATACTTCACCGCTATCGGATTTGCTTGTGAACATCCGGGTCTTGAAGGAACGGTGCCGGGAGCTTGGAATACCGGTCATTTACTCTGCACAGCCCGGAGGACAGTCGCTGGAGCAAAGAGGTCTGCTTCAGGATTTCTGGGGCTCGGGGATACCGGAAGGGGAGGAGCCGGAGAGGATTGTTGACGAGCTTGCTCCCTCCGCCGATGACATTCTGCTGACCAAATGGCGCTACAGCGCATTTCAGAAAACAGAGCTGTATGAGCTTCTGCAGGAGCAGGGCCGCGACCAGCTGCTTATTTGCGGGGTATATGCGCATATCGGCTGCATGCTGACCGCCTCCGAGGCATTTATGAAGGACATTCAGCCGTTCCTCATCGCAGACAGCGTTGCTGATTTTTCGCAGGAGCATCATGAGATGGCGATAACTTATGCAGCTGACCGCTGTGCCGTGGTGATGTCAACCGCGGATCTGCTGGAGACGCTTGGCTTCAAGGCAGCTTCCAAGGCTGATACTGAGCTTCCGCTTACGGAGGAGAGTATCCGCATGCAGATTGCGGAGCTGCTCCAGATCGCTCCTTCGGAAATTTCGAATGAAGATAATCTCCTGGATTTGGGGCTCGATTCGATCCGGATTATGAGTCTGGTGGAGAGCTGGCGCCGTGCAGGCATTGAGATTACATTCGTAGAGCTGGCGGAAAACCCGACAATCGCCTACTGGTGTAGCCTTGTCTGCCAAGCCCGTGAGACCGTGCCCCCTAATGCAGATTATCTATCATGAGAGGCGGGATATGGAAATGATTACTGCACAAGCCGTGCGTTGGCGGTTAACCGGTGCGCAGGCCGGCATTTGGTTTGCGCAGCAGCTGGACCCGGCTAATCCGATATTTAACGCAGGGGAATATGTTGAAATTGAAGGCGCTGTTGATCCGGGGCGGTTTGAAGCTGCACTGCGGCAGGCTGTTCGGGAGACAGAGGCGCTGCATCTTCGCTTTGGAGAGGATGCGGATGGTCCATGGCAGACGCTTGAGTCTGCGGCAGATTGGCCGCTGCATAAGCTTGATGTGAGCGCAGAAGACGATCCGCATGGAGCGGCGTTAGCATGGATGCGGGATGATCTAGCCAGGCCCGTTGACCTTGCATGCGGCCTGCTGTTTGCGGAGGCATTGTTCAAGGTGGCGGAGGACCGGTATATCTGGTACCAGCGCATTCATCATCTCGTCATGGACGGCTACGGCTTTGCTCTAATTGCACAGAGGGTGGCAGCGCTGTATACGGCGATGATGAGTGGCACTTCTCTCACGAGAGGCGGATTCGGTTCCCTGCACCGTGTAGTAGAAGAGGATGCGGCGTACCGCTCATCGGCAAAATACGGGCAGGACCGCGAGTTTTGGCTGCAGCGGTTTCAAGACCGGCCGGAGGTGGTGAGCTTAGCGGAACGTGCTCCCCGGACCTCGGACAGCTTTATCCGCCAGAGCGGGCATGTATCTGTTCAAAGCGTCCGCCGCCTGACGGAGCTGGCTGGCCGCGCAGGGGCAGGCTGGCATGATGCCGTGACTGCGGCGACGGCCATCTATATGCACCGCATGACAGGAATGCAGGATGTGGTGCTTGGCCTGCCGATGATGGGAAGAATGGGCTCCGCCTCGGTCAACATACCGGGAATGGTTATGAATATCGTACCGCTGCGGCTGAGGGTTCTTTCTGATAGGAGTGTTGGTGACCTGATCAGGCAGGTGTCCGGTGAAATCCGTGAAGCAAGACGGCATCAGAAATACAGGCATGAGGAAATCAGACGCGATCTCAAGCTGCTTGGAGACAACCATCGGCTGTTTGGCCCGATGGTCAACGTGATGCCGTTTCGCAGCGGACTAAGCTTTGCGGAGCATCACGGTGTTACGCACAATTTGTCAGCAGGCCCGGTTGATGATCTGTCCATTCATGTGTATGACCGGCTGGACGGGGAGCGGGTCCGGATCGATATGGATGCGAATCCAGCGGTGTACAGCAGGGAAGAAGCTGCAGCACATCACAGCCGGCTGCTGCGTTTGCTGGAAGCGGTCTCCTGCGCGGAAGCTGCGGCCACCTTGGGCAGCATCGATTTCCTGCCGGCTTGGGAACGTGAGCTGGTGCTCCATACCTGGAACGAGACGGAACGGGAGCTGCCGGCTGTGTCTGTCTCCCGCTTGGTTGAAGCACAGGCTCTGCGGACACCTGATTCCGATGCCGTGATTTGCCGGGAAGGCGTACTCAGCTACAGGGAGCTGAATGAGCGGGCCAACCGGCTGGCGCATCTGCTGAAGAAACAGGGAATCGGGGCAGAGAAGCTGGTCGCTCTGGCTATGCCGAGATCGGCTGACTTAATAATAAGTATGCTTGCCGTCATGAAATGCGGGGCGGCTTACGTGCCGCTCGATCTGGATTACCCGCAAGATCGTGTAGCCTATATGCTGGAGCATGCCAATCCGTCATGTGTTCTAACAACCTCGCATTTGGCTCAGCGCCTGCCTGGAGCAGATCAGATACCGCAGGTTGTTCTTGATGACAGCGGTACGGAGGAGGCCTTACTGGCTGAACAGCACACGGAGCTTCTATTAGAGGAGGGAAATAGCGGACGCTCATTGCTACATCCTGCTTATGTGATCTATACATCCGGATCGACGGGGAAGCCGAAAGGTGTCGTCGTTCCCGTGCAGGGCCTGCTTAATTTCCTGTTGTCGATGAAGGACCGTTTTGCCTTAAGCAGCCAGGACCGGCTCCTCGCCGTGACGACCGTCGCATTCGATATATCCGCATTAGAAATATTCCTTCCGCTTCTGAGCGGTGCAGCGGTCGTGCTCGCGGACAAGGAAGCTGTGCTGGACCCGCCTGCTCTTGCGGCGATGCTGGCTGAGCAGGGCATTACGGTCATGCAGGCAACGCCGGCGCTATGGCACAGCCTCTTGACCAATCAGCCGGGAAGCCTGCGCAAGTTGCGGGTATTAGTCGGCGGAGAAGCGCTGCCGGGACATCTTCTGCATGCCCTTCATGCTTGCGAATGCGAGGTTACGAATTTATACGGCCCGACGGAGACAACCGTGTGGTCTACAGCTGCAGCAATTGGACCTGGCCATGAAGGCGCACCTACCATCGGCAAGCCGATATGGAATACGCAGATCTATATTCTGGATGGCGGCCTGCAGCCGGTCCCGCCGGGAATTACGGGCGACTTGTATATTGCCGGAACTGGGCTGGCCAGAGGATATTTGGGCAGGCCGGATTTGACAGCTGAACGGTTTGTAGCCGATCCCTTCGGCCCTCCGGGAGCCCGTATGTACCGCACCGGAGATATTGCCCGCTGGCTGGAGGACGGTTCGCTGGACTATATCGGCCGGGCCGACCATCAGGTCAAGGTTCGCGGCTTCCGCATTGAACTAGGGGAAATCGAAGCCGTATTAATCCGTCACCCTGATGTGAGCCGGGCGGCGGTGATCGTCCGTGAAGACGAGGCGGGGGATAAGCGGCTTGTTGCTTATGTGGCCTCTGCTTCATCTGCGTGTGCAGGGGCTTCGGAGCTTAGGGATTTTGTGCGGAAGACGCTTCCGGAGTATATGGTGCCGTCGGCTGTCGTACAGCTTCCGGAGCTTCCGCTTACACCGAATGGCAAGCTGGACCGCAAGGCGCTCCCGGCACCGGGACCGTCGCTTGCTCTCTCGGGCCGTGATCCAAGGACGCCGCAGGAAGCCATTCTGTGTGATTTGTTCGCAGAGGTGCTGTCGCTTCCACGTGCAGGCATCGACGACAGCTTCTTCGAGCTTGGAGGCCACTCCCTGCTGGCTGCCCGTCTGATGAGCCGTATACGGGAGGTCCTGGGGGTAGAGCTTGGAATCAGCCACCTGTTTGATGCCCCCAGCGTGTCCGGACTTGCCCGGCGGCTGGATCAGGCGAGAGCTGCTAGACCGCCGCTCTTACCATATGAGAGGCCAGAAGTGATTCCACTTTCCCTGGCGCAGCGCAGGCTGTGGTTCCTCCACTGTCTGGAAGGGCCCAGCCCGACCTATAACATCCCGCTGGTCATAACCATGTCAGGGGCACTCAATCTGGGAGCCCTTCAGGCCGCGCTTGGTGATGTGGTACAGCGTCATGAGATGCTGCGGACGCTGTTCCCAGAAGCCAAAGGAACTGCGAGCCAGCTGATCCTGAATGAGACGGAGGCTGTGCCGGAGCTGAAGATTATGCACATAGAGGAGGGTGAGCTGGAGGAGCGGCTAACTGAGGCGGCAGGCTACTGCTTCGATCTGGCATCGGAGCCTGCTTTCCGCGCTGAGCTGTTCGTAAAGGGGGAGAAGGAGCATGTTCTGCTGCTGCTCCTGCACCATATAGCCGGCGACGGCTGGTCCTTGAATCCGTTATGCCATGACCTGTCTTCCGCCTATGCATCCAGGTGCCGGGGAGAGGCGCCGGAGTGGGAGCCGCTTCCGGTGCAGTATGCGGACTATGCGCTGTGGCAGCAGCAGTGGCTGGACAGCGGAAACGATGAAGACAGCCTGTATGCCAATCAGCTTGCTTACTGGCGCAAGGCGCTTGAGAATCTGCCGGAGCAGCTGGAGCTTCCTGTGGACAGCCAGCTTGCTTCTCTGGCGGAGGGCAGCAGCCGGGGCGGCACGGTGGACGTGCACATTCACCCAGAGCTTCATGGTCGTCTGGCGGAGCTTGCGAAGAAGCATCATGTCAGCTTGTTTATGGTGCTTCAATCCGCACTGGCCGCTCTGCTGACAAGGCTTGGCGCCGGTACCGATATCCCGATTGGCTGCCCCATTGCGGGACGCAATGACGATGCAATGAACGAGCTTATCGGCTTCTTCGTCAATACGCTGGTGCTCCGTACGGATACATCAGGAGATCCGTCATTTGGCCAGCTGCTTGACCGGGTCCGCAAGGTCAATCTGGACGCGTATGAGCATCAGGATATTCCCTTCGACCGCCTTGTTGAGGTGCTTAATCCTGCCAGGGCCAAAGGACGGAACCCCCTGTTCCAGATCATGCTGGCGTTTCAGAGCACGCCGGATGCTGTTATGGATATGCCGGGCTTGGCAGCGGACGTCAAGCTCCGTGCGTCAGGCTCGGCCAAGTTCGATCTGACCCTTGAGCTTAGCGAACGGCGGGGAGAGGGCGGAGCACCAGAGGGAGTGGAAGGGCTGTTTGAATACAGAGCCGACTTGTTCAAGAGGAGCTCGATGGAGCGTCTATCCTCGCGGCTGGTCCAGCTTCTGGAGGCCGTTGTCCAGCATCCTGATCAACCGATTGGCCGCCTAGACCTGCTTCTGCCGGAGGAGCGTGCCCGCTTGGAAGACAGCAGAACAGAGATGCCAGGGCCAGTTCCCGACAAATGTTTGCCCGAGCTGTTTGAATATCAGGCGTCGCTTCATGCGGATGCGGTGGCGGTCACCTGCGAGGAGGCATCGCTCCGTTACAGTGAACTGAACGAACAAGCCAACCGGCTCGCACATCTGCTTGCTGCGCAGGGTATAGGGCCTGAGCAGATTGTGGCGCTGGCGATGCCGCGGTCACTCGATATGGCGGTTGCGCTGCTGGCGGTTATCAAAGCAGGAGCCTGCTATCTGCCCCTTGATCCATCCTATCCGCAAGACCGTCTTGCCTATATGCTGGACGACGCTGCGCCCGCCTGTATTCTGACAGTCCGCAGCGCCATGTCGGCGGCAGCGGATGCGGGTAACACGCCTGTCATTATGCTGGATGATCCGGATACAGAGCAGGCCTTAAGCTGTCAGCCTGCATCCAACCTGACTAATGGGGAGCGTACAGCGCCTCTGCTGCCGCAGCACCCGGCCTATATCATCTACACCTCGGGCTCGACAGGCAAGCCGAAGGGTGTGGTCATTCCGCATCAGAACGTCGTCCGGCTGTTCCGTGCGACGGATGCGTGGTATGGCTTCCATTCCAACGATGTATGGACCCTGTTCCATTCCTATGCATTTGATTTTTCCGTGTGGGAGCTGTGGGGGGCGCTGCTGTATGGGGGAAGGCTCGTTGTTGTCCCGTATTCGGTGAGCCGATCGCCGGATGAATTTCTGAAGCTGCTCGCCCGGGAGAAGGTAACGGTTCTGAATCAGACACCGTCGGCATTCTACCAGCTGATGCAGGCTGACCGGGATAACCCGGAGGCGGGCCAAGAGCTTGCTCTGCGCTACTGTATATTCGGCGGGGAAGCACTTGAGCTGAGCCGGCTGGAAGACTGGTATTCTCGCCACGCGGATCATGCGCCGAGGCTGGTCAATATGTACGGAATAACGGAAACAACCGTTCATGTCAGCTATATCGCGCTTGACCGGGATCATGCGGCGAAGGGAAGCGCCAGCCTTATCGGCTGCAGTATCCCCGACCTTCGTGTCTACGTGCTGGATAACTACCTGCAGCCTGTGCCGACAGGGGTTGTCGGGGAGATGTATGTTGCCGGAGCAGGACTTGCCCGCGGGTACTGGAACCGGCCGGGGTTTACCGCTGAGCGCTTTGTCGCAGATCCGTACGGCGAGCCCGGCAGCCGGATGTACCGCACAGGCGACCTTGCCAGACTGTTAGAAGATGGCACATTCGATTACATCGGCCGTGCGGATCATCAGGTGAAGATTCGCGGCTTCCGAATCGAACTGGGCGAGATTGAGGCAGCCGCTGCAAGGCATGAAGCCGTGGCACAAGCGGCGGTCATTGTCCGGGAGGATCAGCCGGGAGATAAGCGTCTGACGGCTTACGTCGTGCCGGCAGCTGGAGCGGCTGTGGAAGGAAGCGAGCTTAAGCGCTTCGTTGGCCGTTTTGTACCGGATTATATGGTTCCTTCCGCCGTTGTGGAGATGGACCAGCTGCCGCTTACGCCTAATGGCAAGCTGGACCGCAAGGCGCTTCCGGCTCCCGATTTGTCAGGGGAAGTGTCAGGGAGAGGGCCGCGCACTCCGCAGGAGGAAATTCTGTGCGACCTGTTTGCCGAAGTACTGGGCCTGCCCCGTGTGGGTATTGATGACAGCTTCTTCGACCTGGGCGGTCATTCGCTGCTTGCGATTCAGCTTATCAATGGCATACGTGAAGCGTTAGGTGTGGAGCCGGGAATCGGCATATTATTCGAAGCCCAGAGTGTAGCCGCGCTTGCCGAGCGGCTGGAGATGGGAACGGGCCAGGCATCACTCAATATCCTGCTGCCGTTCCGTACGCAAGGGAAGCGTTCCCCAATATTCTGTGTTCATCCTGCTGGGGGACTCAGCTGGTGTTATTCCGGGCTGATGAAATACCTGGGTCCCGACTATCCTCTCTACGGCATCCAGGCCCGGGGCATTGGGGAGGAGCAGGGCCTGCCGCAATCGCTGGATGAGATGGCCGCAGATTATATCCGGCATATCCGTACCGTGCAGCCGGCAGGGCCTTATTATCTGCTGGGCTGGTCACTGGGAGGCAATGTGATTCAGGCGATGGCGGCCCAGCTGGAGCAGCAGGGCGAGGAGGTAGCGCTGCTGGTCATGCTGGATGCTTACCCGAATCACTACCTGCCGATCCGGGCTACACCGGACGAACAGGAGGTTCTGGCTGCGCTGCTCGCACTGGGAGGCTATGACCCGGATATGGTAGGGGATGGACCGCTGAATTTGGAGGCTGTCATTAAACTCCTTCGCAGTCACAGCAGTGCGCTTGCCAGCCTGGATGAGGCCACCATTGTGAAGATGAGAGATACGTATGCCAACTCTGTCCGGATTCTGCTCAAGTATGCCCCGGGGAGGTCCCGAGGAGATGTGCTGTTCTTCCGCTCAACCCTCATACCCGACTGGTTCACGCCGATCTATCCTGACGCATGGGATCCTTACGTTGAAGGAAGGATCGAACACTACGATATGGCCTGCAAGCATAAGGATTTATGCCAGCCGGAGCCGCTTGCGGAGATCGGCCGGATCCTGGCAGGAAAGCTGCAGGAGATGTATGAAGGCAAACAATCTAACATGCGGGAGGTTAGCAATCGATGAGCAATCCTTTTGAAAATCCGGAAGGTTCATACCACGTGCTGGTGAATGAAGAGGGTCAATTCTCACTCTGGCCTTCCTTCATTGGGGTGCCTCAAGGGTGGAAAATCGTCTGCGAGCGCCAAAGCCGCCAGGCTAGCCTGGACTTCATTAATGCGGGCTGGACTGACATGAGGCCGAACAGTATTCGGCCATTGGAGAGTGCCGGTGAACGCAGGGGATGATGAACCGTCCGCTGTCTCCGAGGGTCGTAGTCGGTATTGTATATGTTATTGCGATGTTCATGGTCTCCATGGATGCGACGATTGTGAATGTCGCCCTGGTGACGATCAGTGAGGAACTGCAGGCGCCTGCCTCCCACATGGGAACCATCAATGTTGGATACCTCGTCAGTCTGGCGTTATGCCTGCCGGTTTCCGGATGGCTTGGGGACCGGTTCGGCACCAAGCGTGTCTTCCTGCTCGCACTGGGGACGTTTACGCTTGCTTCGGTATTATGCGGCATTGCCGGTAATTTAACTGAGCTGAACCTGGCCCGGATGCTTCAAGGCGCAGCAGGCGGGCTGCTGACCCCTGTCGGTATGGCGATATTATTCCGGACGTTTCCGGCTCATGAACGGCCGAGAATATCCAGAATCCTGATCATTCCCATTGCGCTTGCGCCTGCGATGGGGCCGGTAATCGGCGGGTTTCTGGTTGAAGCTATCTCCTGGCGCTGGGCCTTCTATGTGAATTTGCCATTTGGCTGCTTTGCTCTGCTGTTCGGCCTTGTGTTTCTGAAGGAGCACAAGGCTGACAGCCTGCGCCGGCTTGACTGGCGGGGTCTGCTGCTTAGTACGCCGGGGTTTGCCATGCTCATGTATGCTCTGACGCAGGGTTCAGTCAGAGGCTGGGACACACCGGCCATTGCCGTGACGGGCCTGAGCGGAGTTCTGCTGCTGATCTTGTTCGTCACTATCGAGCTGCGGACGAAGCAGCCCATGCTTGAAGTGCGCTTGTTCTCAGACCGCCTGTTCAGAACGATGGGCCTGAACGCCTTCTTCGTCTCAGCGGGACTGCTCGGCATGCTGTACGTGTTTCCGCTGATGTATCAGGATGCGTTTGACGCGTCGGCACTGGAGGCTGGACTTACGACATTTCCCGAGGCGCTCGGTCTGATGGTCTCGTCACAGTTTGTACCGTGGTTCTTGAAGAGGCTCGGCCCCAGGCGGATGGTGAGCATTGCCCTGCTGTCTGCTATTGTGATGTTTCTGCTGCTCAGCCTGGTTCAGCAGGATACGAATCCATGGCTGATCCGCATGCTGCTGTTTTGTACCGGCTTCTTTCTGGGGAATGCGGTCGGGGTCATTCAGGCCACTGCTTTCACGGGAATCCCGCCTGTATCCATGGGCCAGGCATCGACCTTGTTTCAAGTGCAGAACCGACTGGGCTCTGCGCTTGGCGTCGCAATTCTAAGCAGTATCATCGCGGGCTTCGGTACGAATGCTTCCGGCGGGGAAGCGTTCTCGTATAAGCTGGCGCTGCTTGTGTCAACAGGCTTCCTGCTGGTCGCGCTGCTGTTCGCCCGCCGCATTCATGATACAGACGCTGCGGCAGTGCTGCGCAAGCCTGAGCCTGCGAAGAAGATGACCGCTTAAGGAATCCGGCCAGACGGTGGCCGAAGGGTGGCTGCAGTGGCAGCCGGAGTTGCAGTTGCAGTAACAGTCGCGCATTTGCACTCGCGCCCGCAGCTGTATCCGCAACCGCACCTGCTATCAGGAATGCCCCATCCACACTTTTCTGTCATTGTAGACAGCAATAGCTGCACGCCGGTCTGGTTTCGCCCGATTTCGGGTGTGACCAGGCCGGCGTGTTTTTTGGTGGCTTGGTTGGACGTGCCGTTTGATTGGACGTGCCTCGGTCATTACCTCGTCGTGTCTCGGCGAGAGGCCCGCCGCTGCTGTGCAGCTAACGAACCTGAGAAACGCCAGTGGCTAACGAACCTGACAAACGCTATTCGTGCAAATTTGCAGCCTTCTCCATCGTAAGGAATCTCAGCCACCTTAATGGCGAGTTTTCGCTAGATTTTCTTGATTATTGGAGAAATAACGCTGCTCATGTTCGTTAGAGATTGGAAACCGTCATTTTCCGGCTAATAGGGTGTGTCAGTTTCGTTAGAGCATGTCCCTGGCTGCTTAGAGCATGAGCCCCGCTGCTGCTGGGATTATGTAAGTCCGATACCGCTGCTTTCCGCTTACGACAATCAGCCGTTGGATGTTGACCAAACGATGAAGGATTGACCTCGTATACTGTAGCGGACCATTATTTATTTACCAGATGGGATATTTCCTGTTGCCTAATCGTTTAATAAGCAGGAGGTGAGGGAGTGGGGCGAGATTCTTCCTTGCACACGGAATACACGGATTACGAGGTATCCCAAATCTACCAGCGGAATGTGGAATCGATTTACAGGCTTTGTTTTATATACTTGAAAAATGCTGCCGATGCGGAGGATGCTGTGCAATCCGTATTCTTGAAGTTAATTAAGAGCGGAAAAGTCTTCACAGACGGGGAACATGAAAAAGCGTGGCTAATTGTTACAGCCAAGAATTACTGCAAAGACTTATTAAAGAGCTGGTGGAAATTCCGCCGGGTTCGGATGGAGACTCTGCCTGAAGTTTCTTATTGGGATGATCGTGAGGAAGGCGGCGAGATTTTGAAGCAGCTGCTTGCGCTGCCGCCAAAATACAAAGAAGTGCTGTATCTCTACTACTTCGAAGGATATTCTGTCAAAGATATTGCTGAAATGCTGAGCCGAAAAGAAAGCACTGTGCAAACGCAGTGGTTTAATGGGCGGAAGCGTCTAAGACTAAGCTTGAAAGGAGGAAATCATTATGCCGAATTCAATTAACAGACTGTTTCAGGCCTGTTCCCCCACCGAAGATCAGAAGGCGAAGATGTACCGTACGATTATGGAGGAACAGAGGCGGTCATCAAATAATACAATTGTTTCCCCAGCCTTCAGCTGGAAGTGGTGGGGGCGGTCCGCAGCAGCCTTTGCAATTATTGTGGTGGTGAGTGTTTATGCATTTGTAAGTATGAAGGAGGAAGCGGCCTTTGCTTTATACGCTTATGGGACAGATACAGAGATTACAGACTCAGGCGTCGAGCTGTCCACGGGTATCATCAAGGATGACGGCTCCATGCAGGGACAGCTGCTGCAGTTCCATGTGCAGGGAGATGATATTGAGAAGATTCGCTTCTCCAGCAAACATCAATATATGGATTTTACCGACTGGACTGGGAAGAGACCGGAACGCAGTATGAAAAAGCAGTTTACCGTAACCTATGGCGCGAGTGAATCGGACTACGATTATCTAGTCATCAATTGGCATCCCGAGCTTACAATTCGTGAGTTGACTGATCACCCTGATCGCACGATAGCTGGTTTAAGCGAAGAGCTGCAGCAGGACTTAATTGTAATGGAAATTGAGTACAGGGATGGAGCAACGGCCACCAAAGCCATCTATATTACCTTACAGAACAATGGGAAAATCTCAGCCAGTCTGCAAGATTACATTGTGACGGAAGAGGACGCATTTGTACATTCCCCCTCTCCTGGGGCTATACCTCAAATGAAGTCTAAAGAAGCCGGTGAGCCGCAGAATATGGATAGTGTTGAGTATACGGAAGAGGAGATCAAGGCAGCTGAAAAGATTGCATGGAAGTACTACACCCGCTTTCCAAAAGATCGAGAGATCGTGCAGTTGAACCATACGGACGGATTTGGGCAGGTTAGCAATTTTATTCCGGATGAGTATAAGAACTGGCAGATCATTGTTTTTCAGGCTTATGAGAAATCCATGTACCCTGCTGATACGGCCAGACACATTCTGCTTGCCAGAGAGAATTCCTCGGAGGAATGGATTGTCATTAATGAAGGGTATTGAGTGAGTGGGGGAGTACACAGGAAAGCTGAGGTAAACGTAAAGAGCATGCCGCATATCGGCCAACCGCGGTTATAACGGGCTGTATTTAGAAGGTCACCCTGGATAGAGCATAAAGCATGCTGGGTGAAGAGATCAAGCCGATCTCTATCCTTTACTTGGGTACTGCTTTCTTGCTTTTCAATTTGCTATGAGCTTTCTCACATTGTGACTGGTAGATTTTGTTGTATAACTATAAGTGACAAAGGAGGAAAATAATAAATATGGTAAAGTTACACATCTATGCTTGTACCTTGCTTTTCTCTTCGGTGCTATTGATATGCACACGCTACATTACGGTTGCTCTATTCACACAGCAGGGATCGCAATCGCAGGTTAATTTTGCGGTCTACCAACAGGGATTTGAACTAATTGGAAACAAACTATCGACCCTTTCGGACGGGCTGTTATTTTTCAGTATACTTTTCTTTCTGGCTGACCTGCTAGTGATGCTGCTGAAGAAGAAAGTCCGACACGACAATGAGAACTGTTAACCTGGCTGTTATGGTTGCAGTTTAGTACTATACCCCAGTACAAGTATCGGAGAGGATATGCAAAAAAAAGGGCTAGTGTTATCAAAAAGTATGAGTTAATCCAATCTTACATATAGGATTAACTGTAGGAACAAGCAACGCAATTAGAGCACCATGCAGATACTAGATTCGTTACTGATTTTGGCATGGGAATAGCAAGAGTTGAAACGGTGTTTTCCGCAAAGGGGATAACAGGAAGCGGAGTAATGGGGGATCGCCGTAGGTTCAATTGGTGAGGAAAACCAACATACTGTATTTTTAACTGCAGACTATTGATTGGATATTGTAGCGCCAGAAGAGAAGAATTGTAGCACCTTGAACAACGGTGGTTATGGCTAAATGTCAGAACCCTCAAGGTCCATTGCAGATGTAACAAGTGCAACCGCCCTGCTGTAGAGCAAGTATATGAATAAACCGTCTAAAGTTAATGCCGTAAGTGCTATTAGCAGCCATTCATATCCGTATAAGTTTTCTAAATTGTCAAATAAGATTAATGGAGGGCTACGTTATGAATGTTATGAAAAAAAGAATGGGACGCATAGGAATTGTAATCGCACTACTATTTAGTGTATTTTCCACAGGAGCAATGGCATCAAACGCAGAGAATGGACCTGTAAGCGACGAAGTAGAGCTTATAACAGCTTATGAAGTAACAGAGAACGGCCTTGTCGAAATCAGCAAGGATAAGTATCTGGAAATCGTTCGTGAGAACGAAAAGCGGGAGAAGGACCAACGAAAAGGAAAATATATGCAGAAGAAAGAGGCACAGGAGTCCAAGAAATGTGATGAAGTAACAATTGCTTGTACAGGTGACTTTTTTGTTTTCAGTAGATCAGGTACTAATAGCTCTGTTCTGATGAATAGCAAGAAAGAGATTATTTCTCAGCGAAAGTACAATGATACTGTTGATAATATGTCATGGGGATTTATCTCTAGTACAATGACAACCTATCAAGCCAATATCTCGTTAACCATTGGTAAGAAGGATGCAATTACTGCAGTGATAGGTGGCAGTTGGCAGCAGTCAAAAATGTACAGTGATACTGTTACGGCTACGATTCGTCCAGGCTATACAGCATGGGTAGAATTTACACCTTACATGAAGAATGATTGGGGTTACTTGGAGAAGTGGAACTACTGTGCATTTCCTTCCTACTCGGAGTGGTATACAGGAACCAAAGAATGGGTAGATCTGTACACCCCAACCACCTTGTCGAACGGCCAGTCGAATGGGTTTGTTACTGTAGTGGCAAGACAAGGTAAGCTCACATAAGGATAGGCACGGAAGGGAACCGCCCCTTCCTTTTTTTTTATCTAACACCGTACATATATGCGTTTAAAGCCAAGCCGCCCTTTATCGGTGGCCTTCTGTATTTATTCAGTCGCGGGTTTTCCGCCTAGCCTCGACGAAGAAATATTATGGGAGATTCGACCAGTGGATTTACCGTTACTCCGTATGTGCCGCCAATTCGCTGGATATTGTATTTTATCAATCATTTTCAGTATACTTATTTACACACTTGGTAACCAATCAGGATGGTTACGCATGGTTGGAACGGACTGGATTGACTATAGAGGAGGATCTTGGTGAAACAAATTAAAATTTTCTCTGGAACTTCGAATCGTATACTGACCAATCAAATCTGCCAGTTTCTCAATATGGAGCCTGGTAAAGTCGATATATCGCGGTTTAAGAGCGGTGAGATTTACGTGAGATATCAGGAGCCGCTTCGCACGTGTGATATTTTTATTGTTCATTCCCTGTCCCATCCGATTAATGAAAATATTGTTGAGCTGCTGGTCATGATTGATGCAGCCAAGCGTGCTTCAGCGCAAACCATTAACCTGATCATCCCTTACTTTGGATATGCAAGACACGCAAGAAAAAAGGCGCCCCGTGAGCCCATTACAGCAAAAATGATAGCGGACATCCTTACAAAAGTAGGGGCTGACCGCGTCATCACGGTTGATTTGAACTCCGATGCGATTCAGGGCTTCTTCAAAATCCCTGTCGACCACCTTACTGTACTTGATCTCATGACACAGAAGCTGAACAGCCTTAACATTCCAAACCCTGTCGTGGTCTCACCCGATGCAGCCCGGGCGAAAATGACCGAAGTCGTGGCGAGCCGGTTAGACGTGCCTTTCGCTATTATGATCAACAACAAACGTCAGGGATCCACCAGTCAAGTCCAGGTCATTGGAGAAGTTGAGGGCCGAACGCCAATTATTGTGGATGACATTATTGACACGGGCCGGACTGTTCTTAACGTAGTAGACGAGCTGGCTGCAAGAGGCGCAAACAAAGCTTATGTTATCGCCTCGCACGGACTGTTATCAGACGACTGCGTAACTAAACTAACAGACAATTCCAATATCGAACACGTCATGATCTCCGATACGATTGAGCATGATTTAGAGGGATACCCCAAGTTCTCCATACTCAGCATGGCTGAGATTTTTGGTACGGCTGTTCAAATAATTGCCGAGGGTGGATCCATTGACAAGCTAGTGAACCGCAAGAAGTAATGAAACTGAATAATTATGATAAACGGTCGGTGTGAGCTGTGCGCTCATGCAGGCCGTTTTTTTAATTGATTCCATCCCTTGCTATGGAAGAAAGTAACGCTGAAAAACAGCAAGGATTCCAAGTAAAATGATAAGCGGGACTAAACGAATTGAAGCGCAGGCTCAGGAGGTAGTTAGGGATATGAAACCGATTGCAGAACTGAAAAGATCCAAACGTTTTGCAGCTGCAGCCTCAAATGTATTAGCGATTCTGCAAGAGACGATGGGATTGAATACTATATTCATCGCTGTTAATGACCAGATGATCAATATCATTATAAAGGCAAGCAACAGAGATGAAATAATGATTAAAGAGGGAGCCGAGCTGGCTTTTGAGGAAACATACTGCAAGCTGGTAACCGGCAACGGACGGTTTCCCACAATCATACCGGATACGGGCAGTGATCCATTGACAGGTGTGCTGAATGTCACCAGTGTTCTTGGCAGCTGCTCCTTTGTTGGTATTCCTTTGAGTGTTGGGGAGAATGGGCCAGCAGTCGGAACGATCTGCGCGATGGACAGACGGGCGGGTGCCGTAAAGGATAAGGATATACAGATGCTACAGCAAGCGGGGGAGCTGCTCTCCAGATTAATAGAGTATGAATTGAACGGACAGCCGGAGATATAGATTTAGAGAGAAGGTGCAGAGCACGTTGAATTATGATGAGGATCTATTTACCCAAAGCTTTATGTTTGCGCCTATTGGTCTTGGGCTGGTGAATCTAGAGGGTGAGTGGCTTAGAGTTAATCCGGCATTATGCAGCATGCTTGGTTATGAGGAGCAGGAACTGTTAAAGCTGTCTTTTCAGGATATAACGCATCCAGAGGATTTGGCAGCCGACCTTGCTCTGGTAGAGGAGACACTATCTGGACAAAGACGAAGCTATCGGATGGAAAAGCGCTACTATGCGAAGGACGGACAAATCTTATGGGTCCAGCTGGACGTCTCTTTGGTTCGGACAAATGAAGGTGAGCCCCAGTTCTTTATCTCACAAATCCAGGATATTTCAGAGAGAAAGCAGATAGTGGAGGAGCTTGAGGAGACCAAGACCAGACTGCAGCAGGTGATGGACAGCATGAGAATCGGGCTCTGGTCACTTGATCTGGTGAATAATGACTTTGTGTGCTCGGATAATGTACCTGTGTTGTGCGGAATAAGTGAGCAGGAACTCAAGGACAATCCGCTGCAGTGGAATCATAACGTTCATGAGGATGATTATCCACACACAACCTTTGATTATCTGATGGGGCAGTTGTCATCAGGCGACCAAGTGGTAATTGAATACCGGAAAATATTCAGCCGCGGCGAGCAGCGTTGGCATCAGATGAGACTTTACCCACAATTTCATGGAGACAAGATGACTTCGATTAAGGGTCTGATTACAGATATTACGTCCCAGAAGGAAACAGAGCGCTCTCTTGCGGACAGTGAGAACCGCTACAAGCTTATTGCCGAACATACTAATGATCTGATTGAAATTCTAGATGAGCATGGTGTAATCTTGTATGCCTCTCCCTCACACCAAAGAATCCTCGGGTATAATCCGGATGAGCTGGTCGGGCGGCATGTGACCGAACTGCTCGATCCGAAGTGTCATGAGAGAGCTGCAGAAGCGATATGTGCCCAGGCTAACTCCAATCATAATCAGATAGTTGATGTTGATATCATCCATCATTCTGGACATATTATGCATTATGAGTCTCAAGGGACGAGGTACTGGGATGAACGGGAACGAGCCGTTAAGATTATTGCGGCCGGACGGCATATCGGTGAACGCAAGCGTTATGAGCTTGAATTGCAGCGCCGTAAGGAGCTGTATCTGAAGCTGCAGGACAGCCTTGACCGGTTTACAGCCGAGATTGGCCAGGTTATCCAGAAGGATGATCTGAATGAACGGTTTGTTCAAGAGCTCAAATCTATTATGTGTACGGATAAGGTAGCGCTTCTCCGCTACGAGCGGGCATCGTCGGGGTACCACATTCTTCATGGTTCCAATGATTGCGGCCTGGAGATTGATGGGCAGAGAATTGAGGTTGATAAGCAGCGGATCAAGGTGGGAGAGTTGATCAGGGAAGGCAGTGTATATTTATCCATTATCAGTGAAAGTGCGGACTCCATCGTCCTCGTCTGCGTGACTGAGCCCGAAATAGAGGATGAGGCTATGCTGGTCTGGCTCCAAACCATTATTCGATTTATGAACGTGCTGTATCAGAACTTTCGGACGATTGAAGATTTGATGAATGAGCTTAGTGGATTGGAGACGTCTCTGAAAGATAACCCCGTGTGGCTGTCGAGACTGCTCTTCCGGCAGTCGGAGAGCGAGCGGTCCCGCCTGTCTCAAGATTTACATGATGGTGCTTTGCAAGGGCTCATTCTGTGGTACCGCAAGCTGGAGCTGATCGATATGGCAGGGGATAAAGCGGCGTTGAACCGGCAGGTTGATGAGATTCGTGAAGGGCTGCTGGACATTGTCTACCAAATCCGGCTGACCTGTAATGAGCTGCGTCCCCCATTTATACGGGAGTGGGGCATTATTGAGGCTCTTCAAGCCTTGTTTGCGGACACTCAGAGAAGAGCAGACTTTGCCATAGAATTTCGTACGAACAGCGGGAAGCTTCCCTTAAGTGAAGAGCATGCGGTCAGTCTGTACCGTATCGTACAGGAGCTGCTGGCCAACGCGGAGAAGCATTCGATGGCTGCATCGGTAAGTATATCCCTTAACAGCGGGGAATCAGGCGTACTGCTCCGCTATGAGGATAACGGAGTAGGGACAGGCAACCAGTCTGTAAATCTGCTTCCTACCTATTCACGGGGAATGGGCATTTATGGAATGAAGGAACGCGTCCGGGTAATGGGCGGAACAATCAAGTTTCGTTCAGGGCTGGAAGGCTTTGCCGTCGATATTTGGCTGTCTGGCCAGGGATACCACGGACACTGCTCAGATTAGAGAAATGGTGGGACAGCATCTAAAGGAGCGGTTGCAAGTGAACCTGTTGATTGTGGATGATCACCCATCCGTTATAGAAGGCACGAAAGTTATGCTGCAGCAAAGCGGGGATGTGAAGGTAACGATGGAAACTTCCCCCAGCAGAGTGCTGGAGGAGCTGCCCATTCACCGTTATGATGTCATGTTGATTGACTTATTCATGCGTGAAGCGGACGGACGGGAGATAAACGGAATCGATCTTGCTTCGGAAATATTGAGAGTATCTCCCGAAGAGGTCATCTTGATTTATACCGGCTTTGACATCAGCCCGCATCTGAATCGACTCATCGAATCGGGGATCTCAGGCTTTGTGTCGAAGACAGCGACTTCAGAACAGCTAATGACCGGAATCCGGTGTGCCATGCGGCGAGAGGTCGTCCTGCCGATTACCACATTCAGACAGCTGCGGCAGATGAATAGCGAGGCGGTATCAGAGGTCAATTCCGCCATGCCGGCTGTAACGGAGCGGGAGATTGCCATCCTTCAGCAGATAGCCATGGGCAGGGGCAACCGTGTAATCGCGGACAGCATGGCGATGAGCCAGCGGTCACTGGAATATATTCTTACGCAGCTGTTTCAGAAGCTCGGGGTTAAATCGCGGGTTGAGGCGGTTAGCAAAGCGGAACTGATCGGCATTCTGCCGCGTTGAACGTATTAACGATTTGTTGAAGAGTCTTCTTGTCACTTAGTGATAAGAAGGCTCTTTTGACATTTTCACCTGCAAAGTCACGCAAAAAAAGTTTGCGCGGACGCGCAAGCTTTTTTCGGTTACCAATGTCGAAATATGTTGTACTATGTAGAAAACTGCCCGGCAGTATCATAATAGCCAATAACATAGGGCGGGCGAATTATTACTAGGACAAGAGGTGTCGGTGAATTGGAAGGGGCACAGAAGCAGTATGTGGTCATTGAATTGGGAATTGAGAAATATGCGTTCCCGATTTCAGAAATCTATGAAATTATCAAGATGCAGAAAATTACTGAGGTCCCTAACAGCAAGGTGTTTTTGGAAGGTGTAACGAACCTGCGCGGGAAGATTGTTCCGATCATCAGTCTTCGTAAAAAATTTATAATGAAGGAATGTGACCGGACCAAATCCTCACGCATTGTGGTTGTTAATCATAGAGACGGAATTGTCGGAATTATTGTGGATGGCGTTCGGCAGGTAACGCGGTTTCTAGACATTCAGCCGGCTGCCGAGACCGTGACCGGTCTGGATGGACGCTATTTTGAGGGAATAGGAAGCTCGGAAGAAGGACTTGTCAGCATCTTAAATATAGAACAGGTACTGGGCCAGTAGGAGGTTGACTGCAGGTGAGCGGTCTGAATCGAACGGAGCTTATGGCTTTTTTTCTAGCCGAAGTGGATGAACAGCTGTTTGTGCTGGAGCAAGAAATTCTTAGATTGGAAGAAGATAAGAACTCGCCGGAAATCATCCAGACCATATTTCGGGTTGCCCATACCCTGAAGGGCTCGTCGGCCGCAATGGGATTTGATGTAATGAAGCAGCTCACACATGAGATGGAGAACGTCTTGGATAAAATCCGCCATCGGCAGATGACTGTTAATCATGCGGTAGTGAATGTGCTGTTCCGGTGTCTGGATCATCTTGGAGCACTGAAGAAGCAAATCGAAACAGAGGGACAATGCTCGGCAGACATTGCCGCCATCGTTAAACAGCTTCATCAATTCGAGCATCAGAACGCTGCGGCTGAGCAGGAGAAGTCACAGGAACAGGAGTCTGGTGGCTGGATGGAACTGAATCCGGAACAGCTTAAAGAGGCAGTTGAGCATGGGTTCCAGATCTGGATTTGTGAGGTGCACTTCAACGAAGAGTGTGAAATGCGGGTGGCTAGGGGGCTTATTATTCAGAATAATCTGAATGATATAGGCCGTGTACTGGCAGTGTGTCCTCCCTTGGTGTCTGATTCGGAGTCGGCCATTCATTCGATCCGGTTTGCGGTCGCTGCAGAAGGCGGAGCAGAGACACTCAAGAGTGTGATTGACGGAACGGCGGATGTACAAGAGGTTCAGATCAGTCCTTTTCCGGTCGTTAAGCCTCTTGCAGCTGTACCGGTAGAGGAGCCTGCCAAGGGAAGAGAGGAACAGCGGAATCCTGCTCAGGCGAAGCCGAAGGCGGAGGAAGAGATCCGAAAGGTCGGCCAGACCATCCGGGTAGATGTAGAGCGCTTGGAGAATCTGATGAACCTGGTCGGTGAGCTGGTTATAGACCAGACAAGGATTGCTCAAGTTGGCGCTGTGCTGGGAGACAGATTCGCAGCAGACGAGACAGTGGATGAGCTTGAACAGATCTCCAATCATATTTCCCGTGTGATCGGAGAGCTGCAGGAGAGTGTGATGAAGACCCGAATGCTGCCTATTGAGCAGCTGTTCAACCGGTTCCCGAGAATGGTGCGGGACCTGTCTCAAACACTAGACAAAGAGATTAATCTGATCATTGAGGGCAAGGAGACGGAGCTCGACCGTACGGTCATTGAGGAAATTGGGGACCCGCTGATCCACTTGATCCGCAATGCGATCGATCATGGGGTTGAGGATGCAGACCAGCGGCGAACAAGCGGCAAGCCCGTTAGAGGTACGATCCGCGTAACGGCTCACCATCAGGAGAATCAGGTGGTCATTACAGTGGAGGATGACGGGGCCGGGATAGATGCGGAGAAAATCAAACAGTCTGCATTGCGCAAGGAGCTCATTACTGCGCAGCAGGCGGAGAACATGAAGGAATCAGAGCTTGTGCAGCTGGTCTTCCTTCCAGGATTCTCAACAGCCAAGGCGGTCAGCGACATATCCGGCCGCGGGGTTGGCATGGATATCGTACGCAGCCACATAGAGAAGCTGAACGGCATAATCGATGTAGAGACTTCAATAGGCGAGGGCACGACATTTACGATCAAGCTGCCGTTAACACTGGCTATACTGAGGGGTCTGCTGATCAAGCTGGCCAAAACCACATACGCGCTGCCGATGAGCAGTGTTATCGAAATTATGAGACTGCCGCATACCGAGATTGACTCCATCAAGGGACAGAATGTGGTGAAGGTGCGGGACAAGGTTATTCCGCTGGTCTGGCTGCACGATGCCTTCCATCTCCCCCGCAGCAGCAGAAACAGTAACAACTTGTTCATTGTCATCGTCGGTTCGGCGGAGAAACGGCTGGGCCTGGTAGTCGATGAGCTGATTGGTAACCAGGAGATTGTAGTCAAATCAATGGGCTCCTATATTGGCAAGCTGGATGGGGTATCAGGGGCAACTATTCTTGGAGATGGCAGTGTGGCCCTTATTTTGGACGTGACAGGTGTTTTCAAGCTGACAGGGAAGGAGTCGCAGCTCTTATCGGCAGAGCTTCCTGTCTGATGAATCTGCGAGGAGAACAGGGGGGTGTAGATGTGCCGGCAGATGGAAGGAGCGGGCAGCTGGTTACGTTTCGGGTCGGGACGGAAGAGTTCGGAGTCCCGATCATGGATGTGTATGAAATTATATTTGTTCCCGATATAACCTGCATTCCGAGATCCCCAGAGGCATTTATCGGAGTTATTAATCTCCGTGGAGAAATTATTCCGGTTATCGATATGGGAATTCAATTTTGGGGTGAGAAGGCAGATACAAGCAGGAAGCGTCGCATTATCGTGACAAGCTCACATCACCGCATAGTCGGACTGCTGGTAGATGAAGTAACCGAGGTGCTCAGAGTAGAGGAATCAAACAGAGTCTCTGCGCCCGGCTTGATGCATACAGCGCAGACAGCTTATATGAAAGCTATATACAACATGGACAGCCGGATTATCGTGCAATTGGACCTGGATCAACTGTTGAAACATGCAGACTTGGCATCTATACATCATGAGATTTACTAACTGGAGGGTTTGAGATGGGTTTCAAGCAACGTTTCATTAAGAAGTACATGGAAGATCAAGGGATATCCCGTGTCATTAGCCAGGCCGTTAATGATACGCAATTGGTAGATTATAAGCTGAAGGATCTGACAGCTATAACCTCGCAAATATCGGAGGGAACCAAGCAGCAGTCCGCAGCTGTTGAATCGACCGCGACTACACTGCGTGAATTATCCGCCTCCGTGGCAGGCGTAAGCCGTAATGCGGAAAGCCTGACCGCTTCTGCCGCCGAAACATCGGAAGCTATAGAAGAGATGGTGGTCTCCATCCAGCAGACCGCAGGAAACAGTGAGAGTGCGGCGGGTTCCGTCGAGCAGGTCTCAGCTTCACTGGAGCAGATGAGCCGTTCCATTCAAGGAGTGGCTGGAAATGCCGAGAGCTTAACCTCCTCCGCGAAGGAGACAACTGAAGCCATTCAGGAGATGGTGGCCTCGATCCAGCAGGTGGCGGATAACAGCGGCAGCACTTCCTCTTCTGTAGAAGAGGTATCCGCTTCCATCGAAGAGATGGGCAGATCTGTCCAGGGCGTAGCCGGCAATGCGGAGAGTCTGAGTGCAACTGCAGAGGAAACGACTGCAGCCGTTCAGGAGATGGTTGCTTCAATCCAGCAGGTGGCGGGCAATAGTGAAAGCACTGCGGGCTCTGTTGAGCAGATAACAGCCTCCATTGAAGAGATGGGCAAGTCCATTCGGGGTGTGGCCGGTAATGCGGAGAATCTGACGGCATCCGCTCAAGAGACAGCGGCAGCGATTCAAGAAATCGTCGTGTCGATTCAACAGGTGGCAGGAAACAGCGAGAGTACGACAAGCTCCGTCGAGGAGATTTCAGCCTCCATAGAAGAGATGGGCAAGTCCATCCGCGGGGTGTCGGGTAATGCGGAAAGCTTGACGGCTTCGGCGGAAGAAACCTCTTCGGCCATTCAGGAGATGGTGGTCTCCATCCAGCAGGTAGCCGGCAACAGCGAGAGCACTGCGGGTTCAGTTGAACAGATTACAGCATCGATCGAACAGATGGGCCGTTCCATTCAGGGCGTAGCCGGTAATGCGGAGAGCTTAACATCTACGGCCATCGAGACAACGGCAGCTGTGCAGGAGATGGTGGTTTCTATCCAGCAGGTGGCAGGCAACAGTCAAAGCACGGCGAGCTCCGTTGAGCAGATTACAGCTTCTATAGAAGAGATGGGCCGTTCCATTCAGGGAGTGGCCGGCAATGCGGAGAGCTTGACATCATCCGCAAGAGAAACCTCCGAAGCTATTCAGGAGATGGTGGCCTCGATCCAGCAGGTGGCGGGCAACAGCGAAAGCACGGCCAGCTCGGTGGAGCAGA
This sequence comes from Paenibacillus sambharensis, assembly GCF_003233845.1. GTDB lineage: Bacteria > Bacillota > Bacilli > Paenibacillales > Paenibacillaceae > Paenibacillus_I > Paenibacillus_I sambharensis. The sequence continues at coordinate 228,873 of NZ_QKRB01000044.1, forward strand.
TATCTGCAACCATTGAACAGATGAGCAAGTCGGTTAGAGGAGTAGCGCTTAATGCCGAGCAGCTCCAGCGCTCCGCCGGGGAAACCTCGGCCTCGATCCAGCAGATGGCCGCTTCCATTGAGCAGGTTGCTAAGAATGCACAGAATGTCAATTCGTTGACCGATAAGGTACAGTCTGATGCAAAAGACGGGCAGAAAGCAATTAATGAGTCACTGGCGGGCATGAAGGAGATTGCGACTGTCGTCTACCAAGCCTCCAGTGTAATGGGGAATCTCGGCAAAAGCTCAGAAGAAATCGGAAGTATTATCGAAGTGATCGACGATATTGCGGAGCAGACCAATCTGCTCGCCTTGAATGCAGCCATAGAGGCTGCAAGGGCTGGTGAGCACGGCAAAGGGTTTGCTGTGGTAGCCGATGAAGTCCGCAAGCTTGCTGAGCGCAGCGCCAAAGCAACCAAGGAGATTGCTCAGCTGATCAAAGGCATACAGTCGGAAACCTCCGATGCAGTTAAGGCAATTAGTGTAGGTACCGAGAAGGTTGAGCAGGGGAGCAGGCTGGCTGACGAAGCAGGATCCGCGATTGAGAAAATTGTGACAGGCGTGGACAACATAACCCGTGAGGTCAGACAGATCACTACGGCTACAATAGAGCAATCCGCAGGGGCAGAGCAGATTGTAAGCACTGCAGCTATACTGGCAGAGCAGGCAGAAAAGGTAACCTCCGCCACCAGAGAACAGGCCTATGGCATGGAGGAGATTGTCAAAGGAATCGGCAGTGCCCGGGAGCAGGTCAGCCAGGTAACCGCGGCAACGGTAGAACAGGCGAAGCAGGCCCGAGATATTGTGAAGGCAATCGAGAATGTAACCAGGCAGGCTGAGCTTGTCACATCTGCTACAACAGAGCAGGCGAGCGGCGTTCAGGAGGTTATCAAGGGATCAGCCAATGCCCGGGAGCAGGTTCGCCAGATTACGGTGGCTACCGCAGAGCAGGCGAAGCAGGGCCGGGATATTGTCAGTGCTGTAGAGAATGTAACGAAGCAGGCAGAGCTTGTCACAGCAGCGGTCAAAGAACAGGCGCAGGGAGTAGGCGAAGTGATTCAGGGGGCGGCCAATGCCCGGGAGCAGGTTCGCCAAATCACGGTGGCAACGGCCGAGCAGGCGAAGCAGGGCCGGGACATCGTTCGCGCTGTGGATAATGTGACCAGCCAAGCCGAGATGGTGGCTTCAGCTGTCAAGGAGCAGGCTCTTGGTGTGGAGGAGATCATTAAGGGCATTGTAAATGCCCGGGAGCAGGTTCGTCAGATTACAGTGGCGACGGTCGAGCAGGCGAAACAGGGCCGGGATATCGTCCGTGCAGTGGAGAATGTAACGAAGCAAGCAGAGCTTGTTACCACTGCAACAAAAGAGCAGGCTGTGGGTGCAGATGAAGTCATGAAGGGCGTTGTAAATGCCCGGGAGCAGGTTCGTCAGATTACAGTGGCGACGGTCGAGCAGGCGAAGCAGGGCCGGGACATTGTTCGTGCAGTGGAGAATGTAACGAAGCAGGCGGAAGCAGTCACGCTGGCGACAAAAGAACAGGCTCAGGGTATACAGGAAATCATTCTGGGAGTAGCGAATGCCCGGGAGCAGGTTCGCCAGATTACAGCCGCAACGTCCGAGCAGACCAAGCAGGGCAAGCTCATTGTTCATGCGATTGAGAATATAACGAAGCAGGCTGAACGTGTAACAACTGCCGTCAAGGAACAGGCGGAGGGAGCGGCTGACATACTCACGGGCATTGTTAATACACGAGAGCAGGTTCGTCAGATTTCCGCATCGGCAGTCGAGCAAGCGCGGCATGGCAAGGATATCGTTAAGGCAGCCCGTAATGTGACGAAGCAGGCTTCCGAGGTGTCGGAAGTGACAAGAGTGGAGGCCGGACAGGTCGAACGCTTGAAGACCGCTTTGGAGGATACGGAGCGCGTCATGCTGCAGAACGTCAGGGATGTGGAACGCACGATTGCGGTAACCGGTGATTTGACTCAGCAGGCGATGAACGTTAAGAAATCACTGGATGAACTAAAGGTTTAAGGGGATACAAGTTCAGGCCATTGAAGGGAAGCGACCCTTCAATGGCTGTTTCATAAGGAGGGTTCGGTATGGTTGAGGCTGCCACGCAGGCTTCTGAGCCGACAATTAGACAACTGGCACTCATGATCTATAACTACTGCGGCATCCATTATATGGACAATCTGTCGTCACTCGAATCTAAGGTTGGGCGGCGTCTAACGGAGCTTGGGATGTCATGTTGGATGTATATGGAGTATTTGAAGCGCAATCCTGCCGAGTGGGATATACTCGTTGAGCTTGTTACCATTAATGAAACCTATTTCTTCCGGGAGGACGGACAGCTGAGCGAGCTGCGGGAGCTGCTGCGGACGGATTACCGGAATGCCGGGGGCTTGAAAGTCTGGAGTGCAGCTTGTTCGACGGGTGAAGAGCCTTACAGTATCGGGATGATGGTGCAGGAGTGCGGGGTACCGGTCCGGATTGTTGCCTCCGATATTAATAAGAAGGTGCTGAAGACGGCACGTGCAGGATGGTATCATAAGCATTCGCTCTGCTTCCGCCGGACAACTGCGGAGCAGCTCCACAGATTTTTTGATGAGCGTCTTGAGGGATACGAGGTGAAGAAGCACATTCGGGATCTGGTTGATTTTCGGAGGGTTAACCTGCTGGATAGCCAGCAAGTGGAGTCTGTGGGAGAGGTGGACATCATCTACTGCCGTAATGTGCTGATTTATTTTGATCACACGACGATATGCGGCATATTGGACAGGTTCTATGAGATCTTAAAGCCGGGCGGATATCTGTTCTTGGGGCACGCAGAGAGCATTCGCGGCTCTCATCCGGGATTCGAGACGATCAACAGGCGTTCGACCTTCTACTATCGGAAAGGAGGAGGATCTAGTGCAGCGCTATAGTGTGCTGATTGTTGAGGACTCGGCGTTCATGCGGAGGGCAATCAGCCTGATTTTGGAGTCGGACCCGGAGTTCTTCATTGCCGGAATTGCGCGTAATGGGCAGGAGGCATTGGAGAAGATCAGCCGCTTCAAGCCGGATGTTGTAACGATGGATGTAGAAATGCCGGAGATGGATGGGATTACGGCGTTATCTTTCATTATGAAGGAGCAGCCTCTGCCAGTTGTTATGCTCAGCGTGCAGACAGGGAATGGAACGGATGCTACATTACAGGCGCTTGAGCTTGGAGCGGTGGACTTTTTTCTGAAGAGCGATTTGATCAAGGATACAGGTAACGAGCGTGCTGTTCGTGATTTTCTGGCTCGCATGAAGATCGCGGCCAAGGCAAATGTCGGACGAGTGAAGCAAGAGTTGACGGCACCTCCTGTCCGGTCGGTCAAGGCTTCCGGTCGGGGGGCGGACTTCGCGGCGGACATGCTTGTTATTGGCTGTTCGACAGGCGGGCCATCAGCCCTGCAGACAATTCTCCCCCGTTTCCCCGCTGATATGCCAAGCAGTATATTTGTGGTGCAGCATATGCCCGAAGGCTTCACCGGCCCTTTGGCGGAACGGTTTAACACGATTTGTGATCTTCGCGTCAAGGAAGCGCAAGATGGTGACCTGATTACGCCCGGAACGATCTTCATTGCACCGGCTGGTTATCAATCCACCTTCATCAGGGGCACAGACGGTTCGGTCAGCATCTCAGTCCAGACGAATGAAGTGGAACAGGCATTGTACAAGCCCTCCGTCGATGTAACGCTTCGGTCAGCAGCCGCGGTATACGGCAGTCGGCTGGTCAGTGTTATTCTGACGGGGATGGGTGTTGATGGGCTGCAGGGTTGTGAGAAGGTGAAGCAGCATGGCGGACGTGTCATAACTGAAACCGAGGAGTCCTGTGTTGTATATGGAATGCCGAAGGCTGTCTTTGAAGCGGGTCTTGCAGATAAACAGGCCTCGCTCTCAAGCATGTATTATAGGATTATGTCATTTATCTACGGGTAGTACAGGATCTCTCCCGCGTCCTGCAAAAATTCAAAACCGCTTCGACACGCCGAATGCCCAAGTGGCACGCTGCGTATCAAAGCGGTTTGTTTTTTAAACCGATATTTTAATTCCAGTATAAAATGGGGCATGGAATCCATCAAGTTTACATATCAAGAGGAAAGCTAGTGTCCCGTAAAGACTGGGAGCGGACCCGCCTACCACCGGTACTGCCCGCATACCTTTCCTTTGGCAGAGGCCTCGGCTTTGAGGCTTAGATCGGCCATGCTGTCTTTTACTACATCCGGCAAGCTCTTGTTCAGATCATTCCAGTCTCCGCCGATGTTGGTGTTGCCGGGATCGGTGAAATCAATCGTAACAGGCCCGATGCCTATTTCCGCAATCCCGCCCCCGCTTACACAGTCCGTATCGAAGTTGCGTTCCATCTTGCCGCCGATCTTGCCGGACACCGGTCCAACTCCGCCTTTAACCGAGGCTTCAACAGAAGCGGAGTTTGGCGCAAGGTCTCCAGAAGGGCTGACCTCCAGCCCGCCGCCGGCACCGAAGCCCAGCTCACCGCAGACTGACATGCCCTCATCGGTAAAGCAGGCCTGGGCGCCGCCGCCTGCCCCCGCATACGCACTGCCTCCGACGCAGAACATGCCGCAAGGATCGCGCAATTGTACCGGGTTGTTGTTGACGTAGACATACAGATTGGCCTGATTGCTGTCATAGAGAATCGGGTCGCGGGCTGTCCACCTGCCGGAGGCAGGATCGTAGTCGCGGCTTCCGAAGCGGACCAGCTTCGTTGCTTCATCCGCCAAGCCGCCCGCAAATCCGAGCGCAAGCCCAAATGCCGGATTCGAGTCAGACAGCAGCACGCCGAAGCTGTCGTACCGCAGCTCCTTCACCGTATCGCCATCCGCATTGATGACGGCCAGCGGTGTGCCGACCGCGTCTGTGATGACGAGATAACGCGAGCCTCCGCGGTCGAATGCGGTAAGGAACCCTTCTTGGTTGTAGTAGTACACCGTAAGCGCACCCTGTGGATCGACAGAAGCGGTCAGCTGCAGCGCAGCATGCGGGTTGCCGTACAGGTAAGTAGTCGTTCCCTGGCTGTCTATTCGGGAAGTCCTTCTGCCGGTTGCGTCATACGTATACTGGATCGTCTCGCCGTTCACGGCTGCTTCGAGCAGCTCCCCGTGAACGCCGTAATGGAACCGGTCCGTGCCCCTTTCGGTCAAGTATCCGTCTTCGTTAAAATGATACGCGTCCGGCCCTACTTGCATCAATTGATCGTATGGCCCGTAGATGGCTGTTTCTTCAGGCGATCCGCTCACCTGCCGGCTGGTCCGGTTGCGGTTCTGATCGTACGTGTACGATTCGGTGAACGTTTCTCCCGCCGGGCTAACGCGGGTGGCATGAAGGAGCTGTCCATTTGCGTCGTATTCGTAGGTATAGGTCTCCGTTCCGTCCGGTGTCACGACTGTTTTTCCTGTCATCCAGCCCCGCAGATCATACTGGTACTTCACGGAATACAGATTTGGAATGACTTCTCCGCAATAATCCCCATCATTAGGCAGGCTGTGCATCGTCGTCAAAGCTCCGCCCTCAGGATATACACAGCCGGCTTCCTTGGAATAACGCAGCTCTTCCATTCTCCCCAGTTCATCCTGCGTTATCGAAGTGTGAAAATATTCGCCGTAGCATGGATTCCAGTCATCATCATTCTGGCAGAGCCCGGAGATTTGAGACCAGGAATGACGATCATCTGTTCCGCCGTAATAGAGGGGTCCGAACCCCAGCAGCACACCATCCACATCCCATGACAACGGGATATTGTAAACGGCATTCGTGACGGTCCCGTAAACGGCGGTTGGCACGGTCATCCGGATATTGCTCAAGTTCGAGAACCAATCATAGCTGTATTCGAATTGTGCATTCGCCTCGCCTGACCAGTTCATGCTGACAACCTCGGAATCATCATATTGATATTCGACGGATTGAACTCTTCCATTCGAAGTGCTCTTCATCCCGCTGATCCGATTGGTCCGACCTGCATATTCGAACGCCCGCTGCACATCCGGATCATTCATGCCGGTCATCCGGCCTCCCTCATCGTACTGGTATTCCAATTGGCGTCCGCTTGGCATTGTCACCTTCGACAGCTCGCCGCCAGGCGCAAACTCCCGCTGAACGGCCATATCCGGATTGCCGCCAGGCATGAAGCTTTCCAGCTTGTCGAGACCGGTGTAGCCCATCTCGTACAGCGCCTGATCCGGCATGACGATTCCGGTCAAGTTGCTGTTCGCATCGTACTGCTTGCTGTAGGTATTGCCACCCGGCTGACGGACGCTGACCAGGCGGTTGGCTTTGTCATACTCGAAATGCTTGCGGCTGCCCGAGGCATCCTCGGCTTCCACCATGCGATTCAGGCTGTCATACGTGTATCGGACGAACTGGGTTCCCTTCTGCATGGTCGAGAGACGGCCTTGGTCATCGTACTCATAAGTGGTGGGTGCATAGCCCTGGTTGTTCTCTACACGGACGACCTCGAACTTCTCGTTCATATGCGTCCTAACCTGCCTGCCGGCTAGGCTCGTCTCCGTATACATCCGCTGTGCCGCGTCATAATGGACGGATGAGGAAACTCCGTTAACCTTGTTGAGCACCGTGTATTCCTTTAGGCTGAACGGATCAGCAGTGTTCTCCAGCACGGCAAGCCGTTCCTCCTGGTATACGAACGGCTTGCCGCTCGGGGAGCTTACCCTCAGCTCAGCGAGGACGGGAACGGACATCCCCCAGCGCGGATCAGGCTTGAGTCTCTTGGTCACTTTCGTACCATCCGGATAGGCGATTTCCTGCCGTCCGTCCGGATAAGCGGTAGACACGGTGGAAGCCCCGTTCGAATCGATCGTTTCCCGCCGGATGGTGCCGTACATGTTCTGGATGCTGAACGTCGTTGTCCGTCCGGCAGGGGAGGTCAATGTGACCTGGTAGCCATCCTTAATAGAATGGCGTGACAGCGTCTTGACGCCTCCTTCAGGATCCTCTGCCGTAAGCAGTAATCCCGCTTCATCATAGCCGTATTTGCGTACATTGCCGTTCGGGTCTACAAACTGTGTAACCAGTCCGTTCGCGCTATATTGTATCTCATAGTCTTCACCAGCCGGGTTGACTACCTGAATCAATTCACCCTGTCCATTGACCGTCAACTCCGTACGCTGACCACTCGGTGCTGCAATCGCTATAGGGACACCGCTGGCATCCCGCTCGATGGTCACCGCATCACCGTAACGGTCGGTAATCGACAGCAGGCATCCGGCGTCATCGTACTGATACGTATAAATGATATGACCTGTAACAGCATCCAATGTCTTCAGGTGTCTGCCCGTACCCGTCTCAAATTCGAAGGCATACCGGCCTTCCTCGTCCACGGCTAAGTTTCCGGAAGTAACCGACGTCTTCTGGGTGAAACGGCTGTAGCTGTGGTCGGGATTGTCCTGATCAACGTTGACATAATAGATATCGCCGTCAGGAGATACAGTAGTAATATGAGCATGAATATGGAAATTCAGATAATCTTCTTTAATAAGCTGAAAATACCCCTCTGTCGTCAGCTTGAACATATCATAGTTAGGATAGAGGGACGAAATCATATAAAGGTTGCCCTGGTAGTCCACCTTGAAGCCTGACGTTATATTAGACATGATCTCTTCGGACACATGAGCGCCGTCATGAATTCTGGTGGTCTGTGCTCCATATGGCTCGGAATGAAAGATTAGCCTGACCATTCCATCTGGTGTGATTTTGCGGAAGCGGTCGCGGTAAGAGCTGTCACCATCCTGATCGTATAAGTAGATGCTGCCGTCCGTGCCAAGCTGGAAATCATCAATAAATCCGATCCTGCCAGGAGTGGCTGGTCCCTCAGGCGCTTGTACTTCGGCTGCTAGGCTGCTCATGACCTCGACAACTCCGTCTAAATCAGCCCGGAATAACCGATCGTCCATCAGCAGGTAGAGGCGTCCTTCACGGTCGACTTCAAAATTATACAGACGGCCGAGGCTGATCTCTGTTAGGGCCTGCCCCTGCTTAATGTTGCGGGCAGCCGTGCTGCCTCCGCCGGCAACCTTTACCCACTCCTCGGTTCCCTTTACTTTTCTCCATATGGTGGTTGGTTCATCCTGTGCTGACCAGTCAAATCCGGATACATACAGCTCCCCTGCTTGAGAGGCTCTCAGATGCAGAATCCCTTGAGCCGGAAGCTCCGATTCGATCAGATTCCCGCTCTCGTCTCTAGAGACGAGCCGGTTGCGGGCTCCTTCGGGTGTTTTTTCCTCCAGGATCATATGGATCGTTCCATCCGGCGTGATGGCCATTTGGTCATGCTTGCTCTGAATGATTTCATCGAGAGGCTGTACAACCTCCGAGCGGTACTGGCCCCCAAGGCTCAGCTGTCCTCCGCTGCCCAGATAGACGCGTGAACCGTCAGAGGCATGATGATTATTAAGACTCCATCCGGCTACTCCAGACTCTTCGAACGGATTGAGAGTGCTGCGGAGCTGGCCTTTCCATTCCCTGTCCACACTGACTGTAGCGCTGGCCCTGTTGCCGATTACCCTCCCGTTCTGGCCGCTCAGCCTGCCGAAGCTGCGGGTGAAGTCCGAAGATGAGGCGTAATAGGCGAGAGGATACTCATACAATACTTTGACATGATAAGACGTCTGGCCAAACATCTCGCGGCCGTACGCATCTTTACCATTCCACTCGTACGTATAGGTAAGATTCGGAGACGGGGTGAAGGTCTTCACGATCCGCTGGCCGGCCACCTGCAGTTCCATCCGGATTTCCTTTAGGGAGGAGGGGGCGGTGTCGCCCATTAACTGAATGTCGAGCACATTCGACTTATAGCCCTCCGTCCGTTTGCTGCTGTATACCAGGCTCATGCCCGTTCCCGTAACCGGGATAATTTCCTGCAGGCTCTGGTCCTGACAGCCAATAACCGAGCCTGACGTCTGGCACGGATCTTCTTCATCTGGTTTGTCTTCGTTTGGCGCCTCATCAGGAGGCGGCACTGCATCCTCCGGTGGGCCGTACGGCCAGTTGCAATCCCATGGTGTAAAATGCTCAATCGGTGAGCGCCATAGCGTATGACCCGGCTTGTACAGGGCTGCGAGCTGCCGGCGTTCGTCCAGGGTCATGCCGATTTCGGCGAGCTTGGCCTCGTCGTCAGGCTGACCATCTCCGTCCGAATCAATTGCGGCAACACGGCCGTCTGTGTTCAGCACCTGGATCACTTTACCGTTGTCTGAAGGGACCCAGGCGCCTAATTGGCGGTCATAGTAACCAATCGGCACAACCTCGCCGACAGGGAACTCAAGGAAGTTGTCTACATACAGGTGAAGCGGCTGGTTGAAGCGGATCTCGGCAGCACCTGCCTCAACTGCTTCATCGGCGGACAGCTCTACGGCATACGTATAGCCGACATGCGCAGGCAGATCTCCCGGCATGGACGATGGTCCATCTTCGCCAACTGTATATTCAGTCGCCCGCACATGAAGGCTCTCCAGCGGCTGCTTCGTTCCGTCCGGCATGATGAGCTCAGCGGTCGTGTTCTTGGGGAAGATCATCGTGGCCTGCCGTGTGCCGTCCTCATCTGTAACAGGGCTGCCCTGCGCAACCTGGACATGATCTGTATCGTTTAACCTGACTTCCGTTACTCGGCTGTCATAGGCTAACAATACGACATCCGGCAGGGAGGCGAAGTCATTCACCGGAACTGTTATTTTACGCTGGATGGGCATGTAGCCGTCTTTGCTGTATTCGACGACCAGCGTGCTGCCGCCATTGACGGCAAGGTCAAACATGCCATCGGTGCGGGTATGCGTATGCCCGTATTCGGGGTGATCCAGTATAGACACGGCCACACCCTCCAGAGGCTGGCCCGATGCATCGAGTACTGTGCCCCGCAGAACCGTAACGCGTTCTTCCCGTATCGTCCCTGGCTGCACACCCTTCTGAATCGGCTGGTCTCCGGTGTAGAGGAATGACGTCGAATCTGCGAACCGGGTCTTTCCCGTGACCTGCAGGGCGGGAGCAACAACAGCCGGATCGGAAGGTACATTCGGATCGGCCGGAGCAGCCGGTGTCGCTGCGACTGATGCCGACTTGGCGGATTCGTTGCCGCTCCGGTCGTAAGCGGTGACAGCGAAGTGGTATGCTGTGCCGTTGGTTAGACTCGAGAAGGTATGAGCGGTTTCTGTCTTCGCATCAAGAGCTTCTTTCCATGTCGCTCCCTCATCAACCGATACATAGGCTTTATAACCAGCGAGATCGCTGTCGTTAACAGCCTGCCATTCGAGCTTGACTGTGCCGTTCCCGGCTAGTGCCGTCAGCCCGGCAGGTATAGCCGGGGGTGTACGGTCTTCCACGGGTGGCGGATTGGTCCCGCCGTCCGGATTGCCTGGCGTTTCCCCAGGATTGCCGCCCGGATTCCCTCCAGGACTGCCGCCTGGGTTGCCTCCTGGATTTCCAATAGGGCTGCCGCCCGGATTGCCGCCGGAGCTGCCTGAACCCCCGGAGCCAACGGACCCGCCAGTCTGCGGTACAGGTGACTCAGTCCCATCCCCTTCAGGTTTCGCCGGTTCCTCTTCGGGTGGGGTGCCGGTCCCGCTGAGCTTCACTTGGGCGCGGTACAGCAGAACAGCCGTTTCCGCACGGGTCAGTTTGCGTTCTCCTCCGAATGTGCCGTCCGGATATCCTTGCAGCAGATTAGCATGAGTCAAAGCGGAAACGGCCGGGGCCGCCCACGAAGGAATGCGGCTGCTATCGGTGAAGCTGACACTTCCTTGCTGCTCAATATGCAGGACCCGGTCTAGCATGACGGCCGCTTCCAGACGATTTACTGCTTCGTTCGGACGGAACGTACCGTCCGGGTAGCCCTGCGAGATACCCCTTCGAACCGCTTGCCTGACTTCTGCGGCGAACCACTCATCCGTAACATCGCTGAACGTCAGTGTGGTGCCATTCAGTCCCGCGGTCTCCTCCGGGCTCAGCCTGTTCAGGAAAACCGCATATTCGGCCCTCGTGACGAGCTTCCCGGGCTTAAAGCTTCCGTCCGAATAGCCCTGGATAATACCTGCTTCCCTCAGCGAAGCGATCTCGCGCTCCGCCCAGGGAGGCAGTGCTTCGGATGAAGCTGCCGTCTCTGCCCGGGCCATTGAAATACCGGGAGGCAGCAGGCTGGTTGTAATCATGCTAAAGAGTAAAGCTGTAATCAAGATCCGGTAACAAGCTGGATGAAACCTCATTAATTCCCCGCCCTCCAATTTTTTGACAACAGCATGATATTCGTCACAATGGGACCAAATCCTTCCATGCTGTAAGGCGCTGATATTTAAAGTTGGTAAAGGGTGAGGAGGATGAGGAGGTTACGGGGGCGAACCCGGAGAGAACAGTGGGAAAACAGCGGACGGTGCTGCCTTGATCCCCGCCGCTTGCGTTCAAGCTGCAAAAGTGAGATTCTATCTAACTGAAGCCAGCTGTATGGAGCGGCAATCATTTCGCTGGGAGGCTGTGAGCTTATGGAGCGGTTGAAGCAGATACTTCAGCGCCTTAACGGTAAAGGCTACAAAGCATACAAGGATATTCAAGGAACCTATGAAGCAGAAGGGATGAAGCTGCATATTGACTATGTCCAGGGTGACCCCTTCGCCTCGCCTTCCCGCATTCGGGTGGAGATCCCTGCCAAGCGGGTTGGCGTGCAGGAGGACTGGCTGGAGCCGGCCTGGCGGCGCACGGCTGCTGCGGATTATTTGGCGCGCTGCACCGCGGCGGCGATCGGGAAGCAGGAGAGCCGGAGCAGAGGCACCGGCAAGAGCGGCCTGATAGCGATCGACAAACCGGGACAGGAGGTGCTTCCGCGGACGGCCGTACGGGTGGACCGGGACAAGGTGGAGGTCCGGCTGTCAGTCGGGCTGCCTGCGGCGGGGCGCAGCATTCTCGCCCGGGAGGCGGTTCATCTGCTGTGCGAATTGGTACCTGCGGCAGCCCGCGAAGGGCTGCTGAATGCGGACCGCGGTAAGCTGCAGCAGCACCTTCAACTCGCAGACCAGCAGGCCGCAATAAGGGCTTACCTGAAGGAGCACGGATACACCGCCTTCGTGGCGAACGGGTCCATTCTGCCGAGGGAGAGCGGTATTAGCAGCCGCCCGCTGAAGGGGAGCGGCGTGGTGCCCTTCGAATCCCCTGCTTCACTGGAAGTGGAGATTGAGCTGCCGCATCGCGGACCTGTCCGCGGCATGGCGCTGCGGCAGGGTGTCTCGCTGATTGTGGGCGGAGGCTACCACGGCAAGAGCACGCTGCTTAAGGCAATCGAGAGCGGCGTCTATAATCATGTCGCAGGTGACGGCCGGGAGTATGTCATCACGGATGAGACGGCATTCAAGATCCGGGCGGAGGACGGACGGCGGGTCGAGAAGGTCAACATCTCCCCATTCATCTCCAACCTGCCATTCGGCAAGGATACCGCCCGTTTCTCAACCGAGGATGCAAGCGGCAGCACCTCCCAGGCAGCCAATATAATGGAGGCGCTGGAGATTGGCTCGAAGGTGCTGCTCATTGATGAGGACACCAGTGCGACGAACTTCATGATCCGGGACGCCCGGATGCAGCGTCTTGTTGCCAAGAGCAAGGAGCCGATCACCCCGTTCGTCGATAAGGTGCGGCAGCTGTACGATGAGCATGGCGTATCGACGATTCTGGTGCTTGGCGGCTCGGGGGATTATTTTCAGGCGGCTGATACGGTCATTATGATGGATGAGTACCGGGTACTTGAGGTCACAGAAGAAGCCAGACGGATTGCAGGAGAGTCAGATAACGGCAGGAGATCTGAAGGCGGGGATCGGTTCGGTGCCGTTACAGCGCGCAGTGTGAAGCCGGAAAGCCTGGATGCATCCCGCGGCCATAAGGATAAGGCCGATGCCAAGGGACTGTCACATATCCTGTACGGCCTGCATACCATCGACCTGTCGCTGGTCGAGCAGCTGGTTGATCCCAGCCAGACGCGCGCGATTGTGCGGCTGATGCAGGCGTATGCGAAGGAGAAGCCGTCAGGGTCTGTCTCACTATCCGGGATGCTGGACAAGCTGTATGCGAGGATCGAGGAGCAGGGACTGGAATGCATCTCGCCTTACACAGGCAAGCATCCCGGCGACCTTGCACTGCCGCGCAGGCTGGAGACGGCGGCTGCCATTAACCGGCTGAGAGGCCTGCGCGTTCAGAGCTAAGCAGGGCAGGTAAAGCAGAAGTATAGCTATCGAATGGTGACAAGACAGCGGCCTTGCCCCCTCGCCTTTGGGGTTCGAAGCCGCTGCTGCCCGCCGGTTGACTCCTGACCGGGATTACGCTATTATCATAGGGAAAACAAATAAAACAAATTGTTTTCCTAATTCTTTTTTTACCGCTGTCTATCAAGAAGGGGAGTCTGAAGTCAATGCCAAAATCACTCAAAGGGCTTATGATCGCTACAGATGTGGGCTTTCTAATTTATTGGACGATTACGTTCCTGCACCTGATCCCGCCTGAGTACTTGTATCAGGATTATCACAACGAGCTGCTGGTGGCGTGGAACCTGTCGTTTGTCCCGCTGGATTTGTTCATCTCGATAACCGGGCTGTGGAGCATCAGCTGCTACAACAGGGGACATGCCTTATGGAAGCCGCTTGCCATCGTCTCGCTGGTGATGACGTCCTGCTCGGGGCTGCAGGCCATTGCCTTCTGGAGCTTCCGTCTGGAAATGGACCCTATGTGGTGGACGCCAAACCTGTTCCTGCTGATTTATCCGCTGTTCTATCTGCCGCGTCTGATCAAGGCTGGTCAGCAGAAAAGGATCGGCGCTATGACCGGTTCATCCGAAGTCGCGGATGGGGTGTAAGGCATGAAGGAGCGGATTATGCAGGCAGCCGTTCAGGAGATGAATTACCGCGGGCTCCGGTTCTCCATCCGGGATGTTGCCGGGAGGCTGGGGATCAGTACGAAGACACTGTATCAGCATTTTGGCTCGAAGGAGGAGATCATCGCGGCTGTCGTCGAACGTGCGGTGACCGAGATGACCGAGGCGGAGGAGAAGCTTATGGAGGACTCATCCCTTGCGCTGCTGGACAAGCTGCATCAAGCCCTGATTGTGCTGCCAAGGGGAGTAGCCTTCAACGATATTCAGATCTTAAGCGAGCTTAAGATGCGGTATCCGGACCAGTGGGAGGTTGTGCAGACCCATATCGACAAGGGATGGGACAACATCCGGGTGCTGTTTCGTGAAGGCGTGGACAGCGGCCTGCTGCGCGATTTCGATGTGGAGCTGTTCATCCAGATCTATGTCGGCGCCTGGTACCGGCTGATGGACCCCGAGCATGCGGATCAGAGCGGACAGCCTGCCAAGCCCATGGAGCAGGCGCTGACCGGCATGGTCGACATCCTGATGTCAGGCATCCACCGCACCAAATAAAGAAGACAGCCCCGGCGTGGACCATAAGTCCATGCTTAGGCTGTCTATTCTTCTTAACACCGCTAAATAACGACGGCTGTCAGCCGCGGGTCAAATATTTTTCCGTTAGGGTGGTCAGCAGCTCTACGCCGACTTCGTTATGACCGCCTTCGGGTATGATGAGGTTCGCGTATTTCTTGGACGGCTCAATGAACGCTTCATGCATCGGCTTGACCGTGCCCAGGTATTGATCGTGAATGGACTGGATCGACCGGCCGCGTTCTTCGATGTCGCGGAGCACCCGCCGCAGGATGCGCACATCCGGGTCGGTATCGACGAACACCTTAATGTCCAGCAGCGCGCGCAGCTTCTCATCGGAGAGTACATGCAGCCCCTCGATGATGACAATTTTGTTCGGGCGAAGCTCGACGCTTTCGCTTGTGGAACGCGCATGGATGGTAAAATCATACACTGGCGCCTGCGCGGCTTGTCCCGCCTTCAGCAGACTGAGGTGCTGGATGAGCAGCTCGTTGTCAAAGGCAAACGGATGGTCATAGTTGTTGAGCTCCCGTTCAGCCAGGCTGAGATGCGGGTGATCCTTGTAATAGTTATCCTGCGAAATGAACGTGACTTTGTCCGGTCCGAGACGATGGATAACAGAGCGGGCGACGGTCGTTTTGCCGGAGCCTGTGCCGCCTGCGATGCCGATAATTAACATGGTGAATCATAAACCTCCCTCGCATGGTACCAAGAAGCAATTCCAGTATTGTAGCACAACTTGGGTACAGGAGGAAACTGGCGTTGTCACAGGCGACTTCATGACCAGCGGGGGAGGCGGGGGAGATCATGCAATGTCGGCGGCCAGCGTGCTGAGCGGTCCCTGTTCAGCGGCAATTGGCAGCAGGTCGTAGACGGATATCGGGAACATCGGGAAGCCTGCGGCGTAAGGCGTGATTTCATACAGGGGAAAATATATCACCAGCGCTTTATCCGCCAAGTAATAGTCCTGATCCGGACGGATAGTCGTGAACTCCTGCAGCACCGGGATGTCCCGCTGCTTGATCTGGGAAGCGACTTCAGCCGACAGGACGCTCACATAATCGGACCCTGGCTTGAACAAATCCTGCAGTGTGTACAGCCGGCCGGTCTGCGTGTCAAAGGTCAGGGACCGGGCAATCGTGTAGCCGTGGGCGGCCGGGGGAGAGAAGGTGTAGTTGGTCAGCATCAGGCTGAGTATTCCCCGTTCATTGGTCTTGATCTCAAAATGCCCGGTCACCTCTGTCCCCATGCCGTGGCCCGGCTGATTGCCTGCCTGCTCCTGCTGAATAAGGGCGAGCGTATGCAGAATCGTGCGGTTGATTTGCTGCTCCGCATAGCGGTTAGCCAATCCGTAGACATGCGGATAATAGATCGTAACGCCTGGCGCAGACCAGAGCTGCGGGTGAATGCCTGCGGGAAGCTGGAAGGTTGCCATTGGGGGTTCTCCTTTTGCATGATGAAGTTTATTACAGGGTATGAATGCCCGCGCCTAATGTTGCCGATGCCTGGCTCCTGATTTAGGCGGTGTATGGTTAGCCCGGTTAATGATAAGGATGGTGGGTTGCAGTCCAAGAAGGAGGAGTCTAGAGCTTATGCAGATTAAGGATATGAATGATGGGCACTTGTACGGAGCGGACAATAAAGCCGCCCTTACGCTCGGCATGGGCTGCTTCTGGGGACCGGAAGCGCTTTTCGGCAGCCTGCCTGGCGTGCTGCGGACGAGCACCGGCTATGCCGGAGGAACGGCGCCGTCGCCGACCTATAAGCAGATGGGTGACCATTCCGAAATGGTCGAGGTTGAATATGACCCTGCAGAGATTACATTGGTTGAGCTGCTGACTGTCTTCTGGTCGCATCATAAGCCGGTGAATATTAACGGGTATAAGGGGCTGCAGTACCGCTCCCTCCTGCTCTACCGGGATGAAGAGCAGCAGAGGACGATGCTGAAGGTCAAGGCGCTGAGAGAACAGGAATCCGGGGAGCTTGCGACGGATATTCAGCCTTATGAGCATTTCTACAGGGCTGAAGATAAGCATCAGAAATATTACCTGAAGCGCTACCCGGACGCGGTAGAGAAGCTTCAGCAGCTATATTCTTCACCTGATAAAATGATCGCTTCCACCCTAGCTGCCCGGCTGAACGGGATCGCTAAGGGGTACAGCGGGATGGAGCGGCTCCGCATGGAAATCGCGGACTGGCCGCTTGAACCGGCTGAGCGCGATGCGGTCCTGCGGCAGCTTGGACAGATTCGCTGGTAGCGGCAGGGATTTTGCTGCCGCCCTTTCGTTCCCGGTAGCAGGGACCCTGCTGCCGTCCCTTCGTTCCCGGTATTAGATATTCCGGATTTCCATGTCCCTCCCTATAACCCTCTTATTCCCTGAATTAGAAATCGTATAACTACCTGGGATATAATAGAGATGTTTTTAGGATGAGGAGGGATAGGATGAGTGAGCAGAATCAGCGTCAGACCCAGCGGGCCTTTATTACGCCCAGGGCATTGTCGGAAGCGGCCTCGCCTTTCGAATGGTATGCAGAGATGCGGGCGCGCGGCGGCATTCACTATGACGAAGAGCGGGGAGCCTGGGACTTGTTCAGCTATGAGCTTGTCCATGGCGTGCTGAGTGATTACAAGCGTTTCTCATCTCAGACATCTGGGGATGGCGAAGCGGTCAGCTTAATCGGGATGGACCCTCCAAGGCATAAGCAGTATCGCGGTCTGGTCAGTCAGGCCTTCACCCAGAAGTCGATTGATATGCAGGTGGACCGGATTGAAGCGATTGCCGCCGAGCTGCTGGATGCAGTTGAAGATCAGGGCAGCATGGATATTATTCGGGATTTCTCTTACCCGCTTCCGGTCATTGTGATTGCGGAGATGCTTGGCGTGCCTGCGCACGACCGCGAGCTGTTCAAGGATTGGTCCGACCGTCTGGTTGCATCCGCAGATCCTGCCTCGGGGCAGACGGCCGAGGAGCTGACGATGGCCAAGCATCAGGCGGCAGGCGAGCTGTACCGGTATTTCGGCCAGGTTATTGAGGAGCGGCGGAGAAATCCAGGCAGCGACCTGGTCTCTGAGCTGCTGCGGGCGAAGATCGGCGATGAGCATCTGGATATGCCGTCCCTGCTCAGCTTCTGTCTGCTGCTGCTGGTTGCGGGGAATGAAACGACCACGAATCTGATCGGCAATGCGGCCGTGACCTTCTTGGAAAATCCAGAGTCATTGGCGCGGCTGTATGCCGAGCCGGAGCTGATCCCGGCTGCGCTGGAGGAATCGCTGCGCTTCCGCTCCCCGATCCAGAGCCTCAGCAGGCGGGCCATTGAGGATGTGGAGCTGGGCGGCAAGCTGATCAAGGCTAATGAAGAGATCGTCGTCTGGATGGGCGCTGCCAACCGGGATGAGTCCAAGTTTCCGCAGGCGGACCTCTTCATCCCGGACCGGAAGCCGAACCAGCATCTGGCCTTTGGCCAGGGCATCCACTTCTGTCTGGGCGCGCCGCTGGCCCGGCTGGAGGCGAGGATCGCTGTGACGGCTCTGCTGAAGCGCTGCCGGAACCTGCAGCTGGCGGAAGGTGTGAAGCTTGAGCGCACTCCTGGCTCCTTCGTTTTCGGCTACGAGTCGATCCCGGTTACCTTTACATAAGAGGCGTGGAAGTGCCGGGTAAAACGGCCATAAGGCCGCTGGAGGCGAAGTTCAATCGCCGGGGCGGCCTCTTTCGCCGTTATTCCATCGCCATATAGCTTGCGGGTGTAACGCCGACAGCCGCTTTGAAGTCCCGGATGAAGTGGGACTGATCGTGGTAGCCAAGCTCATGGGCCAGCTGCAGCAGGTTCAGGCTGCCGCCCTGGTCCATCACTTCAGCGGCATGCTGAAGGCGGTACAGCTTGATCACCCACTTGGGAGTGAGGCCGACATACTGGCTGAAGAGCCGCTGCAACGTCCGCATATTCACGTCAAAATGCATACAGATATCTTCAACGCGTGTGAGTGATTTGTCAGCTTGAATATGATCAATAACTTGATTCAGCCAGGCCACTGTCTGATCCTCTTCCGGCAGCATAGGCCTGATCAGCCTCTCTGCCTCGGCTGCCATGTCTTCCGCGCTGTCTCGGCTGAGAATGAGCGATTCGGCAGCTGTCCCATCGATTCCGAGCACGGCTCGCACATCCATCGGCCGATCGTGCAGGGCGGTGACAGGCTGCTTAATGAAGGGATACAAGCCGCCGGGCCGAAATTTGATGCCGAATGCGCATCCGCTGCCTTGAAGCTGCTTCTCATATACATGCTTGGCTGCTCCATAGATGAATGCGCTGCCCTTCTCGACCACCAGGTTGGCACACGGATTTGGAATCACCGCCTGTGTATGAGGCTCCTCGCCGGTCAAGTCCCAGCTGACGATCCAGTAATGTTTAATGAAGAAGCCGACATCCGCAGCGGGTTGAATCCGGGACAGGCGGAACCGCGGCTCCCGCCGGTTCAAATGCATCACGCCCATGCTGGGACGAGTGTGTTCAGGCATTGCCATCACTCCAGTTCGCGGGAAGAATGAGCAGCGCGCAGCTGTCGCTTTTTTACAATACAGGCGGTGAACAAGGTGCTAAGATAACCTTAAGCGGGCAGCTAATCTTTTCCAAGAACATAACATGACTCGGGAGTGTGGACAATGGAGCTGAAGTATGAGTTTTATATTGGAGCTAAGCCGGACAAGGTATGGGAAATCCTCACCTCGAAGGAAGGGACGCGCAGCATCTTCTTCGGCTGTGAGCTGAGGTCGGCCTTCCGGGAGGGCGAACCCTTCGAATACAGGGGCCCGGGCAGTGACGGGGATGAGACGGTACACGTGTACGGTACGATTCTGGCTTATGAGCCAGGCAAGCGGCTCAGCATGACAGAGCATCCGGGTCCCTCCTATTATTCTAACCATGCGGAGCTGGAGTCGCGGATGACCTATACGCTGGAGGAGATGGGCGAGTGCACGAAGCTGACGCTGATTAACGATCAGTGGACGGAGAACCATCCGGGTATGGAAAATGCGCGGGCGAGCTGGTGGATGATTTTGAGCAATATCAAGACGCTGGCAGAGACGGGACGTACGCTTCAATTGGGAGAATAATATCGGTAGGGCGGCTGCGGCGAATGCAGGCCGTCCTTTCTTTTGCTGCCGGACAGACGGTATGCCATACTGAATATCACAGCGGCTTGGTCGGGGACCGGATATGGTGGTAAAGAATAAAGACAGATAGCGGGATGAACGGCTTGCCAAGGCCGTGCCGTCCCGGACCTATAGAAACAACAGACGAGGTGACGACGAAGATGGAACATTTCAGGGCGTTGGTGATCGAACAGGCGAATGGCGGAGTAATCGCAAGGGTCAAGGAGATGCGGAAGGAGCAGCTTCCGGCAGGCGATGTGCTCATACGTGTAATGTATTCCAGCGTGAACTACAAGGACGCGCTTGCCTGCTCGCCAGGCGGCAGGATTGTCAAGGAGTATCCGTTCATACCGGGCATTGATGCAGCGGGTGTAGTCGTTGAGAGCGCATCACCCAAGTTTCAGCCGGGAGATGAAGTGTTCGCGACCGGCTATGAGCTTGGCGTCAGCCACTATGGCGGCTACAGCGAATATGCGCGGATGCCAGCGGAATGGCTGCTTCACCGGCCTGAAGGACTGCCGCTGCGGGAGACCATGGTTATTGGGACAGCCGGGTTCACGGCGGCCATGTCTGTGGCAGCGCTGCAGGACAGCGGGGTTCAACCGGACAGTGGTCCTGTGCTGGTCACAGGGGCATCAGGCGGCGTGGGCAGCACTGCGGTTGCGATTCTGGCGAAGCTGGGCTATGAGGTGGTGGCTGCGACAGGCAAGGCAGATATGCATGAGCGGCTAAGCCAGCTTGGTGCGGCGCGGATTGCTTCTCGGGAGGAGCTTCTCGAAGGTGCCGGGAAGCCATTGAACCGGCAGATCTGGGCTGGCGCCGTTGACTGCGTAGGCGGTCCGGTGCTGGCGAATGTGCTGAGCCGCATGCATTATGGCGGCGCGGTGGCAGCCAGCGGCCTGACGGCAGGCACCGAGCTCCCGGCAACCGTGCTGCCGTTCATCCTGCGCGGTGTCCGGCTGCTCGGCATCGATTCGGTCTATGCTCCGGCAGCGCTGCGCGAGCGGCTGTGGACATTGCTCGGCAGCACTTACAAGCCGGCTGACCTTGCACGGATGAGCAGCGGCATTAAGCTGGACCAGATCCCGGAGACGACGGCCGCCATGCTGCGCGGGGAGTCCAGGGGACGGGTCGTAGTTGAGATCGGCGGAGACGTTTAGCAGCATACCAGGATGATCTCACAGGAAGCATGCAGAGGAGCAGGGGGCGATCCCCTGCTCCTGTTATTTTTCCACCAGCTTCGCCAGCGGATAGATGATCACACTTTGCAGAATGAGAGAGAGCAGCACGACGCCGAAGGACAGGGAGAGAATGAAATTAAGATTCTCCGGCAGCTGCTTGTTTATCAGCGTCAGCAGCAGCACAACAGACATCGTTCCCCGCACGTCTGCGGCCGTCAGTATGATGAATCCCCTCCAGCCAAGCTCCTGTCTCCAAGGCTTCACCGGACCGGCCAGCGCCAGCAGCATGACGTACCGGACCAGCAGGGACAGCAGGAAGATGACAATCATCAGCGGCCAGTGTCCCCATGATATATGATCTATAGCGACAATTCCGATAATCAGGAAGATGATCGAGGAGATACTAGGCTCTACCACGCTCCAGAACCCCTCAAGACTGCTGCGAAAATGCTCTTCCTTCTCCGATTTCTGGAATTCGTAGGACATCATCAGACCGGCCATGACCGCTGCCAATACGCCCGACACATGAATATGCTCGGCGATGTGGAAGCTTCCGTAGCAGACCACAATGCTCAGCATGACCTGATATTCCTTATGGTGGGTAAAATATATGCTCTTCGCAAGCAGCCAGCCGACCGCAAGGCCAATTGCGGCCCCTCCCAGCGATACCGTCAGGAATTCCTGCAGGAAGTTCAACATGGAGAAGGATTGCTCGGACAGCAGGAGCTTGGAAGCAATGGTGAACGCAACGATACTGGTGCCGTCGTTGATCATGGATTCCCCTTCAATGACCGATACCAGCATCGGCTTGACGTCCGACTCCTTCAGGACCGATACAACCGACACCGGGTCGGTTGGCGTCAGTATGGTGGCAATGACAAGCGCTGCTATGAAGCTCATCGTCAGCATCATCGGACCGACAAGCCAAATCAGGCTTCCAAGTATGAGCGCAGTCACCAGCAGTCCCACGGTGCTCAGCAGTGTCATCATGAGTCCGTGCTTGCGGAAGGCTGAGTAAGAGAAGCGGTACGCCGAGATGAACAGGAGCGGCGGCAGCAGCAGCTCGTACAGCATCTTGCGCGTTATCTCTGCGGATGAGAAATAAGGAATGAACGATAGTGCCATTCCGATCAGTACGAGGAGCAGGGGGACCGGGATACTCTTCTTCTTCTTGTCGAGCGCGAACAGGGTGTATCCGATTGCGAGCAGAATCAACAGATGAGTGACAGTCATAGGCTCCTCCCTTTCGTGTTAGAGTCCGGGTCGGATACTTCCTGCAGTATCTCAGTCCACATGTGCATGTGCTGCCTTCCCCGTTGTTAATAGGAAATTATCCCCGGCGGCGGCGGTTCAAACCAACCGGCTGCTATTTTTTTGGGGCGGAGTGTACCATTTGGCCGGAGATTGGGTAAATTACGGTAGGACTTGTTGTACCAGCCCTATAGGAGGTGAGAAGGCATGCGTGAGATGGTGAAGGAAGGCAACGGATTTGTCATTCGCCAAGACGGAGAGGTCGTGGCGGAGGTTACCTTCGTGCCAAGCGGCACCAATGCGCTGGTTATCGACCATACCTATGTGACCGAGTCGATGCGGGGCCAGAAGCTCGCCGAGGATTTGGTGAAGAAGGTCGTGGAATATGCACGCGAGAATGACCGCAAGGTCGTGCCGGCATGCTCCTATGCTTATGCCCAGTTCAGAAGGCACAAGGAGTATCAGGATGTCTGGCAGCAATAAAATGTCGGTTCTAAACCGGCGGAAGCCCTGACCCGGGAGCATTAGACAGGTATAGGGAGCATCCGGCAGGATGTTTTCGAACCGGTATGCTCAGCAGAGGCTGAGCACTTGTGAGCCGTTCTGACAGGTGCTCAGCAAGTAAGCAGTGATTTTCCATACCTCACATAATGCGTTACAATTTAGTGGTACCAATGAACAAAACAAAATCTGGAGGATTGCTAACATGAGCTATGAGGAAATGTTGGACCGTCGGAGCGAGATTTTGAAGCGCAACATTGGCACGATGATTCTGAAGGAAAACCAGCAGGGCCTAAGCGGCCAGGAAAACCACCTGTATCAGAACATGATCAAGGAGCTCCATCAGACGGAGAATGAATTGAACACCAAGCGCAACGAATCCTAAGCTGCATATATGGACTAATAACATTTGGATGTTAGTTTAATGAAGAAGAAGCGGGCCGGACGGTGAGTCGGGGTCTGCTTCTTCTTTTCTGACAGCGGCTGTTAAGATAATCGAAATGGAAAGCTTGACCCCCAATATGATTTAACACAGAATCACAGCAGCTCCGGTCCAAGCGGCCGGGGCTTTCTGTGCAGCGGCTGCCGCCTGCCGGGGCAGAGAAGAAGGGCTTATCTCGTGCTGCTTCGGGTTAAATACTTCTAACGATGCAGACGGGAGGCGAAGCGGCTGTGAGTACATATAAGTTTGAACATAACTGGCTGATCGGCCGGGAGGTCGACGAGATATGGGGCTTCATCAGCGACTTCCATTATGATGGCTGGTGGCCGGGCGTCTGCTTTAATACGGTACGGAAGCCGGAAGAAAATGGGGTGGGTGCTGAATACGATTCGGAGTTCAAGACCAAGCTACCCTATAAGCTCCGTTTCCGGGTAAAGGTGGTCAGCAGCTCGCCGCCTCATTCACTTGTTATGCGTGTAACGGGCCAGCTTGAGGGACAAGCGGTATGGACACTCATTGCGCTGGGAGACCGTACGCATGTGCGCTGCAGATGGGAAGTCCGCACGGCTGTCAAATGGATGTCCGCACTCGGCCCACTGCTGAAACCCCTGTTTGTCTGGAATCATAACCGGGTTGTCGCGGAGGGGGTAGAGGGACTCTCCCGCCGCTTGGGGACCCGTGTTTATCCATGCAGTGACCGGTGCTTGTGGAACGCTCCGGCACCTGCTGCGAGCTTTCGTCATAATTAATAAGGTTATTAACAAATTCACAATAATACTATTGACATTTACTTGTTATTTATATGATGATGGTAGCAGACGACTAGGGGGGTTACAGATGAAGAAACTAGCGATAACAGCTATAGCACTGAGCTTTTTGTTAAGCGCTTGCAGCAGCAACAACACCAGTGAGGTTCCGCCTACGATAACGCAGGAGCCGTCCTATGCGAATGTATCGGTTCACGATCCATCCGTCGTTAGGGTGGATGACACGTTTTATGTATTTGGCTCTCACCTGGCATCTGCCAAGAGTGAGGATCTGATGGAATGGACACAGGTATCGGACATTGTTCGTACGGGCAATCCGCTGATCCCGAATGTGCATGAAGAGCTGAGCGAGGCTCTGTCTTGGGCAGAGACCCAGACGCTTTGGGCGGCTGATGTCATTCAGCTTGCTGATGGCAGATACTATATGTATTACAATGCCTGCCGCGGCGACTCGCCTCTTTCTGCGATGGGTGTAGCCATTGCCGATAATATTGAAGGACCGTACAAGGATGCCGGCATCTTCCTCAAGTCCGGTATGACCAAAGAAATGAGCCATGACGGCACGCCATATGACGCAACGAAGCATCCGAACGCAGTAGACCCGGACACCTTCTTCGATAAGGACGGCAAGCTGTGGATGGTATACGGTTCCTATTCCGGCGGCATATTTATCCTGGAGATGGATCAGGAGACTGGCTTCCCGCTCCCGGACCAGGGATACGGCAAGAAGCTTGTTGGCGGCAATCACAGCCGGATTGAAGCACCTTACATGCAGTACAGCCCGGAAACAGGGTACTATTATCTGTTCCTCTCGTATGGAGGACTGGACAGCTTCGGCGGTTACAACATCCGCGTAGCGCGTTCCAAGACACCGGACGGTCCGTTCCTGGATCCGCAAGGCCAAGATATGCTCGATTCCAAGGGTGCGGAAGGCAGCGTCTTTGATGACTTATCCATCGAGCCGTACGGCGCGAAGCTGATGGGCGGCTATCAGTTCGAAGCCAGCGACGGAACCACGGCAGGGTATGTTGCACCGGGTCATAACTCCACCTACTATGATGAGGAGGATGGAGAGTACTTCATGTTCTTCCATACCCGGTTCCCGGATGGCGGCGAATTCCATGAAGTACGAGTGCATCAGTTCTTCATGAATGCGGACGGCTGGCCGGTTGTCGCTCCTTACCGCTACTCTGGCGAGAAGCTGGGCAGCTACAGTGAGAACCAGGTGAGAGGCGATTACCAGCTAATCAATCACGGCAAGGATATTACGGCCGAGGTGAAAGAGGCAGACACCATTACCCTTGCCAAGAACGGCAAGATTACAGGTGATGTTGAAGGCACATGGAAGCTGGAAGGCGAGAACAACGCAGAGCTGACAATCGACGGGGTTACCTACAAGGGCAAATTCGTTCAAGGCTGGAGTGAGGCCGAGGAGAAAGAACTTACGACCTTCACCGCGCTGTCGGACGAAGGCGTCAGCATTTGGGGAAGCCGGATTGTAACAGCATCGGAGTAGAAAATGATGAACAGGGCAGATTCCGAACGGGGTCTGCCTGTTTTTTATGCCTATGAAGAAGGCCTGGATTTGGTGAAATGATTGCCTCGAAACCTACGCGGCGGCAACCTGTACCTCATACAATATAGCATTTGGAGGAGAGGGGATTCGCTGGTGGAGCAGGGGAGCAAATCAATCTATTGGCACGCAGGCAAAGTAACTAGAGCGGATCGCAGCCGGCTGAACGGGCATGGCAGCTGTGCGCTCTGGTTTACAGGCTTATCGGGCTCCGGCAAGTCGACACTCGCTGTTGAAGTGGAGCGCAGGCTTCACAGCCGCAGAGTGCATACGTATATCCTGGACGGGGATAACCTGCGGCATGGTCTCAGCAAGGGATTAGGATTTACGCCGGAGGACCGCAAAGAAAATATGAGGCGGACCGGGGAAGCTGCAAAGCTGTTTGTGGATGCAGGCATAATGACACTGGTGACTCTGATCTCCCCCTACCGCAGCGAACGGGAGCTGGTCCGCTCCGTGGTGGGAACAGACAGCTTTGTCGAGATCTATGTCCGGTGCCCGCTTGAGGAATGTGAACGAAGAGATCCGAAGGGGCTGTACAAACGGGCACGGAGCAACGAGATCAGCGAATTTACGGGCATCTCGGCGCCCTATGAGGAGCCGGAGAACCCGGAGCTTGAGATCGACACCAGCAGGCTGGACCTGCAGCAGTCAGCAGGCCGGGTACTGGATTATCTGAAAAGCAGGGGCTGGCTGCGCACATGAGCTAAGGGAGGATAAAGCGGTTGGATGCAGGGAAATGCCAGCCGCTCCTGCCAGCTTGAACATTCTAAACAGAAAAGTTTGAATAATGGTTTGCTTTTTCCAAAAGGATGTGTTAGTATAAGGTATATCGAAATTTTGACCTGAATTCACATATTGTAGAGGGTTATTATTTTTGAGTGAATAACCTTGTCCAATATGTGAATTTTTTATTTTTAGCGAAATAAAAGGTCATGTAAAATAACTTTTTGGAGGAATTCCACATGCAACAAGGTACAGTGAAATGGTTTAACGCAGAGAAAGGCTTTGGTTTCATCGAGGTTGAAGGCGGCAACGATGTATTCGTTCACTTCAGCGCAATCGTAGGCGACGGCTTCAAGTCCCTGGACGAAGGCCAGCGCGTAGAATTCAACGTGGTTCAAGGCAACCGCGGACCACAAGCTGAGAACGTTGTAAAGCTGTAAGCTTTAAACAACTTCTTACTTGGGTTTAACTGCTTGTACGACCTGCAAGCAGGGAGAAGAAGGCTGTCCGCATCGAGCGGGCAGCCTCTTTTTTATGCAGATATGGTCTTAAGACATTATTAGGCTTGTCTTTCCCTTTACCTGGCGGATGGATTCGTCCTTAGCTTCCATGCGGGGATTAGGGAGTGGAACTGGAAGGAATAGCTCACAAGCATATGAATCAGCGTATAAATCAGCAGTGTCATAAGATAAGTGCTGAACCACATGATTACAGTTGTATTTAGGAAGAAGTACAGCAGCAGCATGCCAACGGGGAAGGGGACCAGAATGATCAGCCAGATCGGTGCGTTAAGACCTTCCGTAATGGCTCCGAGCGAGACGACGGTTATTCCGATTAACAAGGCCTCCCACCAGTTGATTCCACCGCTGACAAGCAGGGTGCCCATATAATAGGATGCGGCTGTCAGCGCAATAGCCAGAGCAAAGTCTCTTATGTATTTCATATCTTTCACCTCCTTCAGAAGTCATCCTCAAGAGGATTCAATATCCTGATTTTACCACAGTGAAGTAGTTAACACCTCATTAACCCTATCTTATCAAATTCTTAAAATTACCATAATGTGTGCAATGTGCGATTGACTCACCGGGCCAAAGACCGATATACTTCCCTTATTCAAGTGAATCATGGTTTACGAAGGGAAGTATCCAATTATGGCAACAGAAGCACAGCCCGTCAAGAAGGACAAGATCCCCGAGCTTCAGCTCGTCCGGGCGATGGCGATCATCGGAGTGCTGTCGGTTCATTCGACATCAGCGGCCACAACCGCTATGGTGGATTCCAATTACTACTTCTTGTATAATTTCATCAATATCTTCATGAAGTTTGGGACACCAACGTTTATCCTTTTGAGCAGTTTTGTTTTATTCTACAACTATTACAACCGACCGCTTAATAAGTCGCTTTTGGCAACCTTTTATTCCCGGCGGCTTCTTTATATCGTAACGCCATATGTCTTATTCTCTTTATTTTACTTTGGCCTGAAAAATTATGGCGTCATTCTGACCCAGCCAATGCAAACAGCTGAACAGTTTTTCAATCTGCTGCTGACAGGAAAGGCTCATACGCATTTGTATTTTGTTTTCATTAGTATACAGTTTTATGTTCTCTTTCCACTCATATTGTGGTTGTTTAAGAAATCCCGGGGGCTGGCTAAGTGGGCTGTGCCAATCGGTTTAACAATCCAATGGGGATTTGTACTAATTAACAAGTACGTTGTGCCGTATCCTGGCGTGCCGAACAAAGGTAGTTGGGCGTTTTCGTACATGGCCTATTTTATGCTTGGTGCTTTTATGGGCATATTCTTCCCGCAGATTAAACGCTGGATCCTTATTGCTAGGGAGAATGTAAGTCCAGGGAAGATAGCTTTATGGATTGGACTATGGGCATTCTGGCTTACGGCAGGCATTTGCCATGTCCTCATATGGTATTATTACCGTGTCGATAATGAGACGCCATACAATAGCTTGGCTTTTGAGTTCTTGTGGAATGCACACACGTATGCGTGCGCGCTAGTGCTGCTACAAATCGCTCACCTGCTGTACAAGAACAGTTCCAGGCTGTTAGTTCGGCCGATGGAACGGCTGGGTGAGATTTCATTCGGAGTATATTTGATCCACCCATTCTTCCTGCATGTTTATCGAAAGCTGGCCTACACGGGCGGCTCGTCCATACTTCTTCACGCTTGGTACGTGGGAGGCTTCCTGCTGGCCTTGATCGGTTCATGGATCGTTGTCTCACTGGTAACGCGGTTCCTGCCGTTCTCGTGGCTGATCTTCGGGCAGGTGCCGAAGCCGAAGCGGGACCGCCAAACGCCTGCACAACCGGTAGTTCCAGGCGGAATTGGCCGATAAGTATACGATAAAGATACCCATACGCTAAACACTTATTTGAAGTGTCCAGTGTATGGGTATCTGTTTGTTCTCAAGAGTAGTTTAGTACAGATAAGAAGCCATTCTTTCGTCAATCAGCGTAATGCTTTGGGCATTTTCTTCATCATCAAACTGGATTGAGATCTGAATAATATTTATTAATTCGTCGTTATCTATATCCTTTGGTATGTCGGATAAAAAAGTTTTCTCTTTTGTGTCGTAAGTATAAAGAAGAGATTTAGGACTATCAAACCGGGCATTCTCTGTGCCATATATTTCCCTAATGTCGCTTCTGGCCATGCCTGCTTTAATAAGTTTTGAAGTTTGATAGACATCAGCTGACTGCTTGCCTAAGGTGATTCCTGCGACTTTATCGCCGCGATAGAAAACGGATATGCCGGGGTCATAGTGGGTAATCGTGGACGAATGCTTTTTGCCTGTGCCAAGTATCTTTTCTGCATCCGTGCGGTCCATTCCATACTCAACTTTTGCCCTGCTGTCACCAATTTTGCTGATTGAAAGATCCTCTTCTGTCAGGCCCGGTGATGATGAACCGCATCCTGCCAGCATCCATACAACCAGTGGAAGTAAAAATACTCCTCTTAATCTCATATCTCTCTCTTTCTCTCCTCTCTAACAGTGACCTAAATATTAACAAATAACCAGTCTGAAATCCACAACATAATCTACTGAAGCTCCAAGCGGGCTGAGCCGGCAAGGCTGTATGATGAATAAGAGGGTATCCAGTCTGTCAGACGGAATACCCTCTTATTTATCAGCTGCTGATGGAGTACGTGGTTACGTAGGACGGTCGGGGGAAGATGGACGGCTTCTGCTCCGTAATGCCCTCGGGTGTATGGCGTTTGCGGTGTGCATGGCTGTATGCCTGCGACTGCTGCCAGTCCTTGAAATGCTCCTCCGATTCCCACACGGTCAGAATCACGTAGGTGTCGCTGTTGAGCGGCCGGAGCACCCGAATACCCGCGAACCCGGGCTCGTCCTCGACCTTGCGCGCACGATTCATGAACCGCTCCTCAAAGTCCGGGCGGCCCTCGTCGGTGACGGGTATATTGTTCAGTACGGCAAAATTTCCTCCCGTGAGCGTTCCGGCTGCATCGATGGCAAAATACACAAGTGCTTCATCCGTACCGGTGATTTCCTGCTGCTGTTCAACGAGCCAGCGCTGCTGGCCGGCCTCATCTGCCAGGCGAATATGCTGCTGTGAGAACAGTTCCGCGGGCAGCTGATGGTCCGTCATATAGAGATACATAGAGATAACCTGCCTTTACCCAGTAGATTCAACGTATATACCAACTTCTACATTGTACAGCAAGGGGCAGGGCGGTGAAATGAAGAGCGCATGAAGATTTGGCCCGGTTCGCGAAGAACCGGGCTCAAGAGTTTGGCGTGAAGCTCTACTGCAGCTGAGAAGAATAAGGAAACTGGGTGGCATATTTGCGGAACTGGTCGTAGGTCTGGTCCAGCTTGGCCTGCTGCTCGCCCTCCAGCTTGTAGTGTCCCTTCTTGAACATCATCTCGTACATATCGTACTGGCAGCGGTGGGTTTCCATCAGAACCGTCAGAATGTCCTCATGCAGGGCGGGGTGGCTTGCTTCCCGTGCCGATACATTGAAGCTGTCGGTTAAGTATTTTTCCATCGCGAGGATATCGTTGACGCGGTCGCGGTCGTTCAGTTCCGGGCCTTTCTCCTTCGTTTCATAGGATGGCTTCGGATTCTTGATAGTTTGGGAATTCTGGTTGCCGCTCATGGCCTATACCTCCTCTCTTATTGCAGCTGTTGTACTCGCTTCATCTCAGCATCATTGTCATTCTTCAGGTGCTTCAGCAGCATCTCATAGTGACGCAGATGCATCTGGCCGACGCGGTCGATGGCTGCGGCGATCTCAGGGTCGGAGCATTCCTTGGCGAAGTGGCTGCACTTCTTCATCGCGAGCAGCTCCCAAGACAGCTGGTCCTTCAAATACAAGTAGTCTTTCGTTGTAATAACCTGCGGGCCATGCGTCATGACGGGCTCGTTCTGGTCAATTGTCTGATTTGGCACTGCTTGCCCTCCTTCCGGCTTTAGCTTCTGAAATTAGATTGTCTTCGCGGCAGGCTTTTTATCCACTCTTGCCCAAACAGGAAAAAACCGCGTTCCATCTTAATGGCACCGGGAACGCGGTTAGGCAAAGCTATTTTGCGGGTAAAGCCTGATCGCTGGCTGCAGCATCCTTGGCCGGCCCAGGCACGATCCGCTTGAACAGCCACGACTGGAAGATCAGGAAGCAGCCGCCGACTGTCCAGTAGAGCGGTAGCGCTGCCGGAGCGGTGAAGGAGAATAAGCCCATCATAACCGGTGAGAGATAGCCGAGGAATGCCATGCTCTTCTGCTGCTCGGGCGGCAAGCCGCGCTGCGTGATCTTGAACTGCAGGTAATAGGTTGCTGCTGCGATGAGCGGCATAACCGTGTCGGCCAGCCCGAGGTTGAACCACAGGAAGGAGTGGCTGGCAATTTCGGGAGTCCGCCGAATCGCATAGTAGAAGGCGTACAATATCGGCAGCTGCAGGAGCAGCGGCAGACAGCCGATGTTAAGCGGGTTGATCTGATGCTTCTGATAGAGCTGCATCATTTCCTTCTGCATTTCGCGCTGGGCTTCAGGGTTCTTGCTCTGATTCTTGTATTTCTCCTGGAGAGCTTTCATCTCAGGCTGCAGCAGGGCGGTCTTCTCCTTCATGACGCTCTGGGCCCGGTACTGCTTGAGCATGAGCGGCATAAGCGCGAACCGTACGCAGAGCGTAACCAGAATGATGGACAGCCCGTAGCTGCCGCCGAACAGATCGGCGAAGAAGGTTATCAGCCGGGAGAAGCTGTAGACAAAATAATGATTAAACCAGCCTGTCGTATTGGCATCAATCGGTTCCTGGGATGCTGCGCTGCAGCCTCCGAGCAGCAAAACCGCCGCAAGAATCAGTAGAAGCTTAACCGAACGGGAAAGAGGGAACGCGCGGTTTGTAATCTGTTTATCCATATGCACTCTCCTTGTCTATTCATGGTGAACTGAACAGTCAGAGAGTGCTGCTGATCTGCGTCGTCTTCAGGGCTTTCCTTATGGCGGACCCGGGAGACGGCAAGCTGCTTTTCCAGCTGATGGGCTGCAGAGCTGACGGGCTTTGCTTCACTCGTAGAACGGGTTGAGCTTTGTCCCGACAGCAGGGAAAAGTCAGGGCCGGCATGCCGGAGCATATGCCAGCCGAAGACGGCCATCAGTACGCTGATGCTTCCCAGCAGGGAGAATGAATCGAGCAGCTCGGCGATCATATCGATAAACACGGCGTTCACCTCCTTCCTCCTAAGTTATCGAATACTTGTATTGTCCGCCATCCGGCTGCGGAAGTCAAAGGAACCTTCTATGGCGGCCAAAGGCATTAAAGCCAGCCCCGGTCCTTTGCCTTCTGAATGGCATGATGCCGGGTCTCGACCTCAAGCTTCTGGATGGCAGAGGATAAATAATTGCGGACGGTCCCTGTCGTCAGATAGAGGCTGCCGGCAATCTGCCGGGTAGTGGCTCCATCAGCGGCCAGCCGCAGTACCTCCTGTTCGCGCTCAGTCAGCGGGTTTGCTTCATGGGTGAACAGCGAGGCGGCCAGATAAGGGCTTACAACCCGCCCTCCCTGCATCACCTTGCGGATGGCCTCGATGAGGAACTCAATCGGCTCATCCTTCAGCAGATAGGCATCGACGGAAGCGTCCATAGCCTGCTGCAGATAACCGGGCCTGGCGAAGGTTGTGACGATCATAATCTTGCAGGGAAGTCCGCTGCGTCTGACGGAGGCAGCGACCTCCAGACCGGTTAGGCCAGGCATTTCGATATCGAGCAGACAGAGGTCGGGCGTGCAGGCTTCAATCATACGCAGGGCCTCCCCGCCATCTGATACCTGCGCGACAATGTCGATATCGTCCTCCAGCTGCAGCAGCGAGGCAAAGGCTCCCCGCAGCATATGCTGATCTTCTGCGATGACTATGCGAATCAAGTTGGCAGCCTCCTATACATCATACAGACTTCTTAAAACATGCTTTGTGCCATCCAGCTTATTAATGTGCCTCCTGCGGCTGCGCGGGCATTACAGGAACAGTGAGCACGACCTCGGTTCCTCCTTCTGAAGCCTGCGCAATAAGGGCTTGCCCCTTAATCTGCCGCATTCTCTCCTGGATCGAAGGAAGACCGAAGCCCTCTCTGCCGGGGGCAAGTCCTCTGCCGTTATCACGGATCGTCATACGGTAGACGGAATCGCCGGCGGTTTGCCCCGTAATCCAGCAGCGGGATGCGCCGCTGTGCCGGACGACATTGGTCACAGCCTCTCGCAGCGCAAGAGCGAGCATTGTCTGGACTGTGTCGGTAAGGGCGGCATGCGGTTCGTTCTGGATGGCAACCTCCGCCGCTATACCGGCTGAAGCAAGCACCTCCGATACGTGGTCGAGCTCGGCGCTCAGCGGAATATGCCGCATCGATGCTACCAGCTCACGCACCTGCTGCAGCGCATGGCGGGCGCTGTGCTTGATCTCGTCGATCTCGCTGCGGGCCCGTGCCGAGTCACGGTCGACGAGCCGTGCGGCAAGCTCGCTCTTCATCTTGATCATGGTAAGCGTCTGGCCGAGTGTGTCATGCAGATCACGTGCAATCCGGTGCCGCTCTTCTTCCTGGATATAGCGCTCCAGCTTGCGGTTGGCCGCATTCAGCTTGGTCGACAGCCTGCGTGCCTTGTCGATGGTGCGGATGACATAGGGCATAAGAAGCTGAAGAATAAGGAAGGGCAGCAGAGGAGTCCCGAAGAAGGACCGCAGTTCCCCGTTAAGAATGGCATAGGAGATGAAGAACATGCCGGCTATGCCTGCCATTCCCGCGTACATCAGCTTGAGCGTCCGGGCGCGGCTGAGCAGATCGGCATACATGAAGCCGTACAGCAGCAGCCATTGCTGGTAGAAGACCGCATAGACGGCGATGACTGCAAGCCCGGCCCACGAGGCGATAACGAGCAGCCAGCCGCGCTGCCATAGCCCGGTATAGAAGCATAATGCAGTAACGAGGTACAGCGCAATAGAAGTGCCTATGCCGAGGGGCTGGTACTGCCATATGGTGACATAGGCCAGGAACACGAATCCAATAATATCAATGAATAGATAGCTTTCAATCTGGTCAGCCGGATATAGTTTTCGAAGCATGATTCCTCTCTCTGGCGGAGAACCGCCGTGTCATGGTTTTGCGTGCGGCCTCCAGTGGTCCCTGCTTGAACAGCCGGAGCCAGATTCCTGAGAAGAACAGTAGTGAAAGGCAGATAAGGACCCAAACCGCAGTCGTCGTCAAGGAGCTGGTCTTACCGCCCAGGCCTAGTCCCCACCCATAAAATATAACGGAAGCCAGCACATTCTGCAGTACGTAGCAGCTGAGTGCCATCCGCCCGACACGCTCCAGCATGGACCACAGAGACCAGCGGCTGAACCGTTCTGTCAGGAGTGCAAGCAGTGCAATGTACCCTATTGCCATAATGGGAGCGAACAGGTAGCGAAGCGGAAAATCAAATACGCCTCCCGGCACGAACAGCAGCAGGTTTAACGGAATACCCGCGCCAAGTCCCAGCTTCAGCATGCGCCTTCGAATAGCCCTGCCTCTCTCATCCGGCTGGAAAGCTCCTGCCCGCATCAAGCGGACGCCTGTGAGGAAGAGGAAGATGTTTAGCGGCAGTACGAAGATCGCCTCCGTACGGAAAAATCCAAAGTTGGCGAGCCTGAACGCCACCTGCTCCAGCCATGTGCCGCTGCCGTACAGAGCTTCGGTGCCTAGGGCATGATTCATGGGCATGCTCTCACCGGATAGATAGAGTCCGAGACTGGAAGCAAATAGCAGCAGGATGAGCATACCATGAAAAATTCCCGTGATCCACATCGTCCGCTTCATAGCGCGTTCACCCCGCTTCACCACCCAGGCCACCAGAACCGCAGTCATTGCATAGCTCATGAGAATGTCATATTCAAGAACCAGGGTGTAATGCAGCAGCCCTTCCAGCATGAGAAACAGGGCAGTCAGCAGATAGGGTCCGGGCCATCTCTTCTTCCGGACCAGCGACCTGCTGTACTGCAGCTCAAGACCAGCCCCGAACAGAATGGTCAGCAGGCCAAGCAGCTTGCCGTTGACCAGGAACAGCACCAGATAACGGATGAGTACATCCATGGAGGCCCACCAGTCATTATGCGCGTAGGTAAAGAGATAGTCTACATCGCCGAGATGGGCAAACAGCCAGATGTTAGTGCCGAGTGTGCCCATTATGGCAAAGCCTCTGAGAATATCGAGCAGCTGGATTCGCTCATTTGATGCTTGAGTCATCGTTACAGCCTCCCATTATAACAGGCCCTCGCAAGGCCTCTGTAGTAACTACAGAATACAACCGGCCTTAGTCTGCTGGTAGGCACTGCCGTCATCATGGGCGGTATGACAAGTGTCATAAATGGGGCGAAGATGATCAATATCGTTAAGTTGCCGTGCATTAATGCACGGCGCATTTCACGAATTTGTACGATTCTATGATGATTTTACTCGACACTATATGACAAATATCACATAAAACCTTCCTGTTCCTTCCTATAATGAGTTCGAAGTCGAAGGAGGTCGTGACGGTGGAAGCAGTGGATTTGGCAAGGTGGCAGTTTGGAATAACAACGGTGTATCATTTTTTATTCGTGCCTTTATCGATTGGCTTGGCGTATTTGATCGCCTTTATGCAGACCATGTATGTCGTCAAGAATGATGAGAAGTACAAGCAGATGACCAAGTTTTGGGGCAAAATCTTTCTGCTCAACTTTGCGGTAGGTGTCGTAACGGGAATTATGCAGGAGTTCCAGTTCGGTATGAACTGGGCGGATTACTCCCGTTTTGTGGGCGCCGTGTTCGGCGGGCCGCTCGCGGTCGAAGCGCTGGTCTCCTTTTTCCTGGAGTCGACGTTCCTCGGCATCTGGATATTCGGATGGGACAGGCTGCCGAAGAAGGTCCATCTGGCCTCGATCTGGATTGTCGCCATTGCGGCTACATTGTCTGCTCTATGGATATTGAGCGCCAACTCGTTTATGCAGGAGCCGGTAGGCTTTGAGATTGTGAACGGCAGGGCAGAGATGACGGATTTCTTCGCGCTGCTCGGCAACCCGCAGCTGTGGGTGGAGTTTCCGCATGTTATCTTTGGCGCCTTGGCAACGGGCGGGCTGTTCATTACAGGCATTAGCGCATTCAAGATTCTCCGCAATCATCAGAAGGACGTCTTCAAGGCTTCCTTCAATATTGGGATCATCGTGGCGCTGGTGGCCAGCTTCATGACAGCTGTAGCGGGTCACAGCCAGGCGCAGCACTTGATGACCTCGCAGCCGATGAAGATGGCGGCCTCGGAAGGCCTGTGGGAAACGACAGGCGAGAGCGCCCCGTGGACGGTATTTGCGGTTATCGATCCGGAGACGAAGGAGAACAAGTATCAGCTGGAAATTCCTTATGCGCTGAGCATCCTTTCCTATAATAAGCTGACGGGCAGTGTGCCGGGCATGAATGAACTTCAGGCGGAGTACGAGGCGAAGTATGGGCCGGGGGATTACATCCCGCCAGTCCGCACGACCTTCTGGAGCTTCCGTATTATGATCGCCGCAGGCATGCTGATGATTCTGCTGAGCGCTTTCGGCACCTATGCGGTCATTCGCGGGCGTCTGGAGCGTTACCGGAGATATCTGAAGTGGATGATTCCAGCCATATCGCTCCCGTTTATCGCCAACTCGGCGGGTTGGATCATGACGGAGGTCGGCCGCCAGCCGTGGATCGTATTCGGGCTGCAGAAGACGGCGGACGGCGTATCGCCGCTGGTGTCCAGCGGCATGGTGGCTACGACTCTGATCGGATTTACGGTTGTATACGGCGCACTGGCTGCCGTCTTCATTTACCTGGTCGTCCACTTCGTCCGCCAGGGTGTCGAGGAAGAGGTTCATGTGCCCCAGGTGCAGGAGGAAGTGCTGCCTGTTCTGGACAATACCGTTACACCGGTATAGGCAGGCGTGGCAGTCAGGACCGCTAGAAGCAAGAGTTAATGGCAGGTCGATAAATGGAAAGCGAGGCGACGGGCCCCATGCTGGAAACGTTGTGGTTTATTCTGATAACTGTATTATTTGTAGGATTCTTCTTCCTCGAGGGCTTTGATTTCGGGGTCGGCATGCTGGCCCCGTTCCTTGGCAAGACCGATACGGAGCGGCGAGTCGTCATCAACACGATTGGTCCGTTCTGGGATGGCAATGAAGTTTGGCTGATTACGGCCGGCGGCGCGATGTTTGCTGCTTTTCCCGGCTGGTATGCAACGCTGTTCAGCGGGTTTTATATGGCACTCTTCCTGATGCTGCTGGCGCTGATCGGCCGCGGGGTGGCATTTGAATTCCGCAGCAAGCTCGAAAGCAGGAGCTGGCGGCAGACATGGGACTGGATCATCTTCTTCGGCAGCCTGCTGCCGCCTCTCTTGTGGGGTGTGGCGCTGGCCAATCTGATGCGGGGTGTGCCGATTGATGCCAGCACCAATTACGTCGGCTCCTTCTGGGATCTGATCTCGCTATACTCAGTTGCCGGCGGCATCAGTATCGTGCTGCTGTTCCTGCTGCATGGCGCACTCTTCCTGTCGCTTAAGACGACCGGCGTGCTGCGCGACCGGGCCAGAAACTTTGCCCGGCGGATCGGGGCGTTGACGACCGTGGTCATGCTGCTGTTTGTCATCCTTAGCTATTTTGAGACCGATATGTTTACCGCAAGGGGCATCAATCCGGGCATGGTGCCGCTGCTGGCTGGCATGGCACTGGTATCCGTGTACTTCTTCCTGAAGGCAGGCAAGGACGGCTGGAGCTTCGTAATGACAGGTATTACGATTGCCCTGTCGACGGTGACGGTCTTCATGTGCCTGTATCCGCGGGTGATGATTTCGTCCCTGAATCCGGACTGGACGCTGACAATCTATAACACATCATCGAACCCGTATACGCTGAAGGTGATGACGATCGTGGCTTTGACAACCGTGCCGCTCGTTGTGGCCTACCAGGCATGGAACTATTGGATCTTCCGCAAGCGGGTCAGCGCGGACGATCATCTGGACTACTGATATGATGAAGAAATTATTCGAGCGGGTGCCGGGCACCCGCAAGCTGTTCGCGGTCAGTGTCCTCCTTGGCACGCTCGGGGGCATGCTGATTATTCTGGAAGCGGCCTGGCTGGCGCGGATCGCCGACCGGGTTTTCTTGGGCGGTCTCAAGCTGGGGCCGCTTCTCCCGGTTTTTGGGGTGCTGCTGCTGTGGATCGGGCTTCGCTTCGTCGTGCATACTGCCGGCGAATATGCCGCATCTCAGATGGCTCTGCGAATCAAGCGGGATTTGCGAAGCCGCCTTTTGCGGAAGCTGACTGAGCTTGGCCCAGCCTACGTGAAGGGAGAACGCAGCGGCGAACTGGCGGGGACGGTCTACGAAGGTGTGGAGCAGCTGGAGAATTATCTGGCCAAATATTTGCCGCAGATGGCGCTTTCCATGCTGATCCCGGCTGCTGTCTTCTGCGTGGTGGCAGGCCTTGACTGGTTCTCGGCTGTTGTTCTCGCGGTTACGCTGCCGCTGCTGGTATTGTTCATGATCCTGGTTGGTATGACCGCGAAGGCCAAGGCGGGCAAGCAGTTTGCGGTGCTCAGCAGGCTGGGCGGACACTTCATGGACGTGCTGCGCGGGCTTCCGACCTTGAAGCTGTTCAACCGCAGCAGGGCCCAGATTGATATTATCTCGCGAATCAGCGAGGATTACCGCAAGACGACGATGGGGACGCTGCGGCTGGCCTTCCTGTCCGCTTTCGTCATGGAGCTGTTCGCCACGCTGAGCACGGCCATTGTTGCCGTGTTTCTTGGTCTCCGGCTGATCGAAGGGCAGATTGGCTTCGAGTGGGCTTTCCTAGTGCTGCTGTTAACTCCCGAATACTACTCGCCGATCCGTGCGCTCGGCACCCAATTTCATGCCAGTACGAATGGCATGGCGGCTGCGGGCCGTATTCTGGATATTCTGGAGATGGAACCGGGGACATGGACCGAGCATGAGGGGGCAGAGAAGCTCCCGGTCTGTGCCTTCGGCTACCGGATCGAGTTTGATAACGTGGGCTATACGTATCCCGGTAGCAAGCAGCCGGCGCTGGCGGGTCTGACCTTCACGATCGAGCCGGAAGAACGGATGGCCGTCATTGGTCCTACAGGTGCAGGCAAGAGTACGCTGCTGGACCTTCTGCAGGGCTTCATCCGTCCATCCGAAGGCACAATCCGGGTGAATGGCCGTGATATTGGAGAGTTATCCATCGGCTGGTGGCGGGAGCAGCTGTCCGTTGTTGCGCAGAATGCCCGGCTGTATCACGGGACGGTACGCGACAACCTGCTGCTCGGTGCGCCGCACGCTTCACCCCGCGAGATAGAAGCTGCTGTTGCTGCGGCAAAGGCGGAGTTTGTTTACAGGCTGCCTGATGGGCTCGATACTAGATTGGGAGAAATGGTGCGGCTGTCAGGCGGACAGGCACAGCGGATTGCGATAGCCCGGGCGCTGCTTGCCGATGCGCCAGTGCTGCTGCTGGATGAGCCGACAGCAGGGCTTGACCTGCGGCATGAAGCGGCTGTGCGCGATGCGCTGAACGCACTGCTGAAGGGCCGGACCTCCATCATGGTGGCGCACCGGCTGGATACGGTCCGGAAGGCGGACCGGATTCTGGTCCTAAACGGAGGCCGGATCGCGGAATCCGGGGCACCAGCTGAGCTGCTTGCAGCAGATGGATTGTATGCCGCCATGCTGAAGGCTGGACAGCTGGGGGAAGAGCAGGAGACTGGACTTCGGCATGAATCGTCTGCAGACGAACAGCCGGGGAAGGAAGAGCAGCTGTCCGCCGCTGCTGCTGCAAGCGAAACTGTAGATCAGGAGAGCCCCCGTCCTTCGCAGCCTGCTGGCATAAATTCAGGCTCTCCTGCCGGTTCCCGTCGCTCCTCAGAAGGTTGGCAGACGCTTGCACGCATGCTGCAGTTTGTCCGGCCTTACAGAGGACGGACGGCACTTGCGGCCCTGCTCGGCTTTGCAACTATTGCGGCCAATGTCGGGCTGATGGGAACGTCGGGCTACCTGATTGCCAAGGCGGCGCTTCGCCCGGAGACGGTCCTGCTGCTCTGGATTCCGATCGTGGGCGTCCGCTTCTTCGGCATTGCGCGCGGCGTGCTCCGCTACTTGGAGCGGCTGGTGGCTCATGATCTGACCTTTCGGATCCTGCACCGTGTCCGGGTCTGGCTGTACCGGTCACTGGAACCGGAGGGGGTCCGGCTGCTGGAAAGCAGGCGAAGCGGCGATATTCTCGGCGCACTGATCAGTGATGTGGAGCAGCTGCAAAACCTTTACCTGCGCGTTCTGGCGCCGCCGCTGGTTGCGCTGCTGACCTTGATTCTTGGCTTTGGCATAATGGCCTGGCATGCGCCGGGACTGGGTGTCATTCTCGCCATCTCGATGCTTCTGACCGGCACACTGGTGCCATGGCTAAGCCATCGTCTGGCGCGCTCATACGGAGAGGGTATGGTGCGGACCCGGGCGGCGCTTTATACCGAAACGGCGGAGCTGATGAACGGCCTGGCCGACTTTACGATATTCGGCCGCAACGGCCAGCGCCTGGACGTGATCGAGAGCATCCAGGAGGAGGCGGATCAGTACCAGAGAGGCCATAACAGGCTGGGTGCCTGTACAAGCGGAGGTATGCTCGCTGCGGCCCATCTGACAATGTGGCTGATTCTGCTGTACGCTGTTCATCTTGTGGGCATCGGTACGCTGCCGGGCATCGCTATCCCGGCGCTTGCCATGATGGCGCTGGCTTGCTTCGAAGCGGTTACGCCGCTGCCAGCAGCCTTCCAGCAGCTCGGCCAAACGATGTCATCGGCAAGCAGGCTGTTCGCTGTCGCTGACGAATGCGGCGCGGCTTCGGGCTTAGCTTCTGAACCTTTGGAACCGGCCGTACCTGCGGAACTTGCGAAACGTGTGGAACCTGCGGCAGCCGTATCCGCCCCGGAAGCATCACGGTCCATTGAAGCGGGGTGGCAGGCAGACATTCGCGGGCTTTCCTTCCGCTACCGTCCGGAGGAGCCTTATGCGCTTCGTGATATCACGTTCAGCCTGAAGAAGGGCAGACGAACGGCCGTTGTGGGCGAGAGCGGGGCGGGCAAGAGCACCCTGCTGCAGGTGCTGCTTCGCCTTCGCCCTTACGAAGAGGGCTCTGTCAGGCTTGGCGAAGCCGAGCTGCGGGAAGTGCCCGAGGAGCTGGTGCGCGCCCAATTTGCCGTTGTGTCCCAGCGGGTGCAGCTGTTCAACACAACGGTAGGCGCGAACCTGCGGCTCGGCAGGCAGGATGCGAGCGACAGCGAGCTTGTGGAGGCGGCACGCCGGGCCATGGTTCATGACACGATCGCTGCTCTGCCGGGCGGTTATCGCACTGTGATTGGAGAGCAGGGCGCAAGGCTCTCCGGCGGTGAAAGGCAGCGTCTTGCGCTCGCACGCGCCTTGTTGAAGGATGCCCCCGCAGTGCTGTTCGATGAGCCGTCCGAGGGGCTTGATCCTATCACGGAACAGGCCTTGTTCCGCAATATGGATGGTATGCTGCGCGACAAGGCATTGCTGTGGATCACTCACCGGCTGTCAGGTCTGGAAAGAATGGACGAGATCATCGTGCTCCAGGGCGGCCGGATCTGTGAACGGGGTACGCACAGCGAACTTCTGCAGCGCAGGGGCTGTTATTATCAGCTGTGGAAGCTCGAACGCGAGCAGGACTGGCAGCGTGTGCTGGATCAGTATGGAAGCGGAGCCTGAGTGACACGAAGTGCATCATTTAATAATTGACTTATGCCTTGCCAAGCAATGGCTTCACTATTATATGAACTGAAGCGGGGGCGTCCCTAAGTCGTTATGACTTATGGGATAGCCCCTATTACATTCCCTGGTTGTTCCCGATTCTTGCCGGATAAGCACCGTTCGCTGCTGTCCTCCATAAAATATATGGGGGTGATCGCATGCCGATCAAGAACGGAGCGGACTATATAAGGCGGATCAACGGCCTTCGGCCGAACATACAAATTAACGGAGCTCCCGTGAATGGACCGGTCGCCGAGCACCCGGCGTTCAAGGGCGTGGTCCGGACACAGGCTGCACTTTACGATTATCAGTGTCATCCAGATAACTGTGAGCGCATGACCTTCCGCTCTCCTGCTGGCGGTGAATCTGTAGGCATATCCTTTCTCACGCCACGGACGAAGGACGACCTCATCAGGCGCCGGTCCATGGTTCAGGAGTGGGCCTCCATCCATCACGGGTTTATGGGCAGGTCCCCGGACTATATGAATACTGTCATAATGGTTATGAACGCAGCTGCGGACCGGCTGGGTGAATCCAATCCGCTGTTCGCGGAGAACATCAGGCGTTATTATACTTATTGCATGGAACGCGATATTACGCTTACTCATACCTTTATTAGGCCCCAGACGAACAGGGCAAGCTCCTCCACGGATTCAGCTGAGTTTGGTGATTTGGCCCGAATCGTCCGCTGGACTGAGGATGGCATTGTGGTAAGCGGCGGAACGATTGTCGCCACACAGGGAGGGATTACCGATGAAATTCTGGTGTTCCCGGGGCCGTGCCCGAAGCATTCATCTCCGGACCGCAATCCCTATGCCTTCGCGTTCGCAATACCGGCTGATACGAAGGGCTTGTCGTTCCTCTGCCGGGAGTCCTATACCAAGAACGGCATGTCTGCCGCTGATTACCCGCTCACAGCACAGTTTGAGGAGCCGGATGCAATCGTCGTGATGGAGGATGTGCTGGTTCCCTGGGAGAGGGTTTTCCTCGCCGGCGATACCAGTCTTGCGAACTCCTTCTTCTATGAGAGCAACTTTTACACGCATCTGGGTCATCAGGTTGTCGCCAGACAGATCGTAAAGACCGAATTTTTCCTTGGCACCATTCAGCTTCTGATTGACACACTTAACATCGGGGAGTATCTGCATATTCAGGATAAGCTCTCTGAGGTGATTGTATCACTGGAGGTCATGAACGCGCTGCTCACAGCTGCTGAGGAGCGAGCGGAGCTGGATGAGTGGGGCACCATGATGCCGGATCAGACGGCGATCCATACGGCCATGACGTATTTTCCAAGAGTTTATCCGCGGTTTGCAGAGATTATCCAGTTAATTGGTGCGAGCGGACTTGTCATGACGCCAACGGAGACGGATTTTGCCGGGCCTCCTCACAATCATCTGAATGCCTATCTTGGAACGGAACTTCATACCGGCATGGAACGGGTGAAGCTGTTTCGGCTGGCGTGGGATATGTCGATGAGCAGCTTTGGCGCGCGGCAGGTATTGTACGAACGGTTTTTCTTCGGGGACCCGGCACGGGCGGGAAAGCGCCTCTCGGCTGAATATGACCGGCTCTATGCAATTTCAGCAGTGAACAGGTTTCTGGAGCGGATTCCGGGTCAAGGCTCGCCATAACAAACGGGGCGGGTCTTTCTTTTTGCTTATCAGGAAGCTGCCTGCGTTCTGGTCTATAATCCTTGCCGGGGGAAGAAGCCGTCCTGGTGGACATGTTATGACACAAAAGTTGGCCTGAAGCTGCAAAATAAAGAGGATTCGGGAGAAAAATGTGGAATTGGTGAGAAGGAATAAATACAAGTAATCGAGGTTTCTATGACGAGCAGAGCAAGAGGAAGAGCAAGAGCGATTTCGTTGACGGATCATATGGATGTGTCCGAAGGGGCGCATATTTTATATTTCTACAGCTCGGATGAAGGTTATATGGATAATGCGTTTGCATTTGTCCGCGCCGGGTTGGAGCAGAATCAACAGATATTGCTGCTGGACAGTGAAGAGAATTATGAGCTAATCTGTAAAATGCTTGCCGGCTCTGGATTGGAGCAGGCAGTTAGCCGGATTCACTTTATTGCTCATGAGTGGTTCTATAGGTGCGAAAGCCTGGGAGAAGGTCTCTATAGGGACGAGCTTGGCAAACTGGCGCGGACGATGCAGGCAGGCGGGCAGCCAGTCCGGTCATGGGGGCATGTCTATTGGGTGGACAATAGCGAAGCGATCTTCTCGGTGCTGCAGGAATACGAGCGGTACTGCGACGACCTGTTCAGTGATATGGGGTTGTTTGGCGTATGTGTTTATGATGGCCGCAAGGTGCCTGCTGCGGTGCAGAATGAGCTGCTTAAGTCCCATGAGTACTTCATGACCGATACCTCGCTGACACCTTCCATGCTGTATGACAAGAAGGAGCAGGGCGTGCTGTTCCCATCGCTGGCCGTTCAGGCCCAGATGCAGTCAGAGGTGGATCTGTATAAGCAGAAGCTGGACTTCGTGCACGTGGTTTCCCATGAGGTACGCAATCCGCTTACTGTCATCAAGGCCTATGCGAGGATGCTGATGGAACAGGAGAAGGACGGCGCCAGCCGGTATAAGCTGCAGTCGATTACAGATTATGCGGATGTTATTGATAATGAAATGGCTCACATTATTAATACGGAGCAGATGCTGTCTACGGAATCCCTGTGGGAGAAGACATGGATCAAAGTCCTGCCGGTGCTGGAGGAAGTAAATGCCATAATGGAGACAAAAGCACGGACGCAGGCGATTGGCTTCGACAGCTGTCTGGAGCTTGAGGGAGAGCAGATTTACGGCAATGTGATCGGCCTGAAGTTAATTGTCTCCAATCTGCTGAGCAATGCGATCAAGTATAGTCATGAAGGCGGACGTATTCGTATCGAGGCATTTGCAGAGGATGGCGAATTGGTGGTGGCGATCCGGGATGAGGGGATCGGAATGAGTGAGGAGCAGGTCAGGAAGCTGTTCCGCAAGTACGAGAAGATGAATGTAGAGCGCAGCGGACAGGGGATTGGCTTGTTCATGGTCAAGAAGCTGCTCGATCACTTCGGCGGCCGAATAGAGGTTAACAGCAG
The DNA here is from genome assembly GCF_003233845.1 of Paenibacillus sambharensis. Taxonomy (GTDB): domain Bacteria; phylum Bacillota; class Bacilli; order Paenibacillales; family Paenibacillaceae; genus Paenibacillus_I; species Paenibacillus_I sambharensis. The sequence goes on from NZ_QKRB01000044.1 coordinate 273,384, forward strand.
GCTGCATACGGGTACCCTGATGAAGGTAACCCTGCCCTTGTCCGAAGGGGATAGTACTGACTAGTTAAGCAAGCTCTGAACATACAGCAGCCACCCCGGGCTTTCGGCCCCGGGGTGGCTGCTGTATGTCCGGCTGCTTCCTGCGGCCGGCTGTGTGATATTAACGTCCGTTCAGACCGAAGACGCTGCTTATAATGATCTCTGGCAGTTCGGCCTTCTGTGCCTGGTAATCCTCCAATGTGAGGCTGCCCGAAGCAAGGCGCTCATCCAGTTGAGCTGTCAGCTCAGCGATTTGCAGGCGGATAAGCTCCTGAACATCTGAATTGTGCGACTCTGCCAGTTCAGCGAGCGACATGCCTGTGTACAGCGCCTGGTATACTTCTTCCTCATCTGCTGCACCAAGTGCCCGGAGGAAGCCGTCACCGGTATCCTGCTTCATGATCTGAGGAGCAATGGCCGTTTGGGCGTTTGCATTGTCCGAGCCGATCATGGAGCTGATGGTGATGGCGAATGCTATCGTACCGACAACAATAATGCGTTTGGGACTCATATATGAATTCCTCTTTTCCTGATCATTTAGAATCTGCAGTATCGAAAAGCTCGCGTATGTATATTCTCTACTACGTTTATTTAGATACCCCGTTCCGGTTTTTTTGTAACAGCTGCTGATGATCTGGAATGTCTGGTGTAGTTACCCCCTGGCAGAAGTATTATCGCATGCAAACATTAAGAAAGCCTTAAAAGAAGCAAAGGGTTTCCTTAAAAAGCTGGCTTGAGAAGAGTAGAATCGCATATTTATACAGTATAGAAATGACAAGATAGTGGCCGCTTTTAGCTGCAAATCATGCAGCTTGTCTTGAAACATGTAGGATTTTAGCCTACTGGAAAAAACAGTGTCATAAAAATGCCGTTAATATATATGCATATTATACAGTCCAGTGTTATAATGAGATAGCATCTTTGAACGAGGGAAGTGATGTCATGTGCATGTTAGGTTATGCGGGAGAGATTACTTCCCAAACGAAAAACCTGCCGTGACTGATCATGGTTTTTTGGCTAAATAACCAATATTCTTGCCGTTTCCAATACACGATGTTATAATACTTCACATACATAAGATATGTGATGTCATGTATATTGTATACAGATTTTGGGAATGGGTTGAAATTCAGGGTGCCGGGAACCTCCTGCATCAAAGAAATTACATTAAAGTCTTGGGAGAGATGACAGATGAAGAAGTTTTTACTGCTTATCACCATGGTAACAACGCTGGCACTGACAGCCTGCGGACAAGGAAGCAAAGGCGCTAATGATCCTGCTCCGGCAAATAACAGCCAGGCAGGGGGGAGTACGGAGCCGACAGAACAGCAGACGAAGCTGGTTCTTGGTACAAGTGCGGACTATGCGCCATATGAGTTTCAGAAGATGATTGACGGTAAGAATACAATCGTTGGTTTCGATATTGAAATTGCCAAGGAAATTGCCAAGGATATGAACGCTGAGCTGGTCATTCAGAACATGGATTTTGACGGTCTGCTGATGGCGCTGAACGCCGGCAAGGTGGATATGGTCATCTCCGGTATGACACCAACACCTGAGCGTGCGGAGAATGTAGATTTCTCGGAGATCTACTATTATGCCGAGCAGGGTGTCCTGGTGAAGAAGGACCGTCTGGCCGAGTTCCCGACGCTTGAATCGCTGTCCGGCAAGAAGGTCGGCGTGCAGAAGGGCTCCATTCAGGAAGGCATCGCGCAGGAGATTGAAGGCGCTAAGCTGACATCCCTTGGCAAGATCCCCGAGCTGATCATGGAGCTGCAGACCGGCCGTGTCGATGCGCTGATTCTGGAGAAGCCGGTTGCTGACCAATACGTGCTGAAGCAGGATGACATCGCGCTTGCGGATGCGAAGATCGAACAGCCGAAAGAAGAGTCGGGTGCGGCAGTTGCCGTGAAGAAGGGGAATGCTGAGCTTCTGGAGAATATTAACAAAACGCTCGAGCGGCTGATGGCAGCAGGCGACATTGACCGCTTCGTGGTGGAAGCGAACGAGCTGGTTGGCGAATAGTCTATAGCAAGAGATCGTTCAGCCAAGGCGAATACAAACGGACGGAGTAGTTAGCGATGAATCTGGATTTTTCGTTTCTGGCGGACCACTGGCAGAGCTATGCCAGTGCCGCCTGGATAACCCTGCAGCTGTCGTTCTTCGGCGTGCTGCTGGGTACCATTCTTGGTATCGGATTCGCCCTTATGCGCCTCTCGGGCATTTGGGTGGTCAGGTTCCTCGCAACAGCTTACATTGAGCTGGTCAGAGGGACACCGATGCTGGTGCAGATTTTCATTATTCACTACGGTCTCACCCAGTTTGGGCTGGACTTTGCACCCTTCCAATCGGGTATAATCGCCCTTACGATTAACAGTGCTGCCTATATGGCCGAGGTATTCCGGGCTGGCATCATGGCGATTGACAAAGGTCAGACTGAGGCCGCGCGTTCACTGGGATTGTCCAAGGGAATGGCCATGCGGTACATCGTACTGCCGCAGGCATTCCGCAACATGCTGCCGGCAATCGGCAACGAGTTCATTATCATTATTAAGGACTCCTCACTGGTTTCGGTTATCGGCATAGCGGAAATTATGTATACAGCAAGAACGCTGCAGGGCAATCTGTTCCTGCCGCTTGAGCCGCTGCTCGTTGCAGCAGGTGTCTACTTCATTCTTACCTTTACGCTGTCGAAGCTGCTCGGCGCCTTGGAAAGGAAGTTGAGAAACCAATGATTAAAGTCCAGGGACTGCGTAAATCGTTTGGCAAGCTGGATATTCTGAAGGGAATCGATACGGAAATCCGCCAGGGCGAGGTAGTGGTGGTCATCGGACCAAGCGGCTCCGGCAAGAGTACGTTTCTCCGCTGCCTCAATTTCCTGGAGGTGCCGACAGCTGGCGAGATCGTATTCGAGGGACAGAAGATTGTGAACAAACAGTCTGAGCTCAATGCGATCCGCCAGAAGATGGGGATGGTGTTCCAGCATTTCAACCTGTTCCCTCATATGAGCGTAATGGAGAACCTGACACTGGGACCCCGGAAGCTCAAGAATATGAGCAAGGACAAGGCGGAAGCCACCGCCGTGGATCTGCTCCGTTCTGTCGGGCTGGAGGATAAGCGAAACGCTTATCCCGACTCGCTGTCCGGCGGCCAGAAGCAGCGGATAGCCATCGCCCGGGCACTCGCGATGCAGCCGGATGTCATGCTGTTCGACGAACCGACCTCCGCGCTTGATCCCGAGATGGTCGGCGAAGTGCTGGATGTGATGAAGAAGCTTGCACAGAATGGCATGACGATGGTGATCGTCACCCACGAGATGGGCTTTGCCCGCGAGGTTGGCGACCGGCTGCTCTTCATGGACGGCGGCAACATCGTGGAAGAGGGAGTGCCGCGTGAGGTGCTCCAGAACCCGCAGCATCCGCGCACGCAGGACTTCTTATCCAAGGTTCTGTAGGGCTGTTAATCTCGAATGGAATGTAATAAATCAAGCTTTCGTTGTATTTTCCTTTAGCTGCCTGAGAGGCTTGACCGCCTCTCAGGATTTCTTAACAAGGCATATGTATATTGTATTTTGTATATTGTATACAAAATACAAGTAATCATACTAAACCGAATAGGTGGGCTGATTCATGAAATCAACAACGTTTATGGAGCTTTCCAATACATACAGCGCGCACAACTATCATCCGCTGCCGATTGTGATCTCGAGGGCGGAGGGCATTTGGGTCGAGGACCCGGAGGGCAACCGCTACATGGATATGCTCAGTGCCTACTCCGCGCTCAATCAGGGGCACCGTCATCCAAAGATTATTCAGGCGCTGAAGGACCAGGCGGACATGGTTACACTGACATCCCGGGCCTTTCACAGCAGCACGGCGGGACTCTTTTATCATAAATTGTCGAAATATACTGGCAAGTCAAAAATCTTAGCAATGAACACGGGAGCCGAGGCAGTGGAAACCGCGGTCAAGGCGGTCCGCAGGTGGGCTTACCGGGTGAAGGGCGTGCCGGAAAATCAGGCCGAAATCATCGTCTGCGACGGAAATTTCCATGGACGTACGATTACGGTTACCTCGTTCTCTTCATCACCGGAGTACAAGAAGGACTTTGGCCCGTTCACACCGGGCTTCAAGATTATCCCTTACGGCGACCTGGAGGCGCTGGAGCAGGCGATTACACCGCATACGGCAGCCTTCCTCGTCGAGCCGATCCAAGGCGAATCAGGCATCATGATCCCGCCCAAAGGCTTCCTGAAGGCAGCGGAGGCCCTCTGCCGCAAGCATAATGTGCTGCTCGTGGCTGACGAAATCCAGACCGGCTTTGGCCGGACGGGAAGGCGCTTTGCAAGCGACTGGGATGATGTGACGCCGGATGTGTATGTGATGGGCAAAGCGCTTGGCGGCGGCGTGATGCCGATCTCGGCGATCGCGGCTGATGGTGAGATTCTGGATGTATTCGAACCCGGATCTCACGGCTCTACCTTCGGGGGCAATCCGCTTGCCTGTGCGGTGGCGATCGCAGCTCTTGAGGTGCTGGAGGAGGAAAGGCTGGCGGAGCGGTCAGAACGGCTTGGTGCTTACTTTGCGGAGAAGCTCGCGGCGATCAGAAGTCCGCTGGTGAAGGAAATTCGTGCGCGCGGCCTGTTTATCGGGCTGGAGTTGAATGCGGCGGCAAGGCCGTACTGTGAGCAGCTGATGACAGAGGGCCTGCTGTGCAAGGAGACGCATGAGACGACGATCCGTTTTGCTCCGCCGCTTATTATCGATCAAGCTGATATCGACTGGGCGCTGGAGCGCATTGAGGCTGTGTTGACGAGTGTCCATAGTGAATAGTCAGATCGGGGACTGTGGAGAGGAACCGAACGAATGGAGGCAAGGACGATGAGTATGATGGAACGGGAAGCGAAGGCGGTTGTTCAGAAGCAGGCGATGAAACTGCAGCTTATCCACGTGCCGTTCGGGCTTGGCGCGGGGCGTGCCGGAACAGAGCTGGGGCCTGGAGATATCCTGCACGCTGGCCTGGTACGGCAGATCCGGAACCTGGGGCATGACCTGGCGGATGATGTGTGGGTCAGCTGTGCGGATAAGCCAGCGGCGGCTCCGGCTCCGGGCGAGAGGCTGAAGCATTTTGCCGAGGTAGCGGAGATGAGCCGCAATGTATGCACGGAAGTATCGGCTGCGGTAGAATCCGGTGCATTCCCGCTGATCCTGGGCGGGGATCACAGCATTGCGATCGGCACAATGGCCGGCCTGGCGGCTCATTATCCAAGCCTTGGGGTCGTCTGGATTGATGCCCATACAGACATGAACACGGAGGCTACAACCCATTCAGGCAATATGCACGGGATGTCGCTGGCGATTGCGCTGGGGAAGCTGCGCAGTTTCTCCTACGCGGACATTCCGGGAGCCGGACCTTCTATTAAGAAGGGGAACATCGTCATGGTAGCCGCACGGGATATCGATCCCGGTGAACGTGAGCTGATCCGGAAGGAAGGTATCGCCTGCTTCACCATGCATGATATCGACCGGCTGGGCATTCATGCCGTCATGGAGAAGGCACTGGAGATTGCGGGCAGTGGAACGGATGGCGTCCATCTAAGCTTCGATATCGATTCGGTCGATCCTGTAGAAGCTCCGGGTGTCGGCACACCGGTGAGGGGCGGGCTGAGCTACCGGGAAGCGCATTTTGCCCTGGAGCTGCTGGCTGAGTCTGGCCTGATTACTTCTATGGAGGTTGTGGAGGTCAATTCGCTGCTTGATCCAAGCGGCCGGACAGCAAGGCTTGCAGTTGAACTGATTGCTTCCATGCTTGGCAAGCGAATTATATAAACAAGATGCGGCATAAGCTTTAGTCATGATAGCTTTATTTTATAGAGAAGGCAGGGATTATGATGACAAATCAGCTGTTTCCACCATTTGCGAATGAACCGTTCACAGATTTCAGTCAAGAGGATAACAAGAAGGCCATGCAGTCCGCTCTGGCGGCGGTACGTGCTTCGCTCGGCCAGCATTATCCGCTGCGCATAGACGGGAAGGCTGTCGAAACAGATGGCCGTATTACATCCATTAACCCCGCGAAGAAGGACGAAGTTGTGGGGACGGTGGGAAAAGCAAGCCGGGAGCTTGCAGAGGAGGCCATGCAGTCGGCATTAGCTGCCTTTGAGCTGTGGAAGAAGGTGCCTGCCGAGGAGCGGGCGGGATATCTGGTAAAGGCTGCGGAGCTGATGCGCAGCCGCAAGCATGAGTTCTCGGCATGGATGGTGCTTGAGGCCGGCAAGAACTGGGGAGAAGCGGATGCCGATACGGCGGAAGCAATTGATTTTCTGGAGTATTACGCCAGAGAGATGATCAAGCTGTCTGAGACGAATGAACGGCAGCCGCTTGTGAAGCTTGCGGGAGAAGACAATAAACTGACCTACATACCGCTGGGCGTGGGTGTTGTGATTCCGCCCTGGAATTTCCCGCTGGCCATCTGTGCGGGCATGACCTCGGCTGCGCTCGTCGCCGGCAATACCGTTGTTCTGAAGCCGGCTTCGACGACACCGGTCATCGCTTATAAGTTCTACGAATTAATGGTGGAAGCCGGAGTTCCCGCCAACGTGATTCAGTACCTTCCGGGAAGCGGCGGAGAGATTGGCGACTACCTGACCGGCCATCCGAAGACGAGATTCATCAGCTTCACGGGCTCGAAGGAAGTCGGCCTGCATATTAACAAGCTTGCTGCTGAACAGGCAGAGAGCCAGATCTGGATGAAGCGGGTCATCGCGGAGATGGGCGGCAAGGACGGCATTGTTGTCGATGAGACGGCTGATCTTGAGGCAGCAGCAGATGCGATTGTGGCTTCGGCATTTGGATTTCAGGGACAGAAGTGCTCCGCGGGCTCCCGTGCGGTGATCGTGGAATCCGTATATGACAAGGTGGTCTCGATGGTCGAGGAGCGGACGAAGAAGCTGGTGATGGGCTTGCCGGAGGATAATGCGCCTGTAGGGCCTGTAATTGATGAGACGTCCTATAACCGCATATTAGGTTATATCGAGAAGGGGCGCAAGGAAGGACGGCTGCTCGCCGGCGGCGGCAAAGGCCTTGACGGGGGTTATTTCATTGAGCCGACGGTATTCGCCGATGCAGCTCCTGATGCGGTTATCATGCAGGAGGAGATCTTCGGCCCGGTGCTTGCGCTTGCCAAGGCATCGGACTGGCAGGAAGCGATCGCCATTTATAATAATACGGAGTTTGGACTTACGGGAGCCTTCTTCTCGGGGAATGAGCAGCGGATTCAGACGGCGCTTGAAACGATGCACTGCGGCAACCTCTATATCAACCGCAAATGCACCGGCGCTCTCGTGGGCGTGCATCCGTTCGGCGGCTTTAATATGTCGGGTACCGATTCGAAGGCGGGCGGCCATGACTATCTGCTGCTGTTTACCCAAGCGAAGCTCACCTCGCGCAGAATCGGCTAGGCTGCAGGAAGACCTGCAGCGGATACGGCCGCAAATATAGTAGTGGCTGACATGTTGCAAGTAATAACCGGTGGAATCTTCCGCCGGTTATTTGTGCTTTCTATTGGCGAATGGAGGGCAGGGGAAGGGGGTAAGGTATGTTAAGGCAGGGCAAGACAATGTTGACAAGCGAATGGAGGAGGATGAGGATGAAGGATCTGGTACAGCAGATCAGTGCGGATGCGGTTCGAATCAGCGGTCCGGATAATCTGGATGAGCTTGTGGAGCAGGCAGGCGATGCTTCGGTCGTGCTGCTCGGCGAGGCCTCCCACGGTACCTCCGAGTTTTATACGATGCGGGCGGAGATTACCAAGAGACTGATTGAGCGCAAGGGCTTTCGGATTGTCGCGGTGGAAGGGGACTGGCCTGCCTGCTATGAGGTCAACCGATATATTAAAGGGCAGGGGAAGACTGCGCATCATGCCGAACAGGCACTCCACGCTTTTACCCGCTGGCCGACCTGGATGTGGGCAAACCGTGAGGTTGCTGACCTTACCCGGTGGCTGCATTCCTTCAATGAAAGCAGGACAGGTATGGACAAGGCGGGCTTCTATGGACTGGATGTCTATAGTCTGTGGGAGTCGCTGGATGAGATTATGAGCTATCTTGAGCGAACCGGGTCCCCCGATCTGGAACAGGCACGGCGTGCTTTCGACTGCTTCGAGCCATACCGCCGGGATGAACAGACCTATGGAGTATCGGCTTCGTTCTTCCGGGAGGACAACTGCGAGCAGGAGGTAGTGGAGCTGCTTAACCGGATGCGGACAGAGCGCCATAAGCAGGAAGAGCAGGGCGACGAGCAGGCTCTGAGTGCGGAAATTAACGCGCTTGTGGCGGTGAATGCAGAGCAGTATTACAAGGCTATGGTGAAGGGCGGCCCTGAATCATGGAATATACGCGACCAGCATATGACAGAGACACTGGATATTCTGCTCCGGCAGTATGGCAAAGGCGCCAAGGCGATTGTGTGGGAGCATAACACGCATATCGGGGATGCCCGGGCCACGGATATGGCGGCAGAGGGAATGGTTAACATCGGCCAGCTCGCCCGCGAGGCGTACGGAATGGATGAGGTGTTTGCGATCGGCTTCGGCACTTATGAGGGCACGGTTATTGCCGGCAAGCAGTGGGGAAGTCCCATGGAGCGGGTTACGGTTCCCGCTGCACTGAAGGGCAGCTGGGAGGAAGCCATGCATAACGCGGGTGCCTTTGACAAGTGGCTGATGCTGCGCGGACGGGACGATGTATATGGAACGGTCATTCCCCATCGAGCGATCGGCGTTGTCTATGATCCGCGCTATGAGCGTTACGGCAATTATGTACCGTCCGTCATGTCGGAGCGCTACGATGCCTTCATCCATGTAGAGCGATCCAAGGCGCTTGAGCCGCTGGCTGGTATACCGGTGGAAGTGTATTAAAGCATTGCAGAAAGCAGAAACCGAATTGGGCAGCAAAAAAGACAACCTGGCTTCTCTCGGTGCCGGGTTGTCTGCGCTGTACCTATAATTTATAAGAACAGGTTGCGTTATGATGAGGTAACCGACAGTTGCATGAACACCTGCGGCCGGCTATTTAAGGGCATAAGCAAGCCCTTGGAGCACCTGGCTTACAACGTCATTGTCCTGGTCGGTATGCTGCAGGAACAAGCCTCCTTCAATTGTGGCAATAATCATGGCTGCGGCTTCCTTGACCGGCAGCTGGGGATCCAGCTCGCGTTTGTTCACTCCTTCTTGCAACAGCTTCTCCACTAATGTCATCTGAGATTGAAAGAAATCTCCGATCTTCGCACGTATCATGACCGCTTCTTGTGCAGCTTGTGTGTATAAAGTCACAAACGGGCTCCCTCCAAGACCGGTTACCGACTGATCCACCAATCCCTTGACCAGCATAATCAGCCTCTGCGTTGCGGGCAGATCGCTTCTGCTAACCGTATCGTCCATGGCTTGGTTGTATTGGGCAATCAGATCATCCACGATCGCTGCGAGCAAATCCTCCTTCCCTTTAAAATGATAGTAGATGTTCGTTTTGGACACTTTACTGGCGGCGACAATATCATCCATGCTCGTTAAGTGATAGCCCCGCTCCAGAAACAGGGAGGCGGCTATACGGAGCACGGTTTCCCGGTTAGTGGTTTTTTTGTTTTTGATCATGAAAGTACTTTACAGGACACGGCTTATTTTGTCAAAAGATCCCTGTAAAACTTTAGGATTGTTAGCCGTTTTTCTGGGTGCCTGAGATTGGCGTTATTCCACCAAAGAGCATACGTTAGGACGGGCATATTCAATAGACAAGAACAAACAATTTTCGCAGCGCCGGCTGAGGATAGGTCGGTTTTTTGGGCAAAGAAGACGGCAAATTGAATAGAGAAGACAGCAGGCAGCCCGTATGATTGGGAAAGAAAGCACTTACATCCTTGGACACCGGTCTTCCAATACCTTGAGTAAAGGGGGAGTGCTGCAGTTATAACAGCCGGGATTGATGATACGCGGCATGGTAACACCAATCATATATTAGGAAAGTGAGGGATCATCGTTTTGAACCGAAGATTTAATAAGGGATGGACGCTGCTGCTTGCAATGGTCATGCTGGTCTATACCGTTATGCCGGCTGTTGGAGCCGGATTGCAAACCGTCCATGCGGAACAGGCCGTGTGGAAGTTTGATTTTGGCACGAAGACAAGCCCGGTCCTTGATGGCTATACGGGCATTCACGAGGAACTGCTGTATACAGAGGAAACGGGTTATGGCCTGTCGGCTGCTGTTGCCTCAAGGCACCGGGGCGGGACAGAAGCAGATGCGATGGCTGCCGACTTTGTCCTTGGAAGCGCATTCTCTTTTATCGTGAATATTCCGGACGGCAACTATAATGTAACCGTCTATTCGGGTGACCTGCTCACAGGAACATCGACGACCAATACCCGCACGACGATTGGCGGAGAGCTGATGGGTACGATCAGCACCCGACAGGCGGTTTCGCAAGCGACCTACCCGGCGGCTGTCACGGGCGGAAAGCTGGAGCTGGCGTTCAGCGGCAATGGCGTTGGCGCTTATGTGAACGGTGTGGTAATTGAGAAAGCTGAGGCTGAGCCGCCGGCAGCTCCCGCAGCCCCAACAGGGCTCACGGTCTTGGGATCGAGTGCTGCAGGAGTAGGCCTGAAGTGGACAGAATCTCCTGCTGCTTCGGGATACAGCGTGTACCGTTCGGTTTACGAAGGGGATAGCTATCAGAAGCTCGGGAGCACAGAGACTCCAAGCTATACGGATACGGGGGTCGAAGCGGGCATGAGCTATATGTATCGAGTGACTTCGATCGGCCTGGATGGCCAGGAATCCGAACCAAGCCTTCCGGTTGCCGCGGAAGTCAGCGGGGAGATGAATCCGCCGCAGTCGCTTCCGGAAGCGCTGCCATACCAGTTTGACTTTGGGCCTGGTGAGCAGGCGGAGGGCTATCTGAAGGTGGAATCCTCGGCTGCTTATGCCGCGGAGCGGAAGTATGGCTTTGCCGATCCTCAGAAGGTAGGGGCGGGGAGCCGCGATACAGGCGATGCGCTGAAATCGGATTTCAGTGTGCCGGCGGGTACGGCCTTCCTGCTAGATCTGCCTAACGGTGACTACAGCGTGACGGTTATCGCTGGCGATTCGGCGGAAGCGTCCGAGATCGCAGTCAAAGCGGAGTTAATTGAGAAAATCCAGCTCACGCCTGTAGCGGCGGGTGAGTATATGGAGCGCACCTTTGACATTGCTCTGACAGATGGACAGCTGAGCCTGGAGTTCAGCGGCGCGGCACCGAAGCTGAACGGGCTGATCGTCAAGAAGCTTCCGGAGCGTGAGGCTGGCAGTCTGCCTGAGGTCTATATAGCTGGAGACTCCACCGTTCAGACCTATGATGAATACTGGAAGCCGGAGGCAGGCTGGGGCCAGATGATCGGCCGGTTCTTCGATGATTCCATCGTCTTCCACAATCATGCCATCGGGGGACGCAGTACGAAGTCGTTCCTTGAGCAGGGAAGACTGGATGCTATTTTCCGTGCCATCAAGCCGAATGACTATTTCCTTATCCAGTTTGGCCATAACGATGCGACGATCAGCAGGCCGGAGCGGTATGCATCCGTTCCAGATTATAAGAATTATCTCAAAACCTACGTGAACGGTGCGCGTCAGCGGGGAGCCGTCCCTATTCTGGTGACACCGGTAGGACGCAGAGATTTCAATCCGGAGACCGGCAAGTTCAATGTCAGCTTCCCGGAATACGTAAAGGGCATGAAGGAAGTTGCGGCGGAGCTGGAGGTGCCGCTCGTCGATCTTAGCGCCCTTAGTGTTGCCTATTACGACTCTATTGGCCCAGCAGCTACGCTGTCAGTGTTCCTGCATGTGGAACCGGGCATCTATCCGGCATTCATGAATGGTGTGCAGGATAACACCCACTTCCAGGAGTATGGAGCTATTCAGCTTGCGCGGCTGGTATCCGGGGCGATCAAGGACCTTGGCCTCCCGCTGTCCGAGTATGTGACGGGGATCGAGCCGCCGGATGCTCTGCCGGAGAAGCCGCAGGGCCTTAAGGCAGGCAGTATCAGCAATGCTACGGCGACTCTGAACTGGAATGCATCTGAAGGAGCGGATATTTACCGGATCTACAGGAAGCTGAAGGATGGCGCTGATTATACGCTGATCGGGACGGCAGCCGTTCCGCAGATTACGATTGGCGGCATGGAGGATGGCAAGGAGTATCAGGTGCGGGTATCAGCCGTCAACGGACTGGGTGAGTCGGAGCTTTCGGACGTGCTGACCATTCGCATGAAGAAGGCGCAGTTCAAGTATGATTTCGGTCTGACAACCAGCCCGGTCGCAGAAGGCTATGCGGCTGTCACGCCACAGACGCAGTATACAGAGGAGCGAGGCTACGGCCTTCTGACGACGGAGGGGATGGATGGCCGGGACCGCGGGGCAGGCGACGATCTGCAGCGGGACTTCATTATGCGCGGCGGCGGCTTCGAGTTCCAGGTGGATCTCCCTAACGGAATCTATTCCGTTAAAGTGCTGATCGGGGATATGCTGGCAGGCGCGTCCGCGCGTACGAGCGTCACCATAGAAGGCAAGAATCTGGGTACTTATTCATCCGGCAAGGCCAGCACAACCGAGCAGGTCTTTAACAATATTGAAGTGAAGGACGGCAGGATGAACTTCATGTTTGCCGACCAAAGCTCCATTGTTAACGCCGTAGAGATTACACCAGTTATCCAGGCGCCGGGTGACCTTAAAGCGGATTCCAAATCGCTGGACCCAGATAGTCCTTCCGTGACCCTGTCCTGGACGGCGGTCGAAGGCGCGGCAGGCTACGGGGTATACCGCAAGGATGTCGAGGCTGCGGCTCCGGTACTGCTTGCGAAGGTTGCGGAGTCTTCCTATACGGACCAGGAAGCGGTCATCGGCTCGGAATACGAATACACAGTTACAACGCTGGAATCACTGGATGGCTCCGGACTGGAATCGGTCCCGTCGGATCGGGTCCTGGTCTCCATGACGGATCCAGACGCCGCTGCGCCGCCTGCGCCGGTGAACCTGTCGGCGGTGTCAGTAACGAAGAATGAAATCACAATTACGTGGAATGAGGTGCCGGAGGCCTTGTCCTATCAGATCTTCCGGGCAGATAAGAACGGGAGCTATGTGCTGATTGGCAAGACAGCAGAACTGACATTCAAGGACACGGACGTGCTGACCACGGTTCCTTATTCTTACAAGGTCGCAGCGGTTAACGCAGGAGGTGTATCCCCGCTGTCAGAGGCTCTGGTGACAGAGGCGGGAACCGTTCTTAGCAGGCAGATGGAGTACTTGAAGAGAGCGCTTGTTGCCGTGAAGACGGATGAAGGTGTCTATGTCGGCTGGCGGATGCTGGGTACGGACCCTGAGAATATCGCCTTCAATCTGTATCGCAACGGCAAGAAGCTTAACGGCGAGCCGCTGACTGGCAGCACGAATTATCTTGACAGCAAGGGCAAGACGGATGCTGTATACGAGGTAAGAGCTGTCGTGGATGGCAGAGAAGAGCCGTCGGGAGAAACGGCACAGGTCTGGGGAGGAAGCAGTCTGGACATCCCGCTGAATAAGCCGGAAGACGGCGTAACGCCGCTTGGTGATCCCTATACCTACCGGGCTAACGATGCCAGTGTAGGCGACCTGGATGGCGACGGGGAGTATGAGTTTATCGTGAAGTGGGACCCGAGCAATTCCCAGGACAACTCAAAAGCCGGTTATACCGGCAATGTGTACATTGACGCCTATAAGCTCGATGGTACGCAGCTGTGGCGGATTGATCTGGGCCGCAACATCCGGGCGGGTGCACACTACACGCAGTTCATGGTCTATGACCTGGATGGTGACGGAAGAGCAGAAGTTGCCATGAAGACTGCGGATGGATCTGTAGATGGAGAAGGCGTTGCAATTGGTGATCCGTCGAAGGACTTCCGCAACTCCTCCGGTTATGTGCTGAGCGGGCCGGAATACTTGACAATCTTTGACGGCCTGACCGGCAAGGCGCTGGCTACAACCGATTATGAGCCGCCGCGCGGAACGGTTGATTCATGGGGAGACGGCTATGGCAACCGGGTTGACCGCCTGATGGCGGCCGTTGCTTACCTGGACGGCGAACGTCCTAGTCTGGTCATTACCAGAGGCATCTACACCAGATCGGTTCTCGCAGCTTATAACTGGCGGGATGGGGAACTGACGAAGCTGTGGACCTTTGATACGAAGAATGACGGTTATGGCTCATTTGCCGGCCAGGGTTATCACAGCCTGAGTGTTGCGGATGTGGATCGCGACGGCAAGGATGAGATTGTCTATGGCAACATGGTGGTGGATGATGACGGAACTGGTGTTTACTCGACCGGGCTTGGGCATGGCGATGCGCTGCATGTCAGCGATCTGAACCCTGCAAGACCTGGACTAGAGGTGTTCTCTACACAGGAAAACAAGGGATCGCCATACGGGTATTCCATGCGTGACGTAGCGACCGGCGAGGTTCTCTGGGGCGTGCACACCGGTGAAGATACCGGCCGGGGCGCAACTGCAGATATTGATCCCCGGCATACTGGCGCAGAGGCCTGGGCGGTATCCGGCGCCTGGAACAGCCGCACAGGCGGCCTGTATTCTGCACAGGGAGAGCGGATTTCCGACTCCATTCCATCTGCCAACTTTGCAATCTGGTGGGATGGCGATCTGCTGAGAGAGCTGTTGGACCACAACTTCAATGCAGAGGCAGGCGTTGGCGTCGGCACAATTGATAAATGGGATTACGAGCAGAGCAAGCTTGTTAACCTGCTCACAGCGACAGGGACGTACTCGAACAATCACACGAAGGGCACACCGGCTCTGCAGGCGGATCTGTTCGGCGACTGGCGCGAAGAGGCGGTATGGCGGACCGAGGACAGCAGCGCGCTTCGTATTTATACAACCACTGCCGTGACGGACCACCGCATCTTTACGCTGATGCATGATCCTCATTACCGTCTGTCTATCGCATGGCAAAATGTGGGCTACAATCAGCCGCCGCACACCAGCTTCTTCCTGGGCCACGGCATGGAGATGCCTGCTATGCCGCGTATTTACACGGCGGGAGCAGGTGCGCCGGTTACTGGCATAGCCGTAGAGCCGGGTAAAGCCGATGTCAAGGTAGGTGAACAGCTTCAGCTGAAGGCAGTCATCTCACCGGCAGGCGCGTCTGACAAACAAGTGACCTGGACGTCCGCAGACCGCAGCATTGCAGAGGTCAGCGAGGGTGGTGTTGTGACGGGTGTAAAGCCGGGACGGACGACAATAACCGCGGCAACGCGGGACGGCGGCTTTAAGGCAGAGGCGAATATCATCGTTAAGCCGAATAACGGAAGCTCCCAGCCATTTCTGAAAGGGCCGGAGCGCAGTGCCTCTGGCGAGCCCTTTGACTTGATTTATGGTCTGGGTGCGGGTAAGGAAGAGGCAGCCGCGCAGGATATCACGATTCACTATGATGCCGAGCGGCTGCGGTTCGTCTCCGTAATGCCTGTGGATGACAGCCAATTCGCTGTGGCTGACTATGATGCTGAGCAGCCGGGGGTTGTTCGCATCCTGGGCGTTCATGTTGGAGAAGAGCCGACAAAGGCGGCGGACGGATTGCTGAAGCTTGCCTTCCAGGTGAAGCCGGAGGCGAAGAAGGGTGCAGCTGGAATCTCGGTTGCCAGCCTGATTGCAGCCAGCGGAGCGGGCAAGGAAACGAAGCTCGAGGGGACAACACACTCTCTTCAAGTTAACCTTGCAAATGCGTCTGATCTGGCGGAGCTGATTACACAAGCTCAGAAGCTGCTTGATGAGGCCGTAGAAGGCAAGCGTGCTGGCCAGTACCCGGCGGGGTCCAAGGCTGCTCTGCAGGCTGCAGCTGCTGCTGCGGCAGCAGTCGCTGACAAGGAAGATGCATCGCAGCAGGAGATTGAAGCAGCGCTGAAGGAGCTCAGCCAAGCCGTGACCGTATTTCGTGCTTCTGTCCTTGTAAGCAAGCCGGAAGACCATAATGAGATTGGGAAGCGGTCGGTTGGCGACCTGGCTGTTATGACGAAGAGCTATGGCATGACCTCAGCTGATCCAGGCTGGAATGCCGCGAAGAAGAATGACCTGAACAATGACGGGAAAGTTGAAATCGTGGATCTGATTATGATGGCCCGTACGATTTTGAACAAGTAAGTGTGTACGGGGCTTGTAAGGGAGGGGCGGCGCAAGCCGTCCCTTTTTCTCATGAAGCAGCGGAGGTAAACAGTATGAAGGGGATGGATGCATGCCCGGCGGCAGGTGTCACTGCGGGTGGCGAAAGCGGGATTTTGTACTGATTTTCAGCGTGAAATAGTCACTTGCACCCCCTTGTTTTTTTGATTTTTCCGCTTATTTATGGTATGGTTGATACAGCTAAAGATGGAATCCACTCACATTAGGCGGGGGTTTAAAGGGTGCTTGCTTTGAAACCTTGCGCATGGTGTGATTTTTTTATTTCTGTCTTGGCCCGTACACTCATATATATAGGAGTGTATGGAAGGTGGACGAGGGATCAGAATACCAAGTCCCACGGCCCAGGCTGGTCTAAGAGAGGCGAAGCGTCTGACTGCCGCCTGTGGTATTCCATTCGAATCTAGCCGAGGAGGTTGCATAGCTGTGTATTATTCCCGTAAGAAAGTGGAAGAGGTTCCCGAGGAATTGACCGAAGTCTGGTCGTGTACCAATGACGGCTGCAACGGATGGATGAGAGATAATTTTGCTTTTGCGGTTGAACCGACTTGTCAGCTCTGTCAATCGCCCATGACCAAGGAGGCCAGGATGCTTCCCCAGCTCGTTAACACCAATCAGGATCAGCGCGCTGTGAGGAATGCAGTTAAATAAAAGCTTGCCGGCCGGCAGCGGTTCTTTCCAAAGAACTGCTGCCGGCCGTTTGCTTAGTCTACTGGCTGTACCTGGCGAGCTCCACTCCTGTCAGACGGATAATATCAGCAATGCTTTGCTCCAATGAGTGAAGAGTCTGCTTGCGGGTGTTGACCTGTCCGCTTAGTACGAGGGCCTTGCTCAAGGACTTGTGCGAGCTGACGGCATCGCGCTTGCGAAGCGACTGCTTCACTGAACCCCACTCCGCAGCAAGCGATTTGGACAAGCTGCTGACGGCGCTCCGCTCCGCCTTCTTCTTGAGCTTCACTGCATCCATTCCCGCAAGCATGCCGCGCAGGCGCTTCTTACGCTCTGCTGCTTCTGTACGGGCGGCCTTCAGCTTCGCTTCCCTGTTCTTAATATCCTGCTTGGCAACCTGTACGGCTGGCTTGATCTGATCCGCTTGTGAGCGCAGGGCTGCGGCAAGCTCCTTTTGCCCGAAGGATTTGGCTGCTGCTGCCTGTTTGGCGAGTGAATCATAGAGTGCCAGCAGGGGCTTGTACCGCTGTTTGATTTGTTCCACTTCCTTCTTGGCGGAAGCAATTCTGGAGGCACCCACCTGCTGAATCTGCTTGCGCAGGGCGAGCAGCGCTTCCTCGCTGCTGTACTGCAGCGATTTAATAGTTTGGTCCAGACTTCTCTCCGTCTTCACCGAAGCGGCCAGCTGGTCATAGGTCTTCGATAGACTTGCGGCGAGCTCGGGGGCGGCTGTATCCATGGTTTTGTCGAGATTGGCGCGGACGGAAGCCGTGAATTCAATGGGAGCTGCGCCAGCCGGCTGCGGGATTGCGAGCAGAATGAGTATGACGCACAGGAGCCGTGCGCACGGTCTGTGCAGTGTTCGTAATGGCATGATATACCGTATACCTCCCTGTAATTTGGGTGAGATAAAGCAAACGGGCAGAATACACGAAAAAAAGCACCCGTAAGAGACGCCTTGTGGCGATTCTTACGGGTGCTTCCGTCGTAAGCCGTGCTTATTCATCTGCTGCAACTATAGCAGGCCCTTCCTAAGTCTGTCAAGAGCTTCCATCTGTTCATGTGGTTACTGGAGGAGGAACGCCGTCATGCGACGCGAGCAGCCTGCGGTACGGTTATTCTGCTGCCTGCGGTTCCGCTGCCTGATAGCCCTTCAGCTCAACCGTCACCTTCTCCATTACAGGCGGATCCTCTGGGCGGTCGCTGGCACCTGTCGGCAGATTGACAATGGCATCCACCATTTCCATCCCCTCCGTAACAGCTCCAAACGCGGCATACTTGCCATCCAGATGGGTGGCGTCCGCAACCATGATGAAGAACTGGGAACCGGCCGAATCATAAGACGAGCCTGAGCGTGCCATGGAGATTACCCCGCGGGTATGCTTCAGATTGTTCGAGTACCCGTTTGCGTTGAATTCTCCTTTGATGCTGTATCCCGGGCCCCCCTTGCCAGTACCTTCAGGGTCACCGCCCTGAATCATGAATCCGGGGATGACGCGGTGGAAGATCGTTCCGTTGTAGAAACCTTTGCTAGCAAGCG
The DNA here is from genome assembly GCF_003233845.1 of Paenibacillus sambharensis. GTDB lineage: Bacteria > Bacillota > Bacilli > Paenibacillales > Paenibacillaceae > Paenibacillus_I > Paenibacillus_I sambharensis. The sequence continues at coordinate 291,874 of NZ_QKRB01000044.1, forward strand.
AGATGAAATTATCCACTGTATTCTTGGCGACCTCGGGGTACAGCTCCACCTTAATCGTGCCGCCGTCCTTCATCTGGATCGTAACGACTGGATGCGGTGCAGCCGGGTCGTAGGCATTGCGGCCGCTTTGCTCCGTAGTGGTCTCTGGTCTTGGCCCGCAGCCTGCGGCAGCCGCCAGAAGCAGCATAATTGCGGCCGCTATGAGGGGCTGGAACCATTTAAGTGTCTGTCTGTTCATGTCGTAAGTCCACCTTTTATTTGAAATATCAGCCGGTCCTATTATACGACTTGGCCGGGTATTGGTACAAATCAGCCGGACCCCGTCCATTCGAACAGGCAGAGGAAGCTTCGGGGCATATAATGAGTCATATACCTGCAAGAAGACGGGGGTGATTCAGCATGATAATCATGCATCCGGAGGCTCAGTATGTACAGCGGCTTATGGGTCAAGTGGTCGGTGTAACGCTGCGGGACGGACAATATTATATAGGCCGTATCGTAGGTGTGAAGGATGGGGAGCTTATTCTGGCTGGTTTGCGCGGCAACGGGCGTGTGACGGGCAAGGGAGGCAAACGGGACCAAGCTCAAATATCAGGCTTTCTCGGCTCGCTGCTGGGCGGAGCACTGGGTGCCCCAGCTGCCGCAGGAGCCGCCGGAGCCGCCGGTGCAGCCGGAGGAGCTTTACCCGGGATGTTTGGCATGGTTGGCAGAGCCTGGCCGACAATCAAGATCGGCTTTGGCATGCTGCGGTATATCTGGCCGCTTGTCGGCAGGTTTATTTTCAAGTAAGGGTGAGTGAAGATAGCGGGTAAGCCGTCAGTGCGCAAACGCTGGCGGTTTTCGCTGTGTGGATAAATAAGGATAATGGCATATAATAAACAAACTATGGAAGGGTTTTTATGCAGGAAAACAGACAGATATGTCGATATGCAGAAAATTGTAAAGGAATTATTAAGATTTTGTTGCGCTTCACCAGCCGACTTATTATTATGGAAATTGTGACTTAATGCCAATAGCCTTCGAACGATGTCGAATATTCAATTGGCGGCGCTGGATGAAATACAGCAGAAACGGAAACGATAGGCTTCAAAGCCAGGGTTTCTTTATTTTAGGGAGGCAGCGGAATGGATTGGCAGGAACTGATTTTTAAGTTTGTCGGAGGACTCGGTATATTCCTGTTCGGTATCAAGTATATGTCCGAGGGACTGCAGAAGACCGCAGGAGATAAGATGAGGAATCTGCTGGCGACCTACACGTCGAACCCGCTCCTGGGTGTGCTGGTGGGGATTGTGGTTACCATCCTGATTCAGACGTCAACCGGAACGACAGTTATGGCCATCGGGCTTATCAATGCAGGCCTTATGACACTTCGCCAAGCGATTGGTGTCATTATGGGGGCCAATATCGGCACCACGATGACAGCATTCATTGTCGGGATCAAGATTGAAAATTATGCGCTTCCGATTATCGGTGTTGGCGCGTTCTTGCTGTTCTTCATCGGCAAGAAGAAGGTTCAGTACATAGGCCAGATCATATTTGGCTTCGGCACACTCTTCCTGGGCCTTTCCACGATGGGCGGCGGGCTGAAGCCCCTGAGGGACCTGGAGATATTCACAAATTTCATGGTGGATTTGTCGCACAACTCCATTCTGGGTGTCTTAGTCGGCACGGTGTTTACAATGATTGTCCAGAGTTCGAGCGCTACCATCGGCATATTGCAGCAGATTGCTGACGAAGGCATGATTTCACTCCAGGCGGCCCTGCCAGTCCTGTTCGGCGATAACATCGGCACGACCATTACGGCTGTCCTAGCTTCCATTGGCGCGACGGTTGCGGCAAAGCGGGCAGCCCTGGTTCACGTAATATTCAACGTGTGCGGTACGATCATCTTCACGCTGGCACTGCCTATTGTGCATAATGTGGTGCTCTGGCTTGGCGAGGATGTCAATGTGCGTATGCAGATTGCATATGCACACGGCCTGTTTAATACGGCGAATACCTTGCTCTTCCTGCCTCTGATTCCGGTGCTGGCCTGGATTGTAACCCGGATCATCCCGGGCAGCATGCAGGAGCTGGAATTCAAGCCAAAGTTTCTGGACCAGCGCTTGCTGGCAACCCCGTCAGTTGCGCTCGGACAAGCTCAACATGAGATCATTCGTATGGGAGGCTACGCGCGGGAGACATTAAATGACGCGTCAACCTTCTTCTTCGGGCGTGATCCTAAGGTAGCGAACCTGGCGATGCAGAAGGAACAGCTGATTAATGAGCTGGACCGGAAGATTACTGAGTACATGGTAAAGATCCAGCAGAACGGGCTTCCTGAGGGTGAGTCCGAGAAGGCTTCAGTGCTGATGCAGACGATCAATGACATTGAACGGATCGGCGACCATGCCGAGAATATCGTGGAGCTGTCGGAGTTCAGTGTAACCAATAAGGTTGACTTCTCCGAGGATGCGATGCAGAATTTGCGGGACATGCTGGAGCTGGCGGACAAGACGGTCGAGCGCGCCTTGTATGCGCTTGAGCACCAGGACAGGGAAGCGGCTGAACAGGTGCTGGCTTATGAAGCGGAGCTGGACCGGATGGAGGTCATGTTCCGCAAGGGCCACATTCAGCGTCTGAACCAGAATCTGTGCACCGGCAATTCGGGTGCTGTGTTCCTGGATATCCTGAGCAATCTGGAGCGGGTGGGCGACCACAGCAAGAATATAGCACAGTATATTTTGTACGGGGAATAGAGAGTAGAAGTGACGCGTTTGCTGAGGCTGGCAGGCGCGTTACTTTTTTTTCCACATTTCGTGTAAGACTTCCGTAAAGAAGGTTGATATTGGAATTTCCCTGTGCTATTATGGGGCTATCCGAACGAGAACTCCCTTACAATTCACATGTTGTAAAAGGTGATCAGCTTGGATTGGTACCTTTTACAATATGTGAATTTTTTTATGCATGTTTAAAAAAGGACCATATTAATAACCCATTTGGAGGAATATCCATGCAAACAGGAACAGTGAAATGGTTTAATGCGGACAAGGGCTTCGGCTTCATCGAGGTTGAAGGCGGCAACGATGTATTCGTGCATTACAGCGCGATCACAGGCGATGGCTTCAAGACGCTGGACGAAGGCCAACGCGTGGAATTCAACGTTGTTCAAGGCAACCGCGGACCACAAGCTGAGAACGTTGTAAAGCTGTAATATCCTGCAACTCAAATCCGGGCTCTTTCCGCTACCTGCGGAGGAGCTCTTTTATATGTCTACGGGGTGGAAAATAAAGGGGGCATGGCAATAGGACCATGCTCCTTTTTGTGCTGCTCTGATAACAGTTCCGGTGGTCTATACGCTTGCTAGAAGCTGGTTGCTATAATAGAAGAATATAATGGCGGAGGTGACAAAGAGGTACAAACAAGGCAAATCACCGGATGACCGGATACCGGACTGCCGGCAGAAGAAACAGCATGAATAACAACAAGACACGGGAGGAATCGGTTTGAAAAACCAAACATCCAAACAAGGTGAACGGCTTTCCATTTTTATGAAAGCGCTATTCGTTGTGCCTCTTGTACTGACGCTGATCGTATCCGGCTTTTCAATGGAAGTTATGGCCGGTAAAGACAAGAAGGCGCCTACAGCACCTGCTTCGCTGCAGGCGTCGGGGGTCACGGATACGGCCGTCACGCTTGACTGGCGGCCCTCAAGTGATAATGTCGGAGTCGCAGGCTATTGGATCTATCAAGGTACGGCAATGGTCGCCACGACCAAGAACACCACCTTCACGGCGGCGGGACTGCTGCCTTCTACAACCTATTCGTTTGCTGTAAAAGCCGTCGATGCGGCAGGCAATGTCTCAGCCGCCAGTAACCGGGTGAGCGTTACCACGATGAGCGGGGTACAGGAACCAGCCCCGGAACCGGTACTTGAGCCAGTGCCGGCAGATGAGCCGGTTCAGCAGCCGCAGCAGGCTGTTATCGGCTACTATACGGGCTGGTCAACCTATTCGGGCAGGCAGGTTGCCGATTTGGACGGGTCCAAGCTGACGCATATCAATTATGCATTTGCCAATATCAGTCCAGACTATAAGGTTACACTTGGAGACTCCTATGCGGATGTGGAGAAGCGGTTCACCGGCGACCAGACCGGGCAGCCGTTCTACGGCAACTTTAATCAGCTGCTGAAGCTGAAGCAGCGCTATCCGCATTTGAAGACGTTTATATCCGTTGGAGGCTGGTCCTGGTCAGGACGGTTCTCCGACGCTGCACTTACGGATGCGTCCCGTACGGTATTTGCCAACAGCGCGGTTGAGTTTATCGTTAAGTACGGCTTCGACGGCGTCGACATTGATTGGGAGTATCCGGTAGTAGGCGGGGCGCCAGGCGGTGTCAAGAGGCCAGAGGACAAGCAGAACTTCACGCTCTTGATGCAGAAGCTCAGAGAGAAGCTGGATGAACAGGGCGCCCGAGACGGCAAGCAGTACCTGCTGAGCTTTGCGGGAGGAGCAGGAGCCTACTACGCTAATAATGTAGAGCTGGCGAAGCTGCAGGGCTATGCGGATTTCGTCAATATTATGAGCTATGACATCCATGGCCCGTGGGATTCCCGGACAGGCTTCAATGCCCCGCTGTATAAGGACCCGGCCAGCGTATTCGCCGGCGCGACAAGCGTCCACGACGCGGTCCAGCTGTATATCAAGGCGGGGGTTCCTGCGGCGAAGGTTGTCATGGGTGTGGCCTTCTACGGGTACAAGTATGATAATGTCGCGAATGTGAACGGTGGTCTTTACCAGACGTATTCGGGCTCTGCTGCTGTTACGTACTCGGAAATTACGGCCAATTATCTGAACAAAGGATATATCCGCTATTTCCACAAGGATTCACTTGTGCCGTATCTGTTCAACGGCTCGAGCTTCATCACCTATGATGATCCGGAGTCGATGAGAATCAAAGGAGAGTATGTACGGAACCAGAGTCTTGGAGGGGCCATGATTTGGGCGCTCAGCCAGGATACAGTCAGCGGGGAGCTGCTACAGGCACTTCACACAGGTATTCAGCCATAATTCTATTATCCGCGTTTAACCAAAAGGGATGTCCACAAGTCATAACGACTTAGGGACATCCCTTCTTCGTCTCGCTTCCTGTTATTGGCGTGGCGGCTGAATGCTGATTCTGAAGGGGCAAGAAGACGAATCATGCATGCTTAGAACACGGCTTTCAACAATAATTGTGAGAAAAATAACAGGGGTCTAAACGCTTATTCTCTCGCTAATATATAACGGCATTCGACAGAAAATATTCAGATTGACGGGTCTTTAGATGCAAAGCAGATAGGCTATATTGAACTGATAATGATAATCATTTACAATCTTCTCAACTCTGAATGAGAGTGTTTAACCGGGTTAACCGGAAGGAGCCATGCATAACCGGAAGGGGAGAATTTATAGATGCCAGATAATGCGTATTATCTGGAAAGCCAGACGCGCAGAGAATCGAATGCGCGTTCATATCCGCGCCGGATCCCGGTCGCTATCCGGGAAGCGCGGGGCATCCATGTCACAGATGCGGACGGCAGGACATACCTGGACTGCTTGTCGGGAGCGGGAACACTGGCGCTCGGACATAACCACCCTGTTGTGGTAGAAGCACTGAGGCAGGCGCTGGACTCGTCGCTTCCGCTTCATACGCTGGATCTCACCACACCTGTCAAGGAACAGTTTGTGGATGAGCTGTTCAGCCAGCTGCCGCCTGAGTTCGCGAAACGGGCCAAAATCCAGTTCTGCGGCCCGTCAGGAGCCGACGCTGTGGAAGCGGCGGTCAAGCTGGTGAAGACAGCGACAGGCAGACGAACAATGGCTGCTTTTCACGGGGGCTATCACGGCATGACAAACGGGGCACTCAGTCTGACCGGCGCGCTGCATGCGAAGCAGCATGTGCCAGGGCTGATGCCGGATGTGCATTTCCTGCCTTACCCGTATACGTATCGTTGTCCATTTGGTCTGGGCGGCGAGCAGGGGCATGAGGTGGGTTCCAAATATGTGGAACGGGTCTTCGCTGATCCGTCCAGCGGCATACTGCCGCCAGCGGGTGTGATCGTGGAGGCCGTTCAGGGGGAAGGCGGGGTCATCCCGGCCCCGGCGCCGTGGCTGCGCGAGCTTCGCAGAATAACGACCGGGCAGCAGATCCCACTTATTCTGGATGAGGTTCAAACGGGAATCGGACGGACGGGAGCCTTCCTGGCATTCGAGCATGCGGGTATAACCCCGGATGTCATTGTGCTGTCCAAGGCAATTGGCGGGAGCCTGCCGCTGGCCGTGGTGGTCTATGATGAATCGCTGGATAGTTGGGAGCCGGGCGCGCATGCGGGAACGTTCCGCGGCAATCAGCTGGCGATGGCCGCCGGGCTGGCGGTGATCCGCTATATTCGTGAGAACGGGCTGGCATTGTACGCTGAGCAGGTTGGCGGAGTGCTCCGCAGGAAGCTTGAAGCTGTTCAGTCGGATACCGGCTGCATAGGAGAAGTTAGGGGCAAGGGGCTGATGCTGGGCGCGGAAATCGTAGACCGCCGGCTGCCGCCTGACTGTATCGGCAGCTATCCGCAGCATCCAGAGCTGGCAAGAAGCGTGCAGCGTCACTGCCTGGCGAGAGGGCTCATTCTGGAGCTTGGCGGGCGCTATGATTCGGTCGTCCGGTTCCTCCCGCCGCTTACGGTGACGGAAGAGCAGATTGAAGAGATCGCTGCTATATTTCATGATGCTGTGCTTGCAGCTGAACGGGAAGCAATGGAGCCCGCAGGGGCAATGGGATGAAGGGTGACAACAATATGAGTTCAGACATCTTTAAGCAGCCGTTATTTTTGCATTCAAGCGAGTCTTCTCAAGCGGCATACCGGGCCATGATGTCAGGCGCTGCCGATGTGCTGGTGAGGCATTACGCCGGACTGGAGCAGCCGTACAGCGGGCTGGGACCGGATGTGCTGGAGAGACTGATCGGGAATATCGAGGTGTGTCCCGAGGAAGAAGGCATGCCAATGCCGGAGCTGCTGGAGCTGATGGGCTCGGCGGTGCTGCGGAATTCCGCGATTGTGACCGACCCGCTCTGCATTGCGCATCTGCACTGCCCGCCGCTCATGCCAGCGCTTGCCGCGGAGGCACTGATCGCCGCATCCAATCAGTCGATGGATTCCTGGGATCAGAGCATGGCGGCTACCCTGCTGGAAGAGAAGCTGATTCGCTGGCTGAATGAGCTGCTCGGGTACGGCCAGCATGCGGACGGCGTCTTCACAAGCGGCGGAACACAGTCGAATTTCATGGGTATTATGCTTGCCCGTGACCATTATGCACTGGAACGCTGGGGATGGAATGTACAGCAGCAGGGGCTGCCGCCGGAAGCAGGCAGGCTGCGGCTGCTGTGCTCGGAGGAAGCGCATTTCTCAGTTAAGCAGGCGGCCTCTCTGCTGGGTCTAGGTCATCAGGCGGTTGTGCCGGTCAAAACCGATGCAAGGCGGCGCATGTGTCCATTGCGTCTCGAGGAGACAATAGCCAGATTGGTGAGCGAAGGCTTGTATCCATTCGCCATTGTGGCGACGGCGGGCACGACGGATTACGCGGCTGTTGATCCGCTTTCCGCGATCGCGGAGATTGCAGCGCGGCATGGCATCTGGCTGCATGTAGATGCCGCTTACGGCGGCGCGCTCGCCCTAAGCAGCCAGTATGGCGGACTGCTGGATGGTATCGGAGGTGCGGACTCGATTACGGTTGATTTTCACAAGCTCTTCTTTCAGCCGATCAGCTGCGGGGCATTCCTGCTCCGTGACAAGCGGCGCTTCCGCCTGCTGCGGCTGACGGCGGATTATCTGAATCCCGAGGATGAGGAAGGGACAGGACCGCCTAACCTCGTTGTAAAGTCGGTTCAGACGACCCGGCGCTTCGACGCCCTTAAGCTGTATATGTCACTGAAGCATGTGGGCCGGCGGCAGTTCGGGGAGCTGGTCGACCGTACGATCCGGACGGCAAAGGCTGCTGCAGAGCTGATTCGCAGGGAATCCTGCTTCACCTTAATGGCGGATCCGGTCATCAATACGGTGGTGTTTGCTTACCGGCCGCAGCTGGCTGAAGGGCGCTTCGCTGGACAGTCTGCTTCATCAGGAACCGGGCTTACTGCCGCAGATCAGCTGAACCTGACGATTCGGGAACGGCTGCTAGCCGAAGGGACTGGCGTGATCGCGAGAACGAAGTCGGACGGCCGGGTATGTCTAAAGCTGACGATCTTAAATCCCTTGACGGGGCCGCAGCATATCACGGTTTTACTGGAGAGAATCCGGACAATTGGATGGGAGCTTGAGACGGAAATTCCAAACGGAAAGGAGACAGTGGCGAGATGATGGATGCGGTGCAGGTCGCGGGACAAGCGGCAATGCAGGGATTGCTGAACTGTTATATAAGGGAGACGGGGGAAGGGAAGTGGCTGACGTCCCGTGAAGACGGGGCGTCAGAGGAGCTGCAGCTGCTGCTTCCGAGGCAGCAGATTGAAGTACGGGCAGCAGCCGGTTACCGCTCGCCTACAGGAAGACATCTGTTTCACAGCTTCCGCTATCGTGCAGGCGATGCTTGGGTGGAAGCCGATTATATGACGCTCGCTGCCCTGCTGTACAAGGAGCTCGCCCCGGAAGGGTCAGCGTCAGCGGTTCACCGCGAAGAACTGATGCTGCGCACAATCCAAAGCTGCCAGAACGTGGCGGCATTCGCACAAGCGCGCGGCGTGGACAGAGAAGAGCTATACGGTGAAGCGTTCGATTTCATCCAAGCGGAGCAGTCGCTGGTGTTCGGTCACCTGATCCACCCGACGCCGAAGAGCCGTCAGGGAATTGAAGGTGAAGCCCGAATCGATTATTCGCCTGAGATGAAAGGAAGCTTCCAGCTGCATCTGTTCCGGGCTCATGCCTCGATCGTGCAGGAGGACTCGGCATTGCCGCAGTCAGCTACAGAGCTGGTGAAGGAGCAGTACCGCAGGGATCCGGCGGCAGACCCGGCTTTCGTCGCAGCATATTGCGGTCAGGACGACTGGTCCCTGCTGCCGGTCCATCCGCTGCAGGCCGCGTGGCTGCTGGAGCAGCCGCATGTACAGGCTTGGCTTGCCGAAGGCGTGCTGCAGAATCTGGGGCCAGCGGGCAGTGCCTGGCAGGCGACCTCCTCGTTAAGAACCGTCTATCATCCGGATGCGGATTACATGATCAAGGGCTCAATCCCGGTTAAGGTGACGAATTCGCTGCGGGTTAACCTGACGAAGGAGCTGGACCGGGGGGTGGAGGTATCCAGACTGCTCCAGGCGGGCCTTGGCGAGCTGAAGGAACGTTTTCCCCGCTTCCGCATCATTGGCGATCCGGCATATCTGACCTTGAAGCGCCCCGGGTATGAGGAGTCGGGCTTCGAGCTTGTGCTGCGCGACAATCCGTTCCGGGGCAATAGAGCGCAGGGGGCGACACTAATAGCAGGACTCGGCCAGGACCCGCTGCCGGGCAGCACCAGCAGGATCGGCGTGCTGATCCGCTCCATAGCCGAGCGTGAAGGCCGGACAACAGCTGAGGTAAGCCTGGACTGGTTCCGCCGCTACATGAATGTGTCGCTGCGCCCTATGCTTTGGCTGTACATGACATGGGGAATTGCGCTGGAAGCCCATCAGCAGAACAGCGTTGTCCAGCTGGAGGAGGGCTACCCGAGCCGGTTCTATTACCGGGATAACCAGGGCTACTATTTCTGCCGCTCTACAGCTCATCTGCTGGAGCGTGAGCTTCCGGGCGTTGGAGAGAAGAGCCAGACCGTCTGTGATGATGCGGTGGCCGATGAGCGGCTTCGGTATTACTTGTTCTACAACCATCTATTCGGACTGATCAACGGCTTCGGTACGGCCGGGCTGATTGACGAGCGTCTGCTGCTTGCCGAGCTGCGGACCGCGCTTGAACGCTTCAAGCCGTTCGACCGCGAGCCTTCGGGACTGCTGGACAGCCTGCTGCAGGAGCCGGTGCTTCCCTGCAAGGCCAATCTGCTGACCAGGCTGCATGATATGGATGAACTGGCAGGCGCGATGGAGACGCAGTCGGTATATGTACCGATCGATAACCCGCTCGTAAAGGAGGTCGGATTATATGACGATGGCGCCAGTGTTCCAGCTGGAGCATCCGGGGATCGGGAAGACGATCGCCTTCCGTCCGGTGTCGCTGGAGCTTGACTTTGACCGGCTGCTCAAGTGGCAGCATGAGCCGCATGTCATTCCGTACTGGAGGCTTAATATTCCGGCGGAGCAGTACCGTGAGCATCTGGAGGCCTTCCTCGCCAACCGCAATCAAACCTTGTATATCGGCATGCTGGACGGCGAGCCGATGAGCTACTTTGAATCGTATTGGGCCGCTGGTGATATCATCGGGCGGTATTATGAAGCCGGGGAACAGGATCAGGGGGTTCATCTGCTGATCGGACCGCCGGACTATCTGGGCAAGGGCTATGCGCTTCCGCTGCTGCATGCGATGGTACACTTCCAGTTCGGTCATGCTGCGACGGAAAACATTGTAGCCGAGCCGGATATCCGCAACAGCAAGATGATTCATATCTTCAAGCGCTGCGGCTTCCGCTTCGAACGCGAGGTGGAGCTGCCGGACAAGACGGCGGCACTGATGTTCTGCAGCCGTCAAGATTTTGAGAGGAGCTGGACAGCTGATGATCAACCCGCAATCGGATGAACAGGAGCTTCTCCGCTCTGAACAGGCTGATGTGCCGGAGGGGGAGCCTTATGATCTGCTCGGCATCGGGATCGGACCCTTCAACCTTGGGCTTGCCGCGCTGCTGCAGAAGACGGATGTAAAGGCGGTATTCTGCGAGCGGAAGCCGCAGTTTGACTGGCATTCCGGCATGCTGCTGGAAGGGACGACGCTGCAGGTGCCTTTCTTCGCCGACCTGGTGACGATGGCTGACCCGACTCACCCGCTTAGTTATTTGAACTATCTGCACGAGCATGGGAGGCTGTATCACTTTTATTTTCTGGAGCGCTTCCATATCCCGCGCAGGGAATATAATCACTACTGCCAGTGGGCAGCATCCAAGCTGCCCAGCTGCCGGTTCGGCAGCGAGGTCGCCGATGTCCGGCTCGTGGAGCGCGGTGGCGTGAAGCTGTTCGAAGCCGTCATCCGCGATACGGCAAGCGGCGCGGCGCACCGCGTTCTGGCCCGCGATCTGGTGCTCGGCGTAGGCAGTGTGCCGCATGTGCCAAGGCCGATGAGCGGCTTCGGCATAACAGAGGGTGTGCTCCATGCGGCGGATTACCTTAAGCACCGGGAACGCTGCTTGTCCGCGTGCAAGGTGACGGTTATCGGCTCGGGCCAGAGTGCCGGGGAGGTGTTCCTCGATCTGCTGCAGGAGCAGCGCAATTACGGCTACCGCCTGGACTGGCTGACACGGTCGAAGGGCTTCCTGCCGATGGAATATTCCAAGCTGGGGCTTGAGCATTTCTCACCTGATTACACGTCCTACTTCTATAACCTGCCTGCGGCGGTGAAGGACCGTGTTCGCGCCAGCCAAGATCTGCTGTACAAGGGGATCAGCGCGAAGACAATCGCCGATATCTACGATCAGCTGTATGAAGCCGGGGTAGGCGGCGGCCAGCCGGATGTCGGCCTGCTGGCCCTGACAGAGGTCGAAGGCATTCAGCTGGCTGCAGGTGAGGATGCGGCACAATGCCGCCTGACCTGCCGGCATGTCGAGCAGGACAGGACTTTTAGTCATGACAGCGAGATTGTCATTCTGGCAACCGGGTACCGCCATGCCGTCCCAGGCTGTCTGGAACCGCTGCGCGGTCTGCTGGCGTGGGATGAACAGGAACGGTTCGAGGTGACAGAGGACTACCGGCTCGTCTGGAAGGACCACGAGGTGGCGAACCGGATCTACGTGCAAAACGGCGAGCTGCATACTCATGGTGTCGGCGCGCCGGACCTCGGGCTTGGTGCTCACCGCAACAGTGTCATTATCAACGGGCTTACAGGACAGACCGTCTACCCGCTGCGCAAGCGGAATGTGTTTCAGCAGTTTGGGCTTCAGGAGGCGGAACATACAGCGGCTGCCGCAGCGGAACTGCATGGTGAAGCAGCTGGGGGAACCGGCAGAACAGGCGCCAGTACGCCGGAAGCTGCCGGAGCCGCGGGCGAAGGGAGCGGGAAGACATGAGCGGGCTTGTGAACCCGCCCGCTGCAGAGGGAGCTGCAGCAGAGGCTGGGGCAGCCAGCCGGGAAAACGGCGGCAGCAGTCGGCCAGCCGCTGCAGCTGACGCTTACACAGCAGTCAGGCGGCGGGTATTCCGGCAGCTGATTGAATCCGTCTTGTACGAAGGCATTGTGGCGGCGGACAAGGAGCAGGCGGACAGCAGCGATAGCACGCTGTTCCGGCTGCATGGCTTTACAGCCGGCGCAGAGCCGGTGGTATATGAATGCCGGGGCAGAATCACCTCTTCCTTCGGACGTATTCGTCTCGATCATACGCCTGTCCTGAGAAGGGCAGGGCAATCCGTGAAGGAGGCGGAGTCGTTAGCGGCCTTCGTCGAGGAGGTGCTAGGCAGGACTGAAGCGGACAGCTTGAAGTTGTCCGCATTTGCCGGTGAAGTGGAGCAGACTCTGCTGCATGACACAGTGGCTTATGAGGAGCGGATCAGCCGCGGACTGCGGCTTGGGGAGCTGGACTATGATGCGCTGGAGAGCGGTGCGCTGAACGATGGCCATCCCTATCATCCGGCTTACAAATCCCGCATCGGGTTCGACCCGGCAGATAACCGTGCCTTCGGTCCGGAGTTTCGGACCTCTATTACGCTAATGTGGGCTGCGGTGCGGCTGGCGGATGCCGTGGCGGTAATAGACAGCGAGGCTGGAAGTCTTGAGGAGCTGTGGCGTCAGGAACTGGGTGAGATTGTCCTGCAGCAGTTCCGGCATAGACTGATGGAGGAGGGTTGCGACCCGGCCGCCTATGTGCTGCTGCCCATCCATCCGTGGCAGTGGCGGGAGCATATCAGCCGGCTGTTCCTTGCTGAAATCCGCAGCGGACGAATCATCCCGCTTGGTGAAGCAGGCAGCAGTTACCTCCCGCAGCAGTCGATCCGTACACTCGCTAACCGGATAGACGCTGGCAAGCCCTATGTGAAGCTGTCGCTGAACCTGATTAATACATCGAGCAGCCGCCAGCTGCTTCCTTTGTTCGTCGAGAATGCGCCAGTTGTAACCCGCTGGCTGAAACGGGCGGCGGCACAAGACCGGTACCTGACAGAGGAAGCGCGGCTTATTCTGCTTGGTGAATTTGCGGGTGTGTCGTACGCGGCGCCGGATCAGGCAGCCGCTGGGCTCCTGGCAGCGCAGAAGAGAGGTGCGCTCGGCTGCATCTGGCGGGAGAGTCTCTCCGCCTATCTTCAGGAAGGAGAGACAGCGGTGCCGTTCACAGCGCTCTGTGCGATGGAGGCAGATGGCCGGCCCTATATCTCATCCTGGCTTTCGGAGTATGGAGTGGACCAGTGGGTGGAGCAGCTGATGGAAGCCTGCGTCCTGCCGGTCGTGCATCTGGCGGTTGTTCAGGGGATTGCGCTGGAAGCCCATGCCCAGAACATGGTGCTGGTTCACCGGGATGGCCGCCCTGTCCGGGCAGCTTTGAAGGATTTTCACGAGGATGTGCTGTTCTACCGCCCGGGGCTGCTGCATCCTGAACTGTGTCCGCCGTTTACAGAGGATACCGGGTTTGAAGCGGAGAGGATCGAGCAGATCCGCTATCTGACGCTTGGCGCTTTATTTTTCATTAATCTTAGCGAGCTTGCCCTGCTCCTGGCCGAGCAGTTGGGCTATGAAGAAGGCAGGTTCTGGGATATTGCGGCCGGGTCGCTGCTGCAGCATATGGAACGCTTCCCTGAATACGCAGACCGCTTCCAAGCTGTGAACCTGTTCGCTGAGACGACCAGGGTGGAGCAGCTGACGAAGCGCCGTCTGTATCCAGAGGGGCTTAGCTTGATGCATGAGGTGCCAAATCCGCTGTATGCAGCGGCGAGAAGGAGGGGGATTCATGCTGACCGCAGGACGGGAGCATATCGGAAGGCTGGCGTTTGAGAGACGCTGGAGCAGTTACCGCAGTCATGAAGCGCTGGGCAGCCCGGCGGGCAGGAGGTTCGCCCTCTGTGTGAAGGACCCGGCAGAGCTGGTAGCTATCGTGATGTATCTGCGGGAGACGGATGGCTCCGCGCTGCTGCTGCATGGCGGTATGCCGCTGGAGACGGCACTGTCTCATGCCCGCAGGGCAGGTTGCTGCGGACTAGTATACGAAGAAGCCGAGACTTATCTGTCTGTCGAAGGTATTATGGGATACGCAGAGAGCAACCATGGCGGGTGCGGCGGCAAGCCGTCGCTGTTCCAATACAGCTCCGGCACGACCGGTGAGCCGAAGCTGATCGGCCGCAGCTGGGAAGAGATCAGCGCAGAGCTTGCCGCCTATAACGAAGCGCTTCAGGCCGACCCGTCATGGAAGCCGGTCGTATTAGCTTCTGTCAGCCACTCTTATGGGCTGCTGTGCGGCGTACTGGCTTCCCTGGCAAGAGGCAGCGAGCCGACGGTGGTGCCGAATACGAATCCGAAGCTTGCGCTTGGCATCATCCGGGACACACCGGCCCATCTGGTCTATGCCGTTCCGCTCCAGCTTCATCTGCTGGCTTCGCTCGCGGCAGGCGGGCAGCGGTTCCACCGGCTTATGACTTCAGGAGCGCCGCTGCCAGCGCCGCTGTGGGAACAGCTTGTGCAGCGCTCGGATGCCGTGCTGCAGCAGTACGGCTGCTCGGAGGCGGGCTGCCTGACGATCAGCCGGGGGATGCTGGCGCCGGGTGATATCGGCCAGCCGCTGCCGCATGTGCAGCTGACTGCCGGTCCCCAGTCGGATTCTCCAGGCGAGCTCATCGCAGATATCGGAAGCCGGATCATTCGAACGGGTGACGTGGGTTACAGGAATGAACAGGGTCATATCATGCTGATGGGCCGCGCTGATGATGTGATTAATATCGGAGGCTTGATGGTTTATCCGACCGAGGTGGAGGATACGCTCCTGCGAATGAAGGGTGTGCGCGAAGCGGTAGTCTACCGCGGCAGGCATCCGGTCATGGGCGAGATGGTGAAGGCGCAGGTTGCAGCTGATCCCGGAGTGACGCCGGAGATGATTCGCGCATGGTGTCTGCAGCAGCTGGCGCCTTATCAGGTGCCCGGCGCAGTCGCATGTGTAAGCAGCATCGAGAAGAACGGAAACGGCAAAGTAAGCCGTAAATTACTGGAAGCAAAGGAGGCGGCATTGTGAACCGGGAGCAGCTGAAGGAGAGGCTGCAGGAGCTGATAGCCGGTATGCTGCAGGAGATGGGAGCCGGTCTGGAGGAGACGGCGGGAGCAGACGGAAGCAAGCGCGGTCCGTTGGCGGGTACGCTGAGTGAAGAGCTACGGCTGAACGAGGATTTGCGGCTGGATTCGGTCATGCTGCTGCAGCTGCTTGTGCTTATTGAGACAAGGCTTGGCCTGCAGGTGCCGGAGAATGAAGTGGACCCGGGCATCTTTGATACGGTCGGGTCACTGGTTGATTTTATGCAAGAGCTGGACGATATGAATGCACCCGATCCTGTGTCTGGGCCGGGAGTCCGTTAAGGAGGACGCAATGAGATTCGGTTGGAAGGATATCAGGATCAACGTGCACTGCCTGGTCAGCTGTTACTGTGACATTGTTAAGCGCCGCAGCGGGGTTGATTACCGGCCCTTCTACTTCAATGTGTGGGATGCAGCGTTCGATGTGACGGAGGAAGGCAATCTGACCTATTATGCGAACCCTGCCAGTCTGGACTTCTACCATCTCTGGGTGGAGAAGCTGTTCGGCCTGTGTCCTGTGGATTGGTATGCTGCGCTGCACAGTCCGGAAGCAGGTGCGGAGAGGCTGTCCGAGCTGCTGGAGGAACGGCCGGATTACCGCTTCGTAATGCCCCATCTGGACATGTTTTATCTGCCGGACCGGGACACGAGGTTTGATCTGAAGCCCTTCCCGCATTACGTGTTTGTGGAACTGGTGTCCGATGATTCTGGGCAGCTGCTGATGTACGATCCGGATTTTCGCTGGGAAGGTCTTGTTCCACGGAACCAGGTGATGGGAGCGTTCATCAACAATCCTGACCCTGGCGGCTGGTATATCGATGCCGAGACTGTCAAGGAGCCTTCGCCGACGCTCATCAAAGCCTATTTCGATGCGGGGTTCAACCGGGATGCCAACGAATTGACAGACCGTCTGCGGGAGATCGTGACGGCGGCGGACCGGAATGGTTCTGCGTCTTCGCTGACAGCAGCGGTAAAGCATTTGAAGGTAATCGTCATCCGCAAGTACAGCTACGACTATGCGCTGATGTACTTTCACGACCATCTGGAGCTGCCTGCGGAGCATTACGAGCAGTGGGCGCAGACGATCCGGGATCTGGTGCAGCTGTTTACGTCAGTTCAATTCTTATGTGTAAAAATGGCGATGACCGGGCAGTCCGCCCTGCTGGCGCAAATCCTTGCCAAGCTGGACGAGGCCGACCGTACGGAGCGTCTGCTTAAGCTGGAGATTGAGCGGCTAATGCAGGAGTGGTGCGTGAAATACGGCGTGCAGCCGGAGGCAGCGGCAGGTTCGTTGTAGATAAATAATCTGGGTAGGAATAGGCAGAGAAACGAGGTGTAGGGCATTGAAGCTGTCATTGTGCACGATTTCCTTTCGCCATCAACTGATTTCGTTTGGCGATATCGTCCGCTTTGCGGAGCGGCACCGGTTTGACGGCATTGAGCTGTGGGGAGTGCATGCGCGCCAGATGTATGAACGGGAGCGGGAGGAAGCGCTGGCGCAGCTGGATGTAATGCGAAGCGCGGGCCTTGCCGTCTCCATGATCAGCGACTATATCGATATGGGCGGATCGGCGGACCGTCAGGCGGCCCTTGTGAAGGGCAGCCAGCTGGCGGATATGGCTCGCTGGTTCGGCGCTAGGCGGATTCGGATTTTTGCCGGAACGAAGGCAAGTATGGAGATGACGGCCGAAGAACGCGCCGATTGTGTGCGGCTGATTCGCGAACTCAGCGAGCGGTGTGCGGACAAAGGGGTGGAGCTGCTTGTGGAAACCCACCCTGGCACCCTGGCGGATACGCTGGCATCGACGATCCGGCTGATCCATGAGGTAGAGCATAAGAGCCTTGGCATTAACCTCGACTTCCTGCATCTGTGGGAGTCGGGGACGGATCCGGTTGCGGCGTTCCGGCAGCTGGAGCCCTGGGTCCGCCACTTTCACCTCAAGAACATCAGCTCGGCGGATAAGCTGGAGGTCTTCCTTCCTCAGCATGTATACGCGGCGGGAGCCAGCCGTGACGGCATCGTGCCACTCGGTGAAGGGGCAATCGACTATGCTCCAATCCTGCAGCGGATAGCGGATACGGAATGGTTCGGTTCTCTGGAATGGTTCGGCCACGATCCTTGCAGGGTGCTGGCGGCAGAATCGGCCTGGGTGCAGAGTATCTGCGGCGCGGCGGAGCATCAGACAGAACCGGTACGGTAATACGGAGACGTGCAAAGTCCGGAATACAGATGTTAGCTCAATACAACGGTACAGCAGCTGTTTAAGGCCTGCTGTGCGGTTGTTTTTTTGTTTGCTTGAAATAGCATCCGGAAAATAGCTGTATTATGCATGAATCGTACGTTTTTTGGCATGGTAAGGAGTGGGTGGATGCAAACGGAAGAAGGGGGATACACATGTTTACCACTGACCGGGTTGTGCTGACTGTTGTCTGGTCCCTTGTCGTTGGCTCATTCCTCTTCCTTGTGCCGGGGAGCAAGAGAAGGGAGTCGCTCATTGTGTTCTTCTCCTGCCAAATGCTTACTTGGTCGCTCAGCCTGTTGTTCGTTGAGTTTGGCCTCCTTACGAACCCCGTGCGGGAGTTTCAGGAGGCAACGCAGACCAATTTCACATTTAACTATGCGTTTTTCCCTATGATCGCGGTCTTCTACAACCTTTATTTCCCTGAACGGGCAGGCCGTATGCTGAAGCTGGCGTACATGGCCCTGGTTCCGATGATTGCTACCGTATGCACGCTGCTGGCGGAGCATTATACGAACCTGATCCACTATAAGCACTTTCACTGGTATATGAACTGGTTTGTATTTGCGGCAGGATTCTATGCGATGCGCCGGTATGCAATCTGGTTCTTCTATGGTTCAAGTCCCTCCAGGAAAGGCGGGAAGTACCTATGATCTGGATTACGGAGTGGAAATTTGATCATTGGTTCCTGGCTTCTGTCTATGTGACCTGCTTCATTCTGCTGTTCCTGATCCCTAAGGAGCGGCGCAGGCAGGCTCACGCCGTCTATCTGTTCCAAGGCTTCATGACCTGGATTCTTGGACTGATTGTGGTGGAGATGGGCTGGCTGGATTACCCGGTGAGGGAATTCAACCTGGCCACGCAGACAAGCTTCCTCTTTGAATATCTGGCTTATCCGACGGTGACAGCCTATTTCAATGTTTATTACCCGGCTGGCCGGCCGGCTATCGTTCGCATGCTGTACACAGGGGCCTACTGCGCAGCGATCACGATACCGGAGATTTTCCTGGAGGAGTACACGGACCTTATCGAGTATCACAGCTGGGAATGGTACTGGACGTTCATCAGCCTCTACCTGACACTCATGCTGTCCAGATGGTTCCATAACTGGTTCTTCTACGGCGGAGGAAATGATACTACCGTATACAAGAGGCTGATAGGTTCCGAGCAGGCGGAGCAGCGCAAGCCGGGACGGTAAAATGGCTGTGACGGCGGCTTTCTTCCAGCCCCTCTTTTCTGTTAAGATCAGGACAGGAACTGCATAGGGGAAGGGGACCGGGTGCTGGATGATCCCGAACTATATTCTGATTAAGGACAAGCTGGACCGGATGATGGTATCCGGCGAGCTGCCGGTAGGTGCGAAGCTGCCCTCCGAGCCGGAGCTGGCAGCCTCCTTCGGTGTGAGCCGGGAGACGCTGCGAGCCGCACTGAAGCAGCTGGAGCAGGAGGGCAAGCTGAGATGCCGCAACGGAGTGGGACGCTTCGTGATCCGGCCGCTGCACTCGATTCCAAGCTCCATTGACAAGCTGGGCTCAACCTCCGAGATGATTCACGCATCCGGCCTGCAGGAGACCGAGGTGCAGGAGTCGGTCCGGATTGACCGGTGCCAGCAGGAATGGGCGGAGAATCTGAGCCTTGAGGAAGGGGATGATGTCATCGTCATTGAACGGGTCCGCAAGGCGAATGACGATCCTGTATCCTTTAACATCAACGTGCTTCCGCACGGTATCGTCGGCATGGCGTTCGCCCGCAGGCCGCTGCAGGGCTCGCTGATGACCTTTCTGGAGGAGGAATGCAGCATTCGCCTGGTCAGCGCGATGAGTGAAGTCATCGTTCCTGCGGCGAAGGATCTGCATGCGAAGAAGCTCCGCGTATCACCAGAGGCGACGGTCCTGCTGCTGAAGCAGACACATTTTGACGAAGACAACCGGCCTGTACTGTTCTCATACGATTATTACCGCAATGATGTATTTAAGTTTTGGGTGAGACGCTCCCGCTGACGGGGGCGTTTTTGTTTAATATATCCTGCTGAAGCCTGCCCCGGCAGGTATTCTTAGGGTTCTAGACAGCATTGATCCAGATAAACGGTAAAGCTCTCTATATTCTGAAGAATATATCGGTTATCGCCTTCAAGCTTGCTCATCATGATGCTGCCTTCCAGGATTGCGAGCGTAAAGTTTGCCAGTGCACCGGCATCTACGCCTGCTTTGAATTCTCCGCGCCGGATTCCGTCTTCGATCACACTCTTCAGCATGATGAGGGAATCCTCAAGCGCCTTAACGGCTTGTGAACGCAGCACGGGGTGAGAATCATCACTCTCTACGGCTGTATTCAGCAGCGGACATCCGCCGACAAACGGGGGATGCTCTGCAACCTTGTCATAGACGCGCAGGAATGCCAAGAGCTTGCTTTTTGCAGTGTGATGCTGCTCCATGGCCTCAGTAAATAACCGCCCTACCGTACTGGCCGCATAATTGAAGGATTCGGCTGCAAGTTCATCTTTATTGGTAAAGTGACGGTAAATACCGCCCTTCTTAATGCCTGTCTTTTCGATGATATCGGCAATGGAAGCCCCGGCATAGCCTCTTTGATTAAAGAGCTCGGCAGACTTCGTAATGATATACTGACGTGTTTTATCGCCTTTGCGCATGGAAACCTCCTGATTATCGCGTGCTATGCTGCCTATTATATCAAATTCAGTAGTTGTAAATTATTCCCTCCGTGTTATGATTAATAAAGAGACCGGTTGGTACCTTTTTTGATTATACACTTTAGATGGAATGGGGGGAAGCCCATCGCGCAATCCTGTGTTGATGGTTGTGATTACAGCCCTGTTTACATGCGGGTTCAGTATGGGGACTGTTGAGATGCACCTGATGGCGATCCAGCAGACGATGCATGCTGCCCATACCATGCTCATCGCCTCGATCAGTATTCTCGGGTTGCTGAAGCTGGTTGGCGGATTTGTGTTTTCCGCTTTGCTGGACCGGTTTCCAAGGCGGAATATTGCTCGCAGGTGAAACGCTGAAGACGGAATCCATAGGGCTTCAAACTGGCATACTGCTGCTGTTCCATCAGCTGGGGGGCGTGGGTGCGGCTCTGGCCGGAGGGATTAATTATGACTTGTTTCAGAACTACCAGGTGCTTCTGCTCATCAATATTGGCCTTAGCTTGGGCACTGCCGTAAGAGACCGCCCGGGCGGTCTCTTTTTACAATTGTTTCATATGCCAATAACACGCCGCTAATAAAACAACCTGATAATCATACCCATAAGCTGTCTAGACAGCTATTATGATAATCGGAGGATGGGAACATGAAGAGAAGGTTGTCCTTAATGCTGTGCACCCTGGTGGCTGCAATGAGCCTTGCCGCTTGCGGCAATGGGAACAATGCCGGAAATGCCGGCAGCACAGGCGGTAATGCAGGCGCAGGCTCCAATGTGGAAGCTGCCGCAAACACGGCCAATGAGCCTCAGAAGGAAGCGCCAAGCTACAAGGTTACGATTGCGACAGCAGGCGATACGAATATGACGGAGCTGCAGGAAGAAGCGATTGTGCCGGGCTTCAAGGAGCTGTATCCGGGCTCGGAGATTAACGTGGTGGGAACAGGAGCGGGCGATGCGGGCTCGCAGAAGATTTTCGAGAAGCTGAAGGCCCAGAAGGATGCCGGCAAGACGGAGTGGGATATCGACGTGGCGATCGTGCATCAGAGCATGATGAAATCGCTGATTGAGAATGATCTGCTGGACCAGTATGTGCCGATGTCGGCCAACAAGGATTATGTGGTATCGGCGGACAGCAAGAACAGCCTGGGAACGAACGTGGAAGGCTATGTTATCCCGCTGTTCCACAGCCAGATTGCGCTTGCCTACAATCCGGACAAGGTGACGGAGGTGCCGGACAATTTTGACCAGCTGGAGCAGTGGATCAAGGATAACCCGAAGCGCTTCGGCTATAACGGCGTGCTGAACGGCATGAGCGGCGTGGGCTTCGTAACGGCCTATGCGTACCACAAGACCGGCGACTACACGCAGCTGACAGAGGGTCCATATGATGCCGAGCTGGAGAAGAAATGGCCGGCGGTTATGAAAGAGCTGAAGGCGCTGCCTGCGACGATTACCAACGGCAACAACGGCACGCTAGACATGCTGAACCGCGGTGAGATCGACATGGGTCCGGTATGGGTGGACATGTTCCAGCTGTGGATCAGCGAAGGCCGCCTGAACCCGAGCCTGAAGCTGAAGCTGCCGGTGCCGGGTCTGCCGGGGCAGCCAATGTATATCGTCATTCCGAAGAATGCGAAGAACAAGGAAGCGGCGCTGAAATACGCGGACTATCTGAGCTCGCCAGAGGTGCAGGCGGAAGTGATCGTAGGCCGCAACACCTGGTACCCGGGCATTGACGCGAACGTTGTGCTGGAGAAGGCCAGCGCCGAAGCGAAGGAGCAGCTGTTCAGCGATATCTCCGCGGACGACTTGAACAGCCGGGGCCAGTCACTGCCGCTGACCGACTACTTCAAGAATTTGCAGACCGCTTACGAAACGAACTAATTCAACAATATAGGACGGTGCATGGATGAATAACGCGCAAACAGCACGTGCAGCCGGGACGGAACGAACAGCGAAAATCCCATCGTCCATATGGAAATGGCTGGCCGGGGCGGGTATTGCCGCCCCAGCCGTTTCCATTGTGGGCATCTTCTTTGTTTATCCCTTTATTCAGTCATTGACAGAAAGCTTCCGCACCGAAGATGGTGCCTATACACTCGCAAACTACGGCAAGGCATTCCGGCTCTATGCCGGCGATATGTGGTTCACCTTATGGGTCAGCGGCCTAAGTCTGGGTCTGCTGCTGCTTTTGTCCGTGCTGCTTGGCGGACTGCTGCGATTGAAAACAGCCTCCTTCGTGGAGTTTCTCTTTAAGATCCCGCTCTTCGTTCCATTCGTCGTGGTAGGACATGCGATGCGGGTGTTTCTGGCTCCGCACGGCACGTTGAATTCGGCGCTTATGCCGCTTGGCCTGTATGACCCGGACCAGGTGCCGTCCATCGCCTTCTCTACAGCGGGACTGGTGCTGGCACTCGTCTGGAAAAATATCGGCTTCGCGCTGCTGCTCGTGCTTGGCGCCTTCCGCGGCGTTGATAACAGCTACCTGGAAGCTGCACGCAATCAGGGGGCGGGAAGCTTCAGACTGATCAAAGATATTCTGCTGCCGATGGGCAAGGGTTCGATCGGTGTTGTCGCCGTGCTGACGTTCAGCTCCATGATGGGGAGCTTCTCCATTCCGGCCATGATGGGCAGTGCCGACGGCAGGCAAATGCTGATGGTGGACCTCTATTACCAGATTGTCTATCAGCAGGATTATGGTGTGGCTAATGCACTCGGCGTCATCTCTTACCTGGTGTCAATGGGGGCGGCAATTTACTACATGAAGAAGGTGGCGAAGGCATGAACGCGGAAACTGCTGCTGTACAACCGGCCGGATCCGGCATGATGACGGGCGCACGCTGGCGCCGGCTGCTGCTCAGGATGATCCTGATGGCGGGAGCCTTGTTCCTGATCATGGGACCGCTCCTCAGCCTGCTGATCTGGTCGTTCGCCGAGAAATGGTACTGGCCGAGTCCGTGGCCGCTGGAGTGGGGAACCTCCTACTGGTCCAAGGTGTTCGAAGGCAAAATGATGGATGCGCTTATATCAAGCTTCCTGATCGCGACAGCGGTGACGGTTATCTGCCTGATCATCAGCATACCGCTGTCCTATATGCTTGCCCGCTACCGGATTCCGGGCCGGACCATTCTGCTGCTGCTGTTCCTGCTGCCGCAGGCATTCCCGCAGCTGCCTGTATTCTCGAACGCGATGGTGCTGATGTACCGCTGGGATCTCGTGGGAACCTGGACGGGCGTCATTCTGATTCATCTGGTAGGGTCGGTGGTGTTCTGCATCTGGACGATGGTGTCCGTGTTTCAGTCCATACCGACGTCAGTAGAGGAAGCCTCCACTATGCTGGGGGCATCGAAGCTGAGATCGTTCTTCACGATTACGCTGCCGCTGGCAGTGCCGGGTGTCATCGCATCCTCTCTGCTGGTGTTCCTGTACTCGCTGGATGAATTCACAGGCAGCCTGCTGATCGGCGCCCCGTTCAAAACAACGCTGCCGGTCTTCATGTATAACGCGGCGATGGGCTACGAAATGCAGATTGCCTCAGTAACGGCGATCCTGCTGATGCTGCCGGGTATTATCCTGCTGCTGCTGATGCAGAAGTTCATGAAGTCAGAATATCTAAGCGCATTCGGGAGGGTCTAAGATGCAGATTCGCATTGAGCGGTTAACGAAGACATATGCCAATCAGAGAGGGATTAACCAGATTGACTTGACGCTGCCGGAAGGCGGGCTGACTGCAATTGTAGGTCCAAGCGGCTGCGGTAAGACGACACTGCTGCGCACGCTTGCCGGACTGATCAAGCCGGACAGCGGAGCTATCCGCTTCGGCGGCAAGGATGTCACCTATGCGCCGCCGCAGCATCGCGGGGCGACAATGGTGTTCCAGAACTATGCGCTCTGGCCGCATATGTCGGTGTTCGATAATATTGCGTACGGGCTGAAGCTGCGCCGGACGCCCGCCGCTGAGATTGAGTTACGCGTAACCGATGTGCTCCGCCGCGTGGAGATTGACCCGGCCGATGTGAAGAAGCGGCATCCGCAGCAGTATTCGGGCGGCCAGCAGCAGCGGATTGCACTGGCAAGAGCGCTGGTTGTTCAGCCGCATCTGCTGCTGATGGACGAGCCGCTGTCTAATCTGGATGCCAAGGTTAGGCAGCGCCTGCGGGTGGAGATCCGCAACATTCAGCAGTCGTTCGGCATCACGGCGCTGTATGTCACTCACGACCAGGAGGAAGCACTGTCGATGGCCGACTATGTGGTGCTGATGAACGAAGGTCGAATCGAGCAGGCCGGCACGCCCAAGGAGGTATATTATCAGCCGTCCAGTTATTTCACGGCGCATTTCCTCGGCGACAGCCATACGCTGCATGTGCGGCGCGGCGCGGAGATGAAGAGGCTGGTCGTCCGTTCCTGCGATATGACAATCGGAAGCAGGGCAGAGCAGCTGCCGCCTGGCTCAGCCCGCGATTATCCGCTTGCAGAGTCTGTGGAAGGAGGCTGGCAGCTGACCGGCGAAGTGACCAATCACTTGTTTATTGGCTCTTCTTACCGCCACATGGTCCGGATCGGCAGCCAAACCTTCTTCGCGGATGCGGATGAGGCCTATGAGCCTGGCGTTTACCGCCTGCATCTGCCAGAGGAGCGGGCGTACTGGTTCGAGCCGGAGGGGCAGGGAGCGGACACGGGTGGACGGATGATCAGCGGGGTTACGGCATGAACGGATATCCGGAAGTGAAGCAGAGCGCAGCGGCCAGCGAAGCCGCACTATCTGCAGGGACCACTGTGACTGGAAGCGATAATACGTCTGCAGTCGTTTGCTTCCTGAATATCGGCTGGGGTGACAGCGATTGTAACGGTCTGCCGTCAGGTCTTCTGACCTTGATTGATGGGGAAGACGGGTCTCCGCCCCCGTGTAAGCAGTACGGCCTGGAATGGATGGAACAGGAAGGTGCGGAGCAGCTGGATATGCTGATCTTGACGCACCTGCACGAGGATCATCTCATGGGTCTGCTGCCGTTGGCGGCTGCGAAGCGGATTACAGAGGCTGTGCTGCGGTATGAACCGGTTGATCTAACGTCCCTTGATGCATTAAGCGGCTGGGACAGGGAAGATCTGTTTGTACGGCAGGTGCACAAACTGCTGGACAGCTATCTTCAGCTTATTCGCACGCTGGAGAGGCCAAGGAACGTTGATTGCTTAGTGTAACGTCTATGCAGATGAGCAGAACCGGCAGGCAAAGTCCTTGGAGGCTATGTATTCGAGCATCTTTATCCATGGACAGACGATCCGCGTCCGGCTTATGAACAGCTGATTAAGGGGATTGCAGGAGAGCAGTCAGAACTGCTGTCTTTCTATGAGGTGTCCAATCATGACAGCTCGATCTACCGGTGGTTCCCTGCTGATTCGGACAGACCGGATCAAGGTGTACTGTTCGGCGTGGACCAATTGGAGCCGGGCTGGCTATGACGAACTGTGCAGCGAGCGGCGGACGCAGTGGTATGTGACAGGTGACGTGCCGAGCGGCTTAACCCGGCAGGCTTCGAATGATAGAGGGATAGATATTATTATCGGCACGGAGATTGCAGTGAAACGGACAGCCGACGCGGCTGAATAAATACACTTAATAAGTGCAAAGGATGAGCAGTATGGAAGCACAACTACTGCGGCATGCGATGCTGTGGGCGAGAGAAGCGGGCACGCTGATGAAGAAGATGCTGGATGATGAGCTCCATATCGAGCAGAAGAAGAATGATTCGGATTTGGTTACGCAGGCAGACCGTCGGTGCGAGGAGCTGCTGCGCAACAGGCTTGCGCAGGTTTACCCCGGTCACTGGATACTGGGGGAGGAAATGGACGGCGGCATTGACTCTTACACTGCTTTTAAGCAACGGGGCGGCGGATATGGCTGGATTATTGACCCGATTGACGGCACGACGAATTATATCCATCGTATTCCCCATTTTGCGGTTTCGATCGGCATAGTGAAGGACGGACAGCCGGTGGCGGGTGTGGTCTACAATCCGCTCACTGATGAGTTGTTTCATGCGGTTAAAGGCGGCGGGGCATACCTTAATGACGCAAGGATTCAGGTGTCGCAGAAGGAGCGGCGCCTGTCGGAGGCTGTGCTTGCGACTGGCTTTTATGCGGGTGACTGGCATGAGGAGTCCGAAGCACTACCACAGATAAAACGCTTCGTGGGCAGCTGCCGTAATCTGCGGATGAACGGAGCGGCGAGCCTTGACCTCTGTTGGGTTGCTTGCGGCCGTTTGACCGGCTTCTGGCACCGGGGGCTCCACCCTTGGGATGCAGCGGCAGGCAGTCTCATTGTGACCGAAGCAGGGGGGCGTGTAACGGACCGGTTCGGAGCGGCATTTCACCTGGCGATGGATTCACTCGTGGCCACGAACGGATGGACTCATGATGAGATAACAAGCATTTTCCTTATGGATGTTGAAGAGTCGTATGTGGTGTGGAGGGATAAAGAGGAAAAAGCCTTTAAAAGTTGAGTTTTAACATATATAGGGTCCGACTTTGGAGTAGAAACTTCATGCGCTCCACTCAATTCCAGAACGATGATTTATATAATAGGAAAAATTACCCATAAAAATGGTAACTTAGAAACTGTACCTATTTTTTGTAAAATGTATCCTTTTATATGAGGTTGTTGGTTTTTTTTACATACTGAATGATTTGTATGTAGATTAAAATCATAAATCACTACCTCAATTATGAGGAAAGGAGGTGCTGTACAGCTATGCTCAAAAAGACAATTGCTTTAGGAGTTGTAGCACTTGCTGTATTGGGGAGTTCCGCCGCTTACGCTTATAACTACAAATTCAAATTTGACATGAATACTGGATTATGGCATGGTGCTGCCCACTCTAGTGAAGCGTATAAGTTTACAACAGATGAATCACCGGTGGTTAAAGTCTCCTCTGTAGAGTCTAAAGTGCGTATGAACTTTTTGGTTGTTAATTCTGAGGATGAACAAAGGACAGATGTCTTCACTACGAAGACTTCCGGTACGCATGTATTTGAAAATTACGGAATGGCAATTAACAAAAAATACCGACTAAAAGCTTACACAGATGATGGAAGTTGGTATAATACTTATAATGTTACAGGGGCTTGGAATCCTGATTCTTATTAATCCCGCAAGCATTCCCCGCTGCATTTATGATGCGGCGGGGAATGTTCATTAAAAATATAGCCTTCAGGTGATCCTATGTTATTAAGCGAACTTCGCAGGGCATTAATGAATATTCGAATGCTGTCTGTGATTCTTGTATCTCTTTGTTTACTGTATTTATCGGCCTACAATACTCTGCTCTCTACCAGCGTGTTTATTGATTCAGATGCCACGGATTTGAGTGACCAAGGGCTCGAGAAAATCCATGAGTTTGGGAAAAACAAATATCATATTTGGACACAGAGTTATATCTATATGCAAACTATCTTTATATTCGCAGCTGTGCTTCCTTTCACAGCATCTTATATTCAAGAAAAAAATAGCAAGTATCATTACTTACAGATAATTAGAGTGGGAGAGAGGAAGTATCGAGTTATCAAATTCCTGGTAAACTGCCTAGCCGGAGGCATAGCTTTGCTTTTACCCGAGCTTGTGTACTATATATTTCTCACTCTGTTAGCGAGAAATAAAGTTCTTGAACCATTCACTTTCCATCCCGAAGGTCTATATAGTAATCTGTTTACCGAAACTCCCGACCTCTATATATTATTCATTTTTGGTGTCCATTTCTTAATTGGATTTGCTTTCGCGGGCTTTGCTTATGGTATAAGTTCATTTTTTACAAAAACCATATTGGCATACGTTATTCCATTCGGCTGTTATTTAACATATGACATCATCATTTCAAACAATGAAACAATGAACAGATATGCGTTGACCAATCTGTATAACTTTATGAGCAGTACTAACTATAGTTTGGGTGACTTTTCGCTGGCTATAATTGGGCTGTTAGTCTTGGGGATATCTTTATACTATATTAATTATAGAATGGTAAATAAATATGGATAGCGTAATAATTCGACGATATATACTTTTTTTAAACAAGATAATTGTTAGGAGTTTTAGGACGTGGTCTCTCCTTGTATTGTCGGCTGTTGTCCCAATTTTAATGATGTGTATAAATTCTTACCCTTCAAGTGCCAATGGTTGGAATCGTTTCTTTTTTACTTACGGCAATCACTATTTCCACTATCTTTTTCTAATTCCTGTTTATATTGTTATTGTAATGGATATAGTTAATGATGGACCAATTATGCAATATATTCTTCCTTCATTACGTCTAAAGAGAAACTGGCTCTTTGCCAAGTTTGTTGCAGTTTTATTGTGGAGTATTGTTTATACATGTGCAACGTATGGAGTCAGTATGCAGGTAGCAGGTATATGGGGAAATGGTGATGCTTGGAGCGAGTATACATTGGACGGTAATGACATGTACACGTTATTCTACTTAAATTTGTTACCTAAACAAGCGGTGCTATTATTTGCTGTTAGGTTTTTTATTGGTTTGTTGTTCATCAGCGCACTATATATTAGTCTTCAATGTATAACTAGACGCAGAAGCCATACCATTAGTATAGTAGTTGTTGTTACTTACTTGGCTTTAAACATTGTCATGAAAATTGGAAACGTGCCGATTTTACGTTCGATTGATATAAGCAACTTATATGTGTTTCACTATGAAAGCAGCTACAACTTGACATGGTTTCTTGCTCAATCAAATCTTCCCCTTTCAGTGATTGTCTTGGCATTTATTAGTGTTTCAATGTGGTTGGTTAAGGAGGCTGATTATTAATTACTGTTCGAAATATTATCCGAATTGTCTTATCTTATCATCTCGAACAATCTTACCGCCAGTTGTTTATCTTTATTGTTTGGCCGCTTACTATAAGTATGATCTACTTGCTATTTTCCAAAACGTTCGATAATTTTGGACTCCTGGATGCGGTGATCTTCAATTACGGGGGATACCCAGAATACAAAGTTGCTATTATGCAATTGCTTGTTAGTATCTTTCCCTACTTGATGTTTAGTGTGTTTTTGGAGCTCTATCTGTTACGCAATATGGGAGCTAAAGCACAACATTACCTAATTCGTCTTAATAACAAATATGAGTATTATTTCTCGCATTTTCTTAGCATTCTAATATTTGTTGTTATATATTTTATTACTTATAATGTTGGCCTATTTGGAATGGTTGCATTAAAATTCCCGTTGAATAGTATGATGGAACTAAGTGGTAGTAGGACTTATTCGATCTATCAGATTATCGTAAACATAATATGTGTGCAAATTATTGGGACCTATACCATTTCACTTATACAAATAATCATCACTCAGATAACAAAGAAATTTCATGTTAGTATTGTTTTTATAGGAATTATATATATTTCACATTTCATCTTTCCAAAGCTCTTATTTCCAATTGGTCAGAATGTTTATCTTACAAAAACAAATGTTTTGTCTTCTATAGAGCCCAACCTCTCTCTAACATTGTTTTACCTAGTTAATTTGATAGTTACTATAGTTGTCGGAAAATTAATTTTTAGTAATAAACGGGCTGTAATATTAGAGATTGATTGACTAACGAGGGAGTGAGCAGTGTGGAAAGGTATGCAGTGAAAATTGATCGCCTGTCAAAAAAGTTCAGAGGGCGTATTATATTTGATAACGTATCCTTTGCTCTTCCGACTGGGCAAATATATGGTTTCATCGGACCGAATGGATCAGGGAAATCCGTTCTTTTCAAAGTGTTATGTGGATTTTTGACGCCTGATCAAGGAGAGGTCGAGATTTTAGGGGACAAAATAGGTAAGAAAGTAGATTTCCCTCAAGACACCGGAATAATAATTGAGCAACCGGGTTTTTTGGATCAGTACACAGGTATGAGAAATCTCGCCCTTTTAGCGTCTTTAAGAAGAAGAGTTGGAGTAAAAGAAATACGTGAGACCCTTGTGACGGTTGGGTTAGATCCTGACAACAATCAACCGGTAAAGAAGTATTCACTTGGAATGAAGCAGCGCCTGGCTATTGCCCAAGCGATTATGGAGAATCCAAGGGTGCTCATTCTTGACGAACCATTTAACGGTTTAGATAGGGATGGAGTTGAGCTCATACGTTCCTTACTGGTTAGGGAAAAGAACAAAGGAAAAACAATTCTTTTAACAAGCCATATTCAAGAAGATATTTCGCTGCTGTGTGATGAGGTGTTTGAGTTTGCTAATGGAACTATCTATAACATTGAGAATAGAACGTCTATATAGCTTAGTATACTTCAGGTTAGTAACACTACCCGGCTTCACGTCTTTAGCTTGAAGGTAATATCTCCTATAATGGATACGTACCTATCCGAAGAAGGAGTGAACCAATGATGAAGTACCGCAAGCTTGGCAAGAACGGACCTGAGATTTCGGTGATCGGCTTTGGCTCATGGGCAATTGGAGGATCGGGCTGGGCGAGCAGCTGGGGCTCGCAGGATGATGAGCTGTCTGTAGAGAGTGTAAGAGCAGCGCTCGATCAAGGCGTTACCTTCTATGATACGGCAGCTGTATACGGCCTCGGTCATTCGGAGGAAGTGATTGGCAGAGCGCTCGGCAGCGACCGTCACAAGGTTGTACTGGCTACCAAGTGCGGACTGGTGTGGGACGAGGATAAGAATGTGACCCGCAACGGCACCTATGATTCAATCCTTCGGGAAGCGGAGGCTTCACTGAAGCGTCTGGGCACAGATTACATAGACTTGTACCAGATGCACTGGCCGGATACGATGACGAATGCGCCAGCGGAGGAAACGATGCGGGCGATGGACAAGCTTGTCCAGGATGGCAAAGTACGCTATGTCGGCGTAAGCAACTACGACGTGCCGTTATTGGAGAAATCGCTTACAGTCCGTCATGTAGACTCTCTGCAGCCGCCTTATTCGATTTTGCGTCCGGCAGTGGAAGAGAAGCTTCTGCCGTTCTGCCAGGAGAAGGGGATCGGGGTAGTCTCTTACAGCCCGCTGACATCGGGGCTGCTTTCGGGCAACTATACGTATGATACGACTTTCGACGAAGGCGATTGGCGTTCCCGTTCGGCGGCGCATACCGGTGAGGGGCTGCGGAAGAATGTGGACAAGGCCAACCGTCTGAAGGCCATTGCGGAACGTTACGATATCACGCTGCCGCAGCTGGCGGTAGCTTATGTGCTGGCTCATCCGGCACTGACAAGCGCGATTGTTGGTGTCCGTAAGCCATCGCATATTCTGAATATCCTGCCTGCCGCAGAGGTTGCGCTGGATGAAGCCGCATTGCAGGAGATCCGCGCGATCGCAGCAGAATAACATCCGAAAGTTAGGGGAGTGGTTAGACGATGCTGTCGATCGACTTATCCGGTAAAACGGCGCTGATTACCGGTGCGACCGGTGATCTGGGCCGGGTTATGGCGCGTACGCTTGCATCCGCCGGTGCGGATATTATCATTCACTACAACCGCAATGCGGACAAGGCGGCAGAGCTGCAGCGGGAGCTTGAAGCCATGGGCCGCAGGGCAATGTCTGTCCAGGCTGACATTACGAAAGCCGAGGCCGTAGAGGCGATGCGGGAGCAGGTGGAGCGGGAGATAGGGACAGTCGATATTGTCGTGGCCAACGCGGTCATTCAATACGAGTGGACCACCGTTCTGCAGCAGGCCCCCGAGGATTATATCAGCCAGTTCGAATCCTGCGTCATGCAGAACGTGTATCTTGCCAAAGCCTTCATCCCGTCTATGATCGAGCGAGGAGCGGGCGGACGGCTGATCGGCATCAACACCGAATGTGTGCTGCAGAACTTCGAAGGCCAGTCTGCCTATGTGGCGGGCAAGCGGGGTATGGATGGTGTCTACCGTGTGCTCGCACGCGAGGTTGGGGAGCATCAGATTACCGTCAACCAGGTTGCGCCGGGCTGGACGGTCAGCGACCGGGACCGTGAGCGGAACACGGAGCGGAACGAAGCTTATGAACGGAATGTGCCGCTGAAGCGGCGGGGGACGGATCAGGAAATTGCTAATGTCGTCGCCTTCCTGGCCTCCAATCTCTCCGGCTATATTACCGGTGCTTATATTCCAGTCAGCGGCGGCAATGTCATGCCCGCTATCTAATATATTCAGCGCCCGCGAGGGCAGCAGCGAACGTCTGTATAGGACTGCTTCAGAGCAGTCTCATACAGACTTTTTTGTTGCCGAAAGCTGGTATAACACGCCTGCTCCGGAATATTTACGGACAGGTGGACATAAGCATTAGGGACCTAAGGCATGGCTATCGGCAGCAGCGCAGAGCGATTGGCGGCGTGCTGCTTTTTGGCGCGTCTGCCTGTCAGCGCAGCCGGCTGAAGCTTGCTGGCATTACGGCACCGCTAACCTTGGAAGACGTCAGGTTAATTTCTCAGGCTGCGGGGGATAAAAAATTTCATTTGTTGGCATTTTAAAGGAGGTGAGGGTTCCACAGGTCTGTTGGCTCCCTAACGAAGCGTGAGAATACAGAACCAAGTCCATTCAATAAGAGAGAGGGTTGAGCGTATGAAATCAGGAAGAAGAAACCGGGTCCTGTCTGCCTTTATTCTCCTTACGGCTCTGGCCATGATCGTATCCGCCTGCGGCGGCAACAACAATGCGGGCCAGAACGGCGGCAATCAAGGAACGAACGATCCGCAGACCAATACAGGCGGCAACAATGCACCTGCCGGATCTGCGCTTGAGCAAGCTTACAACGGTGATTTCAAAGGGACAAAGGTTACGATGTTCGGACCATTCACGGACGCGGACGAAGTGAAGTTCACGGAGAGCATCCGGGCCTTCGAGGAGACGACCGGCATTGACATCGCGTATGAGGGCTCGAAGGAGTTCGAAGCGACGATCTCGGTAAGGGTTAACGGCGGCAATGCGCCGGATATCGCCGACTTTCCGCAGCCAGGGCTGCTTAGAGGGTTCGTGAAGGACGGCAAGGTGATTGATGTCAGCACGTTCATGAGCGAGGAGCACCTGAACCGCCAATATAATCAGAGCTGGCTTGATATGGCGTCCATGCCGGGACCGAGTGGTGATGTCATGGCCGGTGTCTGGGCACGGAGCAGTGTGAAGAGCCTTGTGTGGTATAACAAGCCGGAGTTCGAAGCGGCGGGCTACAAGGTCCCGACCACCTGGGATGAGCTGATGGCTCTTACGGACCAGATCGCACAGGACGGCGATCCGGCCTGGAGCATCGGCATTGAGAGCGGTGCGGCCACAGGCTGGCCGGCGACCGACTGGCTCGAGGATATCATGCTCCGAACCACTACACCGGAGAATTATGACAAGTGGGTAGCGGGAGAGCTGCCGTTCACCGATGACATTGTCAAGAACGCGGTGAAGCGGATGTCCGATATCTGGTTCAATGATAACTATGTGTATGGCGGCCGTAAAGCGATCGCAACGACTTCGTTCGGTGATGCAGTCCGGCCGCTGTTTGACAATCCGCCGAAAGCCTGGCTGCACCGGCAGGCCGGGTTTATCACAAGCTTCTTCCCGGAAGGTCTGTCAGCAGAGAACTATGACTGGTTCCCGCTGCCGCCGATTGATGCCGAGTACGGCCAGCCTGCGCTGATTTCCGGTGATATCTACGCGATGTTCAATGATCGCCCGGAAGTGCGTGCGGTTATGGAGTTCTTCACGACAGCCGAGTCGCTGAAGACATGGATTCAGTCAGGTGGTGTGACAGCGCCAATGAACGATGCCGATCCTGCCTGGTATCCGAATGAACAGGAACGCCGGATGGCTGAATTCCTGCAGACAGCGGATACGATCCGCTTCGACGGCTCCGACTTGATGCCCGGCTCTGTAGGGGCGGGTACGTTCTGGAAGGGCATGACGGATTATGTCAGCGGAACGGCAGACCTGGATCAGGCGATGCAGCAGATCCAGACCGGCTGGAAGTAACTTGGATTTAGAGCTGGCGGGAGGCAGCCGGACCGTGTGCGGCTGGCCGTCCTCCCGCTTTTTACTACACACAAATAGGCTCTCGGTTTATAAGTCAGGGGGGATTGTAACAATGGAAGTGCAGGTGAAGAAGGGAAAAGGCAATACTCTGCGTTTGCTCTTGCTGTCCGTGCTTGTGCCAGCGCTGAATATCGCGGTCCATTGGCTGATCTTTTTGTTTTTTCGTGATTCGGGACTTCCTCCTGTATTGAATGCGGTCATTGCCGTCGTTTGGGGAGCGCTCGGGATCTACTCCATTTACTACTCACTTAACTGGGTAGTTGAGCAGTATCCGGACCAATGGAAGCGGAGAATATTGCCTTTTGTGTTCATTGGTCCGGCTGTCCTGCTGCTGGGCTGGCTGCTGGTGCTGCCTACGCTGCGGACGCTGTATCTGAGCTTCCTGGATGCCGGGTCCCAGAACTTTGTGGGGTTATCGAATTACGCGGCCGTCTTTACAGACCGCCTGCTTGCAACCGCGCTGCGCAATAACCTGCTGTGGGTATTCGTCGGTACGATTCTGTGTGTCAGCATTGGCCTGCTGATTGCCATTCTGGCAGACCGGAGCAGCTTTGAGAAGCTGGCCAAGGCGATCATCTTTATGCCGATGGCCATATCTTTTGTCGCAGCGGGTGTAATCTGGAAGTTCATCTATTACTATCAGCCGGAACAGCAGCAGATTGGCCTGTTGAACGCGATTGTAGTGGCGATGGGCGGAGAACCGCAGGCATGGATCAGTATGATTCAGCCTTGGAACAACCTGTTCCTAATTGCCATACTGGTCTGGATGCAGACCGGATTCGCAATGGTTATTTTTTCGGCGGCGATCAAGAGCATTCCGGAGGACATGCTGGAGGCGGCGCGGATGGACGGGGCCGGGGAGGTCCGGATTTTCTTCAAAATCATGATTCCCTACATATCAGGTACCCTGCTGTCGGTGACGACCACCATTATCGTCTTTACACTGAAAATCTTCGACGTCGTCATGATCATGACCGGCGGCCAGTACGATACAGAGGTTGTGGCGACCCAGTTCTACAGGCAGCTGTTCATGTACCAGAATGCGGGCTACGGGTCCACGCTTGCGATTGTGCTGCTGATTGCCGTTATACCGGTAATCATGATCAATTTGCGGCAGTTCCGGAGAGAAGGGGGCTTCTAATATGCGTAAAAAAGGACCGCGCGGCTCCAGATGGCTGATTAACACCGTGCTTGCGGTAATCTGTATCATCTGGTTCGTGCCTACACTGGGGCTGCTGATTTCCTCATTCCGGCCTGCGGCGGATATTCTGCAGACGGGCTGGTGGAAAATCGTTCCCCACCGCGACTGGGCGGCTGTGGATACGATCACGCTGGACCGGGAAACCGATCTTCGCCAGCCGATTGCGGTAAACGGAGTCACGTTCAGTGATGCCCAGCTGCGCACAGGTGTAGTTCAGGACGGGAGCCGGCTGATCTGGGAAAACCGCCGTGCGCGAACGATCAGCGTGCAGGAGAAGCAGTGGGTTATGATGACGGACTTCACGCTGCAGAACTACCAGACGGTTCTGGGGGGGAAGAGCTACCAGATCACGATGCCGGACGGCAGCACGAAGACGGAGCAGGGCAGCGGCATGTCCCAGTCGTTCTGGAATACGCTTGCGGTTACGGTCCCGGCGACAGTCATCCCGATCTTCATTGCTTCCTTCGCGGCCTACGCCTTCGCCTGGCTGCGCTTCCCGGGGCGCAAGCTGTTCTTCATCATTATTATTGCGCTCTTGGTGGTGCCGCTGCAGGTAGCTCTGATCCCGATTTTGCGGGATTATACGTCGCTGGGATTAAACGGAACCTACTTCGGCATATGGCTGGCGCACTCGGCATTTGGCTTGCCGCTGATCACCTATTTCATGTACAACTCGATCAGCCAGCTGCCGAAGGATCTGTTCGAATCGGCCTTCATGGACGGGGCCACGAACTTCACCATATTCAGCAGGCTGATTCTGCCGCTGTCCGTGCCGGCGCTGGCTTCCATCAGTATCTTCCAGTTCCTGTGGGTGTGGAATGACTATCTGGTGTCGCTTATCTTCCTAGGCAGCCAGCCGAATGTACAGGTCATGTCTATGAAGATTGCCAACCTTGTCGGCTCCAGGGGCAATGACTGGCATCTGCTGACAGCGGCAGCCTTCATCTCCATGCTGATGCCGCTCGCCGTATTTTTTGCGCTGCAGCGTTACTTTGTCCGCGGCCTGCTTGGCGGATCGGTCAAAGGGTAAGGAGATTTAAGGGGAATCTGACCCGCGCCGCGGGCTGACAGGGCTGCTGCCGCAGGAGCGGCAGCAGCCCTGTCTTAAGATAACCAGCGTTATTGGCTGGACGGCAATCTTATAAGGAGTAAACAGATTACTACCTATTGTTAAGGAGGCAAGCCCATGCTTGGAAAGCCGGTATGGTGGAAGGAATCGGTCGTTTATCAGGTCTACTGGAGAAGCTTCTATGATACGAACGGAGACGGCTATGGCGACCTGCGGGGCGTCATCCGCAAGCTGGACTACATCCGCTCACTCGGCATCACAATGATGTGGCTGAACCCCTTCAATGAATCGCCGGATAAGGATAACGGCTATGATATTTCCGGCTACTACGGGATCATGCCAAAGGCGGGAGACGAGGCGGACTTTGAGGAGCTTCTCGCCGAGGTGCATAAGCGGGGGATGAAGCTGATGATGGACGTCGTCCTTAATCACACCTCGAATCTGCACCCGTGGTTCCTGGAGTCCAAGTCCTCGAAGGATAATCCCAAGCGCGACTGGTATATCTGGAAGGATGGCCCGGCTCATCAGCCGCCGACCAACTGGCGGTCCTATTTCAATCCGTCCTGCTGGGAGTACGATGAAGCGACCAGCCAGTATTACATGCATTCCTTCGCCGTGGAACAGCCCGATCTGAACTGGGCCAACCCTGAGGTGCGGGGAGAGATGTACCGGATGCTGCGATACTGGCTCGATAAGGGAATCGACGGGCTGCGGCTGGATGCGCTGGCGCTGCTGGCCAAGCCGGA
This sequence comes from Paenibacillus sambharensis, assembly GCF_003233845.1. Classification (GTDB taxonomy): domain Bacteria; phylum Bacillota; class Bacilli; order Paenibacillales; family Paenibacillaceae; genus Paenibacillus_I; species Paenibacillus_I sambharensis. The sequence goes on from NZ_QKRB01000044.1 coordinate 329,198, forward strand.
GCAGTACCGCGACGCGGAGGACCCGCATGATATCCGCTATCTGACACACAATCCGGGCCTGCACGACTACCTGCAGGAGATGAACCGCGAGGTGTTCAGCCGCTATGACATGATGACCGTTGGTGAAATTGCGTATGCCACACCGGAGAATGGGCCGTTGTTCGTGGATGAGGAGCGGAGTGAGCTGCATACGCTGTTCCACTTTGAAGTGGCGGATGAAATGCCGGAGTGGGACATGCCCCGCTACAAGCGTATTCAGCGTACCTGGGCGGCGGCTCTCCAGGACCGCGGTGTCAACTCGCATTTCCTGAACAACCACGATCATGCCCGCCAGGTGACGCGTTACGGCAACGATGGAAAGTACCGGGTCGAATCGGCCAAGCTGCTGGCGACGCTGATCCACACACTGCCCGGCATTCCTTATGTCTATCAGGGCGAAGAGATCGGCATGACCGGCGTAAGGTACGATTCAATCGGCGACTACCAGGATATTGCGATGCGCAACCGGTATGCCGAGGAGGTAGGGCTTGGTAAAGATCCGGCGGCAGTTCTCCGTTCGCTGCAGCCTCTGAGCCGGGACAATTCCCGATCACCGATGCAGTGGTCGGATGCGCCGCAGGCTGGTTTTACGGAAGGGGAGCCATGGATAGGAGTCAATCCGAACTACCGGTCGATTAATGTGGAGCAGGCGCTTGCCGATCCGGACTCGGTTTACTACTATTACCGCGACCTGATCGAGCTGCGCAAGCAGCATCCTGTCATGGTATACGGGGAATTCGAAGACATCAGCGGCGATGATCCGCATCTGTATGTCTACCATCGTACGCTTGATGATGTCCGATGGACGGTAATGCTGAATCACGCGGAAGAGAGCGGGACTTTCAGCGTGCCGGCGTTTATAGGGGGGGACAGCGGCCCTGGTCTGGTCCTGGGAAATTATAAAGACAAGCCGAATATTGACCTGAAGAGCGGGAGCGTAGAGCTGCGTCCTTATGAAGCCTGTATATTTGAGAGTGATGTGAAGATCTGACCTTTGGCGAACTGCAGGCGAATATGGTATGATAGGACCAAATTTTGCTACTCAAGAGATGGGAAGAGTTGTCCTGGCTCGTTTTCGCTTGCAGTGTGATCTGAATCATACCTTTCCAACCAGGGATTGGCGATAATCGGGATGGTATCCGCAAGGGATGCCAACAGCATTCGTATCGGCATGGAAATGGGAGGAAATAATGGAACATCAACCTTTAATGAATGTAGAGAAGCTGGCTCTCAAGAAGCATGGCATTTACCGGCACAGCAAGATCAACTACTTGCTGAGGTCCATGCTGGCCAGCATGTTTATCGGCTTTGGCGTCATCGTTGCTTTCAAGACAGGGAATTTCTTCTACACCGAGCATTCGCCCTTCACGTACCCGATGGCGGCGATTACCTTCGGTGCAGCTATTATACTGATTTCCTACGGGGGCGGCGATCTGTTCACCGGCAATACCTTCTACTTCACGTTCGCCGCACTGCGGAAGAAGCTTAAGTGGGCGGAGGTTGTCAAGCTGTGGGGAATGAGCTACGGCGGTAATATTCTGGGCGCCGTCGCTTTCGCCCTGCTGATCTGGTTGACGGGGCTGTTCAATGATACGACCGTCAACAGCTTTCTCTTCAGTGTGGTGGACAAGAAGATGAACGCCCCGACGATGGAGCTGTTCTTCCGGGCAGTCCTCTGTAACTGGCTTGTCTGCCTGGCGTTCTTCGTGCCAATGTCCATGAAGGCGGACGGGGCGAAGATGTTTGCCATGATGCTGTTCGTATTCTGCTTCTTCATCTCGGGATACGAGCATAGTATCGCCAACATGTGTACATTTGCCATTGCACTGGTGCTCAACCATCCGGGGACCATTTCGTATGCGGGTGTTATTCATAATCTCATCCCGGTTACCCTTGGTAATCTGATCGGCGGGGCTGTATTCATGGGCTATATGTATTACTACGTTAACAAACCATTCGGAGAGGAGCAGGAACATTGAAGAAGACGAGGATTGTTGTAATCGGGGTAGGTGCAGTGGGTTCTACAACCGCGTATACGCTGCTGCTCAGAGGCCGCATGGATGAACTGGTGCTGATTGACGCTAACCGGGACAAGGCGGTTGGGGATGCGCTCGACATGAACCACGGGCTGCCGTTCGTCGGCCAGACCAAGGTATGGGCAGGTACATATGAGGATTGTGCTACGGCTGATATCGTGATTATTACAGCTGGTGCTGCCCAGCGCCAAGGCGAGTCGCGAATCGATCTGCTGAAGCGGAATGTCGGCATATTCGAGAGCATCATTGATGAAGTGCTGAAATACAACGATCACGGTATACTGCTGATCGCCTCCAACCCGGTCGATATCATGAGTTACTTCTCCTGGAAGAAGTCAGGCTGGCCGACTAATCGCGTAATCGGCTCGGGGACCCTGCTTGACAGTGCCCGGTTCCGTTACCTCATCGGCGAGAAGCTGCAGATTGACTCGCGCAGCGTACATGCCCATATCGTGGGAGAGCATGGGGATTCCGAGCTGCCGCTGTGGAGTCTGGCGAATATTGCAGGTACGGAGCTGCAGCTGGATGAAGAGGCCAAGCAGGAGATCTTCACGAACACAAGAGATGCGGCTTACCAGATTATTAATGCCAAGGGCGCAACCTTCTATGCAATCGCGCTTGCCCTTGATCGCATCTGTACGGCTATTCTTCGCAATGAATCGGCCGTTATGAATGTATCGACGCTGCTGAAGGATTATCATGGGATATCGGATGTTTACCTTGGCGTACCTTGTATTGTGGACCGCCAGGGGGTACGCGAGGTGATGCAGATCGCGATCACAGACGAGGAGAAGGCGCTGCTGCACAAGTCGGCGGATAAGCTCAAGGATCTGATTAAGTCGATTTCCATCTAGCAATCAAACAGCTGCATAAGCAGTAAGGTACAGGCTTTGCCGGGATGATCCCTCGTCCCGGGGAGCCTGTTTTTTTGTGACCCTGCTGCCAGGGAGGCGCCGCATGTGCTCTAATTAATTTCCTATATGTGGGACATAGTAAGGGGGAAGAGAGAAGAGAGGTGTGAGAAGCGATGTTTGATAATGAGCGGCTGTTCTCCGAGCTTGAGGTCAAGGAGCCGTTCCATGACGAAGAGCTGCTCAAGCTGCTTTGGGGAGAGAGGTGGGGGCTTCGTCACCCGACCGGAACATTAAGGAGGGTGCTCGTACATCGTCCGGGTCATGAAATTCTGGAGCTGCACCGTAAACGGTATGAGGTGGAAGCCAGCTCGCTACTGCTTAAGAATGTTGCCGGGAGAATGAGCAGCTCGAATGGAATGGATAAGCCGGATTTGCAGCTTGCTCAAGAGCAGCATGACAAGCTGGTCGAAGCCCTGCGTGCGGAAGGGGTTGAGGTCGTTCATCTGGAAGGGGTGTCGCATCTGCTGCCCGACCGGCTGTATACCCGGGACCTCGGCATGGTGGTTCCGGGCGGGATTATTATGGGGAGGTTTGCGCTGTATCTGCGGCTAGGCGAGACTAGATTTGCAATGGAAACTCTGACAAAGCTAGGGGTGCCCATACTCGGTCTTACACAGGGCAGTGCTTTCGCGGAGGGAGGCAGCTTCTCGATGATTCATGCCAACCTGGCTGTCGTGGGCAGATCTGAACGCTTTAATCAGGCTGGGATCGAGCAGCTTCGTAATCTTCTAAGCATTCAGCATATCGAGCTGCTGACGGTCGATATGCCGGCAGGCAAGATTCATCTGGATGAGGCCTTCATGATGGTGGACCGGGACAAGGCACTGATCAATAGGGATCTGCTGCCTTATTGGTTCCTTACTCATCTTCAGGATCTGGGAATCAAGCTTATCCATGTAGACCCGGAAGACCCGCTGCTAACGATAAACTGCCTGGCCGTTCGGCCAGGCAGGGTCATATTTCCGGCTTCAGGTGTCCGGACTCGCAGATTGCTGCAGGAAAACGGAGTGGAGGTTGTGCCGGTAGATGTCTCCGAGATATATAAAATGGGCGGAGGCATCCACTGTATGACACTGCCTCTCATTCGGCTGGATGATTAGTCAGTCTGCTGAACTCTGTCCTGCCTGCAGATAGGTTTCGATCAGGTGAAGGGCGTTATCCTTATTGCCGGCGTCGATCCGGATTCCGACAATGAACTCCTTCATATGCAGTGGCAGCTGCTTGGTCATTGGGCTGCTGCCAAGAGCTATGCCGTATACATGCTCGGTGGGATTATCCTGGGTTGCGGCCTTAAGGGCAGCGCCTTCCGGCAGAAGCTCACTCCATGCCCCGCTTGCATATTCATCCAGGCTGGCGAGGATATCGTTGCGCACCATCCAGTCAAAGATGGAGCGGTCCATAATGTACACATCAGGATCCTCTGTTGCCAGTTGGATGACCGCCTTCTGCTGCATGGCGATGTCCATCTCGCTGCGTGCATCCATGGAGAAATTAAGGATTGACGTTTCCACCCGCTCCCACTCCGGGAACTGGGCGAGCAGGGCTTCGTTAAGCGGCTCTGTCTGCTGGCTGCCGTCTTCCATATAAAATTCTCCGAAGAGGGAGGCGGTCAGGGCCGCGGGCGGAAGGCTGGCAAGACGTTCCTGCTCGGCCTTGTTGTCCATATAAGTGTTGACCCCGTAGATAATTATGGCTATTACGGCTATGGCTCCGATCACATGGAACTTGTAGTAGCTGAAGAAGTGATCGACCTTCTCGGCGGTACCTGCAAATCTCTTGTATTTGCCGTACTGCTGCTGGTTGATGTCTTCCACGGCCTTGCGGTTCTCTGCTTCCAGAATCGTACGGTAGGCCTTGGTCACTTCGGAGAAGCCGCCGCCCGCGGCATCGTCCTGCTGTGTCTGGCTGGCACGTGACTGCCGGAGCAGCAGGGTGTACCGTTTCTCGACCTCTTCCTTCGTCGCTGTGTCGGGAAGGCCCAGCCGTTCATATGCTTCCTTCAGGTCGTTCATCTCTAGAATCACCTCGCTGCAGCGTAACATGGGTGGCGTTCGCTTGGGTTATAGTACTATTGTATAACAAAATTACACGGTCAGCCATCGCAGCTGGCTGCCATCTCGGTCAGGGGTATAGGCTCACCAGGTCAGCAGGCTGTAATCCTGTCGGCACGCGGCAGGACGACCGTGAATACCGTTCCATGGCCAAGCTCGCTTGTGACCTCAATGCTGCCATTGTGGTTCTCGATAATATTATAGCTTACCATCAGCCCGAGCCCGGTTCCCTTCTCCTTGGTTGAATAAAAGGGCTGTCCAAGCTTATCCAGCTTGTCTGCAGGTATTCCGGTACCCTCATCAGCGATTCTGATATACACGCAGCATTCATCGGCTTCAAGCGTTACACGAATCGTCCCTCCTCCTGGCATGGATTCCATAGCATTCTTCATTAAATTAATCATCACCTGCTTAATCTGGCTATCATCACAGTATACGAAATAAGGGCCGTGGCCGGGCATGATGAAGATCTCAACATTCTTAAGGACAGCCTGAGGCTGCAGTAGGGAGATCACCTGGTCGATCAGGATGCTTATCCGGCTGCGGATGAACTGTACACTTCTTGGCTTGGCCAGCATGAGGAGTTCGTTGGAAATATGTTCAATCCGGCTTAGTTCATCATTCATAATGGTAATATAGGTATCGCGTTTCGTGGGAGAAGACGCGCCGGACTGCAGCAGGCTTAAGAAGCCTTTCAACGAAGTCAGCGGATTTCGTATTTCATGGGCTATTCCGGCAGCAAGCTGCCCGGCTATAGAGAGCTTCTCCGACAGCATAATGAGGTCCTTCGACCGGTTCTGTTCAGTAATATCGGAGAAGGTCAGGATGCTTCCGGTTCTGCCGTCGCCGTTGAACGGTACAGCCATATATTCCACGGGGAAGGTGGTGCCGTCGGCTCTTCGAAAATGTCCTTCCATCTTGCCGCTGTTCATCCCCTGCTTCATGGCCTGGCAAACGCTGCATGCCTCTTCGGGCACCGGAGGGCTGTTTGGTCCCTCTGCGTGTATACATGAATGGAATCCAATTGAACGGACGGTCTCAGCCGGGTATCCGGTCAGCAGCTCAGCCGCTTCGTTCCAGACCATTAGGTCTTCTTCCTGATGGTAAGCATAGACGCCCTCCCGGACGGCGGACATGATGTGGGACTGCATGGCAATTATCTGCTGCTCTCTGCTGACGGGGGGAAGCATGTTATGCTCGATTAACTGAACGAGCGAATAGGGGGAACCGCTGCCGCCAAGGCTTCTCCGGACACGGATCGATAGCTGCTTCACAAAACCGGATGGAGAGGTGTATAGGTCTTTGTGCTCAATCCATTGATTGTTCGCGCGTCCCGGACGGAGAAGATGATGGAACCGGACCGGGAAGACTGCGAAAAAGTCCGACTGGTGTAAATCATTCAGATTGCAGCCTATCAAGGCTGCAAAGGAGTGGTTGACCATCAGCCAGCGGCCGTTCAGATCAACGATGGCTTTACCTGTCCAATCTTGCTGGAAGGCATTCTTGTAAAGTTGAAGCTCATCTTCAGCTCTCAACAATGTCATACCGAGTCTCCTGTCGTTTTTTAACTTCTATTATCTACCACCTGTCTTCCTATTTCAATGGGATCGATCATAGGGTTGCGATAATAATTAATGCGCTGGTCTTGGGTATATAGGAGGATGAGGGCATCAAACAGGCCGTTCCCGGTTTGGGAACGGCCTGTGGAATATAGCTAAAGAATAGCTGTGCTAACGTGTGGAGTTCTCGGCGGCGGCCAGATTTTGACGAAGCTTCTCGAGCTCTCCGTCTATCTTGCTGTCTCTCTGATCAGCCTCAGCGCTCCGGTAAGCGGAATGGTAAGGGCTTAGAGCGGAATAGCTTTCACCCGGGCGGAAAGCGCGAATTTGCTCGGCTTCAGCTTCGCGCTGGATGATTTTCTCTTCCATGCGCCGGAATCCGCGAACCGCATCCCTGCCGCCAGATGTGCTGTGGCTGAAAGGTGCCTGATGATAAAACTCGGCCTTACCGGCGCGCTGCACCAAATCCTCGCGCTTCTCGTGCATCCGCTGCAGCTCTGCTTCGGCAGTTTGAATGCGGCCTTCCAGATCGGCTGCACGCCTTGCAGCCTCTTCCTTCCAGAATACATGCTGCTCAGCCTGGGCGGCTATGGCGATTTTGTCACTCATTGCAGCCCGTGCGTCCTGCTCACGGCCTTCAGCGAGGGCTGTTGCTGCGGCTGCCTCGGCATGCTCCGCCATACGTGTATACTCCTCGCCGCGCCGCTGCATCGTCAGAACGGTCGCCTGCTCCCGGACCAGAGCGGCCCGCGCTTCTTCAAGCTCCTCTTCCATCTGGCGGCTGTAATGATTCAGCATCATCACGGGGTCTTCCAGCTTGTTCAGCGCCTCATGCGCGGCTGCCTTCGTCACATCAACCAATCGCTGCAAAATACTCATTGAAAGTTCACTCCTTCAAGTTAGGCCCGGTCCTGTCAGGACGGGCGGCAGTTTTTTTAGTTATAGCGGTATCCGTTGAATGGGTCAAAATCAGTATTCATATGCAGCACGGGTGCCTTTGGCGTAATGACCGATGCGGCAATATAGATAAGCAGCATGCTGCCAAAGCTGAAGAGCGTGGTCAGGAGGATAATGATTCGGATGAAGCTGGCGTCCATCTTCAGCCATTCAGCTATGCCCCCGCACAAGCCCGACAGCTTGCGGTCCGTGCGTGACCGGTACAGTTTATTCATAACATTCACAGCTCCTTATTGAGAGTATCAGCGGCTGCATGCGGAACAGCGCGTTGCTGGCTTCACATGCGTCGAACTGATTGCCCGTTTGTTTTCTTCATGTGTCTATTGTATAGGGAAGGCAGGGGGGGAGGTAACGGACCCGCGGCGGTTTTCGTACCTGGCCCGCGGTCGGGGATCAAGTGAGGCTCAGGACGGGCAAGCGATAAATAATTCTTATATGGTGAGCGGTATATTTACATCGTTTGCGTCTTGCGCATTTGATTCGAGTGAGTTACAGTTATTTTACAGGTTAAATGTTATGTTAGTTAACATATTGAAGTAGTTTATATTCCATTTCTCATATGTCCATGCGCAGAACACGTAAGGGAACCTGCCGTATTTGATGGTTGTCTTACGTTTTGACAGAGGGGGATTGTTATGGAGAAACAGCGGCTGGTGCTTGTAGGCAACGGGATGGCAGGGGTCAGATGTATTGAAGAAATACTGGCCTTGGCGCCTGAACGGTTCGATATTACGATCATAGGCTCAGAGCCTCATCCGAATTATAACCGGATTATGCTGTCCAAGGTGCTGCAGGGAGACACGGGAATTGAGGATATCGTCACTCACGACTGGTCGTGGTACAGGGAGCGGGGCATTAATCTGCTGACAGGGGAAACGGTGGTGGGCCTTGATCGGGCTGGACGGACCGTATCCACGGACCGGGGGAGGGTCATTTCATACGATAAACTCATTTTGGCAACCGGTTCTCTTCCATTCATGCTGCCGCTGCCGGGTGCTGATAAGCCGGGCGTCACAGCGTTTCGTGATATCAAGGATTGCGAGACGATGATCGAGGCGGCGGCGGGCTACCGCAAGGCAGCGGTTATCGGCGGCGGACTGCTTGGCCTGGAGGCAGCGAGGGGGCTGCTCAATCTGGGGATGGAAGTGGATGTTGTTCATATAAACGGCTACCTGATGGAGCGTCAGCTGGACACCGAGTCGGGGACGATGCTGCAGCGGGAGCTGGAACGGCAGGGAATGCGGTTTCTCCTGGAGAAGCAGACGGAGCGAATCTATGGACGGAAGCGGGCGGAGGGTCTTCAGTTTCGGGACGGCTCGAAGGCTGCGGCGGACCTGATTGTCATGGCAGTCGGTGTAAGGCCGAATGTGAAGCTGGCGCAGACGGGTGGTCTTGAGGTTAACCGGGCTATTGTGGTGAATGACCGGATGGAGACCAGTGAAGCCGGCATCTATGCGGTGGGGGAATGCGCCGAGCATAGAGGAATGGTGTACGGCCTTGTGGCTCCGCTGTACGAACAGGGCAAAGTGCTGGCGAAGGCAATCTGCGGGGAAGAGACACCCGGCTATAAAGGCTCTATCCTATATTCGCAGCTTAAAGTATCAGGCGTTGAGGTGTTCTCTGCTGGCGAAATTCGCGATAACGAGGTGGATACCTGCCTGAAGCAGTATAACGGCATCAAGGGCACGTATAAGAAGGTTACCGTTAAGAACGGCAGGATTGCCGGGGCTGTCCTGTTCGGTGACAGCAGCGAGGGAAGCAAGTGGCTGAATTATATTAAGCAGGGTGCCGACGCGAAGGTGCTGGATGAGGAGGCCGCGGCTGGAGCGGGCGGTTCAGGCCTTGATGCCGCAGCGGCACTTAAGGATACCGACACCGTATGCTCCTGCAATAGTGTGACCAAAGGAACGATTATATCAGCGGTTATGGAGGAAAGACTGGAGACGGTTGAAGAAGTAAAGGCATGCACGCGTGCCTCCGGCTCCTGCGGCGGCTGCAAGCCGCTGGTCGAAGCCGTTCTCCGGTATGCGCTTGAGCATGCGGATGAAGCGGGGGCTGGCGGGCAGCCGCCGATGTGCGGATGTACCGGGCTAAGTGACGGGCAGGCAAGAGAGGCGATCCGCAGCGGCGGGTGGGCAGGCGCAGAGGAAGCAATGGCGGCTCTTGGATGGAACGAGCTGCATGGGTGCAAGGTATGCCGTCCAGCTATCCGTTATTATACAGCGGTGTTTGGACGGGAGTATTCCATTGGCGGCGGCGAGAAGCTTGCTGACGGCAGTATAGTTTTGTCGCCCCGCTTCTACGGAGGAGTCGTGGATGCGAGGCAGCTGAGAAGGCTGGCTGAGCTTATGGAGCAGTACGAGGTCCCGCTTGCCAAGCTGTCCGCAGATGGCGGGCTGGATCTGCTGGGGCTTAGCCCTGAGCTGGCGGGTGAAATGAAACCACTGCTGCCTGAAGCCGTACGCACGGCTTCCTATGGCCATCCAATCGGCCCTGTTGCGACCTGCCGGGGCCTGGGTTATGAGGAGGGGGCGATTCAGGACTCGGTGCGGCTCGGAGCTGAGCTTGAGAAGCGGGTTGCCGGACTGGAGCAGCCTGCCCCTGTCAGAATTGCAGTGTCCTCCAGTCCGCTGCATCCATCGGGTACGCTGTCGAAGGATATCGGACTTGTGGGTGTGCCGGAGGGATATGAGCTGTATGTGGGCGGACAGGATGGCCGCCTTCTGCGGGAAGGGGAGCTGCTCTGTACCGGATTGTCCGCAGAAGGAGCAGTAGATATGACTGCTGCACTGCTGATGCTGTACCGGGAGACGGCCGCTTATGGGGAACGAGTGCATGCTTGGGTGGAGCGCCAAGGAATCATTCAGCTGCGTGAAATGCTGTTTGATCCGGATTTACGCAGCGGGCTTCTGGCCCGGCTGGGGCTTATGATGGAACGGTTATCCGTGAATGATAAACAGCCGGCATCGGCTGCAATGGTCAGGTGATTATATGAGAATAATGAATGAAATGCCAGGTCGGAAGGCAGAAGCATCCGAAACGTCAACCTTCGTGATGCAGTCCCAATGTCCCTTCTGCAGTGTCCAGTGCAAGATGGAGATCGAGCAGTCGATGCAGCCAGAGGATCCTTATAAGCGCCCTCGCTATACCGTAAACGGGCTGCCGAATGCGGCATCCGAAGGCAGGCTGTGCGTGAAGGGCATGCATGCATACCAGCATGCGCTGAGCAGCGAAAGGTTAGCTTATCCAATGGCCCGGCGGAACGGTGTGCTGGAGAGAATCTCATGGGAAGAGGCCCATGAACTCATCACCGCGCAGATCCGCAGTTCGCAAGAAAACTACGGCCTGGATTCGGTAGGCCTGTATGGTGGCGGGTCACTTACTAACGAATCAGCCTATCTGCTCGGCAAATTCACCCGGGTGGCGCTGCGCTCGCGTTATATTGATTATAATGGCCGGTTCTGTATGTCGGCTGCTGCTTCGGCAGGCAACAAGGCGTTCGGCATTGACCGGGGGCTGACCAATTCTCTGGCTGATATTGAGGCAGCGGGCTGCATAATGCTTGCGGGTACAAATATCGCAGAGTGCCAGCCTACTCTGATGCCTTATTTTACAAGGGCAAAGGAGAATGGTGCCTATATCATTGCCATTGATCCGCGCCAGACCGGAACGACTGAGTTTGCCGATCTTCATCTGAAGGTAAAGCCCGGCATGGACGCAGCGCTCGCCAACGCGATGCTCCGCGTCATCTTCGATGAGGGCTTGACTGACCCTAGCTTCATCGCGGACCGGACGAACGGCATTGAAGAGCTGAAGGCGCATGTAGCGGCGATTGATCTCGAGGAAACGGCAGAACTCTGCGGTGTACCGTTAGCAGATATTCGTAAGGCTGCCTCTGCCTTCGGCCGGGCATCCGCGGCTATGGTGTTTACCGCAAGGGGCGTGGAGCAGCAGACGGACGGGTACATGGCGGTCAGAAATTTCATTAACCTGGCCTTGGTAACAGGTAATGCCGGCAAGCCGGGCGCGGGCTATGGTGCGGTCACCGGCCAAGGCAACGGCCAGGGCGGCCGGGAGCACGGCCAGAAGGCAGACCAGCTGCCGGGCTACCGCTCCATCGAGGACCCGGATCACCGGGCTTATATCGCAGGGATATGGGGGGTTGAGCCTGAGTCGCTGCCTGGCAAGGGGGTGTCGGCCTACGAGATGATGGAGAAGGTGCATGAAGGCGAGATCCGTACACTGCTTGTCATGGGCTCGAACCCGATCGTATCCAACCCGAATGCCGATTTTGTGGAAGAAGGCCTCAAGAAGCTTGATTATCTGGTTGTGGCTGACATGTTCCTCTCCGAGACGGCGCGGCTGGCTGATCTTGTGCTCCCGGTGACCTCCTATCTGGAGAATGAAGGCACGCTGACGAACCTTGAGGGGCGTGTTCTGCTCCGGGAGGCGAGCCGTGCGCCGCATGGCGAGGCCAGACATGACTGGCGGATTCTCTCTGACCTGGCTGAACAGCTTGGGTCCGGCAGCAAATTCAGCTACGCTTCGGTGGAGGATATCTTCGAAGAGCTGCGGATCGCGAGCCGTGGAGGGGTTGCCGATTATTATGGCATCACCTATGAAAGGCTCCGCCGGGAAGAGGGAATCTATTGGCCCTGCCCTTCAACAGACCATCCGGGTGCGGCGCGGTTATTCGAGGAACGGTTCGCGCATCCTGACGGCCGGGCGGTATTATTGCCAGTCCCTAATCATCTGCCGCCTGAGCAGACAGACAGCAGCTATCCGCTGTATCTGACCACGGGGCGCACGATGACGCATTATCTGACAGGTGTGCAGACGCGAAGAAGTGCCGGTCTTGCTGCGCGTGATATCGAATCGTACGCAGAGCTGCATCCGAAGACAGCGCGCAGGCTGGGATTGCAGGCGGGCGAGCTGCTGCGCCTTGCTTCCCGGCGCGGCGAGATAGTCGTCCGCTGCCGCATAACAGCATCCATTCGGGAAGATACGGTATTCGTTCCGATGCATTGGGGAGACAGCCAGTGTGTGAACAAGCTGACCAATCCGGCGCTTGATCCGACATGCCGGATGCCGGGCTTCAAGGTGTGTGCCGTGCATGTGGAGCCGCTGCTTAAAGTGAGGCAGGCTTAACCATAAATCTTAATCCGCAGAGACAGCTTCCGCAAAGGGCTGTCTTTTTCTATGAGTTGCTGCTTGTTAACACAGCCTTAATGAACCAGTGCTACAGTGGGGCTATATTTCGTTATCCAGGGAGGAAACGGCTAATGAGCCATAACACGATTAATTATGCCCACCGGGGTGCTTCAGGCACCTCGCCGGAGAACACAATGGCAGCCTTCAAACGTGCGGTGGAGCTCGGAGCGACGGGAATTGAGACGGATGTGCAGATGTCGCGTGACGGCATGCTTGTACTGATTCATGACGAATCCCTGAAGCGTACGACAGGGAGTGAGGGAATGGTAGGGACGACGGATTATGCAGATTTAAGCCAGCTTGATGCCGGCGCGTGGTTCGGTCCTGAGTTTGCCGGTGAGCGCATTCCGCTGCTGGAAGAGCTCCTTGAGCTTGGCAAGCAGCACAGCTTGACGATCAATATCGAATTGAAGAATGGAATTGTCCGTTATCCAGGTATGGAAGAAGCGGTCATTGCAGCCGTTGAGGCTCACGGTATGGAGAAGCAGGTTATTCTTTCAAGCTTTAATCATTATTCAATGGTGCACTGCAAGCAGCTGGCGCCGAACATCCAGACAGGCCTGCTGTACATGGAAGGTCTGTATAGGCCTTGGGACTATGCAATCAGTGCGGCGGCGGATGCGCTGCATCCTTATTACCCTGCCGCGATGCCTGAGTGGATTGCGGAGGCGAAGCGCCAGGGCGTCATCTGCAACCCATTTACGGTGAATGATCCGGATGTGATGAGGCAGTTAATTAAGGCTGGCGCAGCAGGTATCATCACCGATTACCCGGACAGGCTGGCCGCTCTGCTGGCTGAGGAAGGGGCTTAAGTAATCGTCATGAAGAAGACCTGGCTGCTCGGCTTCGGTTTCTTTAGCATCAGCTTGACTTGGGCGCTGTATAACGCCTTCGTGCCCTTTTTCTTAGAGCCTTATCTGAAGAATGCGGCGATGATCGGATTTATGATGACGATCGATAACTACTTTGCCATGTTCCTTCAGCCGTGGATCGGACGGCGCAGCGACCGTACAGACACGAGGTTCGGGCGGAGGATGCCTTACCTGCTGTTCGGCATGCCGCTTGCTGCCCTGTTCGTGGCGCTGGTTCCCTTTCATACCGGGTTCCTGACTCTGATTCTGTTCCTTGTATTGATGAATCTGTCGATGAGTATATACCGCTCACCGGTAATTGCCCTTATGCCGGATATCACTCCGGAAGCAAAGCGGACGCGGGCTAACGGCGTCATCAATTTCATGGGGGGCATTGGCGCGATCATGGCTTTCGGCGGCGGCTCCATGCTCTATCAGGCGGATCGCTCTCTGCCCTTCCTGGCGGCGGCTGCCGTGACGCTCGTGTCGCTGTTTATTGTATTCCGGTTCATCAAGGAACGCACCAGTCAAGTGTCGTCTGAGGGACTGGCTAAGGCTTCTGGTGATCAGGCGGACGGCTTACTACGCAGCCAGTCTTTCCGCAGTGAGCTGAATCGTACGACGGTCATGCTGCTTGCAGCGGTCTTCTTCTGGTTCATATCCTACCAGGGGGTCGAAGCATTCTTCACGCTCTACGGCAAAAATCATCTGGGCCTGGATGAAGCGGCAGCTTCCTTCTCCCTGACCTTCTTCTCGCTGTTCTTTGTGCTCTTCGCCATTCCCAGCGGGATGCTCGGCAGCCGTTTCGGCAAGAAGAACGTCATCGTAGCCGGCGTCTGCGGGCTGTTCCTTGTCTTCGCAGCAGTCAGCTTCGTACAGTCGCTTGTTATGCTAAGGCTTCTGCTTGCCTTAGGCGGCATATTCTGGGCCTGTATCAACATCAATTCCTATCCGCTGGTTGTAGCAACGGGGAGGGAGAGCAGCATTGGAACAAGAACTGGACTTTATTACCTTGTATCCTCGCTTGCTGCTATTGTTTCTCCGCCGCTGCTTGGCCAGATAATAGACTGGTTTGGGTATGCTGCGCTCTTCTACTGCGCATCCGGAGGCCTTGTACTTGCCCTGATGATGCTGCTGCAGATCCGGGGACAGGCTGAAAGGCCTGCGGATAACCGCCTGTCGCCCCAAGCTGCCCAGTCTTAGTTGTACCTGCCCAGCCATTCTTTCAGACCATCGCTGCAACTCCTGGTAAGGTTTCCTGAATGTCCGCTGGTTGCGTTCCATTTCATAAAAAGAGTGCGAAATGGAAACAGCTAGATAGACAGGAAAGACGAGAAGGGGGAGCGGCGGTGGTTTTTTATATTGCGGTGATGTTTATTGCGTTGTTCGTTATCGCCGGTGCTTTGCTTCCTGAGCAGTTCGCTGCGGGAGCGAGTGCGGCGTTTGCGTTCTCGATTGAAAAGTTCGGCTGGTTTTATCTGTTCGCAACGTTCGGGTTTCTGCTGTTCGCCTTGTTTCTGGCATTTGGAAAATACGGGAAAATCCGGCTTGGCGCCGATGATGATGAACCGGAATATACGACTCTGACCTGGTTTGCCATGCTGTTCAGCGCCGGGATGGGGATTGGCCTTGTATTCTGGGGCGTGGCTGAGCCGCTTACCCACTACGTTGCGCCGCCGGAAGGCGCAGGGAGTCAGACAACTGATGCTGCCAGGCTGGCGATGCGGTATTCCTTCTTCCATTGGGGGCTTCATCCCTGGGGAATATACGCGGTTATCGCTTTGTCGCTGGCCTACTTCCAGTTCCGCAAAGGCTATAAAGGGCTGATCAGCGCCACCTTCAGGCCGCTGCTCGGCAGCAGGGTAGAGGGCCCGGTCGGCAGGGCAATTGATATCCTGGCTATCCTGGCCACTGTGTTCGGCGTCGCAACTTCACTGGGGCTTGGTGCACTGCAGATCAATGGCGGATTAACCCATTTGTTCGGTATGCCGGCGACGATAGGGTACCAGTTGGCCATTATTGGTGTGGTGACCGTCTTGTATCTGCTCTCTGCGACAACCGGTCTGGACCGGGGCATCAAAATATTGAGCAACCTTAATCTGCGTCTGGCTGTCCTGCTGCTGCTGTTCGTGCTGTTTGCAGGTCCGACTTCGTTTATATTCGACACCTTTACCGCCACAGTTGGCGGTTATCTGCAGAACATTGTCCAGATGAGTCTCAGGCTGACGCCATTCAGCCAGGGAACATGGGTAGGTGCGTGGACCTTGTTTTATTGGGCTTGGTGGATTGCTTGGGCGCCGTTCGTAGGAAGCTTCATTGCCCGTGTATCAAGGGGCAGGACAATACGGGAATTCGTGCTGGGTGTTCTCCTGGTTCCAAGTGCGTTCGGCTTTCTCTGGTTTGCGGTCTTTGGGGGTACGGGACTACATATGGAGATGTTCGAAGGCAGTGATCTGGGCGAAGTCGTAGCATCCGATGTCACAATGGCCCTGTTCAATCTGCTGGAGCATTTGCCGATGGGTATGCTGCTGTCAGGGCTTGCTACCCTGCTGATCCTGACATTCTTCATTACCTCGGCCGATTCGGCTACCTTCGTGCTTGGTATGATGTCGTCTGAAGGAGATCCGAATCCGCCTAACCGCATCAAGCTCACTTGGGGAATTTTGCAATCCTCCATAGCGGCCGTGCTGCTGCTTAGCGGCGGGCTTGGCGGCCTGCAGACGGCATCTATTGTAGCGGCTTTGCCATTTGCTGTTATTATGGTGCTTATGTGTGTATCGCTTACCAAAGCGCTGGAAGGGGAAACGAAGGACATGCAGAAGCGTGAACGCCGGCGGCAAAAGAAGCTGGATGAGCTGCTGGAGGAGCACTCCTAGCAGGTCTCCCCAGAGAAGTGAGCGTAGAGAAACTCATAGAGAAACACATAGAGAAACACATAGAGAAACGCATAGAGGATATGCAAAAGAGCGTTCCTTTGATCATCTTGGATGACTAAAGGGACGCTCTTGCTCGTGCATTCATATGTCCAATCATGGATCATTGCACAACCGTCAGGTTCTTGCCGGATTTCTTCGCGGTATACAGACCATCGTCAGCTGCCTGGAATGCCTGCTCCTTCGTTTCGCCGGGCAAGCATTCATGGAGGCCAATACTGATTGTAATCATGCGGCCGTCTAGTTCGGGGATAACGGTAGCAGCAACGGATTGGCGGATTTTCTCAACCTGCTCAAGTGCCTTGCCGCTGTCACCGCCAGTAAGGATGATCACAAATTCCTCTCCTCCATACCGTGCAGCGAAATCATCGGGGCCGATATGCTCCTGAATCCGCTGGGCAACGCTCTTGAGCGCAATATCGCCGATGGCATGACCGTAGGTGTCATTGACGGATTTGAAATTGTCGATGTCTATTACGGCAAGCTGCAAATGGTAGGGATTATCGCCGCTGTGTGCCAGCAGCTTTTCCATGTATTCATGGTATGTCTTATGATTGTACAGATTGGTCAGAGGGTCGATCTTGGTTGTCCGGTCCATCAGGGCGTTGCGGATCAGCAGATCCTTCTCGGAATTGACAGACTTCTCCAGGGAGCTTGTGAGCTCCTGACCGCGCAGGATGACGCCGAGACCGGTCATGGCTGTACAGAACAGAACAGAGTCGTTAATAATGATCAGACCAATCATGGCAAAAGATTCCCGCTGCAGCACAATCAATGTACTCGAGAATAGGATGCCGGTTACCGCCGAGAGGATAAGATAACGCCGGTTAAGCATCAGAGTTGAGACCAGAAGCGGCAGAATCATCACAATTGGCGCAGCGATCACAGACAGATGGATGAACAGGGTAATCACCATGCCCATGATATTGGCGCCCGCAAACAGGGCAAAGTCAGCATAGCTGCTCAATTTACGGATGATATATTCCAGCAGAGTAAGGAGTGAGACGAGAATCGTATCGGGAAGCAGTACGTAATGAGTCAAGTACTGCTGGGATGGAAAATCTGCCTCGATCGTTGTGCCGGATATAAAGATAAGCAGCTGTCCAGCAATTAGAATCCCCAGAATAGCCCAAAGCATATTTAATATAATACGTGTCCATCTATTATGGACGGCCGTAATTGGCGTGCTCATTGGAGCGCCCCTTTCTAGGAAGAAAAGTCTGCAGGTGTGGCGGGGTGCTAACTGAAGTTGACGAATAAATCTCTATATTTCTATAGTATCGCATTCGACATCAAATGACAAAAACAACTTTGTGGCGGATGGAAGATTTTTAATTGTTGAATTCTAAATTGACGGGCTTAAGGAACATGGTATGATGGGTTAGGCTCTGCTCACACAAGATGTTTTACAAAAGGCAACTAAATTTACGGGTAGGTAGGGATGTTTACAGTGGGAAGAAACGCATGGTATTACGTCGGGCTTCTGGCCGTTGCTGCAATATGGGGAGCCAACTTCGGGTTTTCGCGATGGGCCCTGGCATCCTTTGATCCCATCCTCTTTACGTTCCTGAGGTTCGGGCTGGCTGTTCCGCTGTTCTTCGGTCTGCTGTGGTGGAAGGAAGGCAGCATAGGTGTCTCGGTGAAAGCTGGTCTGCAGCTGGCAGTTATCGGTGCAGTCGGTGTGGCTGCATTAGAGATTGCCGTCACGTATTCGATTAAGTACACGACACTTGCGAATGCTTCGCTGCTCAACGTGGCGCCTTGGCCGATTTTTGCGGCATTATTTGCTCCATTATTTCTGAAGGAACGGTTCACAAGCCGGCTGGCGGCAGGCGGTGCCGCGGCTCTGGCGGGCGTTTGTCTGATTATATTGGGCGGGGAAGGCGGCTTCGACCCATCGTCAGACCATATGCTCGGCAATGGTCTCGCTCTGATGGTAAGCGTCATCGGCGCCCTCTACAATCTGGCCTGTATGCCGCTTATGCGCACCTATTCGGCACTGCGCGTCAGCGCATGGAGCATCGCGTTCGGCAGCCTGTTCATGGCACCGTTCACGGCAGGCTCGTGGGCGAAGGTGGACTGGTCAGGCCTGGGGAGCGTGCACTACGCTGTGCTTGCCTATAACATTCTGCTGGCGACGGTAGCAGCGTTCATTATATGGAATGCCTGCATGTTCCGGGTAGGGGCGGCAAGGGCGAACTTTTTCCGTTATGCGGTGCCGCTGTCGGCCGTAATCGCCGGGCTGGTCATGTTCGGAGAGACGGTAACGATGTGGCAGCTCTTCGGAGGCGTGTTCATGGCTGCCGGCCTGGTCTGGATCAGCACCGAGCGCAGGCAGCCGCTGGAAACCCCTGCCGGATAGCCTGGAATAGCGGGTTTAGAACTAGTAGTTATCGGGTCGTACAATGAACAGAAGCTTGGGCACCTGCTCTTCATAGCGGAGGAGGCCCAAGCTTCTGTTTGGTCTATAACAATCATTCGTAATGTTCACGTAAATAATGCAGTGTCAGGTCCAGGTCACGGGGTTCAGTCTCGGCTTCCTTCTGCTCCCAGCATGCTAAGCATTGGACTTCGGTATCGCATTCCACAGCCTGATCACAGTAGTAGCAGTAACGCATGTAATTCTGCGTGACAATATCAGTTTTTAGAACGGTCACTGTCATCCCTCCGTTATTCATAACGTTCGTTGCGCGTGAGTCTGTTATCAGAATACCAAACAGCGCCAGATTATTAAGTGATTATTTTCACAAAGAATACGCTGCTGAACAGCCTCCCCGCCTCCCAAGCGGGAAGCGGAGAAAGGTCCATCCGTGAAGGTACCTAATGACCGGGAAGAGCCCTCCTAAGGAAGAGAGCAGCTCATTCCCGGCTCGGCAGACGGCTGACGTAGCTGTGTGACAGCTGGAGCAGACGCAGCGACCGTTCGAATTGATCTTTCGTAACCGCACCAGCCAGCTCTTGCGATGAGTCTGGCTGCAGAGGATAGACGGTACCGTCTTCAAAGCTGCTGCCAGGCACATAGATGACTTCATCATTTATCAGCGAGCCTGAAGGAAGATAATAACGAAGCGGGAGCAGATTTGACGTTATGTTCAATAGATCCTGGCCGAAATGCATGTGGTCCTGCAGCGAAATCCCGGCCAGATTAGCGACTGTCGGCATAATATCACTGTGACCGCCAACCTGCGGCTTCTCGCCCGGCTCTAATGCACCCGGCGCAATCAGGAGAAGCGGTATATTTAACATTTGCGCGTAGTTATAGGGCTCACCAATCAGCTCATGCAGCAGCTCACGGTCCGTATCGGTCAGTGAATAGATCGGTACCCCCATGTGATCGCCATAGATGACAATCAGGCTGTTATCCCAGATGCCATCTGCTTTCAGCTGTTCCGCGAACAGGCCGAGAGCATAATCGGCATAGTGTTGGGAGCGGAGATAATCGCCAATAAACGTGCCTTCGAACCGCTCGGGAAGGCTGATCCGATTTTTGTGCACAGGAAGGTTGAAGGGATGGTGCGCCGACATGGATATCACGTTGGCATAGATCGGGCTGCCGCCAGCTGCAAGCTCCTCCAGCTTCTCTGCTGTCCGCCGGTACAGCATCTCATCCGAAGCGCCGAAGTGCACAAGGTCCTCTTTTTCAAAGTACCCTTGGTCGTAGTAGTGGTCAAATCCTAGTGCATCGTACAGCTCATCCCGGTTCCAGAATGTAACGTCATTGGTATGAAAGGTAGCTGTCCGGTATCCGTATTGCTCCAGAAGCTTGGGCAGACTTGGCAGTGACTTGTCTCCGTACACCTCGGAAGCGGCTCCCGCGGGAGGCGTATAGAAAGAGGTATTGGCCGTAAACTCTGCATCTGACGTATTGCCAGCCCCGACCTGCTGATACACATTCGGATAATATACCGCCTCCCCGAGCAGTCCGTTCAGAATGGGGGTAATCTCCGTTTGGCCGACCTGAAGATTGATCAGGAAATCCTGCAGAGCTTCAAGCTGGATATAAATAATATGTCTTCCCCGGGCGGCCCCGAAGCCGGTTGGCGCATCGTCCACATTGCCGTCTGCGGCTGTCTCTTTCAGCCTGTTAACGTTCTCAAGGGTCACAACAGTTGGATCAAGCAATCTCTCGTTACCGGAAGAGAGCATGATGTACAGCTGATAGTTGATTATCCCCATGCGTTCGGCCTGCTTCAGCTCATTCACAATATGGCGGTTCGGAACGATCTGCAGCGCACACAGTACAATCGATGCCAGAGCGAGAAGGCCGAATGCCGACCTCCTGGAAAGCTGCCTTGGTCTGTTCCCCCATTCCCGGAACCGTTTGCTCCAGATGGCCAGTGCGGCTATCATCAGGATATCGGTGAAGATCAGCAGATAATAGGGATGCAGCAGCTGGAATACACTGCCCTTAACCTCGGTGACCTGACCAATCTGGGCCAGCGCATGATAGGTTACAATGATGCCGAAATACTTGTAGTACATAATAACGGCAAAATAAATGGCGGTAAGCAGCAGGTTGACGATGAAGTAGCCTAACAGCCTGCGTTTCACAGCAATCGCTTCTACAAGTGCAAAGGCCGCCCATGCAGGAGGCAGCGCCGCCAAGAATGTCTGCAGCGAAACTTCACCGAAGATGACTGCTGATGCGAGACAGAACTTAATGGCAAGCAGCAGCGTGAAGACGGCGAAAGGGCTTTTCAGTACAGCAGACGTACGGAAATTCATAGATCTCGCTCCTTAGCAGTTTGCCTGCCAGTCGGTTATTTTCCCATCATAGCCTATCCGGGATTTGGATGAAAGAGAATGCCCGGGTACCCGGGCATTCGGCCCTCTTCTGCGATCATGAATCGAAGGATATTGCAGACAGCATAAGGATGGGGATCCGGGCGCCGGGTCAGGGTGCGTGGACGGCTATGCGCGGGATTTTGCCTGCAGCTGCATGACCTTATCCGCTGCCCAGCGGGTAAACAAGGCAATCAGGAAGTAGATCGGAGCGGAGTAGGCATAGTGCCAGTTATAGGGGACATAGATATCCATCCATACGGCAATCGGTTCCAGCACAAAGGCGAACAGAAGAGCGAGCAGCAGGGCGAACAGCGCATATTGACTCCATGATTTGGCATACTGGTAGATCCACATAAATAAGAACCCGATCATCAGGTCGACTGAATATAACCGGGATCCCCAGGGGATCACCATATTAGGGTAATCCCAAAGCTGCAGCTCGGCGCCTGTAACATCGAATGATACGCAGACAATCTGGGTTATAAGGCCGCATATGACAATCTGGGGAAGCCTTGATTTATCCACGGTTCTGACCCAGAGAATCAGGACAACAGCCATTGAAATAATGAGAAACCACCATGGAAACGTAAAGAGGACCTCACTCTTCCAGTAATTCCAGCGCATACCGCTCAGCTCTTCTTGTACCCGGTTAAGGTCCTCCAGTGTCACTTCCTGCATGCAAAACATTCCTCCACAGTCGTTAGAATTGCTTTCGCTATCTGGTGAATTTGCAAAAAAACCTGTTCTCATTGTGTGCTTTGTGGTAAAAAATAAACGTAATCGGAGCTGCAGAGAATGGACCCCGCAGGTTTATGGCCTGTCAAGGCTGCTGCAGCTGGACTATAACATCTAATAAACAGCACGGCGCTTAACTGATCAGGACTTTATAGAGGGGAGTGCGGCCAATGAACAAGCGTGTTACTGCCAGGGCCCGCATCCGCAGCCATCTGATGCCAAGAGGCAAACTGGGCTGGAGGGAATACCTGTACGTTGGCGGAATGCTGCTGGCGTTCGGATTAATGGTGCTAGGACAACTGGTTTGGCTGCCTGATCCGCTGCACTTTGGCAGCGGCAGACGCTGGATTGACATATTGAACGGACTGGTCTATACCTTGGCTCTTGTGCCGGTTCTATGGACGGCTGCAGCGGCTGGCTGTGTGGTGTCGACCCTGCGTTCAGGAAGGCGGCTTCATACGTCTAAGAGAAGCATGATTGTAATCGTGCTGTCCCTGTCGGCTGCTGCTGCCATCATTACGCTGGAGACCAAAGTGGCCAGCCTTACCTGGGCTGCCGGTCTTCTGGGAGCAGCTTGGCTGGCAGTCTTCGTGGACCTTGCTTACACCGAGCGGCAGCTGACGAAGCGCTCCCGAAGAACCTTGACAGCTTTCTGCGGAACGCTTGCCCTGCTGGCTTTCCTCTTCTGGCCGACTAATTACATGGTGACGTATCCCGGACTCACGATGGACATGAGCCGCTACGCACAGGCAGAGGGAGGCAAGACAGAGGGGCGCATCGACGGCGTACTGATCTTTCACCGGCCTGCCTTCCCGGTGGACTGGCTGTACGCGAAGCTGTTCCCGCATTACAGCTTCGAACCGATTGAGAAGCTGGGTATGCCGCTTGGTGAGTATGATGAGCTCGTCAGGGAGATGAAGACCGATGCCGATGCGGCAGCCAGTGCAATCGCCTATGAACGTCTAGGGTCTGGCGCAGGCATTATCGCACAAGGGGTCCGGGTAACAGCTATTGAAAGCGGCAGCCCCGTCCTTGGTATCCTTCGGGCAGGCGATATTGTGACGGAAATGAACGAGGAGCCTGTGCTGTCGGTAGTGGAGCTGAATGAACGGATGAAGAATGTGCCGCCTGGCGGCTGGGTGCAGCTGACGGTCACGCGCCAAAATGAGGAGGTCAAGTTTGCGGTCCCGACTAGAGCGGATGAGAATCTGCCGGAGCGTGCGGCATTTGGCATCCGGGTCCAGAACGTGCTGTACCCCGATGTGCCCGGACGAGTGACCTTTCGCGACTACCTGGTTCATGAGGGCGGCCCATCACATGGGGCGATGCTTACACTGGCCCTGATTGACCAGCTGACACCGGAAGGGATTACCGGCGATATTCATGTAGCCGGGACCGGCACGATTGGGCCGGGCGGAGTCGTCGGGTCAGTCGGCGGCGTGGAACAGAAGGCCTACACGGTGCACCGTGCAGGCGCTGATGTTTTCTTTGTCCCGGCAGGTCAGGAGGATGAGGCGCATAAGGGAGCGCCGGAGCTGGAAATCGTTCCTGTTCGGAATCTGGACGATATCCTTAATTGGCTGAAATCAGCCGCATAGCTTCGATAACATTGAAACAGCGAGGAAAAACGCGTTTAACTGCGATTAAGCGCGTTTTTCTTTTTGTTAGAGGCTGAATTACAATGAACTGATTAGAGACTACAGCGGGGGACGAGGGATCAGCATGGGCTTATTACAACGCATGAAATGGCCAAAACGCGCAGCACTGCCGCCGGAGCGGCAGCTTTCCAGGGAAGCCGGTCTTACCATAACCATTCACGCCCTGTTTCAGTTTGGCGCATCGATGGCCGGGTTGTTCCTGAATTTGTACTTATGGCGGCTTACTGAAGACCTGGTCGTTAATGGCGTGTATAACATTGTCGTTTATTTTCTGACCCCGATCGGATTCGCCGTTGGCGGCTGGATCGGCAAGCGTAAGGACCGGATGGTCACCTACCGGCTTGGTATTTTATCCATGGGGCTGTTCTTCCTTCTTGTCGTCCTGGCCCAGGAGCAGGTCGTCAGCTTCTATCTGCTGTTCGCGGTACTTAACGGCTTCGCCTCAGGCCTCTACTGGATGGGCTTCCTGGTCTTGATGTACGATGTGTCCCATGACCAGAACCGGATACGCTTCCTGGCGCTTAATATGGTTTTCTTCAACGCGGCGGGACTTGCAGGCCCGGCTCTTGCCGGTTATATCATTGGCAGCAATGAAGGGCTGCGCGGCTATATGATTACCTTCATGCTGGCTTTTATCATGTTTGTTATTGCGGCGGTGGTCAGTCTGCGCATCGGCACCATTACGACCCGCCACAAAGTTTATTATCTAAATTTGATGGGGCTGCTCATGCGCAAGAACCGTGTCTGGCTGCAATCGCTGATCGGTTTTTTCGTATTTGGGCTGTTTCAGGGTATTATGCTCTTCCTGCCTAACATTCTGCTGTACCGGACAGTCGGGAGAGAAGACCTCGTGGGCTATCTGGGTGTCTTCTTCTCAGGGCTTGTGATTGCATCCGGCTATGTCATCTCGCGCAAAGCGAAGGAGACAGGGGCAAGGCGGTATATTCTCGCCTCTTCCACCGGTGTCGTGCTGGGCGCGTCTTTCCTTGTCATTGATGTGAGCTTCTGGACGGTGGTGCTGTTCATGATCCTGTTCTCGATCAGCAATCCGCTTGCCATTAATACGCTGAATACGTACTACTACCGCCTTATGGGTACACTTCCGCTCAAGGGGCAGCTTCGCAACGAAGTTGTAGTTGTACGTGAGTTTTATCTTAATTTTGGCCGAATGATTTCAATCGCTCTGCTGCTGTTATTCTCGCAAGACCTGGAATCGGCCTGGCTGCCGGTAGTACTGGTCGGTACGGCACTGCTGCAGTATACGATATTCTGGATGATTGGGGCGGGCCGGGAAGAAGACGGGAAAGCTTAATCGGGTAAAACGGGATAATTCCTAACGAAAAAACATGATACAATATGTATTGTAGTGTATACACTTTGTATTGTCTGGTTATGGAATGATAAGATGGATGCAAAGGTTATCCCGAACGGAGTGATGACATGCAGGATCAATCAGCAGATACGGCGCCTGGCGTCAACCCATCAGCATCCAGACTGGACGGCAGCCTGTCCGCTCCCCGTATTATTGGGATAGGGGCTTCCGCTGGCGGTCTGGAGGCGCTGGAGCAGCTAATCGGCCATCTTCCGGCCGACTTGGGTGCTGCCGTCATCATTGTGCAGCACTTGTCGCCTGATTATAAGAGCTTCATGTCAGAGCTTCTGCTCCGCAAGACGTCGATGAAGGTGCTCGAAGCACGAAGCGGCATGCAGGTGATGAAGAATCATATCTACCTGATCCCTGCCAAGTCCTATCTAACTGTGCATGGCGGCATGCTTCATTTGGAGGATTACCCGGATCAGCAGGGCATTCACCTGCCGATTGATGTGTTTCTGGAGTCGCTCGCGGCTGACCAGGGCAGCCAGTCTGTCGGAATTATCCTGTCAGGAACAGGTGCGGACGGTACCTCGGGTGTTGAAGCTGTTCACCGGGCGGGCGGTATGGTGTTTGTGCAGGATGAGGAGACGGCGAAATTCAACGGCATGCCCCGCAGTGCCATTCAGACCGGAATCGCTGACTTTGTATCCTCCCCGGCCAAGATAGCGGATGAGATTATGATGATTCTACAGTCGCCATCACCTGCAGATACAAGCGAGGACCAGCTTCGTAAAATCTTGACCGTCATCCGGAAGCAGAGCGGCATCGATTTCTCTTCATACAAACAGAACGGCATTATAAGACGAATCGAGAGAAGGATGAAGATCGCCGGTATCACGAGCCTCAGGCTGTACCTCGAATATATGATGGACAACATGGCCGAGGCAGTCTTGCTGCAGAAGGATCTGCTTATCGGAGTTACCCATTTCTTCCGGGATAATGAAGCGTTCCAGACATTGGTTGATAAGGTCATACCGGCAATTTGCGATACCAAGCTGCAGAACAGGGAGAAGGAAATCCGCATCTGGGTTGCGGGCTGCTCGACCGGGGAAGAGGCCTATACCATAGCCATGCTGTTCAAGCAGTACATAGACGAGCAGGGAATCGAGATTCAGATACGGATCTTCGCAACAGATCTGGACCGGGAGGCGGTCGATTATGCGGGTATCGGCGTCTATCCGAGACATATTGAGGAGCATGTGCCGGAGCCATATCTGTCGAAGTACTTCATCCCGAAAGAGGGCAGCTACCAGGTCAGCAAGGATATACGCAGGATGATTGTTTTTGCTCCGCATAATATTATTAAAGACCCGCCCTTCGTGAATCTTGATCTAATTTCATGCCGGAATATGATGATCTACTTCCAGCCGTATATGCAGAAGAAGATCTTGAGCCTGTTTCACTTTGCACTGAATACCAGGGGATTCTTGTTCCTTGGGCCAAGTGAGAGCATCGGCAAGCTGGACAACCTGTTCAAGGCTCTGGACCGTAAGTGGAACATCTTCTGCTACAAGGAGGTGTACCAATGGTCCCAGAGCCAGCTCAAGGAGGTTGCCTACCAGGATCCAGACCGGGAGACGCTCTCCGTACTAAGAAGCCGGGAGAGTGTATTAGCGGGCAGGCAGGAGCCTGCTGTCCAGAAGCTGGATGACCTGAACAGCCAGCTCGCTGAGGAGCTGCTTCCCCCTTGCGTAATCCTCAACGAGAAGAATGAAGTTATCCACACAGTCGGTGATGTCAATAAATATATAGGCATGCCCAAGGGCCGTGTTAGCCTCAATATTAACAAGATGGTCGCAGCGTCCCTGTCCATGCCGCTGGGCACTGGCATTCACAAGGCCAGGCGGGAGATGCAGAAGGTGACGTATGCCAATCTTAAATGTGGCGAAGGGCAGAACGGGCGCAGCATTAAGCTGACGATCCAGCCGCTGTTCACGAAGGGGGAGATGCGCAGCTTGGTTGCCATCCTCTTCGAGGAAATGATGGACCGGGCCGTTGATGCGCCCGCCGGGGCTTACCATGTCTATGGCGCGAATGATGATACCGATTACCGGATTCTCGACCTGGAGCGGGAGCTGCAGTATACCCAGGACAGCCTGCAGGCGACTATCGAGGAGCTGGAGACGGCTAACGAGGAGCTTCAGTCCACGAACGAGGAGCTGATCGCAGCTAACGAGGAGATGCAGAGCAGCAACGAAGAGCTGCAATCGGTAAATGAGGAGCTGATCACGGTCAATTCGGAGCATCAGCGGAAGATCCAGGAATTAATTGAGCTTAATAATGACATGGATAATTTTCTGCTTAGCACGAAGATCGGCACGATTTTCCTGGATACGGATATGTGCATCCGCAGATTCACGCCGTCGGCAGCCGAGGTGTTCCACTTGATGGAAGTGGATATCGGCCGTCCGATTCACCACATCTCACACAAGCTGTATTACGGATCACTCATCCAGGATGCGGCTTATGTGCTTGCAACCACCGACGTCGTGGAGAAGGAGCTGCAGTGCAGCGAAGGCAACTGGTACAGCGTACGTGTGCTGCCATACCGGACGACAGACAACCTGATCCGGGGCGTCGTGGTGACGGTGGTCAAAATCACCGAGCTCAAGCTGGCCAATAAGGAGCTTCAGAAGCTCTCTTATGCGATCGAACAAAGTCCAAGCATGATCATGATTACCGATGTCCGCGGTATAATTGAGTATGTGAATCCCGTATTTATCAGGAAGACCGGTTATAAGTCAGAGGAGATTAGGGACCGGAGCCTGAAGGATTTTCTTATCGAAACAACCTCTGCGCCGCAGATTTGCAGCAGTATTGAGAAGCATATCTTCACAGGGGACAAGTGGACCGGCGAGCTGAAGCAGAAGACACGGGATGGAGAATGGTACTGGGAGACAACGTCTCTGCTTCCGATCGAGAACGAGGATGGCGAGATCATTCACTATTTGAAGGTATCAGAGGATATTACGGAGCGGAAGAAGACGGAGGAGCTGCTGCGCAAATCGGAGATGCTGTCGGCTGTCGGGGAGCTGGCGGCTGGTATCGCGCATGAAATCCGCAATCCGCTGACTGCCCTCAAAGGTTTCGTCCAGCTGATGAAGGCGCAGGGCGGCAATGAAACCTACATCTCGATCATGCTCTCGGAATTTGACCGCATTGAGCACATCATCAATGAACTGTTGCTCCTGTCCAAGCCGAAAATCATCAACTTTCAGCCGCAGAACCTGCTTATGATCCTTAACGATGTGCTGCTGCTGATCGATACCCAGGCACTGCTGAACAAGGTGACGATTCATACAGAGCTGGATGCGGGACACCCCTATGTTCACTGTGTGGAAAATCAGCTGAAGCAGGTGTTCATTAACCTGTTCAAGAATGCGATTGAGGCCATGCCTGAGGGTGGCAACATCTATGTCAGAGTGACGCGCAAGGATGACGGGGATATCATCATGTCGATCCGGGATGAAGGCTGCGGCATACCGGCGGACAAGCTTCCTCGCCTGGGCGAGCCGTTCTTCACGACGAAGGAGAAGGGCACAGGGCTTGGCCTGATGGTCAGCTACAATATTATCGAAGGACATAACGGGGTCATGCGCATTCAGAGCGAGGAGCAGAAGGGGACCACGATAACGATCGAGCTTCCCGCCTTGTAGGGCAGGGGGGGAGCATCAAGCTATGCTTTAAAAAAGAAGCTTACGGGTAATAAAGCATGTACGCGCCTGTTCTGGTGCAAACTGTAACAGGGTGATTTGACGAAAGGAGTGGAAGAACATGAGTGATGCAAAGAAAATCGCATTTTTGCTTGCAGATGATTTCGAGGATTCGGAAATGAGAAATCCGTTCGAGGAAATGACGAAGAACGGACATAACAGTGTGATTATCAGCCTGAAGAAGGATGATGAGCTGAAGGGCAAGAAGGGCACCGTCACTTACAAATCGCATCTGGCTGCCAAGGACGCCAAGGCTTCCGATTATGCGGCGGTCATTATTCCTGGCGGGAAGTCGCCTTCACATCTGATGAATGACAAGGACATCCAGGCTTTCGTTCAGGATGCGGATGCTAAAGGCATTACGATCTCGGCTATCTGCCACGGACCGCAGATTCTGGCGGCTGCCGGTCTGCTGAAGGGCCGTACCCTGACTTCCTATCCGGGAATCGCGGATGAGATGAAGGAAGCGGGCGGCAATTTCGTGGATCAGGAAGTGGTTGTGGATGGCAACCTGATCACCTCCCGCACACCAGAGGATGAGCCGGCGTTCATCCAGGCGACCATCGACAGACTTGGTGTAAATGCCTGGTAAGAAGGTGGGTTAACCGGGTCTCCAGTTGGAGAGGCCCCTGATATAATAAAGCTATAAACGTCGGCCTGCCGGGCTCAACCGGTGAGGCCGGCGTTTTTTTGACATATAGGAAAGTATAAGTGTTTTGGAGTCATTATTGTTGTATTAGGCTAGGCCGAATGTGAGGAGAACAACATCCTTTCAACTATCCTGTTTGTTTCTCTAGGGGTATTGGGATGTCATCATAAAGCGGTATGGCAAGAAGATCCGGCCTGTCGTAATGCAATCCGCGCGTAGGCTTCCTGTGGTTTGGGAAAATTCAAAACTAACGGAACTCAGCGGCCTTATTCCCATGCATACGGGTCGCCTCAGCAGGTAACGGAACTCAGTGCTGCTATTCGCTCAATTTCAAGGGGATCTTTACTAATAGGGGGGCATTAAAGCCTCTGAGTTCCGTTACAATTCATTAATGACTCTAACTAACGGGATAACGCTTCTCAGTTCCGTTAAGAACTGCCTACATGAAGCTGGTATGTACGATACTTCTTATTTCCTCCCTTCTCTACCAAATTCGGCCCCTCCACCAAACCGTGCAGCAAGTGACGAGCGTCAGGACCGGTTATATGAAGATGGATCGCGAGTTCCATTGGCGTAATCAGCCTAAGCAATCGGAGCAACATATCGAATGGTCTCCGCCTCAAGGAAGCAGAGCTTTGCATCTGCTACAAATGAATCGAACCTCAGGGTACCTCTACTCTTCCCGGCCAGGTGTGTGAATCTTGGCAGCGAATAACCCCGCTGTATGTTACAATAAGCGGTGGTAAAATCGAATGGCTGCTAATAAGCTTGGAGCAGCTCCACAAGTCGGGGGTCTACATGAAGAAGGAACGGATTGAGGAAATTACGCTGCTTCGCGCGCTGGCGTTCATGGCCATTACGATGCAGCATTGCATCGCGGAGTATATATACAGGCCGGATATTTTGCAGCCGGACGGTGTCATGCTGGCTATGCTGTATCACTTTACACGGTTTGGCACCCCAACCTTTGTGTTTTTGTCAGGAGTCATCCTGTTCTATAACTATGCGGGACGCACGCTGGATTACGGCTCTTACCTCTACAAGCGCATCCGTGATATCCTGCTGCCGTTCATCGTATGGACAGTCATATACTGGCTGTCGGTCAGCTTATACGCAGGTCTGCCCTTGGGATCGGCATCGTCCCTGGCCGAGCTTGGCCGGCAGCTGTTTCAGCCGACTTACGGCTATCACTTGTGGTTCATCCTGATGATCTTCCAGTTCTATCTACTGTTTCCCCTCTTCCTCAAGGCTGGGGACAAGCTGGGGCCGTGGGTGAGCGGAGCCGGCAGCAGAGAAGGGTGGCGTATCGGCTGGCTGCTTGCGGCGGCTGGGCTGCTGTATGGACTGCTGATGTGGTTTGCCTATTACCGGGCTGGAACCCTTACAGCCGAGCTGCCGGACGGTCTGTGGAAATGGCTTCTCGTCCACCGTACGAAATGGTTTCCGTTCTATCTGTTCTATTTCATACTCGGGGCGGTATGTGCCGTGCGTTTGCTGAAGTTCCGCGAATTTGCGGTGCGTTCGCTAGTGTGGAGCGGCCTGGTGTTCATTGGCCTGTATGTGTGGGCAGGCTACAGGCTGCTGCAGGTGTCTACGGACAAGATGATGCTGGGTGTCTCGACCTACCTGCATCCCTTTATCTTCGTTCTCATCGTCTGCCAGCTGATGCTGGCCTATGGGGTAGCTGTACTGCTGAACCGCTATGGAGGCCTGTTCAAGCGCTTCATGCTGTTTGTGGGAAGTCACTCATTCGGCGCGTTCCTTGCTCACGCTTTCGTGCTGATGCTGGTCTCGGCGCCATTCAAGCAGTCGCAGCTTGCAGGCTATCATCTGCCAGCCGCCGTACTGACCTTCCTCGTGGTAGCGTCGGTCTCGATCGGGCTGTCGGCCTTGTTCAGCCGGCTGCCTTATGGCTGGCTGCTGAGCGGCGCACAGGCACGGAAACGGCGCACGGTCCCGGCTGTAGGAGGATTTGTGGCGCATCAGGCATCCGAAACGGCCGGAGGCGCAGAGGGTCCGTCGGTTAAGCCGCTGTAAGTCAGCAAGGCAGTAAGGCAGTGACCGCCCTCTTGGACATACTCATCAGAGAGAAGCTTCTTGGCATAATGGAAGAACGGAATTGTGGCCGAAGTCAGAAAAAGACGGTGCGGGGATTAAACTGGTCCCCAGCACCGTCTTTTCTTTTTGTGTATATTATTGGCCTGTAAGGAAGGCGTACCTCTTTAAGGCGTAACTGGAGAGGGCTGATTAAGAATACGCCGGACATAAGCTGGAGCTTCACCGGCAGGTATGGGCCGGCTGAACAGATAACCCTGTACAAAGTCGCAGCGCCAGTCGCGGAGCAGGGTGAGCTGCTCATCGGTCTCAAGTCCTTCCGCCACCACAGGGAGATTAAGCATATGGACAAAGTTGATAATAGATTCGGTCATCCTGCTCTTGTTCTGCCGGCCGCTGAGGTCATGGATGAATGACTTGTCGATCTTAACGAGATGGATCGGGAACTTCTGCAGGTAATTAAGCGATGAGTAGCCTGTGCCGAAATCATCCAGCGCGAACCGGATGCCCAGCTTCTCAAGCTGCGTCATCGTCTCGGCAGCGGATTCGACGGAAGCCATCAGACCGCTCTCCGTAATTTCAAGCTCCAGCCGGTCGGGCGGCAGCCCTGTTTCCTCCAGGATGCGGACCACTCCTGCTGCAAAATCTGGATCACCCAGCTGGACGGCGGATATATTAACAGACATAAGGGCTTCCGGGAATAAAGGCAGCAGCTCTTTCAGATGGATTTCACAAGCCTGCCGCAGTACCCATTCACCAATCTCGATAATTGTACCGTTCTGCTCCGCAATGGGGATAAAATCAGCTGGTGACACAGGTCCAAGCCGGGGATGATTCCACCGGACAAGCGCTTCGAAGCCGCGAAGCAGGGAGGTGTCGGTATTGAACTGCGGCTGCAGATGAAGGCTGATCTCTCCTCTTGACAGTGCGGAGCGCAGCGCCTCCTGAATTTGGCTGAAGTGGACGCTCTTGTCGGCCATGCTGGGCTCGTACATAATCGTATGGTTCTGGCCTTTCTTACGGGCTTCATGAAGGGCAGTCTCGGCCTGCCGGAGCATGGTCTCGACTGAGTCCTTCCTGGCTGCTCCAACCGCTACGCCAGCTGTAAGCGTGAGGTTGATTTCCATCCCATGAACCCGGTAAGGCTGCATCAGCTCCTGCTTGATCTTCTTCAGCTCACATTTGAGGCTTCCCTGTATATTGTCGAGATTCTTCAGACACATCACGAATTCACCCATGCCGTAGCGGATCAGCAGGGGATCGCCGAATCTGGAACGGATTCTGTCATACATTTGAATAAGAAGCTGCTCACCTAAAGCATAACCGTACAGATGATTCAGATTCTTGAAATTATCAATTTGGGCGAACGCCACGGCGGTTTGCGAGCTGCCTCCTGCATAACGCTGCAGCTCCGTCGAAATGTGCTTGAGGTTGGAAATTTCCAAAAACGGATGTGAGAGCACGCGGAACTGACCGGCCATCACATGGCAGAACAGCAGGACAGTCAACGGAAACAGAATAAAGACCGGGATCGCGGAATATTGGAGGTATTGCATAACAGTTTGGCGTGGCAGCAGCATCACCCATGGAAGCATCTGCAGGGCGAGCAGGAAGCCAAGACCAAGAAGCTGGAGATTCGACATCCGGCGGTTATTCTTCTGTTCGTACCAGCGGGCAAGCAGCCCTAGAAGAGCGGCTGTTATAACGGTGCCAATTCCGGGAATGAAGCCGGCTCCGCCAAGGTAATAACGCCCGGCCGCGATGAGCAGTGCACTGAGCAGCGCGCCTCTTGCCCCGCCGTACAGCGAAGCCATCGCGACGAGCACGACTCGAAAATCAACAATTACGCCCTCGGAGACGGTTATCGGATACTGCATGGATACGAGCCCTGCCAAACCGAAGAGAAGGCCCCATGCCCATAGTTTGACGGTACGGTTCAGATGTACCATGTAACGCCGTATATAGTTTACCAGGAATATGAAGAAACCGATATCAGCGGCGTTGCGCAGCAGGTTTATAAACACGGGCCACTCGAACAATGGAGAGCATCCTCTCTGCCTTTTATGTAAAGATATGATGTCATACAGCGATTAGCAAAGTATTGGGTAGGACTTGATGCACAGCCGCATTTCCACAACGGTTGTGCCGCTCTTCCATCTTATCGTGTCCTTGCGTTTGTAGCAAGGAAAAAACGGATAAAATTCGACAAAAAACCTGATGATTCTATCTAGGATGTGTCTAACAAGCTTCTGAAAACAAATTTATTGTCAGATCGGTAAGTTTCATAGACAATACTAAATAATAACGCTTACATTATGAAGGGGCTGATAAGCGATGTATCGGGTGCTGCTGGCAGATGACGAAGCAGATGTCAGGGAAGGCCTTATTCAGGAAATAGACTGGCAGGGCTGCGGCTTTGAAGTGATCGGTGTGGCGGAGAACGGAAGGGAAGCTATGGAGCTGGCGGAACGGCTGAGTCCCGAGGTGCTGGTAACGGATATCAGCATGCCGTTTATCGATGGTTTAACGCTGGCTGAGTGGATGCGGGAGAAATACCCGCTGACCAAGATTGTCCTGCTTACGGGTTATGATGAATTTGACTACGCACGGCAGGCCGTTCGCATCGGAGTCGATGAGTACCTGCTGAAGCCTTTCTCGGCGGAAAATTTGACGGACCTGCTCGCAGCGATCCGGAAGAAGATTGAACGGGAGATTGCAGAGCGTGACGATGTCAGGCAGCTGCGCGAGCATTACCGCACAAGCCTGCCCATGCTGCGGGCAACCTTCCTGGCTTCTCTAATGACGCGCAAGCTGTCGATGGAGAAGGTGGAGGAGAAGTCGCAAAATTATGATTTGGCACTGTCGGGCCGCTGCTATGAGGTGGCAGTTGTATCCCTGCAGACGTCCGGTGAGCATGAGGGAGCAGGGGAACATTCCCTCCGAAGCTCGCAGGACCTTGATCTGAAGCTTTACGCCGTACTCAACATAGCAGAGGAGATCTGGAAGCAGCAGGGGCTTGGCAACGCGTTTATCTATCAGGAATATGTGGTTCTGCTGTCGATTGATACAGGCGAAGAAGATTGGCAGCGGCATACTCAGCAGGCGCTTGATAATGTGCTGCGCAGTGTTGATCATTATCTGCGGCTGAAGGTGACGATTGGAGTGGGTTCGGCGGTCAGTGACATAGCTGATGTGAAGGATTCGTTCGAGGATGCTCTGCTGGCGCTTGATTACCGGCTCGTCGCAGGATCAGGCCGCTTGATCTATATCGGTGATGTGGAGCACAGGCGGTCCGGGCAGCTGCGGTTCGATGAGCTGAAGGAACAGGCGCTGGTCCGGAGCCTTAAGGTTGGCACCGAAGAAGAGCTGGAGGCTGTACTGGATATACTCTTCGGGGAAATTGGCGGTGAAGCGCACAGCTATAATGATGTACAAGTCTATCTGCTGGAGATTCTAACGGCCGTATTGAAGACAGCCAAGGACGCGGACCTCACCATGGATGAACTGCTGGGAGGCAGCTTCCAGCTGTATGGGGAGCTGTTCAGGCTGTCGGGACTGGCTGAGGCGAGACGGTGGTTCCATAAGCTGTGCGGGCGGATTATGGAGCAGATCTCAAGCAGAAGACAGCACAGCTACCGTGATATTGTGGAGCAGGCCATTAGCTATACGAAGGAAAACTATCATGATCCGGACATTTCAATTCAGCGGGTCTGTTCTCATCTCCATATCAGTACGGGCTACTTCAGCGGCATATTCAAGAAGGAGGTCAAGCTTACCTTCGGCCAATATCTGATGCAGACCCGAATGGAGGCGGCTAAGGAGCTGCTGCGGGGATCTGCGCTCAAGGCTTTCGAAATTGCTGAGCGTGTCGGGTTCGCAGATCCCAATTACTTCAGCTTCTGCTTCAAGAAACAGGTGGGCATATCACCTAAGGAATACAGAAGCCGCAGCCTTAAGCCGGATGAGAAGGAGGAGTGATACGGCATGCGGCCTGCAGCAAGGTTCCGTCTATCTTACTTTATACAGCATCTGACCCGGCGTTTGCGGGCCAGCAGTATCCGCTCTATTATGACCTGGTCGTTCTCCGTGTTCGTTGTTCTGGTTGTCATCATGGTGGCTGTGCTGCTGTTTGACCGCTTCTCGAGAACGGCTGAGCGCAGTGCTTATATAAACAGCCAGCAGATTGTCGATCAGGTCAGCTACAACCTGGAGGATTATATTCAAAGCATGTCCCGTCTCTACCGTGCAATTGAAGTGAATATGCTTGAGGGCGGCCAGTGGGATGGGCCAGAGGTTACGGAACGGCTTGATACAATTATGGGAAGCCGGGAGGATATCGTATCCATTGCTTTATTCGATCAGCAGGGCCGGCTGCTTGTGAACCGGCCCTCGCTGCCTGTGCGCGCCAGCGCGCATGTCTCGGGGCAGAGCTGGTTCCATGCCGCACTGCGCGTACCGGGCCACTTGAGCTTCTCGCTGCCCCATGTTCAAAACCTGTACGCTGACAGCTATAAGTGGGTGGTGTCAATGAGCAAGGGCATCACGGTCATCCGCAACGGCAGGCCAGAGTCCGTCATACTGCTGGTAGACATCAACTTCCGGCAGATTGATGAGCTCTGCAGCCGTGTCAGTCTTGGCAAGAAGGGCTATGTCTATATTATTGATGAGGGCGCGGGGAACATGGTTTACCATCCTCAGCAGCAGCTCATTTACATGGGGCTCAAGCGTGAGAATGTTGACGAGGCGCTTAAGGTAACTGAAGGGTATCTGGATGAAGAATCTGGCTTGAAACGGCTTAATACAACCCGGTCGCTTGCCAATATTGGCTGGAAGGTTGTTGGTGTCGCTTACTTGGACGAGGTCATGACGACAAGGGCCGAGGTGAACCGCTATCTGATCCAGGTTGTGGGTGTGGTGCTTGTGCTCGTTATTATCGTCTCC
This sequence comes from Paenibacillus sambharensis, assembly GCF_003233845.1. GTDB lineage: Bacteria > Bacillota > Bacilli > Paenibacillales > Paenibacillaceae > Paenibacillus_I > Paenibacillus_I sambharensis. The sequence goes on from NZ_QKRB01000044.1 coordinate 365,660, forward strand.
ATGCTGCTGTCTGCTACGCTTACCCGCCCGATCCGGAGGATGGAGAGAACCATGAAGGCTGTTGAACGCGGGGATTTTGCCGTGGAGCTGCCGGTTGGGGGGCCGCTTGAGGTAGAGAGGCTGTCAAGCCGGTTCAATCTGATGCTGCGTAAGATCAGGCAGCTGATGGAGCAGATTATCGAGGAGCAGGAATCGAAGCGCAAATACGAGCTGGAGGCGCTTCAGGCGCAGATTAATCCTCATTTTCTCTATAATACGCTTAACTCTGTCGTCCGAATGGTTGGCATGAGCAAGAATGAAGACGTCGTAACGATGATCACCTCGCTTTCCAAGCTGTTCCGCATCAGTCTGAGCAAGGGGAAGACCGTCATCACGGTCCGCGAGGAGCTTGAGCATGCGCGGCACTATCTGACCATTCAGCAGATGCGGTTCAAGCGGAAGTTCCAATTTGAGATAGAAGCAGAGGAGCAGGCACAGGATTGTCTGACTCTGAAGCTCGTGCTGCAGCCGCTGATTGAGAATGCGATTGTTCACGGCATTGAATATATGGTAGATGAAGGATTTATCAGGATAACCGCCCGCGTTACCGGGCAGACGCTGATGCTTGAAATTTGTGATAACGGGGTTGGCATGCCGCCGGAGAAGGCGTCGAGGCTGTTGTCGGCAGATGCCCCGCAGGCGCAGAAGAACAGCTCAGGAGCAGGATCGGGAGTGGGTGTCAAAAATGTCCACGACCGGATTCAGCTGTATTACGGAGCACAGTACGGCCTGAAATTTGAAAGCGAGCTGGAGGAAGGCACAACCGTGCGCATCCGCATGCCTGCGGTTGCGGCTCCAGAAGGGGAGGCGGACCATGAGTAGACAAACGTCAGGCAGATGGCTGCTCCGGTTTCTGACGATCGGCCTGCTCGCGGGCATGTCGGCCTGCGGACTGCCGCAGCTGGAAAGAGACGAGCCGGCTGTAAGGCAAATTACCCTGATCGCCCCGGTGCATGCGGATGAGCTGGGGGACGCCATGCGCCTGGGTGCTGAAGCGGCCGCCAAGGAATTTGGTGCTGAGCTGTCCTATGCTCCCTTCAAACCGGAGGAGGGTTCTGCCGCCCAGCTTAAAGCAGCTGTTGAAGCACTCAAGGGCGGCACGGATGCCCTGCTTATAGACCCGGCCGACAGCCGGGTACTGGATTCGGCAGCCCTGCAGGCAGCCGATCACGGTGTGCCGGTATTCATCTTGAATGACAACCGGAGTGCAGACGGCGTACAGGCTTCGATCTCGGTCGATAACGAAGAGGCTGGCCGGAAGGCAGGATTAGCGATGGCAGAGCTGCTTGGAGAGAAGGGGACGGTTGTTGTGCTCGGCAGACAATCGGATGACCCTGACCTGGTAGCTCGTGAGCTGGGCATCGTTAATGCGCTTAATGAACAACCGCATGTAAGCGGCCTTATCCGGACCTCATGCGGAGAAGGCCTGGGCTCCTGCCGCAGTGTGGCCAGGCAGCTGCTGCGGGAAGGCCAGGCGGAAGGCATTATCGCTTTGGACGCTCAAGCTTCGCTTGCAGCAGCAGCCGAGGCGGAAGCGGCAGACCGGGCGGGAAGGATGAAGATTGTGACCTTCGGCAATGAGCTGAAGCAGCTTGAGCTGCTGCAGGACGGTCTGATTCATACCCTGATTGTCCAGAACGGATTCAGTATCGGATACCTGGGTGTCAAGCAGGCGGTTCTGCATTTGGCAGGCGAAGATATCGAGCGGTCGACGCGGCTGGATACCAAGGTAATCAACGCCGGCAATATGTTCTGGATGGATAACCAGAAGCTGTTATTCCCCTTTGGCTAGGTTGAGCTGAAGGGGATATTCTATATAGACGGATATCAAAGAGATGAGAATTTCGATAGAACACATGAGGATTTTGAATTCGCATTTGAAACGCTTTCAAGCATAATAAGGCTACAGATGAGGAACACGAAGGCCGCCGGTCAGAAGCTGGCAGGCAGCGGGCCTCAGCTAAAAAAACATCGTGATCAGGGAGGTCATTTCGATATGAAGAAATGGATGTTTGGTTTGGTAGCTGGCGCAATGCTCGTAACGGCTGGCTGCGGAAGCAGCGGAGGCAATAAAGGCGGAGGAACGGCAGAAGGCGGCACAACCCCGCAAATCGGTGTAGCGATCTACAAGTTCGATGATACGTTCATGACTGGTGTCCGTAACGCAATGACAGCTGCAGCGGAAGGCAAGGCGAAGCTTGATGTGGTAGACAGCCAGAATGCACAGCCGACGCAGAACGAGAAGGTTGACTTGTTCATCTCCAAGAAGTACAGCGCAATGGCAATCAACCCGGTTGACCGCACGGCGGCAGGCGTAATCATCGACAAGGCAAAAGCTGCGAATATTCCGGTTGTATTCCTGAATCGCGAGCCTGTGGCAGAAGACATGAACAAGTGGGATAAAGTGTACTACGTTGGCGCGAAGGCAGAAGAGTCCGGCACCATTTCCGGCCAGCTGATCGTAGACTATTGGAATGCACATCCGGAAGCTGACAAGAACGGCGACGGTGTTCTGCAGTACGTGATGCTGAAGGGCGAGCCGGGTCACCAGGATGCCGAGCTGCGCACGAAGTTCTCGGTACAGGCGATTGAAGATGCAGGAATTAAAGTAGAAGCGCTTGCTGTGGATACAGCGATGTGGGACCGCGTAAAAGGCCAGGAGAAGATGCAGGCGTTCCTTGCTTCCCACGGTGACAAAATTGAAGCAGTGCTTGCAAACAATGATGACATGGCGCTTGGCGCAGTAGAAGCATTGAAGGCAGCGGGCTACTTCCAGGGCGACAAATATGTTCCGGTTGTAGGTGTAGATGCTACAGCTCCGGCTGTGCAGGCTCTGCAGGACGGTACAATGCTCGGCACGGTGTTGAACGATGCGAAGAACCAGGGGGCTGCTACGGTAGCATTGTCTACAGTACTTGCTAATGGCGAGACGCCAACGAAAGAGAATACCGGCTATGACATTACTGACGGCAAGTATGTATGGATTGCTTATAAGAAGATTACGAAAGACAACGTAGCCGACGCACAATAAGATGTTGATGAAATGAGCGGGAGGCAGCGGCAGCAAGAGCGCTGCCTCCCGCTTTCATATTAGACCCGTATAGGGGGGCACATGGAGATGGCGGAACAGTACCTGCTGGAAATGAACAATATATCGAAGGGTTTTCCCGGCGTACAGGCGTTAAGCGATGTTACGCTGCGCGTAAGGCCCGGAACCGTTCACGCGCTGATGGGCGAGAATGGTGCCGGTAAATCAACATTAATGAAGTGTCTGTTCGGTATTTACAAGCCAGACCAGGGCGAGATTTATATTGAGGGCCGCAAGGCGGAAATTCACAATTCGAAGGATGCGCTGGAGAACGGGGTATCTATGATTCACCAGGAGCTGCACCCTGTGCCGCACCGTAATGTTATGGAAAACATTTGGCTGGGCCGTTTTCCAATGAAGGGTATCGGTCCATTCCAATTCGTGGATGAGAAGCGGATGTACCAGGATACGGTTACGCTGCTGAAGGATCTGGACCTCGATGTCGATCCGAAGGCCAAGACGGGCTCCCTGTCCGTATCCAAGGTTCAGTCGCTGGAAATCGCCAAGGCAGTATCGTTTAATTCCAAGGTCATCGTAATGGACGAACCGACCTCGTCACTTACCGGCAACGAAGTGGAACAGCTGTTCCGGATCATTAACGAGCTGCGCAAGCGTGGGGTTTCCATCATCTATATATCGCACAAAATGGAAGAGATTCTGCGCATATCGGACGAAGTGACCATTATGCGGGATGGAAGATATATTGGCACCTGGGCCGCTGCGGATCTGACAACAGATCTGATCATTACCCGCATGGTCGGCCGCGACCTGACGGAACGGTTCCCGGAACGCACGAATGTTCCAGGCGAGGTGCTGCTTAAGGTCGATGGCCTGACTTCCACGGACCACAAGTCGTTCAAGGACGTATCATTCGAGCTGCGGCGGGGCGAAATTCTGGGGGTTGGCGGACTGGTAGGCGCCCAGCGCACCGAGCTGATGGAAGCGCTGTTCGGACTTCGGGGCGTATCCAAGGGCACGATATCCATCGACGGCAAGCCGGTCAAGATCAGGAGGCCTGGCGATGCGAAGAAGCACGGTATCGCCCTCCTTACGGAAGAGCGCCGCGTAACCGGTATATTCCCCGTGCTGTCGGTCTATGAGAACACGATTATAGCGAACCTCGGGCGCTACCAGAATAAGCTGGGTCTGCTTAGTGAAAGCAAAGGCAGAGCGGAAGCGGCCCTTAACGTGGAGAAGCTCAGAACGAAGACGCCATCGGTGCATACCCAGATTCGCTACCTTTCGGGCGGCAACCAGCAGAAGGTGCTGCTGGCCAGATGGCTGCTCACCGACCCGGAGATTCTGCTGCTGGATGAACCGACACGCGGAATCGATGTCGGCGCGAAGTTTGAGATTTACTCGATTATTATTGAGCTTGCCAAGCAGGGCAAGAGCATCATTATGATTTCCTCTGAAATGCCTGAGCTGCTCGGCATGTCGGACCGTATCATGGTGATGAGCGAAGGCAGATTAAGCGGTATTGTCAGCGGCAGTGAGGCGACGGAGCAGGAAATCATGCGGCTGGCAGCACAGCAGCGAATGGCATAATTCAAGGGGGAACTAACGATGCAACTGCAAACGATGGGTAAAGTTAGAGATTATTTAAGTCAGCGTGCCATATTTGTGGTCCTGATCGTACTGGTTATCGGTATTGCAATTGCCGATCCGAACTTTCTGGCCTTTTCGACCCTAAGGGACATCCTGCAGCAATCTTCTACACGTGCTATTATTGCACTCGGCGCGGCCTTTATACTCATAACCGGCGGGGTTGACCTGTCAGCGGGACGCGTGGTAGGTTTAACAGCCGTCATATCGGCCTCTATGCTTCAAGTCGATACGTATGCGGCCAAGTTCTTCCCGAACCTGCCGGAAATGCATTTCATGATTCCGATTATGGTCGGCATAGCTGCAGGTCTTATTGTCGGTCTTGTAAACGGTCTCATTGTAGCGAAGCTGAACGTTCCGCCGTTCATCGCCACACTGGGTACGATGGTTATCGTATACGGCCTCAATTCCATCTACTTCGATATGGAGCCGAATCAGTCGCAGCCGATCGCCGGCCTGCGCCCGGAATTTACGAAGCTTGGTTCTGGTTATATTGATCTGGGCGGCGGCTATTCCATTCCGTATATTGTGCTGATTGCCATAGCGGTAGCGGCTGTATGCTGGGTCATCTTCAACAAGACCCGCCTTGGCAAGAACATGTATGCAATCGGCGGCAATGTTCAGGCAGCGCATGTATCGGGTATTAACGTGGCCCGCAACCTGGTGGCGATCTATGCCATCTCCGGTGCCCTGTACGGGATTGCAGGCGTCCTGGAGGCTGCTCGTACCGGCGGCGCGACGAACAACTATGGCAACATGTATGAGCTTGATGCCATTGCAGCCTGTGTAGTCGGCGGCGTGTCGACTGCAGGCGGTATCGGTACCGTCCCTGGCGTAATGGCTGGCGTACTGATCTTCGGCGTTATCAACTACGGTCTTACCTTCATCGGTGTAAGCCCTTACTGGCAGCTGATCATCAAGGGTCTGATTATCGTAGCGGCCGTTGCGTTCGATGTTCGCAAATACATGGCCAAGAAATAATATTCTTATTCTTCTTCTGTAAAACAAGGGCAGACTTCTATGCAGCAATTCAGCTGCATAGAAGTCTGCCCTTGTTTGTAGTTAATGAATAGGATCAGTCTGGCACAACGAGAAGGTATGTTCAGCCCGTGAGTAGGCAATGCCCTCCATATAAACGGTATCACTTGTCACGGCATCGACCAGGACATAACCGGCGATCCGTTCCTCATCCTTCCATACAGCAATTGGCTGCCGTTCATGGATGCAGGTCATAAATTCGTCATCGCTCCGTACAATCTCGGGATCAGCTGATTCAGTCTGCAGCTCTGCGGCAACAATCTCCTCCTGCAGTAAATCGGCTGTCGACTCCAGCAGGTGCTCGAACTGGCTGATGGAAGATGATAAGGACTGAAGCTCGAGAATCTGGTGTTCAGCTTCCTCTAGCAGCTCCCTAAGCTTCAAGAACAGGATGGAAAGCTGAGATTTGGGGTAGGCTTCCCAATCATAGAGAGAAACGGCTGTTTGTGCCGTCTCGGAGGCATGCTTAAGGGAGGCGTGAATCTCCTTCAGTTCATCGCCTGCCCGGCCCAGGAACTGTTGAAACAAGTACAGAACAGCAAGGGCTGAGGCGGCTTCCTGCATCCGCTCCGATGGATTCGTATCCCTATGTGCAGCTTGGATCAGCTTCTCTATTCGTGCAAAACCGGGGCGGGAACGAAGCTCCGCTTCCCGGATTGTATCAATCAGCGCTTCGGTTGTTTGTCTCGTCACCGATACGGCGTCCAGCATCTTGGTGTATTCCATTTGAACCACGCCCTTATATCGTAATTATAGCCGAGAAATATCTCAGGCCCTCTAACCATCATTAACCGGATGAGTGGCGGCAGAACCGTTATAAGATGAAATTTAGGCCGGCTTTCACTTGCTTGCTGTAGGAGCTGGATAACAGCAGGGTCAAGCCGGCGGATATTACGATCGTACAGTATATTGCAATGTTGAATAGCTGGTGGTATAGTATAGCGGAGGTGGATAGAACAGGAAGAGGGACTATGTGCCATTTTTTATAAACAGCTATTCAACTATAAATAATAGTAAACATTGCGGCATAGGAGGTTGGTGTCCGGTTATGAATGTTCAATTCAAGAAGGGCGTCCTGGAGATATGCGTGCTAGCGCTCGCCTCTCGTGAGGACAGGTACGGGTATGAGCTTGCGGTCAAAATCTCTGAGAAGTTCGAGCTGGCTGTCGGCAGTATCTATCCGCTGTTGAACAGGCTCACACAGGATGGATACTTCTCAACGTACCTTAGGGAATCGAGCGAAGGGCCGCCGCGCAAGTATTACCGGCTTACTCCGGAAGGAGCGGCTTATATGCGCCATCTGGTACTCGAGTGGCATGACTTTACACGTGCAGTGAACGAAATTATTGAAGAAGGGATTCGATAGGAATGAACAGGCAGATGTATATGCAGGAGCTGAACAGGCTTCTGGCCGTTGTTCCGGAGCCTCAGCGGGCGGAATGGCTGTATGATTATGAGCTGCATTTCGAGATGGCGGCCGAGAATGGAGTTGCCGAAGAGCAGGCGGCGGCAGAGCTTGGGGATCCGCGTCTGATCGCCAAGGAGCTGATGCTTGGCTACCGGGTAAATCAAGCAGAAGATAAGCGCAATGTGGTATCCGTATCGCGGGCGGTGTTTGCGTCAGTTGGACTTGGATTTTTCAACCTTGTCTTCGTGCTCGGTCCCTTCATTGCGGTTCTCGGCGTGCTCATTGCCCTCTGGGCAGTGTCCGGAGCGTTCCTGCTTGTGGCGGTCGCCTGCATATGGGAGGGCTATAGAGGTGAGATGTTCTCTACGGGCCAAGGCTTCTCACTGGCTGCTGTCAGCTGCGGGCTGGGCCTGCTGACAGGAACAGGCACACTTGCCCTGAGCCGGGGATTTATGAAGATGACACTGACCTATTTAAGATTCAACACAAGACTGGTAAGGGGCGGGAGAGCATGAGGAAATCGGTAATAGTCGGCTTAATTTTAGTTGTTGCGGGTATTGCGGGCGTGCTGGCAACTTTCAGCGGCGATGATAATATCTTGTCGTTTGGCAGCCAGGAAGTGAACCTGGCAAAGGAGGTTCCGTCGGCTGAGATACGGAGCATTGTGGTAAACAGCGGAGGGACGGATATCCGTGTAATAAGAAGCCGCGAGGCGGGCATAATCCGAATAAATCTTGAAGGCGAAGCCAGTGCCCGTTATCTGGATGACATGGAGCTGAAAGCGGAGTTAAGTGGGGATGGGACACTAGAAATTAAGCCGGTTATTGGTGATAACTTTGTCATTGGATTTAGTGTGTTGAACCTGGCTCTTACTGTACAGCTGCCTGAACAGCTGTGGGATGAGGTTGAGGTATCCGCAGGAAGCGGCGATATTATAGTGGAGGATGTGCATGCTGCCCGTTCGCTTGTCATAAATACCGGCAGTGGTAACATTGAGGCGGACACGGTAGCGGGTGAAATCGTTAATGTCAGCACGGGGAGCGGTGACCAGGAGCTGGCAGGGGTGAGCGGAAGCAGAATGAATATCGAGGCGGGCTCGGGGAATGTTACGGTCACCTCCTTCGAGTTTCAGGAATTGGGATTCTCGGCTGGAAGCGGCGATGTGGAGCTGGTGGATGGTTCTGCTCGCCTGACAGGAGAGACAGGTTCGGGCAATATCCGCTATGAAGCGGACAGGTTGGTGGCGCCTGCACGGCTGGATGCGGGCAGCGGGGACGTGACGGTCCGGCTGCAGGAAGAGCCTCAGTCGCTTCTGGTGAATTTCAAGACCAGCTCGGGAGACCGTAAGATCGGGTTTGACGGTATGCAGGTATCCAGCCAGGATGAGGAAGGCGATATTACGGGATCATTCGGCAGCGGAGAGATCGAGCTCCATGTTGAAACCGGCTCGGGCAATTTCCACCTGGGACCGCGCTCCTGATCCATCCATACAACAAGGACTGCCCGCGGGCAGTCCTTGTTGCATGAATGCTTGTTTCAGGCGAACCGGTAATAGATGACGATGAAGGTCGCGAGCACGAAGATGAAGTTCAGGGTCACAAATACCATCTGGTCGATGCGGGTTTTATGAATCGAGACAGGTGGCTTGTAGAAGCTGACCCCCTCGATAATGAACAGAATCAGAATGATGTGTATCATAAAGTGGCCGACAAATTCTGTTATGCCGAACAGCATGGTTGTCGAGATGAATATTAATGTCAGGACAAAGGCCAGCAGTCGGTTTAGAATGCCGACGACCAGGAGATAGCCGACTACAAATTCAATAAAGCCAGCCATCACGATGAAGTCGGCTGCAGGAAAGCCGAATGTTGGCACGCCATGGCTGGCGATAATATCCTCGGCCATGGACGGGTATACCCACTTCTCCACGGCCACCCAGCAGAGGGAGAGGCCTGTCCCCAGATAGAGGAGGGGAAAGCCAAGGCGCGATTCCCTCGTCTTTTCGAGCAGCAGGACACCGATAATGGCCAGATAAAATCCATAATCCAGCATGTGGAAGATCCCGGCTTTAAGTGTCACTTCTATGAAGAGCACAAGCAGCACAGCCGCACCTGCTTTGGTTGCATACCGGTGGGGGATAAGCAGCAGTACGATCGTAACCCAGAGAAGAACGGTCGTAAACGTTGTATTGAGTTCAAACTCGGGTGCGAGTAGTGTGCTGGAGAAGGCCTGAATCATTAAGGAAGCTGCCGTGCCGTACTTTAAGATAATGCCGGTGTAAGGATGCAGCTTGTCCAGCGAGTGGTCAATCCTTCGGGATATCGGCATAGAAGATAAGGCAGGCAGTACCTGAGTAAGTGCGGCAAGCAGCACGGCGATTGCCACTGCCAGCAGCATGAAGAAGGGGGTTAGAATATCCTCAAAGGCCTCCTTCTGCGGCTGGACTTCGGTAAACCATTTGACATGGGCAAAGGCTGTTCCAGGGATGGCGGCACATGCAATCACGGCCGTTATGACAGCCAGCCAGCGTTTCTGCATGGATAATGACCCTCCTGTATGAATATAATCTGGTTTATGGTTCCTATTTAAACACTTTCTCTAAGGCTAAAGCGCTATGGCTGGAAGAAGAGGGGGCTGTTGCGATATATCTTCCCCAAAAAAACACTATTTATTTGAGACCTGCCTCCCGGTATAATCGTTACCATAGTGCTTGGGCTTATGCTGATTTTGTCGCGACCTGTCGTGTCCAAAACAGGATTTTCAATAAAATGCGCGAATCAAAGAGACAAGTGTAATGAACAGCAGCGAGCGGGGCATAACTAATGCACCGTAATCAACCCATTGCTATTCCAGATTAACCAAATAGAGGCTGGTTCTTCTCATATTCCTCTAAGAATTCTAACAAAAATCTAACAATCGTATTGTTGCTTTGAAACCGGATATAGTATAGTAGGTATAACAGGCAGGTGGCATTGCTAAAAGCCCTACTTAAAGGTGGAAAACCATGCAGAAAATACTTGTAATCGAAGACGACGCTATCATGGGCCATATGCTGTGCATGTACTTATCCGAAGAAGGGTATGACGTTAAGCAGGCATTGAACGGTAAAGACGGGCTGCAGCTTATGGATGAATTAAAGCCGGATGTCATCCTGCTCGATCTCATGCTCCCGGATATTGACGGAATGGAGTTATGTGTCGATATCCGCAAGCGCTCGGATGTGCCAATCATGATTGTCTCTATGAAAACAGAAGTTTCCGAAAGAGTTCATGCCCTTAAGGCAGGGGCTGATGACTACCTGTGTAAGCCCTTCAGCCTGCACGAGCTGACCGCACGCGTATATGCACTTATTCGCCGGGCTCAAGGCAGTGCAAAATCTGGGGGAGCTGGGGCCGACTTTAGAAGTGAGCAAGCGGAAGACATGTCTGCCCGCAGTGAGGAGATCAAGCTGGATATTGAGCGTCGCTTGCTGATCGTCAGGGGCCAGCATGTGGAAACGACATTTTCCGAGTTTGAAATCATGCGGCTGTTTATCAGTCATCCGGGGAAGGTATTCAGCCGGGAGGATCTGATTAATGCCATAAGAGGATTTGATTCATTTGTCACTGACCGGGCGATTGATGTGCATATTGTCAATCTCCGCAAGAAGGTCGAAGAGAACCCGAGGTCACCCCGTTTCATTAAGACCGTATGGGGAGTGGGTTACAAGTATGTACAGGAATAGGGGTGAATTATATAGCGGGAAGGGTACCGATCTTAAGCGGCGGCGGACGGATCGGTACCTTTTATTTAGGATACATCCAGATACAGCTTGGTTCCGTCATTATATTGGAAGATGGCCACGTCACGAATCATCTGCACGGATTTGATGCGTTTCCACTTTCGGCGGAAATCAAAATCAAGTGCAAGGCTCTCCAGCTTGGTTTGCAACAGATCCAGTGATCCCTTGTGCTCCTGTGGAATAAATACAGGCACGGAACGTTTGCTAAATGTGATTACTTTCATCATCGTACGCGACCTCCTATCTTTTGTTCTAGTATAGGGCTTATGAATTAGGACCTTATAAGACATGCATCAGCCATATATTTGTTTTATTAACAATTCCCTAACACTCCGATTCTTAACCTCTCCACGTGTGATTATTACCCCGTATTTCCTGTCCTGCATCTCTAATTTTCCCTGTGAAGGTTGACGGAACGGGAGGAAACCACTATATTTGTGAATATAAAATAAAATTATTCACATATGCACATGGTCGGCGAATGCCCAATCAGGTGCCGGATAGAGGGGCAGGTTGGTGGTTAAGTGAGGAAATTTGATGAACGGGAACGGGAAATTATCGCCGCCAAGCTGATTAGCGAGGGACGGAGACAGTTTGAGGCACTGGGGCTTAAGAAGACAAGTGTGGCAGACCTGACGAAAGCGGCTGGAATAGCCCAAGGCTCCTTTTATCTGTTCTACGGCTCGAAGGAAGAGCTGTATTATGACATCCTCCTTCAGGAGGAGCATGATATCCGTGAGCAGATGCTCGCCCCGCTGCGGGAAGGACGCGTCAGCAGGGAGGCCTTCAAGCAGCTGCTGCAAGCCTCCATCAGACTGATGGAGGAGCGGCCGCTGCTGCGCCAGCTTTACGACGAGGCAGTGATGGAACAGCTGTTCCGCAAGCTGCCAGAGGAGAAGCTGAGTGAGAATTTCCAGAATGATGCCGATGATCTGCTGCCTGTGCTGCTGCGCGGGAAGGAACAGGGATGGCTGACAGCTGAGGACCCCGAGACGGTTGTCAGTCTGTTAAGGGCCGTTGTCCTGCTCTCCTTCCAGAAGCGTCAGATCGGTGAAGAGCAGTACGACGCAACAATGGAGCTCTTGACGGATCTAATAGCACGCGGGCTGGTTGCTGAAGGAGAGGGAGAGACTGACGATGATCGAAGTTAACGGGCTGGCTTACCAGTACCCGGGCAGCAGCAGCCAGGTGCTGAAGGGGATCGATTTTCATATTGCCAAGGGGGAAATATTCGGCTTCCTGGGTCCGTCGGGTGCGGGCAAGAGCACGACACAAAATATACTGATTGGAGCGCTCAAAGGTTATACGGGCAGCGTCCGGGTGCTGGGCTTGGAGATCAGGGGGGCAGGCAGCCGTTACTATGAGCGTATTGGTGTTGCCTTTGAGTTTCCTAACTTCTACAGCCGTCTTACCGCAATCGAAAATTTGCAGCTGTTCCGCTCGCTGTACAGCGGGACTACTGAGGAACCTATGAAGCTGCTCGAAGCTGTTGGTTTGTCGGGGCACGCCAAGGAGAAGGTCGCAGGATTCTCGAAGGGCATGCGGATGCGCCTAAATCTGTGCAGAGCGCTGCTGAACCGGCCTGAGGTGCTGTTTCTGGATGAGCCCACATCGGGTCTGGATCCCGTTAACGCCAAGATGCTTAAGGATATCATTCGGGAGAGAAGCCGGGAGGGAACAACCATTGTATTGACGACTCACAACATGTCTGCTGCAGAGCAGCTTTGTAACAGAGTGGCTTTCCTGGTTGACGGAACGATCCCGCTGATCGATTCGCCCCGGGCCCTTATGGTCGGTTTGGGTAGCCGGAAGGTTGTTGTAGAGTACAGGAATCAGAACGGCAGCATGGAATCAGCCGGGTTTGAACTGGACGGCATCGGAAGCGATCCGGCATTTCAAAAGCTGCTCAGCAGCGGAACCGTGGAGACTATCCATACTCGTGAAGCGACGCTGGAACAGATATTCATTGAGGTAACAGGCCGGGGGTTGTCCTGATGCCGGGTGCGCCGATTTTCTTCTATGATATCAAGCTACAGGTCAGACATGGCTTCTATACGGCATATGGGCTGGTTTGCGGGATCTATATTCTACTATTATATGTTATGCCCGCAAGCATGCGGGAAACCGTAAATGTGCTGCTGACCTTCTCAGATCCAAGCGCGCTGGGCTTCTTCTTCATTGGGGGTCTGGTGCTGCTGGAGAGAGGCCAGGGCATCTATGACAGCTTGTTCGTTACGCCGTACCGGCTGGAGCAGTATCTGATATCCAAGACGCTGTCGCTCACCCTGCTGTCCGTCTTGTCTGCTGTTCTAATCCACGTAAGTGTATTCGGCTTCACCGCCGGGGCAGGCGTGCTGGCTGCCGGTACGGCTTTTACTTCCGTCTTCTTTACGCTGCTGGGCTTGGGGGTGGCAGTCAAGAGCCGGTCGGTAAACGGCTTCTTCTTCCTCTCATCCTTCTACTCCCTGCCTTTCATGCTGCCGCTGCTGTCCTATGGAGGCTTCATCGGAGCGGAACGGTGGCTTCTTGGATGGCTGCCAACCTGGGGATCGCTAGTGCTGCTCAAGTCTGCCTTTGAACCGACTGCAGCCGGTATGCTGATTCAGGCATGCCTGGTACTCGCTTTCTGGTCGGTGCTTGCCTTCTGGTGGGCGCGCCGCCAATTTGCACGTTACGTACTGGCGGCAGTAGGGGAGGGAATACAATGAAATGGCAGCTAACCGGTTTACTGCGACTGGATGCCAAGCAGGCAGTTCGCGACCCCATGTTAGGCTTGGCCTTATGCGCTCCAGTCCTGCTGCTAATCGTGCTTCGCTTCGGCTTGCCTGCGGCTGGACAGCTGCTTGAGGCGGAATTCGGAATCCAACTTGTACATTATGAGCCGCTGCTGCTGGCCTTCTTCCTTCAGCTGGTACCGCTTATGCTGGGTATGCTTACGGGATTCGTCATGCTGGAGGAGCGGGATGAGCGGCTCATAGGCTGCTATGCAGTGACGCCGCTGGGCAAGCGGGGTTATCTGGTGTACCGCTTGCTTCTGCCGTTTATTCTGTCTTTGCTGTTCACTGCCATCCTCCTGCTGGCAGGGGGGCTGGGCACACCGTCCGCAGCGGAATCTGCAGCGGCGATTATGCTGTATGCGCTGCAGACCCCTCTGTTTGCGCTCGTGCTGACCGCTTGGGCAGATAACAAGGTAGAGGGCCTCGCCTTGTCCAAGGCAGCTGGGATTACCGTCTTCACGCCTGCTGCTGTGGCATTCATACCTTGGCCGTGGCAGCTGGCTGCCGGTGTAATCCCGTCCTACTGGCCCGTCAGGCTGATGATGGGGGGCGTGGAGAATGGAGGGGCTGACGGCTGGCTGCATTCTCCTCTTTCAACTGTTCTAATGGGACTTATAGTTACAGGAGGATGGCTCGTGGCCGTATTTGCTGTGTTTGAACGCAAGGTAGAGCATAGGTGATAGGTAGCGGGAGAAGCCGGTAATTGCTTTGTAATAAGTCCTTCCTCGTGATTCCTAGGGCGCATTTTTTGCGATATACGATGTCCCAGTGCGACTTCAGTGGCAGAATGTTGTACAATATGGGCAACACGGTCTGTTAAAAAAAAGGGTGTGATCTCGATCGGCGTTGCCAAATCATTCTTAACCAATATGTCCATTCTGATTACCTGTGCCTACTTGTTTAATCTTACGTATAAATATATGTTTGCCCAAGCCTCTGTTGTGGTCAGACAAGGTTTCACAGTCTTTATATTTATAATATCAGGCTGGCTGGCTATGATGTTCGGCTTCCGTATGAATGAAACGGCTATATTTGACCTGCGCTCTGTACCGATTATATTTGGCGCGCTTGTGTTTCGGGATCCAAGGGTGCTGCTCGTGATCGGTACAGGTATAGCCTTGTGCAGGTTTGCGGTGAATGGTGTTCACACCGCAGCGTTCACCGGTGCTGTCAATATTGCCTTATTGGGTATTGCTGCAGCCTGTCTGGTTGTCTGGTTTCGTGACAAAGACTGGTCATTCCGCAATAAAGCTGTGGCCGCTATTGTCGTTATTCATTCGCTGCATGTGCTGGTCATCTCGCTTAACGGCACGCTCCCTGCCCGGGTTTATCTCACGGAGGTGGCGGTCATCACTTATCCGCTTGGTATGCTTCTGAGTACCTTGTTTATCTTCATCATTCGGGATTTCTTCAAGGAACAGAAGAGATCCGATGATATGCGGAAGATGAATGAGATCTTGCGGCGGCAGACAAGACAGCTGCGGGAAGCCAAGCGGGAGCTGGAGGAGAAGGCGAAGCAGCTGGCGCTAAATTCGAAGTATAAGTCTGAATTCATGTTTAATATGTCGCATGAGCTGAAGACACCGCTCAACAGCATTATCCTGCTGTCCCAGATGATCCGGGAGACGGAGGATTACGGTACAGACAATATGCAGTATGCCGGCCTTATCGAAACCTCAAGCAATGAGCTGCTGCAGCTTATTAATGACATTCTGGACATCTCTTCTATAGAAGCGGGCAAATTGGAAATTGTAACGGTAACCGTGCCGGTTGAGGAACAGGCCGATCTGCTGTACACGCAGTTTCACCCGGCTGCAGTGAAGAAAGGTCTGGCATTTACAGTACATATCGATAAGACGGTCCCGCCCATTATTCTTTCAGACGGACTGCGTCTGAATCAAATTCTGCGCAATCTGCTTGATAACGCATTCAAGTTTACAGACCGGGGCGCGGTGGCGCTGGGGATCAGCTTGGAATCCGGGACGCCTGAGGCTGATCCGGCCGGGTTCAAGTCAGCGCGCACTGGTGCGTTCCAGAATATGAGGGGGCCGCTGAAGGGACAGCTGGACCACGACAGCCAAGAAGTAGCCGGCAGGGGATTATTCCGTCTTGCTGCACGGACCAAGGGGAAGAATCCCCGTGTGAGCCGTACGAGGGACATTAAGAATAAGGCGCCGGCAAGACAGCATGACTGGATTGTCTTCACCGTGCTGGATACGGGGATCGGGATTGATTCGGATAAACATAGCATCATATTCGAAACCTTCCATCAGGGGGATGGCTCCATCAACCGGCAGTATGGAGGAACGGGGCTTGGCTTATCCATCAGCCTCCAGCTGGCGGGCCTGCTGGGCGGCAGCCTAACGCTCGATAGTATACCCGGCAAGGGCAGTATGTTTCAGCTGCGTCTCCCGGCTGGGGGATTAGAAGCCGGGACCTTCGAAGATGTTCAGGAGTATGAAGCCGTAAGGATGGCCGATTAATAGACCCGCAATTAAACAGGGGTAACGCTGTCTGCAGCGTTACCCCTGTTCTGTTCCTATTCGAACAGCTTCCTCCCGTTATCGTTCACGGGTCAGCTTCCAGATGTGATCGCGAATGTCCGGCGGCTCAACAGCTACTGTCCAGCCGAGAGCGGCAGCCGCATACCGGAGGGGGATCATCATGGTCCCGCTGGTGATCCCGGCCGGCACCTGCAAGGGTTCGGCGGAGCCGTCCAGAACGGCGGCATTGGAACCTACGGTAAACTGCAGCTCGTGACCGCCGCCTTTCAGGATCAGCTTCTTGTCCTCCGGACTCCAGCCCAATGCGGCCCCGAGCAGTTCCGCTGCCTGCTTGGCAGGAACAAGCAGCTCACCGCCTGAGGCGGTCTCTTTAGGAGAGAAAGTTGCCGGCTTCAGCTGATCGCCCTCCTGCTTGTAGATCCTGTACCGGTGGAGTCCGTACGTCATACTGGCTGCGGCTTGCCGAATCTGCTGGCGCAGCTGCTCGTTAAACTGCTCCACATTGTCCAGTGTCACGCGATAACGGGAATCATCCTGCCCAATCAGCCGGATAATCTGGCTGTTCAGCTCCTGCTTATGATGCGACAGATCCTTGTACAGGTCCAAGTTATAGGTCCAGTCCGCCTTCGTCTGGAAGTCGTAGACACGGACGTTGAACAAGTGGCCGAACTGCTCCTGTACCCAGCGTTTCATCGTGAGCTGATTCTCAAACCTCTGCTCGTTCGCTTCCTGCCAGACCGCATGCCGCAGCACACTATACGGGGGATAGTAGAAGATGAATTCGACCTCGCTGTATTCCTGCACAAGCGGGAGGATATAACGGCTGAAGTTATCCTGTACGACTTCGATTGGCGTTTCATTCAGGCCAAAGTATACCTCGCTCTGCCGTGCCTTTGCATAGTGCTTCAGAACATGCTCTTCCCCGAATTTCACGTGTGAATTCCAATTGTACAGGTATTCCAGTTCCTGATCTCTATCGTTCAACAAGTTCTTCATTATTCCGTTAGTAAGCTGGCGGAACGTAAATTCATTGAACCAGTACCGGTAATCATTCCAGAGCTTGTTATCATACAGATAGCCGGGGAAAGGTCCCTGGTCATCGCGCATGCCATCTCTCAGGGCAAAATAGTCCAAGCCCCAGAGAACGCGCTTCGGCTTGCCAGTCTTCAGCGCAAGCTTGGCTATTTCGTACTGCTCAGCCGCCGTAGAGCCGCGCATGGACAGCTTGAGCGTCTGGCCGCCTAGCGCTGCATCAACCTCCGAAGGGAGGAAGTTTTCCGTCATCGAGGTGCCGATAATGATGGTGTCGTACTCGTAATGACGTGCCAGCCCGGGATTCTGGTAGCGCTGCTCCGACGAGTACATCGGCGGGTACCAAGAGGGCTTGCGGTAGTGCTGCAGCGGGTCCACTATATAAACGAAGGAGGCGAACAGGATGCCAAGCAGTACGACGGAGACCGCGAAGGCAGCCAGCATCCGTTTGGCATCCCGTCTGCGGCGGGCCCGGCTGTTTAATGGGAATACGCCCGGGGTATGTCCAGGTCGGATCTTCATGTGCCGTTCCTCCTCTAGAAGTTGAAATACAAGAAGGGTGTTATCCGGTTAAGAAAGAGCATGGCGATCGTGAATAGAATAGCGGCTGCTGCGCCAGCGCGCCATGAAGGACGGAGCGATTCCAGCCTCTCGGCCGAATTGGGTGCGAGCAGCACAATAGGCATTAGAATGGCCAGCAGCAGTATCGGAGGAAGATCCTGGATCAGGCCGATATTTCCGATACCGTTAAGCCCTGTTAATCCCTTGAGCAGGCGGAATGCCTCGGACAGATCCTCTGCACGGAAGAATACCCAGGTCAGATTGATGAACAGGAAGGTAAGCAGCCAGCCGCACAGTGCTGGAAGCGGACGAACCTTCATTGACCAGAGGCGGTGAACCACTAGTGCAATGCCGTGCAGGAGTCCCCATATAATAAAGGTCCAGCCTGCACCATGCCATATGCCGCCGAGCAGGAAGGTAATCATCAGATTCCGCATTGTGATGATGCTTCCCTTGCGGTTGCCGCCCAGAGGAATATAGATATAATCCCGGAGGAAGCGGCTGAGCGTCATATGCCAGCGCCGCCAGAAGTCCTGGATGCTGACGGCTTTATAGGGAGAATTGAAGTTTTGCGGCAGCCGGATATTGAAGAGCAAGGCGATGCCAATGGCCATATCCGTATAGCCGCTGAAGTCGAAATACAGCTGCAGGGTGTATGTTAGAACGGCGATCCAGCTGTCAACGGCATGAACAGCGTTAGCGAAGCCGTCATTGGCATACCCGGCAAGCGTGTCCGCAATGACCACCTTCTTGAACAGCCCGATACAGAGCATATAACAGCCTCCTGCTATATGGCCCCAGTTCCATTTGTAGCTGCGAAGCTGCCGGAACTGAGGCATCATTTCCTTATGGTGAAGGATAGGTCCTGCCACAAGCTGGGGGAAGAACGTGACAAACAGAGTATAATTGATCAGGCTAGATTCCCGTACTCTGCCGTAATAGGAATCAACTACATAGGCGATCTGGGTAAACGTATAGAAACTGATGCCAAGCGGGAGTGCCAGGCTGAGCAGCGGTACAGCGCTGCCTGTCAGGGCATTTACATTCTCGAGCAGGAAGTCGGCATACTTATACCAGCCCAGCAGCAGGAGGTTCCCTGCTACGCCGGCTATCATTAATCCCTTGCGATAGTAGGGCCGGGGCGTTGTGTCTGAAACGGCGCTTCGCTGCAGCAGCAGACCTGCGGCATAATTAAAGACGATGGAGCCGCTGATGAGGAGGACATAGCGGACATCCCACCAGCCATAGAACACCAGTGAGGCGGCAGTCAGCCAGACTCTTGCAGCGAAGATCAGGCGAAATCGTCCGAGAAGAAAATAACCTGCCAAGACAATGGGCAGAAAGCCGTATAGGAAAGTATAGGAATTAAACAGCATCGCTTGATCACGCTCATCTCTGTCATTACCTGCTACCATGTATGAGTATTAGTCAGGATTCATTAAGAATTCGGTGGGGAAATCGATATTCCTTCCAGATTGCCCCAGCCCATACGGAATGTGCAGCTTATTACCTGAAGAGCTCCGTAATAGGGAGACGAGCGGGGAGGCGCTTTGGTTGCGGGTAGAAGAACGCATAAAAGAGCCGCCAATGCAGCCTGATAGGCGATTGACGGCTCTCTGTAATAAGAGGATGGCTCTTACTTCACTACATGAACGGAGCATTCTGTATGTTGAATGACATGCTGGCTCACGCTGCCAAGGAATAACTGCTTAAGACCGCTGTTCCCCCGGCTGCCGATGACAATAAGGTCGGCCTGCTTATCGGCGGCTGTCTCAACAATGAGCGGGCCTGGTTCACCTTGTTTGACTGTCACATTAGCCCGAACCCCGGGCGCAGCAGCAATAATGGATTGTGCTTCATCCCCGCGATTTTGTGCTTCATGCGCAATAGCGGCATTCGTCTCAGGCGCAGCGGGAACCATTGCTTCTCCCACTGATGCAATCGGAATCTGATAAACGTGGACGACTTCCAGGGAAGCATCCCAATCCGCTGCAAATTCAATCGCTTTATTCAAAGCACGCAGGGAAGGCTCAGAGCCGTCATAGGCTACTAGAATCGTACGGTAACTCATTGGTATCACCCTTTCCCAGCCCTTCTTATAGTAACGTTTACCCCTATTGTAATTGGCATGAAACGGAGCAGGGATACTGGCAATCAGAGGCATGGTAAAAGAGTGAGTGGAGCCCAAATCTTGTGTTGACAGTAAAAATGAAATTTCGTATTATAGTAAAGGTCTTGCTGATGTAGCTCAGCTGGTAGAGCAACGCATTCGTAATGCGTAGGCCGGGGGTTCGAATCCCTTCATCAGCACCATGGATACAACCAGTCACGGCGCGGATTTCCGGATTTCAGGGGGAACGCGTCTTTTTTATGTGTATCTTTCTGTACTACCTGAATCTATTTCCTTGCAGGGCGTGTATTCATGCGGCGTGCCGCAACGCTGGATCTCCTTCCGGATTCTCATAATGTTATTGCGGGTTTCCTTCACATGCTCAAGTGTATTGGTAAGCTTGCCAAGGTTATCCTGGAGGGCATCCAGCATATCGATATGACGATGAGTAGCATTACGCAGACGCAGATTCAGCTGCTGCATCTCTTTTTGCATATGATTTCGGGTTGAACGCATAAGTAACTGATCTCCCCTTTGAATTCAATATAATCTAAGTATAACGGATGATGAATGTAAAAGTTGTCATAAACCGTCTGTCCGGACAAATAAAATAAAACGCTTCCACGAGTTGGAGTAATCGCAGACAGGACAAAGCTTCTGGCAGACGGATAAAAAAAAGATGCGGCAAGTGTTTCGACGAGTGATAATTCGGGTAAATAATTGTTTTAAATAATTATAAATTTTTTATATTCATTCGACATATTGCAGCAGAATAACCTAACACGCCTGCATTATAATAATAGAGTCTTTATATAACGGACTAGGAGAGATCAATATGTCCAGAACCGAGAGGGCGGATATCCACGAGGAAATTGACCAGCTTCGTTATGAACTGAATATGTTCTCATCTGAAGAGACAGCCGATCTGTGTCAAGGACCTATATTAGAAATTAGCCAAAAGCTGGATGTGCTTATCGTAGACTATTACAGATCCTTTTATAAGCCGGTCCGTTCAGGGCCAATCTGCCACGGGTGATAGGAGGCGTCAGCATAGGTGCTGCCGGGTAAATGCTGCAGTAAACAGAACAACAAACCGTAGAACTGTCGTTGCCGGCAACGTTCTGACGGTTTTTTGTAATGCCGGGAAGGTGCAGGCACCCCGTTTCATTCCGCTCTATCGTTAAAATGCAGCGCCAGCTGCCGGAACAACATGCAGCTTGCCTTCCTTGTGCCTGACAAGCCAGCAGTAGCAGGTTTAATGCCAATACCCCTGTCTATGTACCTCTTCTCTTGACGCTTGTCCATCCAGTTCAACTGCTCATCATAAAGGTCGAATTGTTCCCCAGCCGTAGGCTTAAGTCTCCAAAGGCCGAGGCTCCGTCTCAAGCTGAGACGTGCAATGTGCACAGCGTGTCGCCCGAATAGGCACTTTCCCCAGACAGTAAGGACAGTCCTTCTCCGTCGGCTCCGGCGGGAGTTCCGGTTCCTGACTGCGAAGGCGGTTGATTGTCTTCACCATGAGAAAGACGGAGAAAGCGATTATGATGAAATTGATGACGGTGTTGATAAATTGGCCGTATGCCACGACCGGGGAAGATGAGGCCTTAGCCTCGGCAAGTGAAGCATAATCGGTTCCATCCAAGGTAAAGAAGAGATCGCTAAAGCTAACCCCGCCAAGCAGCAGGCCGATCGGCGGCATGATGATGTCTTCCACGAGTGAAGTCACGATGCGGCCAAAGGCTCCTCCGACAATGACACCGACTGCCAAGTCAATGACATTGCCTCTAACGGCAAATTTCTTAAATTCTTGTAAAAATGACACGGTAAATACCCCTTTCAGTACCGGATGACCGCATTATACCTGAAATAACCCGGAAAGGCACCTTTAGAAGCAGGTCTGTCGTGTTTTCGGAGGTTATAAAGGATTTTCTTGAAATTTGTCGAATTTATCCAGATTACATAGGCCTATAGAGTGGGGTTGGTAGTTTGGCTGGTTTGTTCAGTTCCAATCAATCGTTGTTTGTTTTGATATCATTGATGATCAGCATCATGTCCTCCTACACCATGTTCCATTTTATCAGTCATTACAAGAGCGGAATGAGAGAGCGTCACTACGGTATGATCGGCGGCGCAGCGGTATTTGGATTCGGTTTGACCTCCATGCATTTTGTAGGGATGCTGACATGGGACTACATGATCTCATTCGGCTGGCATCTTGGGCTTATCTTTATCTTAGGCGCCGGATTTGCCTACCTGGCTTTTATCCGTCTTGGGGGAGGCGGCGGTCTGCGAAGAATCATGGCAAGCCTGTACGTGTCAGCGGGCGCGCTGGCCATCCATTACGTCAACATGATCAGCGGCCCGATCAGCCGTTTTCATATAAATATGGGACTCTTCCTGGTGTCCGTGCTGCTTATCCTGGCCGGCTCATGGGGAGCCTTTTACTGGTTTGACCGTAAGGAAGGGAATTTCAAGCTGGTCAGCGCGATTCTGCTCGGCAGCTCGGCAGCGGGTATGATCCTGATCGGCATGGAGGCCGCCACCATTGAATACAGGGATATCCTGACGACCGATAAACTAAATGATATGATGATGCTCCTGGTGACTATCATTGGCTTCGAAACGCTGTTCGTACCGCTTGGCAGTCTTGCGGCCTGGTTCATGAACCGGCGGTTTAATGTTGTGGATGAACGGTACAAGCTGCTTGTCGAGAATTCTATGGACATGATCGCAATCATGAGAAATGGCAGGTGGGAGTACGTGAATAAGGCGGGGCTGCAGATGTTCGAAGCGCAGCGGGAGGAAGAGCTGATCAACCGGTCAGTCTTCGAATTCCTGCACCCTGCCTATCATGAGCAGCTTCGGAAGCAGTTCGCGGGCCTGGACAGCGATTATAATGAAGCCAGGGTCCCGGAAGAGCAGGAATGGTATACCGTCACCGGCAAGCTGCTGCACACGGAGGTAGTCAAGACGCTGACGACCTTTGGCAGCAAACCGGCTGTGCAGGTCATCGTGCGTGATATTTCAGAACGGAAGAAGAATGAGGAGCTGCTGATTAATTCGGAGAAGCTGTACGTCGCGGGTCAGCTCGCGGCAGGCATCGCACACGAAATTCGTAATCCTCTAACCTCGCTCAAAGGCTTCCTGCAGCTAATGGCATCCGGCAGGGCGTCAAGCAGCCAGTATTTCGAGATCATGAAATCAGAGCTGACGCGTATTGAAGCGATCGTGAGTGAAATGCTGATGCTGTCGAAGCCTCAGGTCTATGAGCTAGCGGTAAAGGATATCCGGTCGATTGTGAATGATACGGTCATCTTGCTGGAAGCGCAGGCTATCATGCACGGAATTGTGCTTGAATTTAAGCATGACGAGTTTCCGCTCTGGGTCAATGGGGTTGAAAATCAAATCAAACAGGTCATTATTAATATTATGAAGAATGCGATTGAAGCGATGCCGGACGGCGGAACGATCACAGTCAGCTGCTTTGGTGAGGGCGATACCGTAACCGTTAGGGTCGTTGATGAAGGTCCAGGGATACCAGGTGAGCAGCTGCAGAAGATGGGCCAGCCATTCTATACGACCAAGGATAAGGGAACAGGCCTTGGCCTGATGGTGAGCTACAAGATCGTTGATAACCATAAGGGAATGATCCGAGTAGACAGCCACTTGGGAACAGGAACGACTATGGATATTATCTTCCCCCTGGTTGACCGGGAATCTGCTGCCGGGGAGGCGGGTTTCCCAGACAGTTCACCGAAAGATCATACATATGCAGGATAAGAGAGAACCCTGCCATATACAAAAACAGCAGTCCCGAACTCACCTGAGTCGGGACTGCTTTCATTGTACGCCCAGCATGGGCGTCATCTCTAGGGTGAAAGTCCCGAACGGGGGCTGGCGAACGCCTACCGTTAGCCAAGAGCAAGGGTGTCCATCGCGAGGTGGAATCTGAAGGAAGCTGGAGGCAAATGCACGAGCCAAGGTACACGAACTGGATTTGAGGCAGGGGTAGTTGGATGAGTCACCAATACATGACGAAATCCTAAGTCGCCAAGGGCTATTCCTGTATACTCCAGTGGTTGCGGGCAGAAAGATGACGTTCTTATCTGGGGAGGCCTGCGGAAGACGCGAAGTCACTTCGTAACCGCGGCTGAGAAGTCGCGCTGAATCCGCAGGAGTCAGCAGAGGTCATAGTACGGGAGTAAGGGACGCCGGAAACCGGAAGGACCGAACCGAAAGGAGAGTGGAAACCGATGCGTTCGTATGAAGAGCAGAGACAGCAGAAAATCTCGCAAGAGAGCTTGCGGCAAAGAGAAGCGGTGAAGCCGTCAGGGTATGCCGAAGCGCCGAGTTCTTCGTCGGCACAAGTCGTCCTTTCCGCTCGCAGAGACCAAAACGAGCTGCTGGAGCGAGTGCTCGAAGGAGATAACCTTCGGCTCGCCTACAAGCAAGTGGTACAAAACGGAGGAGCCCCCGGTGTGGACGGCGTAACGGTAGCGCATCTACAAGTTTACCTGAAAACACACTGGGAAGCGGTAAAAGCCGCACTCCTGACGGGAACCTACAGACCCTCGCCAGTCAAACGGGTGGAAATCCCCAAACCCGGAGGCGGCGTGAGGCTGCTTGGGATTCCGACCGTCATGGACCGCTTTCTCCAGCAGGCACTTCTACAAGTGCTGAACCCGATCTTCGACGCGCATTTCTCCTGGTACAGCTATGGATTCCGCCCGGGAAAACGGGCCCATGACGCGGTCAAGCAAGCGCAGCGCTTCATCCAAGACGGGCTCCGCTGGGTCGTCGACATGGACCTGGAAAAGTTCTTTGACCGGGTGAATCACGACATGCTAATGGCGAGGGTAGCCCGAAAAGTAACGGACAAGCGAATCCTGAAACTGATTCGAGCCTACCTGAACGCCGGCGTAATGGCGAAAGGAACACTGGAGCGAACCACAGAAGGAACGCCGCAAGGTGGTCCGCTAAGTCCGCTTTTGGCTAACATTTTACTGGATGATCTGGACAAAGAGCTGACCAAGCGGGGGTTGCGATTCGTCCGCTATGCGGACGATTGTAACATCTTCGTGGCGAGCAAACGTGCAGGCGAGCGCGTCATGAAGTCGGTGACAGACTTCGTAGAAGGGAAGTTGAAACTGAAAGTGAACCGGGACAAAAGCGCGGTAGACCGGCCATGGAACCGCAAGTTTCTCGGCTTTAGCTTCCTCAAGGACAAGAAGGCAACGATTCGGCTAGCGCCAAAGACAATCTCCCGATTTAAGGAGAGGATCCGCGAGCTGACGAACCGGACGCGCTCGATTTCATTGGTAGAACGCATTGCCCAGCTTAATCGCTACATAATGGGATGGGTCGGTTACTTCCGACTGGCCTCAGCGAAGAAGCACTGTGAGCGACTCGACCAATGGATTCGCAGAAGGCTCCGAATGTGTCTGTGGAAACAGTGGAAAAGGGTGCGTACCCGAATCCGCGAACTCCGGGCGCTCGGCGTACCCGATTGGGCCTGCTTTGTTATGGCTAACTCAAGGCGGGGAGCATGGGAAATGTCTCGGAACACAAACAATGCCCTTCCTACTTCCTACTGGGAAGCGAAAGGGCTGAGAAGTCTGCTTTCTCGATATTTGGAGCTTTGTTAACCTTTTGGAACCGCCGTATGCGGACCCGCATGTACGGTGGTGTGAGAGGACGGAGGCTAGCCGCCTCCTCCTACTCGATGCAGCAAGAGCCTCATACAGCTCTTCAGCCAATAATAAGATCTTCCTTCGGATAGTGGTAATGCTGCTTGCTCCTGCGGCTTCTGAACATGAACAGCAGGGAGAGCATCCCGATCCGGCCAATGAACATGATAATGATCAGCGTGCATTTCCCTTCGGTTGAGAGGGTTGGAGTGATGCCCATCGATAACCCGCTTGTGCCAAATGCCGAGCATACCTCGAATACAATAGCCATTAACGGCAGATAACCGGTCTCGGTGTAGCCGAGCACCATGATGCCCATCAAGACTAGCAGAGCGGCAGCTGTAAATACCACAAAGCTCTTCGTGACGTCCTCCTGCTTGATCGCCCGCTTGAACGCCCTGACCTCACTGCGGCCAAGCGCATAATTGAATAGGGTTAGCAGGATCACGCCGAACGTAGTTGTTCGGACACCGCCGCCCACACTCGAGGGGCTGGCCCCGATGAACATAAGGACCGATAACAGTACGAGAGAGGGGACGCTGAATGCATTGATGTCCATGGTTGCCAGCCCCCCGCTTCGGGTAGAGATCGAGTTGAACAGTGAAAAGAATATCTGCTCGTGCCACGGAAGTGTCTCGAAGTGCAAATTATGCTCGAAGAACCAGATTCCGATAGCGCCAAGGACTACTAGAACGAAGAACATGGCGCCTGTCATTTTGGTATAGAGTGAGAACCGGAACTGCTTATGCTTGCCGAATAAGTATTCGCTGACTTCAATCAGTACAGGGAAACCGATCGCACCCAAGATCAACAGGAGCATCGTGATGCCCTGCACCACATAGTCGTTAGCAAACCGGTACAGGGAATCGCCGTAAATGTCAAAGCCTGCATTAGTGAATGCCGATATGCTGTGAAAGGTGCCATGAAGAAGGGCGGACAGCCAATTGTCAGCATAGCCTGCGGCTCTAAAGTAAACGGTTAGCAATACAGCGCCCACAGCTTCGATACCGAGGGCGATTAAGAAGACAAGCCGCATCAGATACACCAGTCCTGATAAGTTGTGCCGGTTCTGGTCAACCATGATAAGCCGTCTGTACGACAGACTGATATTGCGGCCCAGCACAAGCCACAGGAACGCGCCAAGTGTCATAATGCCAATGCCGCCAAGCTGGAACATGAATAACAGCATAACCTTCCCCGTTCCGCTGAAGGTTGCAGCTGTGCTGACGACAGTCAGACCGGTAACGCTCACGGCACTGGTTGCGGTGAAGAGCGCATCCATCCAGGACAGCTGTGCGCCTTCCCGCAGGCTGACGGGCAGTTTTAACAGGACAGTAGATAAGCTAACGGCAATTAAGTAACCAAGCACGATGAACTGGGTTGGCGTCAGACGGGTGACAAAACCGCGCAGGGAGGTGCGGTAACGGTTAACCCTATTGCGAAGTGTCTTCAGGTCCATTTGGCCGCCCACAGCTTCATTTCCTTGATGATCCGGTGAAGGTCCTCCCCTTTGGGTGTGAGCGTGTATTCCACGGTTACGGGAACGGTAGGAAATACATGGCGCTCAAGCACACCCTTGTCCTCCAGATGCCTCAGTGTGCTGGTTAAGGCACGAGGGCTTACAGCCGGTATGGATCTTTGCAGCTCGCCGAAACGCTTGGTGCCGCCGAAGAGCTCGCGGAGAATGAGAAATGCCCATTTGCCACCTAACACTTCAAGTGTTTTCTCAATATTGCATGCTATACTTACAGGGGACTTGGGTATGTAGTTATCTGGTGAAGAAGACATTCATTAAACCTCCTATTGCATGAAGAGCTTTTCACTTCTACCCATCATATACGAACTGCCATTGAATGAAAAGGGCGCCGCCGTACGGCAGTATGTGCCTGCAAAGTCAAAGAAAGAGCCTTCCTCCACAGATTGTGGAAGAGGGCTCTTCGGATATTGCTTGTATGATCCGGTATGTTACTCGCGCAGCGCTTCACTTAACCGGGTTGCCATGCCTGGCTTGCCTGTGCGGGCCAGCCGCTTGCGAAGCTGCAGGACCTCCTGGCGGAGCGCCTGGTTCTCTGCTTCGAGTTCATGAATTCTTGCTTGCAAGGTCTCCTGTTGCTGCTGCGGGTTGCTGTCCTTCTCTTGCATCTAATGATTCCCTCCGTCCCTGCTCTACAATTCGACGGGCACGGTCGGTTTCCTGCTCTGTTGGCGGCTGTATGCCTTCCAGAGGATAGGGGAGATTCATCTCCTGCCACTTGTAAACCCCCATTCGGTGGTAAGGCAGCAGTTCAAACTTCTCTACACCGTCCAGGGTGCCGATGAAGCGGCCAAGCTCCAGCAGGTCTTCGTAGCTGTCCGTTACGCCGGGGACAAGCACGTGGCGGATCCACATCTTGCTGCCGCGGTCCGACAGATGTCTGGCGAAGCGAAGAATGCGATCGTTCGATTGTGTCGTCAAGGCTTCATGGCGCTGCTTGTTCAGCTGCTTCAGATCAAGCAGGACAAGATCGGTCGTATCAAGCAGCCCGGTTGCCTCGGCATGGTCTGGCTCGCAGAAGCCGGATGAGTCCAGCGTTGTATGCAGACCGAAGCGTCGCTTGATCTCCCTAAACAATGCGGCTACGAATGGTGCTTGAAGGGTAGGCTCTCCACCAGTAACAGTTAAGCCGCCTTCAGACAAGCGGTAATACTCCAGGTACGGTTCGATTTCGGCGATCACCTCTTCAACGGTGACCGGTTTACCAGCTGAAGTATCCCAGGAATCAGGATTGTGGCAGAATTGGCAGCGCAGCGCGCAGCCCTGCATGAAGAGTACAAAGCGGATTCCGGGACCATCCACGGTGCCGAACGTTTCGACCGAATGGATGCGGCCCTTAACAGCAGGATCAGGGTGACGAGTATTTGGCATGGCCATGACCTCCATTTCGGATGTAAGTTTAGACTTAAGTTGGCAGGTGGTACGTTCCGGAAGCAGCTTTAGTACATATTCATGTTACAAGTTACATACTGCCGTGGAAGGTACGGCTGATGACTTCCAGCTGCTGCTCGCGAGTCAGCTTGATGAAGTTAACCGCGTATCCGGATACACGCACGGTCAGCTGCGGATAGTTCTCTGGATGCTCCATGGCATCCATCAGCTGGGAACGGTCAAATACGTTCACATTAAGATGATGTGCTCCCTTGCCCATATAGCCGTCAAGCATAGCTGTAAGGTTGCGGACCCGGTCTTCGCTTTCACGGCCCAGTGCCTTCTCGACGATTGAGAATGTGTTGGAAATACCGTCAAGTGCCTCATCGTAAGGCAGCTTCGCAACACTTGCAAGAGAAGCGAGCGCACCCTTGCGGTCGCGTCCATGCATCGGGTTAGCGCCCGGTGCGAACGGCTCGCCGGCTTTCCGGCCGTCTGGCGTGGAACCGGTCTTCTTGCCGTAGACGACGTTGGATGTAATCGTCAGTACGGATTGAGTCGGAATAGCACCGCGATAGGTTTCGTGCTTGCGCAGTTTGGCCATGAAGGTCTCAACCAATTCGACAGCCATTTGGTCTACACGCTCATCGTTGTTGCCGTACTGCGGGTATTCGCCTTCGATTTCGAAGTCCACAGCGATACCTTGTTCGTTGCGGATTGGGCGTACCTTCGCGTACTTGATGGCGCTCAGGCTGTCGGCCACTACGGAGAGACCGGCGATGCCGCAAGCCATCGTACGGATGATTTCCTTGTCATGCAGAGCGAATTCGATCCGTTCGTAGCAGTACTTGTCGTGCATATAGTGAATGACATTCAGTGTGTTCATGTACAGGCCGGCAAGCCAATCCATGACACGGTCATAACGTTCGGATACCTCTTCGAAGTCAAGCACTTCGGAAGTGATCGGCGCTTCCTTCGGTCCCACCTGCATGCCGAGCTTCTCATCTACGCCGCCGTTAATGGCATACAGCAGAGCCTTCGCCAGGTTGGCACGGGCGCCGAAGAACTGCATTTGCTTGCCGATTCTCATCGCGGATACGCAGCAGGCAATGCCATAGTCATCGCCGTAGATCGGACGCATCAGGTCATCGCTCTCATACTGGATGGAGCTGGTTTCAATGGATACCTTGGAGCAGAAGTTCTTGAAGCCTTCAGGCAGGTCATTGGACCAGAGAACGGTAAGGTTCGGTTCCGGTGCAGGGCCGAGTGTGTACAGCGTGTGCAGAATCCGGAAGCTGTTCTTCGTAACCAGCGTACGGCCGTCTTCAGCCATGCCGCCGATGGATTCCGTTACCCATGTAGGGTCGCCGCTGAACAGTTCGTTGTAATCAGGTGTCCGCAGGAACTTGACGATCCGGAGCTTCATAACGAAGTGGTCGATGATTTCCTGTGCTTCCTGTTCGTTCAGGATGCCTTCCTTCAAGTCGCGTTCGAAGTAGATGTCAAGGAATGTGGAGACCCGGCCTAGGCTCATTGCCGCCCCGTTCTGCTCCTTGATGGCAGCCAGGTAAGCAAAGTACAGCCACTGTACCGCTTCACGTGCATTGGCAGCAGGGCGGGAGATGTCATAGCCGTAGCTCATTGCCATCTGCTTCAATTCCTGCAGCGCGCGAATCTGCTCGCTGTGTTCTTCTCGGGCGCGGATGACATCTTCGCTCATCGCGAGTGCTTCCATTTCCTTCAGATCCTGCTTCTTCTCCTGAATCAGACGGTCAACACCATACAGGGCAGCACGGCGGTAGTCGCCAATGATGCGTCCCCGGCCATAAGCATCCGGGAGTCCGGTGATGATGCCTGCTTTACGGGCATTACGCATGTCAGAGGTATAAGCATCGAATACACCTTGGTTGTGAGTCTTGCGGATGTCTGTGAACAGGCGGACGATCTCTTCAGGCAGCTGGAAGCCGTAAGCTTCACAAGCGTCCTGTACCATTCGTACACCGCCATAAGGCTGAATGCTGCGGCGGAACGGGGCATCGGTTTGGACGCCGACGATCTTCTCGAGCTTCTCATCCAGGTAACCTGGACCATGAGAGACGATAGAGGAAGGGGTATTGACATCTACATCCCATACACCGCCGCGCTCGCGTTCTTCACGAGTCAGCCGGCTGACAATGTCCCAGAGCTCGGTTGTTTCTTGGGTCGCTCCGCTGAGGAAGCGGTCATCACCTTGGTAAGGTGTGACATTGAGAAGAATGAAATCACGTACGTTTACTTTATCTGTCCAAGGTCCGGTAATAAATCCCCGCCAGGCGTCGGATGGCCCGCCGGTTTTCAGGTTTCTCTCAAGGGTAGACATATGCGTTGCCTCCTTATGGTTTATCTTAAGGGTTTAAGTGAGTGGAAGCCGCACAGATCTGTGCGGCTTCCGGATGCTTACTCGCTTACTCGAATTTACCGTAGAATGCTTTGCGGTAGATTTCGGCAAGTTCAGTTACGAGCGGCATACGCGGATTGGCCGTTGTGCATTGATCTTCGAATGCACGGTCTGCCAGGTAATCGGCTCTGGCTTCGAATGCGTCAGCATTAACGCCTACAGCCTGGAAGCTCTCAGGAATACCGAGCGAACGGTTCAGTTTGCGGATAGCTTCAATCAGGCTGTTAACACCTTCGCTAACCGAACGGGCAGGCAATCCGAGCATACGTGCGATTTCCGCATAGCGCTCATCAGCTTTGAAGTGATCATATTTAGGGAACGACTGGAACTTCGTTGGACGCTGCGCATTGTAGCGGATAACATGCGGCATCAGGATTGCGTTAGTACGGCCATGCGCTGTATGGAACTCGGCTCCGAATTTGTGTGCAAGGCTGTGGTTGATGCCAAGGAAAGCATTGGCGAAGGCCATACCTGCAATGGTCGAAGCGTTGTGCATTTTCTCGCGGGCGACAGGATCGCCGGTTGCGAACGACTTCTCAAGGTTCTCGAATACCAGCTGGATCGCTTTCATCGCGAGGCCATCCGAGTAGTCGTTAGCCATAACCGAAACATAAGCTTCGATTGCGTGTGTCAGAACGTCCATGCCTGTATCGGCTACAACTGTCTTAGGCAGCGTGTAAACGAATTCCGGATCGATGATTGCTACATCTGGCGTCAGCTCGTAGTCTGCCAGCGGATATTTCGTGTTGCCCTTGTTCTTGTCGGTAATAACCGCGAACGAGGTAACTTCAGAACCTGTACCCGAAGTGGTAGGGATCGCAACGAACTTTGCTTTTTGACCCAGGCGCGGGTACTTGTAGATCCGTTTACGGATATCCATGAACTTCTGCTTCAGACCGTTGAAGTCTGTGTCCGGGTATTCGTAGAACAGCCACATGGCTTTCGCTGCGTCCATTGGCGAACCGCCGCCGAGTGCGATGATGCAGTCTGGCTGGAAGCGTTCCATTACTGCTGTGCCGCGGCTTACCGTGTCTACCGACGGATCCGGCTCGACATCGGAGAATACTTCAATCTGTACAGGCAGCTGGCGCTTGCGGAGGTAGTACTCTACCTTCTCAACGTATCCGAGCTTCACCATCATTTCGTCGGTGATAATCAGGATGCGCGAGATATCCGGCATTTTGGCCAGGTACTGCGTCGAACCCTTCTCGAAGTAGATCTTTGGTGGAATCTTGAACCACTGCATGTTTACGGTACGGTCGGCAACGCGCTTGATATTAAGCAGGTTGACAGCCGATACGTTCGATGTTGTGGAGTTCGAGCCGTACGATCCGCAGCCCAGTGTGAGCGAAGGCAGGTTCGTGTTGTAGATGTCGCCGATTGCGCCGTGTGTCGAAGGCGAGTTCACGATAACGCGGCCGGTCTGCAGCTTCTTCGCATAAGCTTCGATAATACGCTGGTCGTTCGAGTGGATAACCGACGAGTGACCCATTCCGCCGAAGCGGACGATTTCTGCAGCGCGCTCGATACCTTGTTCTGCCGTCTTCACCTTGTAGCAGGCCAGGATCGGGCTGAGCTTCTCAGCGGACAGCGGGAATGCTTCGCCTACACCGTTCAGCTCGGCAACCAGAATCTTCGTGTCTGCCGGTACTTCAATGCCTGCCATCTCGGCGATCTTCGCAGCCGGCTGGCCGACGATTACCGCGTTTACAGCGCACTTCTCGGAGTTGATTGCAAACTTGGAAACCGCTTCGGTCTCTTCTTTGTTGAGGAAGTAGCATCCAAGCACGGACATCATCTTCTTCACTTGGTCATAAACCGGTTCTTCTATAATGACGGCCTGCTCGGAAGCACAGATCATGCCGTTGTCAAACGTCTTGGACAGAATCAGGTCTGTTACAGCCTGCTTCAGGTTCGCTGTCTTGTCGATCAAGCAAGGCACGTTACCAGGTCCGACACCAAGAGCCGGTTTACCAGTGCTGTAAGCTGCTTTAACCATTCCAGATCCCCCTGTAGCGAGCACGAGTGCCACGTCCTTGTGATTCATCAATTGCTGTGTTCCTTCAACAGAAGGCTGTTCAACCCACTGGATGCAGTTCGCAGGAGCGCCTGCCAGTACTGCTGCGTCAAGCAGAGTGCGGGCGGCTTCCACGCTGCACTTCTGTGCGGAAGGATGGAAGGCGAACACGATCGGGTTACGGGTCTTGATCGCGATCAGCGCCTTGAACATCGTGGTGGAAGTCGGGTTTGTTACCGGTGTAACACCAGCGATAACGCCGACTGGCTCAGCAATTTTCTTGTAGTTCTCGTAGTGGTTCTCTTCAATGATGCCGACTGTCTTTTCTTTCTTGATGCTGTGGTAGATATACTCTGTAGCGAAGATATTCTTCGTGATCTTGTCTTCATAAACACCACGGCCAGTTTCCTCAATTGCCATCTTGGCGAGAAGCATATGCTTGTCGAGTCCGGCAAGTGCCATCTCCTGAACGATGTGGTCAATCTGCTCCTGGTTGAGCTCCATGAACTCTTCCTGGGCTTGCTTTGCACGCTTGACGAGGGCGTCTATGTTCTCTTGGACCGTCTGCTGTTCCTGGACTTTAGTTTCTTTTACCGCCATTACTCTCCGCCTCCTTAGGGGATAGGTGCTTTATTTATGTCTTGGTTTCATCATACGCTTCCTGTCCTGCAACATCTGTGAAATTAATCACAAAGTATTTGGTGTACCGGCGTGATATTAAGCTCACCCTAGATGTCGCTAAATACGGCACATTTCCTTCGGACAGGCTGGACAGTCCGGGCAGCCGGCTATGGAGCGAAGCTCATCAATCTGCAAGATGCGGATCATGCCGCCTCCCGCAACCTGGATCACCCCATCGTCCTTAAGCGCTCCGAGCATTCTGTTGACGCTCTCCCGTGTGGTGCCTACCAGCTCTGCCATCTCGGTGTTCGTCAGCTTAATGTCAATCAGGATGCCTTCCTCGGTGACGATACCGAAACTGTTGCTAAGCCGGATCAAAGTGGAAGCGAGTGCGCCTTGCTTGCCAAGCATAAGCAGGTCGCGCAGCTTGGATTCGGTAAGGCGGTGCATCAGACTCATCCACATCGCAAACCGGAATGCGAACTCGCCGCTCTTGCTCATCAGGAGCTCCAGCTGAAGACGGGAAACGACGCCAACCTCAACGGCTTCCATAGCCTGTGCGCTGTACCGGTGCGTGGTGTCCCAGGCATCAATGTCGGCCAGCAGGTCATTCGGCTGAAGAATGGACAGCAGCAGATCCTTGCCATCGTCCGTGGACTTCCGGAGCTTCACCAGTCCTTTGCGGACCAGGTAGACGGAATCGGCCGGATCTCCTTCCCAGAAGAGATATGCTCCGGCATCATATTTCCGGATATTCATAATGGAAGCCAGTTGATCAAGCTGTCCGCTTGTAAATAATGATGCATTCCCGTCGTGGCCGCTAAAGCCGCTCTTCATTTTCTGTGCGCGTTCGGTTTCGTTTGCGTAGTAGATGCTCATGTCACCGTGCCCTCCTCTGCTCTCGCTTTGATACCCTTATGATACGCCTTGCAGTGATTTTTTGTAATCGGGGTATCTCCTGAAAAAATACTACGTAAAATCCTGAATCGTCCGTGAGGAAAATCACACGTCTCGCGTAGGGGTTTTCCCCCGGTAGTATGGGGGATAGGGCTTTGAGCGAAGATAAGGTAATATAGGAGGCGCTTTTCAGGGAATTCCCTGACTGTTATTTGAGCGGCGAAGGATTACAATGTATACACAACCTATATAGTGCCTTGCGCGGCAGAAAGGAGGCGGCATGTATGGAAAGCGTAAAGGCGGATATCCTAAAGGAAATCGAGCAGCTGAGGCAGGAGACGGCCAGCGATTTCGCAGGACTTGGCTGGGTTGATCCTTCGGTAAGAAGGGTGGCGTGGCGTTTTGCTCTGGGCAGTATTAGTTCGCGTACATTAAATATGACGCAGCGGCCCAACGCGGGGCTATCCGGTGCCGCCATCCGGTCCGGACGGCCAGCGCTGCTGAACCCTAGCCAGTCTGATGCGGCCAGACTGCGGGAGGCTGAGCCTGTCATGCTGGCGGAATCCTTGCAGGGAGCCGCGGTACTGCCGCTGTTTACGACAGGGGATATCAAGGGCGTACTGCTGCTCGGCAGAAGATCGGGGAGCTTCTATACGAAGGAAGAGCTTGAGCATGCGTTTTCCCAAGTGGAAAGGCTTGCCGGGCGGATGCTTCAGCTGCAGGTCATGCAGCTTGGCATATCTTGAGAGCACCAGCGCGGCGCTGGTGCAGGCAAAGCCCGGAAGAAGGACTTTCATATGAGTGAAACAAGAATCCTCCATTGCGAGGATTCTTTTTCTTTTGATAAGATGGTAGTTATAATGAAGAGAATGAATGGTGCTTCTGCCTTGGCGGAGTGCTGAAAGGGGAACGGACCATGATAAGAGTGCTGATATGTGATGACCATGCTGTTGTCCGCTCCGGACTAACGATGCTGCTCCACGGCAAGCATGACATTGAAGTGGTGGGTGAAGCATCGGAGGGTGATGAAGCGATCCGTATGGCGCTGGAGCTCCGGCCTGAGGTTGTGCTGATGGACCTCAGCATGCCGCATGGCAAGGACGGCATGACGGCGACAGCCGAGCTCAAGAAGGAGCTTCCGGATACAGCTGTACTTATACTTACGATGCACGATGATGATGAATACTTGTTCCGGGCGATCCAGATTGGAGCCTCAGGTTATATATTGAAGAATGCGCCGCACGAGGAGCTGCTGGCTGCTATTCAATCCATAGCAGCCGGCAATGCCTACCTCTATCCAACGGCAACCAAGCGGCTGATGAGTGAATATCTGCAGCGGATGAAGCAGGGAGGAGAGCCGGCAGGCGCCTATGAGACGCTGTCAGAGCGCGAGAAGGAAATTCTCGGCTGGATTGCCAAGGGGTATTCCAATAAGGAGATCGCCGATAACCTGGTGATCAGCGTCAAGACGGTGGAGACGCACAAGAGCAATTTAATGGAGAAGCTGGGGCTTAAGACTCGGCCTGAGCTGATTAAATTTGCACTGAAGAAAGGACTGCTGAACTTTGAATAGAGACGGCGGAAACCGGGGTTACCGGGAAATTATTGGCGAGAACGTTAACTATCTTCTTGCCCAGCTCGACACTCATATCCAGGATGAAGAGGTGCGTGAACACCTTCATGTGGCGTTGAAGCAGCTGGCGGATGTCAAGTTTGCACTGGATGAATCGTCCATTGTGGCCATTACAGACGCGAAGGGCGTCATTCAATACGTAAATGACAAGTTCTGCGAGATTTCCCAGTACAGCCGGATGGAGCTGCTCGGACAGGATCACCGGATTATCAATTCCGGCTACCATGACAAGGCCTTCATGCAGGAGCTGTGGCGGACGATCGGAAGCGGAGAGGTATGGCGCGGGGAGATTAAGAACCGCTCGAAGAGCGGAACTTATTACTGGGTCGATACGACCATTGTACCTTTTGTAAACGAGAAGGGCCGGCCTTATCAGTATCTCGCGATCCGCAATGAGGTGACACAGCTTAAGCAGGTAGAGCACGAGCTGAAGCAGATGATGGCCAAGGTCATGCATATTCAGGAGGAGGAGCGCAAGCGGTTCTCCCGGGAGCTCCATGACGGAATCGGACAGAGCCTGTTTTCCCTGCTGATTCAGATCGACCGCATAATCGGAGAGCATCAGGAGGTTTCGGAGCTTGGCATGCTGCGGAGCGAAGTGTCCAATATGATGGAGGATATCCGAAGTCTTGCTTGGGAAATGCGCCCTTCTGTTCTTGATGATCTCGGCGTTGTTCCGGCTATCCGCACTTATGTAGATAATTTCTCCCAGCATTACGGTATAGAGGTTCAGCTGACGAATAATTTGAAGAGCCGCCTTGATGTGATGGCGGAGACGACGATTTATCGTGTCATTCAGGAATCACTCACCAACATTGCCAAATATGCGGATGTGTCTGAGGCCGAGGTGTCCGTGGACGAGAAGAATGATGCGGTGGAAGTACGCATTGTGGACCGCGGCAAGGGCTTTACAAGAAGCCGCGGCGGACGCGGAGTTGGACTGTTCAGCATGGAAGAACGCGCGAGGGGGATTGGCGGACAGCTGACGGTGCAATCCGAGCCGGGAACCGGTACGGAGGTCAAGCTGGTCGTGCCCAAGGGGTAACGTTATAAGGAAGTGTCATAAGGGGTGTCCCATAAGTCATCACAGATGACAGCGGGGCACCCCCTCATTTTGTCCGGTTAACGAACCGGTAACGATGCATACGAATGATCTTAGGGCAGCTGCGACTCGTGGAATTCATTAATCCTGCTTCGTCCGCTGCCCGGCACAGAACAGCCGAACTACTTGCTCCGCAGCCTGCTCAATCAGCATCGGAGCGCGGCGGATTGCCGCCTCGAGCAGCATGGGCTCGTTCGTAATGCTGAACACGGCGGTCACGCCTGCGGTGTGCAGCGCCTTGGAATCGCTGCCTGCAGCACCGGACAAGACGACAGCTGGAACGCCGTAACGCTGCGCAAGCCGGGCAACGCCGCAGGGGGCTTTGCCATGAATCGTTTGGGCATCCGTACGGCCTTCGCCGGTAAGGACCAGATCCGCAGCCCGTATATGTGCTTCAAGCCCCGTCATCTCTGCAGCCACCTCAAAGCCAGGCACCATCCGTGCTCTGAGATATGCGATCAGTGCCCCGCCCATACCACCGGCAGCGCCGGCCCCCGGGAGGCTGTGCAGACGGATTCCGGTCGCTGCTTCGGTATGGTCTGCCCAGACAGCCAAACAATTGTCAAGGAGACTCACGTCCTCCAATGATGCGCCCTTTTGCGGGCCAAAGACAGCTGAGGCGCCGTCTGGTCCAATGAGGGGATTATCCACGTCGCAAGCGGCAATAAAGGAGGTCCCGGCAAGACGCGGGTCGAGAAGGTCCGTACTTATCTGGTGAAGCCTCTCAAGTGCTGCTCCTCCAGGCACGAGTTCCTCTCCATGCTTGTCGAGAAGCCGGATGCCCAGCGCCTGCAGCATACCGGCTCCCCCGTCATTAGTGGAGCTGCCGCCAAGTCCGAGCACAAAGCTTCGGCAGCCCAGATCAAGCCCGGCCATAATAAGCTGGCCCACTCCGAATGTCGATGTAACCAGCGGGTTTCTCTCCGGTTCCGTCAGGCGATGAAGCCCGCATGCTTCCGCCGTCTCGATTATGCAGGTGCCGCTGCCATCCAGGATTCCGAGCCTCGCAGGAACAGAGCGTCCCAGCGGATCGGACACCATAAGAGTGTGTGCAGTCCCGCCGGATGCTTCAAGCACGCAGTCGAGGGTGCCTTCCCCACCGTCGGCAACCGGCACTTTCGAAATCTTGCAATCAGGCAGTGCCAGGCGTACTCCCCGAGCCATGGCCTCCGCAGCCTCACGGGCACTGACACTTCCTTTGTAAGAGTCGGGTGCGACCACGATGTGCATAGCAGGCAGCCTCCTTTGTAATCACATTCAGAGATTCAGCTCACGATGATCAAGTCAAGGGTTTCCCTCGCGCTGGCGGCGGGCACGCAAGCGGCGCCTTAACCGGGTAATCAGCCAGATAAGCAGGGTGGCCAGGCAGGCTATAAGAATGAAGACAGCCACGAAGGTTCCGGTATTAGGACCATATACGGTCAGTTTGACCGGTGTATCGGCAGTGGGCGAAATGCTCCATGTGAGCGAGCGGCCGCCTCTGCTGGATATGTCAGCATTGTGATCCGCTGGAGGGTACGGCATGTTTAATGAGATGTCGAGATCAACCCGGCGCTCCGCCAGCCGCCTTACAAGAGCGGGCAGCTTGCGGTAACGCTCGTAGAGCTGGCTGTCCGCCAGCATCTCACCAGGCTGAATGACGACCTCAACAGTGTGGATGTTATAGAGCCAACTATGTTCACGTTTATACGCCAGGCGAAGACCAGTTATGTCCAGCTCGAATTCGTCGCCGAGCTTGCCTGTGAAGATTTCCGACCGGTCGTAATGGCGCTTGAAGGTCCAGGTTGTCATATCACCGTCGTTCACCGAGGAAGTTTCAAACCCGTATTCCTGCATCCGCTGGCTGAAGCTCTTTATTATAAGGTCAGCCGGCACCTCGGATTGAGAGGGCAGACCAATCGCAGCCGAGACGTCCACATTGCCGGTTGCGGAGACATTGACAGCCGCATTGCCCTCAACACAGCCGCTTGCCGTTCCGGCGGCCAGCAGGAGGATGAGGATGAGAAGGAAGCTGCGGATTGTCCGGCTGCTGCTGCTGTTACGTGTGTTCTTATTCATACCCATCACCTGTCCGTATGAGCGATTTGTAACGATATGCTTCGAGCATAACAGGATAGACGTGTGGTGTAAAATGGCTGGAGGCTCTCGTGCCGGACGGCTCGGTTATGGCCCCGTCAGCATGCGCACCGGGAGCGTGTATGGTATGATGAAAGCAAGAAGAGTCCGGCAAGCCCGGCAGGCTTCCGATTATTTTAAGGATAGGACGAGGACCTTATTATGCCGATAATGACAATTGAACATATTACGAAGAGTTACGGGGATAAGATGCTGTTTGAGGATGTCACCTTCGGGGTGGATGAAGGCGACAAGATCGGCATCATCGGCGTCAACGGTGCGGGCAAATCGACCTTTCTGAAGGTGGTTGCCGGGCTGGAGCCTCCCGACTCGGGCGGTATTACGAAGAGCACGAAGGCGACGGTCAGAATGCTGGCCCAGAACCCGGAGTATGATCCGGAAGAGACCGTGCTGGAGCATGTCTTTCGCGGCGATCTTCCGGAGCTGCTGGCGGCGCGCGAGTATGCGGAGGCGCTTGAGCTGTCGGCGCTGCAGCCTCAGAGCCAGGAGCTGCAGGAGCGGCTGATGAAGGCGAGCCAGCAGATGGATATGCTGGGGGCCTGGCATATCGAGAGCGATGCCAAGGCGGCGCTTGGAAAGCTGGGCATTCACCAGTACGATGCGCGGATGGGCTCGCTGTCTGGTGGTCAGCGCAAGCGTGTGGCCATGGCTGCTGCCTTGATCCAGCCAGCGGATCTGCTTATTCTTGACGAGCCGACGAACCATATCGACAACGAGTCTGTCGCATGGCTGGAGCAGGCGCTCCAGAAGCGCAAGGGCGCACTGCTGATGATTACGCATGACCGGTACTTCCTTGACCGGGTCAGCAACCGCATTATGGAGCTGGACCGGGGCAGGGCGTTCTTCTATACAGCGAACTACAGCCGGTTTCTGGAGCTGAAGCTGGAGCGGGAGGAGCGGGAGGCGGCTACAGAAGCCAAGCGTCAGAACCTGCTGCGCAATGAGCTGGCCTGGATCAGACGCGGAGCCAAGGCTAGAACAACCAAGCAGAAGGCGAGGATTGAGCGCTTCGAAGCGCTTCAGGGCGATGAGCCGCAGAAGGCTGGAGGCAAGGTGGAGTTGTCCGTTGCTTCTACCCGCCTGGGGAAAAAGATCATCGAGATCGATCATGTGGCCAAACGCTATGACGGCCGGGAGCTGATCCAGGATTTGAGCTATATTGCCGTACCGGAGGACAGAGTCGGTATAATTGGCCGCAATGGCACCGGCAAGTCGACGCTGCTAAAGCTGATTGCCGGGGAGATTGAGCCGGATGCAGGCAGTGTTGAGCGTGGGCCAACGGTTACCATCGGCTGGTTCCGCCAGGAGATGGATGAGCCGGACCCGTCCAAGCGTGTCATCGATTATATCCGGGAGGCAGCGGAGCAGGTCAGGACCGGGGATGGCACCACGGTGTCCGCGTCGCAGATGCTTGAACGGTTTTTATTCGACGGTCCTATGCAGTGGACGCCTATCGGCAAGCTTTCAGGCGGCGAGAAAAGGCGGCTGCAGCTGCTTCGGGTCCTGATAATGGCCCCTAACGTACTGCTGCTGGACGAGCCGACCAATGATCTGGATATCCCCACGCTTAATGTGTTGGAGGATTATCTGGATGAGTTCCCCGGCGTTGTATTCGTCGTCTCTCATGACCGGTATTTCCTGGACCGGACAGTTCACCGGATTCTTGCCTTCGAAGGCGACGGGACAGTCAGTCATCATACCGGCAATTATTCCGAGGTAGCAGAGCGTACAGAGAAGGGCTCGCAGCGGGAAGAGACCCGGATTGCTGAAGTGAAGGAAACGACGGGTGGCGCCTCACGTGAGCAGTCACGCGAGAAGCTGCGGATGAGCTATAAGGAGCAGAAGGATTTCGAGCAGATCGATGAATGGATCGCGGAGACGGAAGAGGCACTGAACAGGACGGGGGCGCAAATGGAGCAGGCGGGCAGTGATTCTGTCCGGCTTCAGGAGCTGATGCAGGAGCAGCAGCAGCTGGAGGCCAAGCTTGAGGAACTCATGGACCGCTGGACGTACCTGAATGAGCTGGCGGAGAAGATTGCAGATCAGAAGAAATCTTGAACATAGCAACAAGGAAGGCCCGTTGGTCTCAAGTGTGACCAGCGGGCCTTGTCTTGTGGGTGTGCTGCCTTAACCGTTGAATGCGCGCAGCATCCAAACATGCTTCTCGAGCGATGTGTGGATGGCGAGCAGCATGTCGGCTGTTGTTTCGTCTCCAGCTTCCTGTGCAAGCGAGATACCATCCTTGAGCTCCTGGATAATTGTCGTGAAATCCTTGATGATGACATCGACCATCGCGACAGCGTTCTCGCTGCCGGCAGCTTCCTTGACGCTCGACAAGGACAGATACTCGGTCATTGTGGCAACCGGCTGGCCCTGCAGGGCAAGAAGACGCTCAGCGATTTCATCGATATGCAGTGCGGCTTCTTCATAGAGCTCCTGAAACTTGGCATGAAGGGTAAAGAACTGCTGGCCTTTCACATACCAGTGGTAGTTGTGGAGCTTGACATAAAGGACGCTCCAGTTGGCGATTTGCTTGTTCAGCACGTTATGAATGTTACTCATTGTTCCTCCTCCTTTGGTTAACCACATTCCACCATACCTTAAGTAAATCCATTTATTCAGTGACGCAAATTACAGCTTGTCACAATGTTGTAGGATAACCTGGGGTATAAACGGCATTACAAATTTTAAATACTACTACATAATAATTATTATAAATAACATCAGAGTTTTGTCAAGATTTACGAAGAAATCCTTAACTGGAGGGTCAACGCTTCCACCACGGCAAAACCGCCTTGTCCACTGGTGCAGGATGAAGGCGGCTTGCTGTAAGCGGATATATTATTGGAAGCTGCGATTGTATTGGGAGTTGGATTGGATACCGCTGCCCGCAATCGAAGACGTAAAGGACTGTACGTTATTTTCGAGCTGATTGCACAGCTGCGTCACATGCTGCATTTGCTGGATAGCCGA
Organism: Paenibacillus sambharensis; assembly: GCF_003233845.1. Classification (GTDB taxonomy): domain Bacteria; phylum Bacillota; class Bacilli; order Paenibacillales; family Paenibacillaceae; genus Paenibacillus_I; species Paenibacillus_I sambharensis. The sequence continues at coordinate 408,011 of NZ_QKRB01000044.1, forward strand.
TTGATGTCCTTGAAGGGCCGTCTGAAGCGACTGAACGGCTTGGTGCTCGCGCTGTGCCAGCTGCTCCAGCATAGATGCATTTTGCTGTTCCTGCTGCAGCATTTGCTGATACATCTGGGAAGCTTGCTGCGTTTGTTGGATCAATTGCTGAACAACCTGCTCGCACTGTCTGATTTGCTGGGTAATGCTGTTAGTTGCGTACATGGAAAGGTACCCTCCAATAATCCGATTTTTTTGACGGAACTGCTGTCCCTGGATTAGGATGGCATTATAGTGACAAATTATGCAGGGCAGAGAGTTAATTCTAAACTTCAAGAGGTGGGAAATTATATGGAATGGAATTTCTTGTTCAGAGTCGATCACCTTAAGGAAACTGGCGAGGAGCGCAACCTGAAAGGGCTGCTGTTCACCGATGGCAAGAATCCGCCGACTGCTCAGGCGATTCTTGCATTTTTGAAGGACTGCGGTTATAACGTACGGGTAAAGGATGCCGAAGAGCTGATTTTCCTGGATGACAATCCGGACAATCCTGTGGAGATCAAGATCGTGAAGCTCGGCAATGAAGAAGAGATGAACAGCGACACTGCGCTGCGTTATCTGGCCGAGCAGTTCCGCCGCCCAGGGCCGCAGATTGGCGGATAAGAGGATGTGCCTGGCAGCCCCCCGGGGCGGTGTTTACTGCTGCCTTTAGCCTTTAATGATTTTGACGATGTAAGTGCGGGTTCTGGGTCCGTCGAATTCACAAAAGTAGATGCCCTGCCAACGGCCAAGCTGCAGGTTTCCGCCGTTAATCAGAATGGTCTGGCTTGTACCTGTCGTCAACGCCTTAAGGTGCGAGGCGGTATTCCCCTCAGCGTGGCGGTATTTAGGATGCTCCCAGGGATAAACTTCGTCCAGACGCATCAGAATATCATGCTTGACATCGGGATCCGCATTTTCCTGAATGGTGATGCCTGCAGTTGTATGGGGACAGTAGATGATGGCCATACCATCCTGCACCTCCGAGCGTGCGGTGAGGGATTTAACCTGACGGGTGATATCGATCATCTCATCTCTGCGGGAAGTGCGCAGGGTTTCCGTGAATATGGTCATTCGAAGCAGCTCCTTTACTGATAATGTGGTGGATTCCTTCAGCTAGTTTGGCACGGCGCAGTAAGCAGTGTCAATCAGTCCGGAAGGCTGGTGCTCAATTCCTTCATTAAGCAGATAAGATCAGTCAAAACGGGCTAGGGAATCTCTGAGTCGGTATGATAAGATGGCTGTAGACAAGAATATCCAGTTGCTGCTGAAGGGAGAATGAACAACAAATGAGTGGAAAGAGAATCCGAAAAGCGGTACTGCCTGCAGGAGGACTTGGAACCCGGTTTTTGCCTGCAACCAAGGCTCAGCCCAAAGAGATGCTGCCGCTGATCGACAAGCCCGCTATACAATATATCGTTGAGGAGGCTGTAGCCTCCGGCATAGAGAGCATCATGATCGTAACAGGCCGCAACAAGCGTGCTATCGAGGATCACTTTGACAAGTCGTTCGAGCTTGAAGCCACTCTTGAAGAGAGGGCCAAGGAGGAGCTGCTTGCGCAGGTCCAAGAGGTTTCCCAGATGGCAGATATTTATTATGTCAGACAGCGTGAGCCGCTGGGGCTGGGACATGCGGTGCTATGCGCCAAGAATTTCGTGGAGAACGAGCCGTTTGCTGTCCTGCTTGGTGATGATATTCTTGTTTCCGAGCCGCCATGCCTAAAAGAAATGATTGATCGGTATTATCTTACCCAATCGTCGGTTATCGCGGTGACAGAGGTGCCGTGGGAGCATACGGACAGGTATGGAATCGTGTCGCTTGAACCGGGCCGGGATGACTACGCCATCCGCGAGCTGGTTGAGAAGCCGCCAGCCGGGCAGGCTCCATCGAATCTTGCGGTCGTCGGCCGTTACGTGCTGACGCCCGATATTTTCACGTATCTGGAGAGTGCCCAGCCTGGCAAGGGTGGAGAGATCCAGCTGACAGACAGTCTGCAGAAGCTGAATGCGGTAGCGCAAATGTCCGCTTATCCTTACAGGGGGCAGCGTTATGACGTGGGCGACAAGCTCGGCTTCGTGCAGGCAACGATTGATTTGGCCCTCACGAGGGATGATCTGGCGGGCGATGTGCTGGCTTATATGAAGCAGCGGATAACGGAATTAAGCTGAGAATACAGCTGCGCTTGAGTACCCCCCTGGGGTATGGTATGATGGAGTTATCGGGGGTGAGGGAATGGCAGAACAGCAGAAGAGTACGGAACTGGCGCCTGCGGCATCTGATTTGAGCGGGGAAGAATGCTGCGCGCATACGCATTCGGACGGGGAAGAGCGCAGAAGCCATCACAGTGACAAGCTGAAGAGCAATCTGGTTTCCCGCCTCAATCGCATAGAAGGCCAGGTAAGAGGTGTGCGCGGAATGATTGAACGGGACGTCTATTGTGATGATATCCTGAACCAGATTGCTGCGGTTCAGTCTGCCTTGAACGGGGTCGGCAAGCTGCTGCTCGAAAGTCATATGAAAGGCTGTGTAGCGGGTCGGTTAGAATCGGGGGACCGGCAGGTGATCGACGAGCTTCTCGGCACCATACACAAGCTGTTAAAGTAAGATCAAGCCGTACATCAGGAAAAGGTGTGCGGTTTTTTTTTGATATCGGTTAATAAGCCGAGTGTGTAAGGGATCCTGATCGGTACAATAGAGAGCATAAGAAATTCCGCTTCCGCATCAAAAATAAGACGTCAAGCCTTGACTTTGATAATGAGAACCATTATCATCATAAGAGGTGAAATTATATTGGAGCGGGAACTGACACCCGCTGCATAAGTGTGATGAACATTATTTTATTCCTATAGACGAAAGCCTGATCATAAGGGAGATGTTGGACCTATGGAGAGACTGTACACCCGCCAGCTTGATATCAGCTACGATGACCGGCTTATTGTTGAGCAGTTGAATCTTGTTGTACCTGCCGGTAAAATTACTGCTCTGGTTGGAGCGAATGGATCGGGTAAATCAACGATTCTGAAGACAATGGCCCGGATCATGAAGCCGAAGGGCGGGGGAGTCTTCCTGGACGGAAAGGTCATTCACGAGCAGTCGACGAAGGAAGTCGCGAAGCAGCTTGCCATTCTTCCCCAGAACCCGGTCGCGCCGGACGGATTAACCGTTCAAGAGCTTGTCGGATATGGACGTTTCCCTCATCAGAAGGGCTTTGGCTCGCTTAGTAAATCAGACAAGGAAATCATTGAATGGGCGATTACGGTGACCGGGATGACCGCTTTCGCAAGCCGCCCGGTTGACCAGCTGTCAGGAGGCCAGCGTCAGCGTGCCTGGATTGCGATGGCCTTGGCGCAGCAGACTGATATTCTGTTCCTGGATGAGCCGACGACATTCCTGGACATGGCCCATCAGCTTGAGGTGCTGAAGCTTCTGCAGAAGCTGAACGAGGAAGAGAACCGCACGATCATCATGGTAGTCCATGATCTCAATCACGCAACCCGTTACGCACAGCATATGGTGGCAATTAAATCCGGCAAGGTTGCCGGTGAAGGAACACCGGAGCAGGTCATGACGAAGGATGTTCTGCGTGAAGTGTTCGGAATCGAAGCGGATATTATCTATGATCCGCGTACAGGTGTGCCGCTGTGTCTGCCGTTCGAGCTGTCAGCAGAAGGCAAGGCCGCAGCAGAGCCAGTTAGGGAGCCTGCTCAGCCTGCCCGCCGCCAGCAGCTTATTGGGGCAGCCGGTTAAACAGCAGCGGATCATTGAATAGACCATTATTAGGCCCAGGTAACTGTCACAGGTTATCCGGGCCTTTCTCATTCGTATCCGGTCTTACGGCTAAGCCAATAGAGTCAATCCGATAGACGCACCGGGAGGAACCGTTGTGGACAGTAAAGCTGGCGGCAAAGGCTGGCCGTTGAGCCGGATGCTGTACGAAACTCCGCTCCCGGCTCCTGTATATACGCCTCCGACAGAGATTAGCTGCCCGTTCCAGGAGAAGCGGACGATACCGGTTTCAGCCAGAGCCTGATAGACGGTTAAGCCCGGCCGGTAACGTACTGAATAGGGCTGGGTTATCCAGGGAAAAGCCGCGCCTCCGTTGATCACGACAGTGATATAGGAAGCAGGGGATTCCGGAGGAAGCGGGTATGGGCCGGGTGACGGGTTCCCCCCGGGAGCGGGCAGCCAGCCTAGCCAGCCCAGCCAGGGAGCGAACGGCCAGCTTCCATAGAAGCTGTTGGGAGGAACTGCCGGACCCATACCGCCTGGGGGCGGCGTTACGGAAGCCGTACCAGGGTTGATGATTCCTCCTGTTGCTGGCTGAGGGGGCTGGGGAACTGCGAAGGTGGAGGTTCCAGGATTAAAGCTGCGTTCTCCTCTTATGGAAGCTCTGCCCCGTTCGTTAGATGCTGATGTCATGACAAGCACTCCTTTTCATCCATATATGAAGTAATAAAGGCACATAACGGTTATGATGCCCACAGCATATGCGGCTGCCGCCCAGATTGTGAGTACCGGCGCTGTGCGGGTAAGCTGGGAATCCGGGAATAGCTTGCCGGCCATGACTAACGGTGCCTATAATGAAGCCAACGATAACCTGTTAGAGAGGCGGATTGGAATGAGTCAGTTACTGGATATGTTAAACAAGCATAAAATCGTAGCTATTTTTCGCGGATATGAAGGGGAACAAGCGGATTTGGCAGCTCAGGCGCTGGTGGATGGGGGGATTCGGCTGATCGAGGTGACCATGAATTCCAATGATGCCCTTGCAACGATCGGCAGGTGGCGTGAACGATTTGGGCGGACAGCTCGTATTGGTGCGGGAACTGTGCTTGATGCGGCGATGGCACGCGAAGCGGTCGCAGCGGGAGCGGAATATTTGATCTCACCTAACCTTGATGAAGAGGCTATTACATATGGTGTGGAGCATGGAATATCCGTATGGCCGGGCGTCATGACGCCAACTGAGATTGTCCGTGCATGGAAGGCAGGAGCCGAGGCGGTCAAGATTTTCCCGATGGGATCACTGGGCTGGAAGTATCTCGCCGAGATTAAAGCACCGCTTCATCATATCCCGATGCTGGCCACCGGCGGGGTTGACCTTCATACCATCGGCCAGTATTTCAAGGCTGGAGCTGCGGCGGTTGGCATGGGCAGCAAGCTGCTGAACCCGGATTGGGTTAAGGCAGGCGAGTGGGACAAGCTGACCGAGCAGGCGCGCAGATTTGTTGGGGCGGTGACGGAGCTGCAGGCGGATCAGCGCTAGATTAACGACCTTTCATCCATATCACACAAAAAAAGGACCTGCGGCTGAGAGTGCCGCAGGCTGCAAGAGAGAATATATACTAAAGGGGGGTCATGTCTGTAATTATAGAACCCCAAGCTGAACTCAACCTGAAGACAATATTACAGTTTCTTTACAATTGTGGAACCGTTTACAGAAAATTCCACGCATGGAAGGATAAATGAGAATTTTTTAATGTGATGGAGCGGGGGACTAACACCCACAGGGTTACTTATCGTAAATTGACCTCTCCCTGCAGGTCTCCTTGCTGCTCAGGGCAGAGTTTTTGCGACCGGCCTCTCATACCTAAAGGAGCCGCCGCTACACAGTGCAAATTGTCGCATGAGTAGCGGCGGCTCTTTTTTAATGCCTAATAGACGCTTGCTCTGACGCTGGTCTGCTTAATGCCGTTGGCATTGTTAAGGCCATAGACAACGGTGTTGCCCCAATCGGTCAGGCTTCCGCCAGCACTGGCTGCCAGGTCCAGGTACTTCCATTCAGCGCTGTTGCCATGCCAAGACCATGCCAGCCAGCCCACGCGCATCTGCTGGGTGTAGCTGAGGATAAAAGCCTCATCCACGTCTCCGTTTGTGTGATACTGCCCAAACTCGCCAATCGTCAGACATAATCCTTTATTCAGCACATTGTCGATATTCGTCTTGATTGTGGAGGCATTGCCGCCGGCATACTCATACATGTGGATTGAGAACATCGTGTTCCTGTTCGGGTCTGCCTGGAATACCGATTGGCCGTAGTCTCGGATGGAATCAGGATATTGACCCCAGCCGGCTGCGTCAACCATCAGGGTATGGTTAAGTCCGGCGCTCCGCAGCTTGGGGATGGCGGATTTGTACCCATTAGCCCAACCGGAGCCGTTCCAGGAGCCATACCACTCATTCGCAATGTTGATGATGACGTACTTCTCTTGACCGATCAGGGCATTCTTAATTTCGATCCAGTAATTAACTGCCTTATCCAGGTCAGCTGTGCTGTCACTGCCTGTTGCGTCGTGTACTTCAAGCACGGCGATCATCTTATGCTGTTTGACCAGAGAAATAATGCTGCTTACCGTACTTGCGCTGTCCTTGGTATATTTCGCCCCATTGGAGAGCACGATGCGAACCGTATTGGCACCTGTGGCAGCGATCTTCGGAATGGCAGTGTGGAGGTCATTCTTATACCAGCTGTGAGCGTAGTTGATTCCCCGCATAACAAATGGCTTACCATTCGCGTCATACAGATTGGAACCGCTTACATAAAAGCCGGTTGCAGCATGAGCTTTATTCTCCGTACCTAACGAAGTCATAACAACCACAAAAGTAAGCGCTAACAAAAATAAGCCTTTAAAGGTTTTCTTCATCGGAAATCACGCTCCTCGTTTAAATAATTAAACATTGCTTATCTCTTTAAAAATCTACGCCTCCTTTCCATGGTTAGTGACCGGCAGGCAGACCATTGAAATTCAGAGCTATAGGCTGGCAAACATTAATGATACATAACAGTTATCATTAATGTATGTAAAAATAATAACATTATAATAACAAGTGGTCAACATATCCAGTCCAGACCTGCAGACTTAAACAAACAAGCAGACCAAGTCTTGCCTAAAGGGCAAAGACCGGCCTGCTTGACTTCACAGAGCTACTCGCGTGAAATTATGACAGTGAGCTTGCCGCCGAGCTCGTAAGGTCCGAAGTCTACTGGAAGAATGAGATGATCGCCTTTATTGAGCTGGTATTCGTCCCCTTGTCCATGAAGGCTTCCGGTGCCGTCTATAACGCTGAAGAGGGTATACTTCTCGTTTGCAGGTAGCTGCGCTCTACCGGTAACCTCCCACTTCTCAACCGTGAAGAAGGAGTTGGATACGAACCGGGTAATGACGATGCCTTCGCTCTCCAGGGTCTGGTAGGACGCGGGCGTGTAGGTCTGCGGGATAGTGGTGACCTCAATGGCTTTCGCAAGATGAAGCACACGCTTGCTGCCATCCTTGTCCTGGCGGTCGTAGTCATAGACCCGGTAGGTCGTATCGGAGCTTTGCTGGGTCTCGAGCACGACAATTCCTCGTCCAAGTGCGTGAATGGTTCCGCTCGGCACATAGAAGAAGTCACCTTGCTTGACGGGCACCCTTGTCAGGAGGGCATCCCACTGCCCGTTCTCAATCATGCGTGCAAGCTCAGCTTTGGATGACGCTTCATGCCCATAAATGATGGCCGCACCCGGCTCGGCATCGACGATATACCAGCATTCGGTCTTGCCGAGCTCGCCATTCTCGTGCTTACCGGCATACTCATCATCCGGATGCACTTGAACGGACAGATCGTCCGAGGCATCCAGCAGCTTGGTCAGCAGCGGAAATACGGCCGAGTCCGAACGGAACAGCTCCGGGTGTGCCTGCCACAGCTCGCCCAGCGCCATGCCTTGATAGGGGCCATTCTTCACGATGCTCTGTCCGTTAGGATGGGCGGAAATCGCCCAGCACTCGCCGGTATGGTCGTTAGGGATTGGATAACCGAACAGCTCCTTCAGCTTGGTGCCGCCCCAGATGCGCTCCTGGAATACAGGCTGCAGAAAAATAGGTTGATTCATGAAGGCCACAACTCCTCTTCTAATACTTCGTGTGAATGAGCGCAGCAGCGCCGATCAGGCCGGCATCCTGCTGCAGCAGCGCAGGCACGACTGGCGTGCTTCGACCGGAAGGATTCAGTGCATGCTGCCTGATATAGCCGGTTACAGATTCGAACAGGGGTGCTCCAACCTGGGAGACGCCGCCGCCAATTACAAGCAGCTCAGGGTCAAAGGTGTTGATGAGCATGACAGAGCCAACGCCTATGTAGTGGAACACGCGGCTGACAAGCTGTTCCATTCTGGCGTCCTGTCTGGATAGAGCCAGTTCAAAGGCTTCCTTGGACGTTACCGGACGCTGCAGCAGCATGCTCGCTTCCCGCGCGATTGCAGTTCCCGACGCAATATGCTCAAAGCAGCCCCTTTGTCCGCAGGTGCAGGTGCCGCCTGCAGGATCGATGACCACATGCCCGATGTCACCGGCGTTCCCGGAGGCTCCGGTTATGAGCCTGCCGTGGCTGTAAATGCCCGCTCCGATGCCGGTGCTGATTGTGATATACACGAAGTGGTCAGCGCCCTTGGCTGCCCCAAGCCACTTCTCGGCCAGCGCAGCAGCAGTTGCGTCATTCTCCAGCACAATCGGCACATGGAAGTGCCGATTGAATGCTTCAACAACCGGAAAGCCCCACCAGCTCCGCAAATTCGGAGGCTCAGCAATTTGTCCAAGTCTGGTATCCAGTGGACCGGGAGCGCCTAGCCCAATCCCGCTAAGATCAGCTTGCTGAAGCCCCTTGCCAGCCATAAGATCCAATACTGTCTGGGCAATCCTGTCAACCATGTCCTGCGGAGACAGCGACAGGTCCGTTGGCAGTGAGGCTTTGCTCAGGACCATTCCGCTGGAATCGACGAGTCCGAGGGCAGTCTTCGTGCCCCCAATATCAATGCCTACTGCATATTTCACAAGCTATTCCCTCCAGCCAATTTAAATTGACAAACTTGACAAAATAAATAATTGTAAAGTAAAGTTAGGCTTAGTTTAGCATGTTTCGGAAGGAATGAAAAGAACGATGGGACGCAAGAAAAGGGTTTCCATGCAGGATATTGCCGACCAATTGAATATTTCGAAAAATGCCGTATCGCTTGCTCTGCAGGAGAAGAAAGGGGTAAGCGAAGAGATGAGGTACCGCATTCTGCAGACAGCGAAGGAGCTGGGCTATGGCCCATTCGCGGGTGATTCTCAGCAGAGCGGTAATGTCCTTGTGCTGGTGCCCGAACGAATTATGAGTTACGAGGATAACGACCATTTTCAATTTTTCCATGATATGATCTGGGGCCTGGAGAAAAGTATCCGCAAACGCGGACTGAATGCCGTTATTGCCCCGATTGACGGGGAGATGGAAGCAGGACTGCAGCTGCCGCGGCACAGCAGTGAAATTTCCTATGCCGGAATCATCCTGTTTGGAATAGTCAGCGAGGCTTATGCCAGAATGGTTTGGGAGACGAATGCTCCGCTGGTCATGCTGGACTCCTATCACCGGCAGCTGCCGTGTCCGGTCGTTGCTTCAGCTAACATAGAAGGGGCTTGCGAAGCAGTTGAAGCGCTTATTGCGTCCGGCCATCGGGACATCGGGTTTATCGGTCCGGCCAATCTGACGACCAGTCATGAAGAACGCTGGTTTGGCTATTGGCGGGCAATGCAGGCTCGCGGATTGTCTATTGACGGGCGCAAGGTGCTGGCCTCCTCCCAAGGCTTGGGCGCGACTGAGCGGGAGATAGAAGTGTTCCTGGATCAGCTGGAGGAGCTGCCCACCGCATTCTTTTGCGGAAACGACCGGATCGCTTACCTCCTGATGCGCCAGCTTCGCAAGCGTCAGCTTCAAATCCCGGGGGATGTATCCATTATCGGCTTTGATGACCTGCGATACGCGGAGGAGAGCGGTGTTGCCATGACGACCATGCGGGTGGATAAAGAAAAGATGTGCGAGGCCGCCGCTGACTTGCTGCTCTCCTTGAAGGGACCCTGCCGGGAGATGATCCGGATGTATATAAGACCTTCCCTGATTGTACGTCATTCCGTTGCCGGGCCAATGGGATGAACCAGGGCTGTCCCTATTAATCGATGCAGACAATGCTCAACCGCATTAAGGTTTAATTTGGGTAATGTTACACCATACTAAGGGAAATGCTGGTTGCTTGGGGTGGTATGGTGAAAGAGGGTCTTTTGTTGAAAGAGAGTGTGCTGTGGGCGCTGCTCGTCTTCCCGCTGTTGTCTTTATTCTTCCTGGAGCGTTCTGAACTGAGAAGATTTCTTCCTGTGGCCTGGTTTGTAACCGTTATTAACTCGCTTGTCTATCAGGCGGCCCATCATTTCACATGGTGGGAGGAGCAGGGGCTGTTCGGTTGGGATAACATCGTACCGGTGCCGTGGGTTTACTCCGCTTATCTGGTGGCAACCATCTGGATATTCAAATTCACGTATGGGCGTTTCCTGATCTATTTGGTGGTAAATGTAATTTTGGACGGTATTTACTCCTTTGCCTGGTATCCAATCCAGCAAAAAATAGGGCTGGCGGGAACCGGGGGTCTCCCGGCATATATCCCTTATCTGATGATGCTTGCTGTAGCTGTGCTGATTTACCTGTATCAGATGTGGCAGGAAGATGATCTCGCGAAGATCATCAGCGGCAGCCCTTAGTCCCGAATCACGACCTCCCACAACAATATGCGTTTCTTAGTTTGGTCACTTGAGGGAATAATTATGTTAGCGGCAGAATACGGTCTAACGAATTGCAGCTTGCCTTTATAGACTGTCGGGAGTTGGATATAATGGGGATAAAGCTGGAAAATTCGGGAGGGCTCAGATGAAACGATGGCGTCCCTTAAGAACGCTAATAATCGTCTGCATGACGGTGTGCTTGTGGGCGGCTGGAAGCGGCAGCGAGTTCAAGCTGTTTACCGTATATGCGGAAGCCTTGACGGCCTCTGATCTGCAGGAGCTGGAAGCTTCGGTCGAAGCTGCGCTGCGCAAGCGGAGCGAGGTACTGCATTTTGACTACACAGGCGATAAGCAGGAGCTGTCTGAGGGGATCAAGCAGACCATCCGGCAGGCTATATCACGGGATGAATATACAGCCTATATCGTTGATTCGTACTTTTACTCCATCCGTTCGTGGGGCGGAAGCTCGAAGGTGAAGCTGAGCCTGGAATACCGGGAGACGCTGGAACAAACGGCTGAAGTGGACCGGCAGATTGAACAGGTGCTTGGCCGGCTGATCCGTCCGGGCATGAATGAACACCAGAAGGTTAAGGCCATCCACGATTGGATCGTGCTTCGCCTTTCCTATGATACCAAGCTTGAGAATTATACCGCTTATTCGGCCCTGCGAACCGGCAGTGCGGTCTGCCAGGGCTACTCCCTGCTGGCCTACAAGATGCTGAGCGCGGCGGGTGTACCCGTCCGGATTGTTGAAGGTACGGTTGCGACCGGAGAGCATGCCTGGAATCTCGTTCAGCTGGACGGCAGCTGGTACCATCTCGATGTCACCTGGGATGATCCTGTACCTGATGTGTTGGGGCAGGTTCGTTACGATTATTACCTGCGGACGGATAAGCAGATGCGCCAGGACCATGAATGGACGAAGGGCTATCCGGCATCGGCTGAGCCGTACGCTGAAGCGCTGGCCGGCAAGGGGTCCGAAGACCCGGCGAGAGCGGCCTTTTACGATCAGCTGGAGGAGGCGCTGAGCTATAAGTGGCTGAAGCCCGAGCATACCGCGGCTACTTCAGCTGTCCTGCAGAGCCGGATTGAACAGGCTGCCAGCGAAGGAAAGACAGGCGTCAAGCTTCGTTACCTGCAGGGCGGGCAGCTGAAGGAGGATCTGGAGGCTGTCATGATGAAGATTCCCCGGATGGCCTCTTACAAAGCCGCTTATTCGCCGATTGGTAAGGACGGGGCTGTGCTGCTGGAGCTGTCGTTCATCCTGCATGAACGGAATTCTAGCAAGTGAGCGCAAGGCGGCTTACTAAGCAGGTAATAACGGAGAAACGCCGCAGATGATGAGAATCTGCGGCGTTTTCTAATAGTCGTATCCGTTTAATAACTGGGTAATACCCTTAAGGCTTGGTCTGGCTGGAGCTGCGGCTTGCGGTCATCTGCTGCCATACAGAGCCTGCGGCTTCTTCGCCGCGCTGGATGCGCTCAAGTGCAATCTGAGCCTGCAGACGAACCTCGAATTCCTCGTCTTTGGCAGCCTCCTGGAGGGCTTCGAGGGCTGTTTCGTCGCCGGCTTCATAGAGGAACCGGGCTGCGCGCCAGCGGACCAGCTTGTTCGGATCACGGAGCGAATCGATCATCGGCCCCACTGCAGATGGATCGCCAAGATCGGAAAGGGTGTCGCCCGCTGTCCGGCGGACGGACGGTGTCTTATCTTTGAGTGCGGAGAACAGGTAGGGCAGGGCCTCCGGCATCCGCAGGTCGCCTAAATATACGACCGCAAGACGGCGTATGGATGCTTTCTCATCGTGAAGTGCCGATGCAATCAGAGCCAGGAGCTCAGGTGTAGGCTGGGTACGCTCCAGAGCGGCATAGCGGGTCTGCCAGTCAGGGCTGCGCAGCGCTTCGGCGAGCTCTTCGGCTGTGAGCGGCCGCGGACGCACTGGAACTGCAGGCGTTCCCGTCTCGCTATTCTCATCTCGGGCAGCTAATCGGGCGGCTTCCACGAGCCCGTTGAGGCGCTCCTCGGGGTAGGCGGCGGCAAGCTCCTGCGCAACTTCAGCAGCAATCTCATCCGGTTCTCCATAGCGGATGCCGTATTCCTCCAACTTACGCTCCATAATCATGGTGGCGCCGGCTGCTTCACGGACAGCTCTGCCGAATGGTTCGGGCAGCGCTAGCCGTGACTCATGCTCCGCCATACGGACACGAATTTGGATGGGGATGCCGCGGTAGGTCTGAACGAGCACGTGTGCCTCGCCAAAGCGGGTATTCGTCTCGTCCGCCCGCTGCGCTCCGCCTTCACCGCCAGCTTCATCTCCGGATTCGAACAGTCCCCGGGCGTCGCTTAAGATACGCTGCCAGTCTGCGCCCGGCTTGCGGTCGAGCGCGATGAAGTCTGCAGTGCGGAAAACGCTCCGTACGCCTTCGATCGCGAGAAGCCTGCGGAAGAACTCGGGGGCTTCGTCCCTCTGCTCCAGCGAATAGGTTGCCCTGCGGCCGGAGGGCCATTTTTCATCGACATTAAGCTTCATTGAGTTCGGGCTTGGTGTCGGTTCGATTGATAACAGCTTCATGGTAGAAGACCTCCTACTGTCTGCTTTCCTTAACATTATGATTAGGTGAAGAGTCGTACTATTAGTGTAGACCAATTCGGGTGCGAATACCAAATATGCAGGTTTATTGGCACACCCGCCATATTTGCCCTGGGCGCGACGAATTGATATCTTATAACGAGAACGTTCTACGGGAGGGAATGGCTGTATGCGGAAAGACCGTTATGTGAACCTGGACCCCGTATTTACGGAAAAAACGATGAATCATTTCAACAGATGGCGTCAGGAGAGAGCGCGCAAGGCGAGGGAGAAGGATTACACCTACGTTGTGCCAAACGTGAAGCCCGACCTGACTTACCTGCACCATAACCGTACAGAGCCGGCGCTGACGTGGATCGGTCACTCCACCTTCCTGATTCAGCACTCGGGTCTTAATATTGTGACGGACCCGGTGTGGTCCACACAGCTTGCCCTACATAAACGGATGGCACCGCCGGGGGTTGCCATTGAGGATATGCCGCCGGTTGATGTGGTCTTAGTGTCACACTCGCATTATGACCATTTGAGTGTATCCTCCTTAAGGCGTCTCAGCGGTTCCAAGACGATTTTGGTACCGGGAGGCTTAAAGAGCAAGCTCCAGTTCAAAGGCTTCATGAAGGTCAAGGAGCTGGAGTGGTGGGAATCGGTGACGATAAGGGGGCTTAAGTTTACGTTTGTTCCTTCCCAGCACTGGACGCGGCGCAACCCGTGGGATATGAATAAATCGCATTGGGGCGGCTGGGTAATTGAGCCGACTGCCGCCCATGCGGCAGCCGTTGCCTCGCAGCCGGCTGTAGATGTGCCGGAAGAGCCGCAGGTTGGAAGCTATGACGACCGTCCGGTTGTGCCTTCCTCTCCCGTTATTTATTTTGCCGGCGACAGCGGATATTTCCGGGGCTTCGCGGAGATAGGGCGGCGCTTCAAGATTGACGTTGCGCTGATGCCGATTGGCGCTTACGATCCGGAGTGGTTCATGGGCCCGCAGCATGTCTCGCCGGAGGAATCGCTGCAGGCCTTCCTCGATACCAAGGCAGGCTGGTTCGTGCCTATGCACTATGGCTCGTTCAAGCTGGCGGATGATACGCCAAGGGAGGCGCTTGACAGGCTTGAGGCCGGAAGAGGGAAGCTGAACATTCCTTCCAGCAAGCTGGTCATTTTGCCTCATGGAGAGACGTGGAAAATGAACGGCAGTCATGAGGGCTAAAAAAGCAGACAACAACGCCAATCCCCGACATGGTGGCCGGGCGGCACAGAACGTTATAATAGAATGAACGATGAACTTTGTTAAGGGAGGATCTGTACCCATGTCATCTACGATACGACTGGGTATTATCGGTGCAGGTGCCATCGGTAATGTCCATATGGAAGTATTCGGACGGATACCTGACGTTACACTCGCAAGCGTTACAGACGCTTATCTTCCGCTCGCCGAGCAGCGGGCGAAGGAGCATTCCATACCTGTTATCCACCAGAGCCCTCAGCATATGCTGGAAGACCCCGAGATTGATGCGGTTGTGGTCGCAGTTCCGAATAAGCATCACGCACCGCTGGCTATTGAAGCGCTTCGCCAGGGCAAGCATGTGCTGCTGGAGAAGCCGATGGCCAACAGTGCGGACTCGGCGCGCGAGATTCTTGAGGCGAAGGAGCAGTCCGGCAGAATCCTGATGCTTGGCCACCAGATGCGGTGGACGGGGTTAAGCCGTGCGCTTAAGCAGCACATTGACAAGGGCGGCCTTGGGCGAATTTATAATGCGAAGGCAGGGTGGATGCGCAAGAAAGGGATTCCCGGCTGGGGCTCCTGGTTTACGCGCATGAATGAGGCCGGAGGCGGCCCCCTTATCGACATTGGTGTTCATATGCTGGATCTTGCACTGTATCTGATGGGCAGCCCGAAGCCGGTATCCGTCTACGGCACGACATACGCGGAATTCGGTCCGCAGCGCAAGGGAATCGGCACCTGGGGCACGCCTAACTGGGATGGATATTATGATGTCGAGGATCTGGCAACTGCCTTGATCAAGATGGACAACGGCGCCACGCTGTCGCTCGAAGTCAGCTGGGCGGCACACGCGGCCGGCATGTCTGAAGAGCCGTTCATCCATCTGATGGGCACGGAAGCGGGTGGAGCTATGATCGGCGGCCGGGGGATGCTGGTCCATCATGCATTTGACCAGATTGTGGAGACCGAGGTGGAGCCGCTTGGCGGGGAGGATGACAGAACCCTGCTGGGCCGCCATTTCATTGAATGCATCCGGGAGAACAAGGAACCGATCACATCCGCGCTTTCCGGCTATACGAATAACCGGATACTCAGCGCGATCTATGAATCATCCCGTACGGGCAGTGAAGTGAAGCTCAACTGGGACTGAAGGTTCAAGGTTCCGGGTGAAATATAGAGATCAAGCATTCCGCTTACCGGCTGCCGGCAGGCGGGATGCTTGTTTTTGGCTGAAGAAGTACAAGCTGGGGCGTGGTTCTGGCCTGCTGCCTTATGCTATAATGATAGGATGAACAAGATTTTGAACATAAGGACGGGATTTATAACATGATAAGTACAAGTGGAGTAACGCTTCGCTACGGCAAGCGCGCACTCTTTGAAGATGTGAATATTAAGTTTACCCCCGGCAACTGTTACGGCCTGATTGGCGCCAATGGTGCGGGAAAGTCGACATTCCTCAAGATTCTCTCCGGTGAGATCGAGCCGACCAACGGCGATGTGCATATCACACCGGGCGAACGGATCGCAGTGCTGAAGCAGAACCACTATGAATACGATGAGTTCAAGGTTCTGGATACCGTTATTATGGGCTATAAGAAGCTGTACGAGGTGATGAAGGAGAAGGATGCCATCTACATGAAGGCCGACTTCACCGATGAGGACGGCATGCGTGCAGGCGAGCTGGAAGCCGAATTTGCCGAGATGAACGGCTGGGAAGCGGAGTCAGAAGCGGCGGCGATGCTGAATGGCCTGGGTATCCCGACTGAGATGCATGACCGGCAGATGAACGAGCTGGACGGCAATGAGAAGGTCCGTGTCCTGCTTGCTCAAGCGCTGTTCGGCAACCCGCAGATCCTGCTGCTCGATGAGCCTACCAACCATCTGGATATGCAGTCGATTGAATGGCTGGAGAATTTCCTGGCGGGGTACGAAGGAACGGTTATCGTTGTATCCCATGACCGTCACTTCCTGAATACGGTTTGTACGCATATCGCCGACATCGATTTCGGCAAGATACAGATGTATGTCGGCAACTATGACTTCTGGTATGAGTCCAGCCAGCTGGCACTGCAGCTGATGCGCGACCAGAACAAGAAGAAGGAAGACAAGATCAAGGAGCTGCAGGCGTTTATTCAGCGTTTCAGCGCGAACAAGTCCAAGGCGAAGCAGGCGACCTCCCGTAAGAAGCTGCTTGATAAAATCTCGCTCGACGACATTCGTCCGTCCAACCGCAAGTATCCGTTCATTAACTTCAAGCCTGAGCGCGAGGCTGGCAAGCAGCTGCTGCTCGCAGAAGGTCTTACAAAGTCGATTGACGGTACGAAGCTGATTGACAATCTTACCCTGACGGTGAACAAGGGCGACAAGATTGCGCTCGTCGGTCCGGATTCGCTGCCGAAGACGCTCTTGTTCCAGATTCTCACGGGTGAAGTAGAGCCGGATGCCGGCACGTACCAGTGGGGTATTACAACGACCCAGGCATACTTCCCGAAGGATAACTCTGCTTACTTCGACGGCGTGGAGATGACCCTGGTGGATTGGCTGCGCCAGTATTCGAAGGACCAGGATGAATCCTTCATCCGCGGCTTCCTGGGCCGCATGCTGTTCTCGGGGGACGAGGCGCTCAAGAAGGCGAATGTCCTCTCCGGCGGCGAGAAGGTTCGCTGCATGCTGTCGAAGGCGATGCTCTCGGGTGCTAACGTCCTGCTGATGGATGAGCCGACGAACCACTTGGATCTGGAGTCGATCACGGCGCTTAACAACGGCCTGATTGATTTTGACGGCACGCTGCTCTTCACCTCGCATGACCATCAGTTTGTGCAGACCATTGCAAACCGGATTATCGAGATTACACCAAATGGCGTCATCGACCGGATGATGACCTATGACGAGTACCTGGAGAGCAGTGAGATTAAGGAACTCCGGGAGCGGGCGTATTCCGCATAGTCAGTCAGCAGGAAGCTGACCAGCCGATTCAGAGCGGCTGCAAGCGGGTAATAACTTATGAAATTTCGTCCTTAAGAGAAGGGGTAGTGAAGCATGTCTTTGTTCGAGCGCATGAAGCAGGGTGCCTCCGAGGCGGCCCGCAAGGTGGAGCAGACCGTTGAGATCACCCGGCTGAAATCTCAGATTTCCTCCAGAGAGAAGGAGATGGATAAGCTTTATGCCCGTATTGGCCAATCGGTCTACAGATCTTATATAGCAGGCGACGTCTCGACCTCCGAGGAAGAAGTTATGGATTACTGTGCCGAGCTTACCGGACTCGAACAAGAGATTGCGGAAATCCAGACGAAGATTAAGGATATCAAGCTGGAGAAGACTTGTACCGGCTGTGAGACGGTTGTCCCAGTCAGCGTACGCTACTGCCCGGAGTGCGGCAAGAAGTTTCCGGAGGAGCAGCAGGAGAAGGCCCCGGATACCTCGGCGGCCGAAATCCGTGTCATATGCAGCCGCTGCGGGGCGGAGAACGATATGGCCGCACGCTACTGTATAGGCTGCGGGGATGAACTGTCGGCTATTACGGCGGATGCTAAGTATGCGAAGAAGGATGACGAGGACGACGGCGGTCATCGTTAACCGGCGTGATCGTTTTATAGCGAAGAGAATATTGAAGGAGGGCAGCAGCAGGAGGGAATTCCCTTTTGTCAGCCGCCCTCCTTTTTTGACTCGTAATAGACGTGTGAAATATAAGAATTTGGGAATCCTGATTAGTTGTAGGGCAGCATTGGGGTCAGAGAAGAGGGAAAGTTGATTAGGGGCAAACAAATTGCCCTGTTACATAATGCTGGGGCAGCGGCAACACTGTTTCTCTAGACCCACACAGGAATCGTCAGGTATGATACCGATATTGGAAAAAGCTTGGATCGGAGGCGGGGAAGCTGGATCAATATCAGAAGATTAAGGCTGGAGAACGCGGAGCATGGGTTAGTATTTCGGCTTACCTGGTTCTGTCATCAGTCAAGCTTGCGGCAGGCTACTGGTTTCTCTCCAGTGCACTCGTAGCCGACGGGTTCAATAACCTGACCGATATCATAGCGTCTACGGCTGTCTTAATCGGTCTCCGAATCTCTCAAAAGCCGCCGGACCAGGATCATCCCTACGGCCACTTCAGGGCGGAGACCATCGCGGCAATGGTAGCCTCCTTCATTATGGCGACTGTTGGTATACAGGTATTGATCGGTGCGGTGCGTTCCCTGTTCGCGGAGGCGAAGGCCGTCCCTGACCTGAACTCGGCCTGGATTGCACTGGCGGCCTCCGCATGTATGCTGGGGGTGTATTGGTACAACCGCCGGCTTGCGAAGCGGATTGAGAACCAGGCCTTAATGGCTGCTGCAAAGGATAACCTCGCGGATGCGCTCGTGGGGGTGGGGGCTGCAATCGGTGTTATCGGCTCTCAGTTCGGATTGCCGTGGATGGACCCGGTAGCGGCTTTGGCGGTCGGCGTCATCATCTGCAAGACGGCATGGGAGATCTTCCACAGCTCTACCCACGCGCTGACAGACGGATTTGATGTCAATCAGCTGAATAACCTGCGAATGACGATCGAGGGGACGAAGGGGGTCCGATCTATCAAGGATATCAAGGCTAGAGTCCACGGCAGTAATGTGCTGATTGATGTGATTGTCCAGGTAGATCCCAGCCTGTCTCTCATCGAAAGCCATCGTATTAGTGATGAGATTGAGAAACGGATGGAAGGCGAGCACAATATATTGAATGTCCATGTTCATGTAGAGCCGCATGTTATGGAAGAGGCCGTCAGGAAGCCGGAGCCGCACTAGACTGCTGCTGTTTTGCTCGGCAAAGCAGCAATTTACTGGATTAACAGAAAGTCCCTTGAGTAGACATTGGAATCCTTAGCGGATTATGCCGATGAACTATTCAAGGGGCTCTTTTTGCTGCCGCATAAGCTTGAAATGTATGGGAAAGGGCGGGGGTTGTAGCGTCTGCCTGACAGGTGGTAAATGCAACCAAGTCCCGGAGCTGTCTGCTGGTAACGGCACTTTAGTCCTAGCTTGAAGGGATGAATGGGATAGTTGGAAAACTTCGATCAGAAGGACAGTTTTTCCCGGTATTCCGCTTTTTTTTGGCGGTTTGGTGTTTCAAATGTCTATCATTTGGTTGTTTAACCATCACAGCTTCTTTTGAAACAGGCATGATGTGGGGCTGCTGGGAATTAGGGCTCCCGTTGGATGCTCTGTGGAACTTGTGGAAATAGAATTAGAGCTAACAGACAAGCGGTCCAGCTCAGGACAGCCTAAGAGGGGAAGTGAGGAACAGACCAATCCTGATTATTCCGGCAGCCTTCATTTGCGATGGAGAACGAAGGTTAGCAGACATGACAGACATCAGGCGGATAGGCATGGAAAGGAAAGAACCTTACGGAAGATAAATCGACAACTTGGAGGATACATTCATATGAAAAAAGTGACATCGATATTTCTCACACTTGCTGTAGCAGCGTCCTGCGCCCTTTCGGCACCCTTAACAGCACAAGCGGCACAAGCCGCCCAGGCGGAAATCGTAAACAGCGTAAGCTTCAGAGGGAAGCCAAGCGTTAACGGCAGTTTCATCCGCTATCTCAAGAAAGGCGAGAAGGTAGCCGTTCTGAGCCAGCCGAATGCTTATTGGTTTCAAGTAAAGGACGGAGAAGGTGTCATTGGATATATATCGGCTCAGAGCAAGTATACGCAAGTAACGGAGACAGCCGTCCGTGAAACGGCTGCTGCACCAGCCTCGTCAGGAGGGAACGCAGTTGTCGTAAACTCGGTGTCTTTCCGGACAAGCCCGTCAACAAGTGCAGAGCGCATTCGCTATCTTAAGAGCGGGGAAGCTGTGACGGTTATTGGCAAGCCAAACAGCTACTGGTATCAAGTGAAGGACAGCAGCGGTGTTACCGGATATACCAGTACAAGCAGCCATTACATCAAATTGACGGATGGGGAAGCGGTACAAGCCCCAGTCTCTGCCCCGGTATCTAATCCGGTGTCGGTACCGGCTTCATCACCGGCTGCAGCAGTAGGCAGTACAGCTGTTATCGAGAATGTAGTAGCGGCAGGAATGGGCTACCTGGGCACACCGTACGAATACGGCTCGAGCCGCAGCACAACGGCAACCTTCGACTGCTCCGACTTGATACGCCAGATGTTCATCGATGGAGCTGGCTTAACGCTTCCGGCTGATTCCCGCAGGCAGGGCGCCTATGTGAAGCAGCTTGGAACGGACAGTAAATCACTAAGCCAGCTTAAGCGGGGGGACCTCCTGTTCTTCATGAGCTACAAGGGCTCGAGTGCTTCTAATTACAGCTCTGTGAACAAGGACACGGCGACGATTACTCATGTGGCTCTCTATCTGGGAGACGGACAGATTCTTCATACGTACTCGAAAGCATCGGGAGGGGTTCGGATTGACAGAATCGGCGGGAACCATTGGGAACACCGCTTCCTCTATGGCGGAAGTGTAATGAACTAGGGGTAAGGAAACAGCTTAGGGGTGACTGGATTATCCAGTTCACCCCTTCTTTTTGCAGCTGCTGGGCATTCTATTCAGGAATGGCGGCTCATTCGCGGGGCGTGCGGCGTGCGGCACCGCTTGCCAAGGCGGCTTGGATGACCCGCCGGCGCACCTCGCTGACCACCCGGCTGTTGAATACACTTGGTATAATATAGAACCGGTTGAGCTCCTCGGGATCGATGACGGCAGCAATCGCTTCAGCCGCTGCCAGCTTCATCGGCTCGTTGATCTCCGAAGCACGGCAGTCCAGGGCGCCCCGGAAAATACCCGGGAAGCACAGAACGTTATTAATCTGATTGGGATAATCCGAGCGTCCTGTGGCGAATACGGCAACGAGATCCTCCGCCTCCTCAGGCCGGATTTCTGGCTCGGGGTTGGCCATAGCAAATACGATGGGGTCTTCTGCCATGGAGATGATGTGCTCTCGCTTCAGCAGTTTGCCGGAGGATACGCCAATGAATACGTCCGCCCCCTTAACGGCATCGGCCAGACTGCCGCTTATTCCGCGGGGGTTCGTGTTCTCGGCATACCACTTCCACATCGGATGGGCGTACTCCTTGCCAGCAGTGAGAATGCCTTCTTTATCCACGCCTACGATGTCACGGGCACCACCGGCCAGCAGCATCTTGGTACAAGCCGTCCCCGCCGCCCCGATTCCGCAGACGACGATCTTGGCGTCCTCAAGCTTGCGCCCTGTAAGCTTAAGGGCATTAAGCAGACCGGCATACAGGACGACGGCCGTGCCGTGCTGGTCATCATGGAATACCGGAATGTCGAGCTCCTGACGGAGCCGCTGCTCGATCTCGAAGCATCTCGGAGCCGCGATATCTTCCAGGTTAATGCCGCCGAATCCGGGGGCAATGGCCTTGACCGCAGCGATTATCGATTCGGTATCCTGTGTATCCAGGCAGAGGGGAAAGGCATCCACATCGGCAAACTGCTTGAACAGCATGGCCTTGCCTTCCATGACGGGCATGGCGGCATGCGGGCCGATATTCCCAAGGCCGAGTACGGCGCTGCCATCAGAGACAACGGCGACCGTGTTCCGCTTAACGGTTAATGTGAATGCCTTGGCAGGGTCTTCATGAATGGCCTGGCAGACGCGGGCCACTTCCGGTGTATAGACCCGTGAGAGATCATCACGGTTCTGGATCGGCGTCTTGGGCTGGACGGTGATTTTGCCGCCCAGATGAAGCAGGAATGTACGGTCGGATACATTAACCAGCCGGATGCCGGGCATCGCGCCGAGCGCTTCCTTGATGGCAGGCACCGCCGCTGTATCGTTTACTTTAACCGTGAGGTCACGAACCGTCCGGTCACGTCCGGTTTCGATTACGTCGATTGCAACAAGATCACCGCCAGCTTGCTCAATTGCACCAGCAGCCTGCCCGAATGCAGCCTGCTGCGTGTCAAGCTCGATACGCAGAATGATTGTTTTGCCGTCCAGTGGTTGAGCCATATCAACTATCGCCTCCAGTTTAGTATATCTATATGTTTACCCGCACCTGCATGCTTCACCCTCACAACGGCATACATACGTTCTCAGGCTTCCATGTGGAGCCTGTATAAAAGAAAAGCGCCGGTTACTGCATCATCTGCAGTACGGCGCGGGAGCATTGTTCCGGGTTATATTGTTGGTTGCGCTTGGACATCAGGGTTCTGCGGAACTGCACAGTGGCATAAGGCTCCTGAATTAGCGTAAGCCATTTGTCTATCGTCTGTCTGCTGTCCAGCATCTCGCCAAATCCGTTGCGGATGAAGTATTCGCAGTTCTCTTCCTCTTGCCCGGGAATCGGCTCATAGAACAGCATTGGGATACCTTTACTGAGTCCCTCGGTACATGTCATGCCGCCAGGCTTGGTGATGAGCAGATCCGATACGTCCATCAGCTTGCTGACTTCTCGAGTGAATCCCAGAATCTTGATGTTGGTATGCTGGAACAGCGGATTGGAAGCCATCTGCTCACGAACCTTCTCGTTGCTTCCTACGCAGAAGATCAGCTGTACCTTCTCCCGGTAGCGGGCCATATATTCGAACAAGTCATTGTCCTGCAGCAGCCCCCAGCCTCCGCCCATAACAAGGACAGTCGGCATGGGCTTGAGGTCGAATTGACGCTGGATTTCGTTACGGTCAAATGTCGTCCAGAACGTCGGGTGGACGGGGATGCCTGTTACTTCAATCCGCGCTGCTGGAATACCGTGAGCCATAAGCTTGCGTTTGACAATGGGCGTGGAGACCAGGTATTTGGTCACTTCGGCATTGGTCCAGGTGCCGTGAGCATCGTAGTCTGTAATTAGCGTATATAGCGGCACATTCAGGCCAAGGCGCTTGAGCCGCCCGACGACAGCATTGGGCACGGGATGTGTACACACGATCAGATCGGGCTTAAGCTGCGCGATGACTTGAGAGGTGTGTGTGTAAAATATCCGGTGCAGCGCCAGCTGCGTGAAGCGGTTCAGCGAACGTTTGTAGTTCGTCCGGTACATCATGCCGACCAGCTTGGGTTGTTTGCTGACGGTTTTGCGGTATGCTGATACGATCCAGGGACCCAGCACCGGGTTAAGAAATTTACCGAGCTCGATTACGCGGGTCTGAATATCAGGATTGAGCTGCTTGATGCCAACGGCCAGCGCATAAGCGGCTTGGGTATGTCCGGAACCGAACCCCTCAGAGAGCAGAAGCACTCTTTTCTTACGCATCGTCTCACCTACTTTTCCTAATACCATATTACGGGAGGAAATGCCGATTGACAAGGTGGTTCGCCCCTTCCGCAGCGCCTTGGCCGCTTAAGTTATTCTAAAGAATTTGAAAAATGAGGTACAATAGAATGAAACTACTTCATTTATACGAATGAAAGGGGCAAAAAGATGAGCCAATCGGCGAAAGATTTTCCCGTACCGGGCCAGATCGTCAGGATGAATTACAAATCCGGTGTCTATATTGGAGAAGTTACGGAAATCAGCGGCCCTCGTGCAGTTGTCAAGGTGCTTGCCGTTGTGAAGCATCCTGAGCAGGGCGATCTTCACAATCCTTACGATCCGGATGTACCGATGTTTCATGAACGACGGGCACTAAGCTATACGGAAAAAGCACTGGCGGTATTCAAGGATTTACAGCCGTACAGCGGGCAGATTCCGGACTACCGGGAGTCGCTTCTCGGCGCCCTGGAGTCAGAACTCGCAGGTCTGGGCAGACTAAGGCGCTGGGCTGACCGCAGTATCCAACAGCTGGAAGCGCTGCGCACCGAGTATTAAGGCGGAAGCGGGCGCGCCTGGTGCTTGTCATTTCTGTACAGGCTCGCCCAAGCTCCGTTATCTTCTAGTTACCATAATGTGCTTGTCACTAGTCTACGTCCGATGTTATGGATTAATGAATGCTGTTTTTATTGGAGCCCGGTAAACAACCTGATAACCCAGCCCGTCAGCAAGCACGGCCAGCGGCACATAGGTCTTCTGTTCTTTGCCCGAGCGCTGGAGGAAAGGCGGCGAATCAATCGTGACAGGCTTGCCGTCTACGAGCATTTGGTTCGATCCGATGGTGAGCGCAACCTGCCGGCTTCCAAGCTTGATGGCAGCTGTCTTGGATGAGGCATCCCATGACGTCTCCGCCCCCATGGCATCGGCAATATCCCGCAGAACCAGATACGACCTGCCATTTTTGACGATTGGCTTGAAGGGGGTTATAACCTCTTTGCCGCCTACAACAACCGAGATGGGGTTGTCGGCAGCTCTTGGAGCGGCTGAGCGAACCTCGCCCCACACTGCTTTGGCGAAAGCCTCACCCATAGCCGTATACCCGCTTTGGGTAGGGTGAATATCTTTTCCCTTGGAAGCTACTATAGTTGTATACTTCGTTTCATTATTAATAAAGGATTCCCCGACATAGGCCGGTTTAACCCTGTACCCATCCGCTGTATACCGCCCGCTGAGCTCATTCAGCTTATCACGGAACTTTGCTGAAACCTCTTGTACATAGCGATAATCCGATTCCTGTACACCAAGCAGCTTATTATTAGGAAGCGGTGAGTACAGATCAGCGGCCACAACCTGTGCTTTGGGATTGATAGCCAGAATGCTGCTCAAGGCGGCGGAGAAGGAAAGGTCGAATTCAGATAGCATGCTGTTGATCCAGGCATCCGTTTCTTCCCGTGACTTGCCGGACTTGATAAGTTCTATCATGGGTGAGAAATCATTTGAGCCAATCGTAAGGATAACCAGGTCGGCCTGCTGGAGCTGATCCCTGATTTCGGCTGCTGAAGCTGCGACTTTATCGGACCCGCGGGGATCAGGAAGACCCGTCTGCACCTCTGCGCCTGTGAGTGGTCTGCTCTCTGCGGCGGCGCTTACCAGCCGTTCCAGTCCAGCCGTCTTCAAGCCCAGAATGCCGTAATTGGCAACCTCTGTTCGGAAGCCCTGGAACAGGGCCTGCTCGTATACACGTTCGACGTAGCCATATGGAATCGGATTTGCCTGGTGTTCCATGCCAAACTCATAGCCTACTGTCAGGGAATCGCCAAGGGCCACAATCCGGAAAGCCTGGTCCTCCTGTATAGCTGCTGCCTGTGCAACTGCATAAGGAACAGCGCGCTGCTTAAGGCTTTCGGCATAGGCCGAGGCCGACAGCGGGACTGTCAACAGTGACAGGCTGACAGCGATCGCTGCCATGCGTTTGACATACGGTCTGGAGGATGGAGAAGGGGAGGATTCCCTGAATTTTCTATACATCGCATACACGTCCTTTGGTATATTGATAGTATGTTCATGAAGAAAAATGCATAAAAACAAGCACTCTGTTAAGGATTCCTTATCACTACCATAAAAATATTAAATTGATATCGGTATAGGGTGATGTTAGAATAATATAATAATGAAAATGCGGAAACTGGCCGTTTTTGCATGATTTTGCCGGCAAAAGCCTGGTAAACGGCTGTAACAGGTTCCGAGGTATCTATGGGCGGGATTTTCGATTGGACAATGAAATCCGTCTCCGCAATTTCCATTTTATGATAAACCAAGCCGGAATTGAAGCACGTTTTTTTGTCGGTGTATCCGCCGCATTGAACGGCTGCCGGATGTTGTCCAAAATTTTCTGATAGAAAGGTTGCACGAAATGAAAGAACATCGTTTGGGATTGCCGCCGAAGCAAGGCCTCTACGATCCGCAGTTCGAGAAAGATGCCTGCGGGATGGGCTTTGTGGCAAACATCAAGGGGAACAAGTCGCACACGATCATTCGTCAGGCGTTAACCGTTCTGGAGAACATGGAACACCGCGGCGGTCAGGGAAGTGAAGCGAATACGGGAGACGGTGCGGGAATTATGCTCCAGCTTCCGCATACGTTCTTCGTGCGTGAATTGCAGAAGCAGGATATTACACTGCCTGCAGAGGGAGACTATGCTGTTGGCATGCTGTTCCTGCCGCAGGATGAAGCGATTCGTGCCGAGCAGGAGCGCCGCCTGGAAGAGATTATTCGCGAGGAAGGCCAGCAGTTTCTGGGCTGGAGAACCGTTCCGACGAATGATGAGAAGCTTGGCGAATCCGCCAGAGCGGTAAAGCCTTATGTCCGCCAGGTCTTTATCGGCCGGGGAGAAGGCGTAGAGGGCGAGCTGCCATTTGAACGCAAGCTGTATGTGATCCGCAAGCGCGCAGAGCTGGCGATCCGTTATGCGGGATTGGCAGGCGGAGACTCCTTCTATTTCCCGAGTCTCTCCAGCAAGAAGATTGTTTATAAGGGCATGCTCACGACTGAGCAGGTGCGTTCCTTTTATATTGATTTGAATGATGAAGCGATGGAGACAGCAATCGCGCTTGTCCACTCCCGTTTCAGTACGAATACGTTCCCCAGCTGGGAGCGGGCGCATCCGTACCGCTATCTGATTCACAACGGCGAGATCAACACGCTTCGCGGCAACGTGAACTGGATGCACGCGCGTCAGACCCTGTTTGCATCCGAGCTGTTTGGCGAGGATATGAACAAGATCAAGCCGGTTGTTAATCCCGACGGTTCGGATACGGCGATGTTCGATAACACGCTGGAATTCCTGTACCTGGCCGGCCGTTCGCTGCCGCATGTAGCGATGATGATGGTGCCTGAGCCTTGGTCCAACCATGAGAGCATGAGTGAAGAGCGCAAGGCGTTCTATGAGTATCACAGCACGCTGATGGAGCCGTGGGATGGCCCCGCCGCGATGGCGTTCACGGACGGTACGCAGATCGGTGCGGTGCTTGACCGTAACGGTCTGCGTCCGGCGCGTTACTATGTAACGAAAGATGATGTGATCATTCTGGGCTCCGAAGCGGGCACTGTTGAGATTGCTCCGGAGAACATCTTGTATAAGGACCGTCTGCGTCCAGGCCGCATGCTTCTTGTCGATACGAAGGAAGGGCGCATCATTGCCGATGAGGAAGTGAAGGCGCGCATAGCAGCCGAACAGCCTTATAGAGAGTGGCTGAACGAGCATCTGGTTGGTCTGGAGGAGCTGCCGGAAGCTGTTGAGCTGCCTGAGCCGGATCATAAGACGGTACAGCGCCGCCAGCAAGCCTTCGGATATACCTTCGAGGATCTGCGCAAGGTGCTGGAGCCGATGGCTGGCAGCGGTGTTGAGCCAATCGGCTCGATGGGCTATGATGCTCCGCTGGCTGTTTTGTCTGAACGTCCCCAGCGTCTGTACAATTACTTTAAGCAGCTGTTTGCCCAGGTAACGAATCCGCCGATCGATGCTATTCGCGAGGAGATTATTACCGCAACAGGCACGACAATTGGACCTGAGCGCAACCTTCTCAATCCAGAACCTGAGAGCTGCCGGCATATCAAGCTGGCAACGCCTATTCTCTCCAACGAAGAATTCGCGAAGCTGCGCCATATCCGCCGCCCAGGCTTCAAGGCGATCACCATTCCAATCTTCTTCCCGGCAGACGAGGGAGAAGCGGGACTGCGTGCAGCGCTCAAGACGATGTGTGAAGCGGCAGACCGTGTCATCGCACACGGACACAATATCATTATCCTGTCCGACCGCGGGATCGATAAGGAGAACGCCGCTATACCGGCCTTGCTGGCTGTCTCGGCACTGCATCACCATCTGATCCGCACGGGCATGCGTACGAAGGTCAGCCTGATGCTGGAATCCGGCGAGCCAAGAGAAGTGCATCACTTTGCTCTCCTGCTTGGTTATGGGGTAAGTGCCGTGAATCCGTATCTTGCGTTTGAGACGCTTGACGACATGATCCGTCAGGGCATGCTGCGCGGCATTTCACATGAGAAGGCCGTCAAGAACTACATTAAGGCAGCTACCAAAGGCGTTGTGAAGATTCTGTCCAAGATGGGGATCTCCACGATCCAGTCGTACCGAGGTGCGCAAATCTTTGAGGCCGTTGGTCTGAAAGAAGAGGTCATTGACGAATTCTTCACCTGGACACCGTCCCGTATTGGCGGTATCGGTCTGGACGTAATCGCTGATGAAGCGCTCAAAGCCCACAAACGCGGTTATGACGACAAGGAAGGCGTAGACCTGGAGCTAGACTCTGGCGGGGAATACCAGTGGCGCAAGGACGGGGAGGAGCATCTGTTCAACCCGCAGACCATTCATACGCTGCAAATGTCCACCCGTGCGAATGACTACGCATTGTATAAGAAATATTCCCACCTGGTTCAGGGTGAGGATCGCAAATACGCAACGCTTCGTTCCCTGCTTGGCTTCAAGAAGGGCAATCCAGTACCGCTGGACGAGGTTGAATCGGTTGACAGCATCGTGAAACGCTTCAAGACTGGTGCCATGTCCTATGGCTCGATCAGCAAGGAAGCTCACGAGGCACTGGCGATTGCGATGAACCGCATCGGCGGTAAATCCAATACTGGTGAAGGCGGGGAAGATCCGGATCGTTTCACGCCGGACGCTAACGGCGATTCCCGCCGCAGTGCGATCAAGCAGGTTGCTTCCGGACGCTTCGGCGTCACGAGCAATTACCTTGTGAATGCGGATGAAATTCAGATTAAGATGGCGCAAGGCGCCAAGCCTGGCGAAGGCGGACAGCTGCCAGGCCGTAAAGTATATCCTTGGGTTGCCGAGGTGCGGGGCTCTACGCCTGGTGTTGGTCTGATCTCACCGCCTCCGCATCACGATATCTACTCGATTGAAGACTTGGCAGAGCTTATTCATGACCTGAAGAACGCTAACCCGCGTGCCCGTATTAACGTTAAGCTTGTATCCGAGGTTGGCGTTGGCACAATCGCTGCCGGCGTGGCCAAGGGCCGTGCTGACGTGATTTTGATTAGTGGTTATGACGGCGGAACCGGGGCTTCTCCAATGGCATCCATGCGCCATGCGGGTCTGCCTTGGGAACTGGGGCTCGCCGAAACGCATCAGACGCTGATGCTGAATAATCTGCGCGACCGGGTTGTAGTAGAGTGCGACGGCAAGATGATGAACGGACGCGACCTTGCGATCGCGGCGCTGCTCGGAGCAGAAGAGTTCGGCTTCTCCACAGCACCACTTGTTGTACTTGGATGTGTCATGATGCGGGTATGTCAGCTGGACACTTGTCCGGTAGGCGTAGCTACACAGAATCCGGAGCTGCGCAAGAAGTTCATGGGTGATCCGGCGTACGTGGTCAACTACATGCGTTTCGTGGCGGAGGAGCTGCGTGAAATTATGGCAGAGCTTGGCTTCCGTACCCTTAACGAGATGGTAGGCCGTTCTGATATGCTGGAGACGAAAGAAGCAATCGGTCATTACAAAGCGAAGGGCCTTGACCTCTCGCCTCTGCTTCATCAGCCGGAAGTGCCGGTTGAAGCCTCACGCTTCTGCGTGCAGGAGCAGAATCACGGTCTGGATGAGTCGCTTGACGTACGCGAACTTCTCCCAAGAGCCCAAGCGGCAATTGAATCCGGAGAAGCAGTGCGTGCCACCTTCCCGATTTGCAACACGAATCGCGTAGTGGGCACCATTCTTGGCAGTGAAGTAACCCGTAAGTACGGGCTGCAGGGACTGCCTGAAGATACCATTAACTTCCACTTCGTGGGCTCGGCAGGTCAGAGCTTTGGTGCCTTCGTACCGAAAGGGATCACATTGTCGCTCGAGGGCGATTCGAATGACTACGTTGGTAAAGGATTGTCCGGCGGTAAGATCGTCATTGCTCCATCTCCGAAGGCTACATTTAAGGCTGAGGAGAATGTTATCATCGGCAACACCGCTTTCTACGGAGCGACCGGCGGAGAAGCTTACATCCGTGGTATCGCAGGCGAACGCTTTGCGGTCCGTAACAGCGGCGTGAAGGTGGTTGTAGAGGGCGTGGGCGACCACGGCTGTGAATATATGACGGGCGGGCGAGTAGTCGTTCTGGGGACAACAGGACGGAACTTTGCAGCCGGTATGTCTGGCGGTATCGCCTATGTCTACGACCAGGCTGGTGACTTCGTGAACCGCTGCAACCTGGAGATGGTTGGACTGGAGCGCATGGAATCTGAGCAGGAGCTGGCGGAACTGAAGCAGATGATTACGAATCATGTCATGTACACGGATAGTGTTCCAGGACAATATATTCTTGATCATTGGGAAGAGGAAGTTCCAAAGTTCGTGAAGGTTATTCCGAAGGACTTCAAGCGGATGCTGGAGCAGATTGAGAAGATGCATGCCTCTGGTCTTACTGGAGACGAAGCACTGCTTGCTGCATTCGAAGCCAATATGCGGGAACTGGCGCGTGCTGGCGGCAATTAATTTAATAACCCTATGAGACTATAGGCCTAGGATGGTGTTCCCTCTTGCGGGAGCACCATTTTTTTGTTACTTATACCCACTTCAGAACCGATGAAACATTAGAGTTTTTTTATGGATTTCGACAAAAAAATAGAATGAAGGTTTACATGATACGACAGACAGAGCAGGGTGCATCCGTTATAATGGCAATGTTGTGATTTCCAAGGGATTCCTTTTGAGTTAGAATTCTGTCTGCAGGCCTTGGACTGACTATTTTCCGCATATAATAAGTATTTGAAACCAAATCTCAATCATTTATTCAATTTCATGTTTAAGTATGTAGCGTAGCGGGTAAATGGACAGGCTGGGGTAATCGACAGATGCTGATAGCGTTTAGAGGTTCATTCACAATGAATTAGAACAGTAAAGGCTGGGAGTGTGGGTATGATTAACAACGGAGCTAATCGGTTGCAGGCAATCGAGGGTGAACAGAAGACTCTGGAAGTATATGAGGTGCTAGAGCAGCTAGGCATTTCGAAAGCAAAATGGATCGAATTTTACATAAGCAGTGCACAGGAGGCAGCCTCGGGTGAGTGAGAGCTTAACCGTTAATAAGGAGCCGGAACGGACTGGCCGCATCAAGATGCGGGTTCGTAATGGTTCCTTTTTTCTTTGCTTTTCTGACAACTGAGCTGCTTCATTCAAGGGTAAGGGGAAGAATTTGGAGAACACGGCTGAGGGTTTACAGAATAACACGTTGGATTGTGTCGTATATAAGGAATCTTAATAAAAAAACGCTTGACATGTTACAGATCGTATCGTAAATTAAGAGTGCAAATTGATACAAAATGTATCCTAAATATGCATACAAAAAACGTAGCAGAGGACGGTACAACCTAATGACTGGCTTGTTAACTTTAGAGAAGTTGAGAGCACAGAGCCAGCTGCGTATCAAGCTATCCGATATCACACAAGCCGTTATGTCGGTGGTCGAGGTAGCAGGCAGCCGGGTTCAATCAGGTGAAAGGCCGATATTAATTACAACTCTCGATGAACAAGGTCTGAGCATGCTGACATCGCTGAGGATTCCAGTTCGTCAGGATTATAAACTGGGCTTCCAAATTTCCATCAACGGACACAAATTATTCCTTACCGGCGAATGTATATGGCAAAGGGATGAAGACAACCTGTATCATTACGGCATCCGCTTCATACAAAGCGTGCAGGAACGGGAAGCGTTATGGTGCAAGCTTGCCGGTTACAGCCACCCGCTGCTTCCAGACCGCGATCAGATCCATGAGCTCTACAATAGGATGAGCAGTGTTGAATACGAACTGGAGCTGTCGGCATCCGTGAACCTGGTCAGCTGATGGACATAAATGAAGGCTCTAAGGAGTACATGTGCCATGATTGATACACATTGTCACATTTTGCCTGGATTGGATGACGGCCCGCAGGACTGGGAAGAGTCGATACGGATTGCGAGAATTGCCTTCTACGGAGGCATACAGACAATCGTAGCGACCCCGCATCACGGAAGCCAGCACTATCGCAACCCGGCGGCAGATATTCAAGCTTCTGTTAACCGTATGAACGAGAGATTGAAACAGGCTGGTGTGCCGGTACTGGTGTTGGCTGGGCAGGAGTACTTGCTTGGCGAGGATTACCGGGAAGAGCATCTCACTGGCCGGCTGCAGAGCTTGGGAGGATCAACGCCTTACCTGCTGGTGGAGCTGCCTGCTCATGAGGTTCCGGCATATTTCGGGCCTTTCGTTGATTATATGCAGCGCTATGGGATAACGGTCGTGATTGCACATCCGGAACGCAACCGGCAGTTCATGAGAAGGCCTGAACAGATGTATGGCTGGATTGAGAGAGGCGTTCGTTTCCAGGCTACCGCGCATTCTATACTCGGGCTGGGCGGGCGGAAGGTGCAGGCGGCGGTTCATGAAATGTGCCGCCATCGCTGGATTCAGCTGATTGCTTCCGACGCGCATAATACCCGGACAAGAGGCTTTCAGCTTCGTGAGTCCCTGGTACGTGTAAGGCTGGAGCATGGAAGGGAATTCGCAGACCTGTGCGAAGCGAATGCTGAGCATGTGCTTGCAGGCCGTGATCTGGTCGTAGCCGACCCGGTAAAGCCTTATCGCAAGCGAACGCTGCTGGGCCGGATATGGGGCGGCAGTTAAATAAGAATCTGGATGATGAGAGGAGCTTGAAGATGAATTTGGACATGAAGGATTTAATGCGTATCATTCGCAAGCGGGCATGGATAATCGGACTGCTGATTGTGTTGGCGGGAAGTGCGGTGGGGTTCTATTCCTACCAATATATAGAGCCGGTATATGAAGCGTCCTCTAAGGTGATTGTCAACAAAACCAGGATTGTAGAAGGGGTCGAGGATGTAACCTTTCAGGACCTCAACGCTCAGGTGCAGATGATTGGAACTTATAAGGAGGTAGTCAAGACACCATGGCTGCTGGATGATGTCGTTCAGAAGCATCCGGAACTCCAGACCACTGCATCCGAGCTGGCAAGCAAGCTGGAAGTAAGTTCGCCGGCTGGTACACAGGTTATGACCTTCAAGATTTCGGACACGGATTACCGCAGAGCGGCTAATATGGTCAATGCGGTAACGAGTGAATTTGTAGCGAAGACGCCTGAGGTTATGATTGATAACCTGACCGTGCTTAACCGGGCGAATCCGGAAGCCGCGCCGAGTCCGGTAAGCCCGAATCCCGAGCTTAATATCGTGATTGCGGTTGTGCTGGCTCTGATTGCAGGTGTAGCCATTGTGCTGATTGTGGAATACTTCGATGATTCGATCCAATCCGAGGAAGTTGTGCGCGAATATCTGGACCTGCCGACACTGGCAGTAATTAATCATATCAAGGCTTCGGACCTGAAAGGAACGAACCGTTACCCAACCAACAAGACGCAGAAAGCAGGGGAGGCAAACTATGCTGCGGCAAAATCTTAAACAGGCGATGGTTACCGAGATTAACCCATTCTCACCGGTCTCCGAGTCGTTCAGGGCGCTCCGTACTCATCTTCAATTCGTTAACCAGGACGAGCCCCTGCGGGTCATTACAGCAGCATCTGCTGCAAGCGGTGAAGGCAAGACAACAACCTTAGTTAACCTGGCAATAGCTTATGCACAAGAAGGCAAGCGTGTCGTTCTTATAGACGGCGATATGCGCCGGCCGAATCTGCATCATGTGTTTGCAGAGAGCAACCATGTCGGCCTTTCCAACTGTCTGCGTGACAAGCTGGAGGCAACCGAGGTTATGAGATCGACTGCGATTGGAGGATTGTTCCTTATCCCGTCTGGCCCGATCCCTCATAACCCGGCAGAGCTGCTTGCAAGCCGCCAGATGAGAGAGCTTGTGGAACAGCTTAAGGGAAAAGCGGATGTCGTGCTGATTGACGGGCCGCCTGTACTGGCCGTAACCGACTCCAAGCTGATCGCATCCTACTGCGATGGTGTCGTGCTTGTTGTTCACACCTCCAAGTCCAAGCGCGAGCTGGTGAAGAAGGCGAAGGAACAGCTGGAAGCAGTCAAAGCGCGGGTACTCGGCGTCGTTCTGAACGGACAGAAGCATCAGGCTAATAAATCAGTGTACCAATACGAACGGGCTGCGAAGTAGCAGCCGGTCACATTTACAGGATATAAGGGAACATCAGCGCTTAATCTCTGCAGTCAACGCTGCGGGCGGGCGCTAAGGTAATGCCTACCAGACCTTTATCATTGTAG
Source organism: Paenibacillus sambharensis (assembly GCF_003233845.1). Taxonomy (GTDB): domain Bacteria; phylum Bacillota; class Bacilli; order Paenibacillales; family Paenibacillaceae; genus Paenibacillus_I; species Paenibacillus_I sambharensis. Next base: position 442,355 of record NZ_QKRB01000044.1, read on the forward strand.
GCACTCGGCCGTGCTGTGGGCGATATTCGCCTTAGACGTTAATCGTCAAGGGTGCGGTGATGAGGAGGGGTTAGATGCCCCGGAAGCATGGCGAAGCCAGCGGATACGCTCGCTTTGCCATGCGCCTTTTTTTATCGGGTCAATGATACAAACTGTATACATGAAGCTCGATAGAAACTTAAGGTATGGGGTTAAAGCTTAACCTTGTACCTTGACTTTCTATTGAATGGGAGAAGTGTGTAATGAGAACTCCGCTCGCGGGAAATGCAGCTGGCCGCCAGAAGATGGGCTCCTTTGGCAAGCAGCTGGCCGTGCTGATGTCCGGGACGGCACTGGCACAGGTTATTACGATCCTGTCAGCACCAGTGCTCAGCCGCCTGTTTACGCCGGAGCATTTCGGTGTGTTTACCTTCTACAGCTCGATTATCAGCGTGCTCTCCATTGTGGCGGGCGGTAAATACGAAATTGCGGTTGTGCTGCCCGAGAAGGACGAGGATGCGGTGAACGTAATGGGATTATCCGTTATGCTCGCCTTTATAACGTCACTGTTGTCCGCACTTGTGCTGGGCGGAGCAATGTGGATGGATGTGCCCATAACTGCACAAATGGACGTGATGTGGCTGCTGTGGATACCGGCAAGCATACTTGCTATCGGACTTTACCAAAGCTGCAACTATTGGAGCACCCGGAGGAAAACATTCCGCAGACAATCAGTTTCGCAGGTTGTTCGCTCGGTTGGCGTCTCGGGCACTCAGCTGTCGACCGGTTTTGCCGGATTGGGCGGGGCCGGATTGATCCTGGGCCAGCTGCTGGGACAATGGGTAGCGACGCTAACCCTGTTCATGCAGACCTGGCGTGAAGACGGGAAGGCCATTGCCGGGAAGCTCAGTATGAAGAAGATGCTGGCGTCGATTAAGACGTACAAGCAGTTTCCGCTCTTTAATATGCCGCAGGCGTTCATCAATGCGATGTCTCAGCAGATGGCGCCTTTCTTGCTCGCGGCTTACTATGGGTCAGCCGCGGTCGGTCTGTACGGCTTATCGCTGCGGCTGCTGCAAATGCCAATTAATGTGATCAGCCAGTCGATTCGCCAGGTATACCTGAAGCGTGCATCGGATGTGTTCAACCGCAAGGGCAAGCAGTTCCCGCTCTATATGAAGACCATTCTGTCGCTGGGTGCTGTAGGCATCCTGCCAGTATGTATACTGGTGGTATGGGGGCCTGAGCTGTTCGCGGTCATATTGGGTGAGCAGTGGCGCGAGGCCGGAGAATTTGCCAGGTGGATGATCCTGTGGCTGTATCTGGTTTATCTGAATCCGCCGGCATCCGTGACCGCACAGGTGCTTAATCTGCAGCAGCTGGTCCTGGTATTTGAAGTCTTCCTGTTTGCTGCGCGCTTCCTGGCGCTATGGCTCGGTTTTGTTTACGGCACGGCGCTGACAAGCATTGTATATTACAGTCTGACAGGCGTTTTGTTCCAAACGGTACTCATTGCGGGCATGGGCTGGTTCGCCTTCCGCCATGATAAACAAATCAAGCAACAGCTGAAAGAGGTCGATGGGAAATGATAGGGCTCAAAAAACAGATGGTGAAGATGAAGCTGAGCAGTCATCAGCAAGTGATGGACAAGTTCCAACAGCTTAAGAAGGTAGAACAGCTTGACGCTGCGGCAATGAAGTCGACGCAGGAAGCACAGCTGACGAAGCTGCTGGAGCATGCTTATGCGCATACGGACTATTACCGCAAGCTGTTTGCCGAGCACGGCGTGATGGCAGGCGGCAAGATCCGGCTTGACCGGTTTGAACGCCTTCCTTTCCTGACGAAGGAGATTATGCGGGATGAGTTTGAAGGTTTGAAGTCTGATGACCTGGCCAGCCGCAGCTGGTACGAGAATACGTCAGGCGGTTCGACCGGCTTCCAGGCCAAATTCCTGCAGGATAATGTATATAAGGATTGGGCGCAGGCGAACAAGGTACTGTTTGACGAGTGGAGCGGCAGGGGGATCGGGGACAAGCAGATCCGTCTCTGGGGTTCTGTCCGGGACCTGCTGGTCGGCAAGGAAACCTGGCGCACACAGGCGGGCCGCTGGCTGCGCAATGAAATCTGGTTGAATGCTTACAATATGACAGCCGACCGGATAGGCGAATATGTCAATACGATTAACCGTTTCAAGCCGGTTCATATTCTGTCCTACGTAGAGAGCATATACGAACTCGCCCGGTATATCCGCCAGAAGGGGATCAGAGTTCACTCGCCCCGCGGCATTATGACGACTGCAGGCGTGCTGACGCCGGAGATGCGGGAGATGATTGAGAGCACGTTTAATACCCGCGTGTTTAACCGGTACGGTTCCCGTGAGGTTGGTGATATTGCCTGTGAATGTGATAAGCATGAAGGTCTGCATATCAGCGAATATACGCATTATGTCGAGATTGTCCGTGATGACGGTTCGCTGGCTGAACCGGGTGAGATCGGTCATATTGCTGTTACGCAGCTGATGAATTATGCGATGCCGCTAATTCGTTACCGGATTGGCGACATGGGAGCCATGGCGGAGCACCGCTGTTCATGCGGCCGTCCGCAGCGTATGCTGCGTGAGGTTACGGGCCGTGAGAGCGATACGTTCTATACACCCGGCGGTGGTAAGGTGCATGGCACTTACTTTACACAAATCTTCTATCCTGAGCAGTGGATCAAGCAGTATCAGGTCGTTCAGGAGCAGGTTGATGAGATTGAGGTCAAGATTGTTTGTGAGGAAGGCGCAACTGCGCTGACCAGCCGCAAGGACAGCCTGGATGTCATCAAGAGCAGCATTAAGCGGGCGATGGGAGATACCTGCCGAATTACATTCACGTTCGCGGACCATATCCCTGCGACGGCGTCAGGCAAATACCGGTATACGATTTCGAAGGTGGATCCGTCGAAGCTGGCGGACGCGGACAAGGACAGCCGGGAGCCGGTTGGTATCGGATAATAGGAGCAAGGAGACCATCAACTTATGAAGAAAATCGTATTCATCACGCCGTCACTGCGCGGCGGCGGCGCCGAACGTGTCGTCGTCCATCTGCTGCGGCATATGAACCGTGACAATATCAAGCTGGGACTCATTGCACTGAAGCTTGAAGGGCCTTATGTCAGCCACCTGCCGGATGATGCGGAGATTGTGGACCTCGGCACTCGCCGGGTAAGACACAGCATCGGCAAGCTGATTAAGGAGCTGAACCGGATGCAGCCGGATGTGGTTGTATCCACGCTTGGACATCTGAACGTTGCGCTGCTCGCGCTAAGGCCTTTCCTTAAGAACAAGCCGAAGATTGTGCTGCGTGAAGCCAACGCGCCAAGCTTTGCGATGCGCAAGGGCAAGGGCGGCGTCAAGCTGTACCGCACCTTGTACCGGATGTTCTATCCGAAGGCAGACCGCGTGATTGCCCTTTCAAGAGGAATGGCGGATGATCTGCTTTCCTTCTCACGGATGCCCAAGGATAAGATATCGATTATCCATAATCCGGTCGTCACCGAGGAGATTAAAAGGCAGGCGGACGAGCCGCTTGATCACCCGTGGCTTCGCGAGAAGGGAGCCGGACGTGAGCTGCCGGTATGCATCAGTGTGGGCAGACTGGTGGAGCAGAAGAACTATGATATGCTCCTCCGCTCGTTCGCCAAGGCAGTTAGACAGACACCCGCCAGGCTGATTATCTTGGGTGAAGGACCTAAGCGGGAGCATCTGACTGCACTGATCAAGGAGCTGGGCCTTGAAGACAAGGTGGAGCTGGCAGGCTTCACGGGTAACCCGTATGCTTACATGGCCCGCGCAGACCTGTTCGTGATGAGCTCCAGCTTCGAAGGCATGCCGAATGTGCTGCTCGAAGCGCTCGCCGTCGGACTTCCGGCTGTAGCTACTGACTGCATTGGTGTGCCGGATGTGCTGGATGACGGACGATACGGCACGATGATTCCTGTGGGAGCTGAGGATGCGCTTGCTGAAGCGATCGTGAACGCTCTTCGGGAACAGACAGAGGGTATCGGAGACCGTCAGCGGGAACGGGCCAAGCAGTTTCATATTGAGAAGATAGCAGGTGAATACCGACAGCTGTTAACCAGCGTGTGAGGTGAATGTACACATGGGATTATACGCAATACCGGTAGCGCTGCTGCTTGGCGGGTTGATCATACTGGTCGAGCTCAAGCGTAAGAAGCAGCGTGGACCGGTTGACTTTTTGACGCTTGTGAATGCCATTTACTTTATGAGCTTTGCCGTCAGTCCGATCTTTCTGATGACCTACGATGTGGAAACGATGAGCAAATGGACATGGCTGACGAAGGAGCCCCGAGATTCTGCGGTGTACTTCTATGCTGCATTAATTGCACTGTTTGCTTATGTAGGCGTCCTGCTGGGATACGGATGGGCGCAGAAGCTGCCGATTAAGAACCGCGATCACATACCGTTCGGACGTCCGGCACTGAGCTTTGCCATTTCCGATAAGCAGCTGCTGATATGCGGTTTGATCATCGGAGCTATTGGCACAGCAAGCTTTGGCATCTATACGATGACAATCGGCGGACCGTCGAAGCTGTTTGAGCTGGCGATTGTCCTGCGCGGCGGCGGTAATATTTTTGAATCGAAATGGATGTTTCTGAAAAATGTCAGTCCGTTCATGCTGGTCGCTTCGTACTTCTTCTATGCATTAATGAAGCAGAGCAGCAGGCCGGACATCAAGCGGCTGGCAGCTGTATTGTTTGCGGTCATGTTCGCCCTGTCGATGGCACTGCTGTTTCATAAGGCGGGACGGATGGGACTGCTGTCTTACCTCATTACCTTCCCGATTGCCAATATGCTGTTTACCGGGAAGATCAAGCTGCGGACGGTTGTGTTCGGCGGCTTGTTCTTTGTATTCATCACACTGTTTGGCAAGCAGGTATTCAACTACTTCATGTATCCGGATGGGCTGACGCAGCGGATGGGAACGGTATCGGAGGATACCGGCGGCGTGTTCGCGATGATTCTGGCGGAATTCGGTTTTCCGTTCGCTACACTCGTCAACGTCATGACCAGCTATCCTGCGGCGGAGCCGTTTCGCTGGTTCCAGGACGTGGCGGTAGGCTGGATGTATATTCTTCCGGATCGGCTGGTCGGCGATATCATTGAGCTTCCGGCGACTGTGTCGCAGGTCAATACGGAGCAGTTTGGCGCAAGCGGAACGGTACCGGTCGACCTCTTATCATTCGGTTATCTGAGCATGGGCCTTGCAGGTGTCGCCATTGCGGCACTTGTGTTCGGCATTATGCTCGCTTTCATGGACCGTCTGTTCAAGGATACATCGCGGATGGCATGCATTATTTTCCGGGTAGCCTGGATGAACTTCTTCGCCTTCCGTGTTATGTACTCGGATCCGGAGATGTTCTTTGCAGCTTCCTTCTCGCTGGCGGCCGGAACGGTTATGCTGCTGGGAAGTGCATGGCTTACAAATAAGAAGCAAGTGAAGGAGTACGATTGGACCCATGAACGACAAGGTGAAAGTGCTGAGCTTGATCACAGGGCTGCAGACCGGCGGCGCCGAAATGATGCTGTTCCAAACGGTGACTCACTTAAACCGCGAACGGTATGAGTCCGTTGTCGTATCGCTGGAGTCGGACGGGAAGCTGACGGGCCCGCTCCGTGATCAAGGAATTAAGGTATATGAGCTGGGCTTCAAGAAGAAAAATCCGCTTCACTGGCTGCGTCTATTCCGCATACTGGCGCTGCTCATGAAGGAGAAGCCGCAGATTGTGCATGCTTATATGTTCCATGCAGATATTGTAGCCCGGATTATGGGCAAGCTCGCCGGTGTTCCGGTTATCATCTCTTCTATTCGCAATGAGAATATCGGCGGCCGGATGAGAGAGCGGATGCTCGGCATGACCAAGCGGTTTGCCGATTGTGTGACGGCCGTCTGCCGCTCAGCTGGCGAACGTCAGGTGCGGCAGGGAGCGGTTGGTGCTGATCAGCTGACCGTTATTTATAACGGGGTGGTTATGAGCCGATTCGAGAAGCATGTGAACGAAGATCCGGCAGCAATCCGCCGGGAGCTGGGCGTGCCGGAGCACCACTTCGTCTACATGACAGTAGGAAGGATGGCAGAGCAGAAGAATCACCTTCAGCTCATCGACAGCTTCGCCGAGGTGCAGAAGCAGCATCCGGATACAACGCTGCTGATCATCGGCGATGGCCCGCTTCGCGGCGAGATTATGGCCAAGATCAAGGACAAAGGTCTGGAAGGCCATGTGCGTTGTCCGGGGCTGCGTACTGATGTGCCAAGGCTGCTTCGGGGTGCGGATGCCTTCGTCCTGGGATCGCTCTGGGAAGGCTTCCCAAACGTTGTCATCGAGGCAATGGCGTCCGAGCTGCCGGTTGTGGCTACCAGAACCGGTGGAGTGGCCGAGGTAGTAGAGGAGCCGGGCAGCGGTTTTATCGTAGAGCCTGGCGTTACGGATGAAATGTCCAAAGCGCTTGCCGCACTGATTGCGATGGACAAGCCGGCCAGGGAGAAGATGGGCCGGTATGCGAAGAATATTGTGACCACACGGTTTACATTAGAGCGTACGCTCGAACAGACAGACGAGCTTTACCGGTCCCTGCTGCAGCGCAAAGGTGTTGTTCCCTTATATGAGCGGACTCCCGCAGGATAAGCAGGATGCACTGCTGTCGCGGAGACAGTTTCTGAAGAAGGCTGCAGCAGCCGGGCTTAGTGTTGTGCCGCTTGCGCTGGGCGGTCACAGCCTGTGGGCAGAGCTGATCCAAACGGCCTCGGCGGAAGCTGTAGACAGGAAGGATACCTGGAAACCGGCTAAATCTTCGGAGCATGCCAACCCGGAAAGTCCTTCACCCGACTGGCTGAATGTCAAGACATTCGGGGCCAGAGGTGACGGCAGCACCGACGACTTTAAGGCGATTGCCAAAGCGTTAGAAAAGGCCGGACAAGATCCAGATGCGGTTGTTTATTTTCCGCCTGGAGAATATGTGGTTTCGGGCACGCTGATGGTCACTAGGCCCATGAAGATTACAGGTGCAGGCAAATACGCAACGGTTATCCGGCTCACCCGTGAGAGCGTTGACGCTGTGAAGGTGCAGGGCACCAAGGATGTTACGATCTCACATCTGCAGATCAGAGACATTGTGAACAGGGGTAAAGGTGAGAATACAGGGATTCACTTCTACGCCAGCCACAACTGTGTAGTAGAGCATGTTAAGGTGTACAATAGCGATGATTCTGGGATTCGGGTCGGGTTCGGCAAGTATGAGGTTTCCCGCAACTGCAGGATTCTGAATTGTGAGATTGAGAAGACGAATGGGGGTTCCGGGATTGAGGTGATACGGGCGGCAGATGCGCTTGTGCATGGGTGTACGGTCTGGGACAGCTTGCAGCATGGCATAAGGCTCTGCGGATCCAGCGGGTCTATTGTGACGGCTAACCGGATATCGGGCAGCGGCAGCTCAGACATCTCCATCCAAGGCTTTGGCAGCAAAGGGGTAATTCTTCATCCAGTTGAAGATTTTCTGGTGGAGGATAACACCTGCGAAGGTACCGGAACGAATGATGGAGTGTCGATGTTCAATTACGCGCTTACTGGTCTACTGCAGCATAACAGCTTCAGCGGACACCGCAATGGGATGAGGCTTTATGACCCCGACGGTTACGGAAGCCAGGATGTGCGGATTACCGGGAATACATGGAGAGGCCAGGAACGAGGAATCTTCATTAAGGGCAAGCATAACAGGCTCACATTCCGCTATAACCGGTATGCAAGCTTCGTACGTCCGGCAAACGGAGATCCGGCTTACGCCTTTGATATACAAGGCACAGGCAGCGAGACCGATATTACCATTGAGGAAAATTGGGTGACAGACAAAGTGGAGTCACCTGCCGAACTGGTTGCTGTCCGTCTTCGTAAATGCGGCAGCGGCACCCGCATCCAGTTCAGACGCAACCACCTGGAATACTGGCCGGCGGGCGCAACCGGTACCTATTGGATGAATGATAATACCGGCCTGCTGATTCGCGACCATGGAGGCAGAGATACTAACGTCATCGGCAGCTGATGCCGCTGCGCGTTGTGAATAAAAAATACAGAACCCTGTAGTGGGGGCATGGAGGGATTCCACGATGAAAGTATTAATTACAGGAGCGGCAGGTTTTGTCGGTTTTCATACGGCGGTACGCCTGCTTGAAGCAGGACATGAAGTAGTAGGCGCCGATAATTTTAACGACTATTATGATGTAAGGCTGAAGGAAGACCGGGCTGCCCAGCTGCTGGACTATGACCGTTTCGAACTGGCTAGAATGCATCTCGAAGATCTGACAGCCGTCCAGGATCTGTTCGCACGTCACACGTTTGACCGCGTTATCCACTTGGCGGCACAGGCAGGAGTACGCTACAGTCTGAAAAACCCGCATGCCTATATCGCTTCCAATGTGGCAGGCTTTACGAATATCCTTGAAGCATGCCGCTATCAGAAGACGCCTCATCTGATCTATGCTTCTTCCAGCTCGGTCTATGGCGCCAACGCCAAGATGCCGTTTGCGGAAGCTGATCCGGTCAACCATCCAGTCAGCTTGTACGCTGCTACGAAAAAGGCTAATGAGCTGTTCGCGCATACTTACAGCCATCTATACGGTTTGCCGACGACAGGGCTGCGTTTCTTCACGGTATATGGTCCGTGGGGCCGTCCGGATATGGCGTATTTCTCCTTTACGAAGAAAATTATGGCCGGCGAGAAAATCCAGGTATTCAACCATGGACAGATGCGCCGCGACTTTACGTATATTGATGATATTGTAGAAGGTATCGTCCGTCTGATGGATCATGTGCCGCAGGGCGATCCAAGCTTCGACCGGTTGAATCCGGATCCGGCAACCAGCTATGCTCCATACCGTGTGTATAACATCGGCAACAATCAGCCGGTTGAACTGATGCATTTCATCCGCACACTGGAGAGCGCGCTCGGCAAGAAGGCGGATATCGAGCTGCTGCCGATGCAGGATGGCGACGTGGTAGAGACATTTGCTGATATCAGTGCGCTTCAGCAGGCTGTCGGATTTAAGCCGTACACAACAATTGAAGAAGGCCTCTCGCGCTTCGTAGCCTGGTATACCAAGTATTATGCAGACCAGCCTGCGGGGGTGTAACGGGACATGAAGGTTGCTCATCTCTGTACGAGTGCGCTAAGTCATAAGATACTAGTCGATAAGCTGGCGCTGTTGCGTAAGAAGGGATACGACATTCATCTCGTTTCGTCCGAAGAAGGTTATGATCCGAATCTGGTGGACAAATACGGATTTGAGCTCCGGTTCGTTCATATGAACCGCCCGATCAAGCCGCTGGATGACCTGCGCTCCATCTTCAGGGTCGCCAAGGTGCTGAAGCAGGAGCAGTACGATATTGTTCATACGCATACCGCAAAGGCCGGGGTAGTCGGACGGATAGCGGCGCGGCTCGCAAGAGTTCCCGTCGTGATCCATACGACCCACGGCCTTCCGTTTTATGAAGGACAAAGCCGGCTTAAGAACCGGCTTTTTTGTTTGCTTGAGAAGATTGGCGCCGCATTCGGACACGCAATCGCCTCCCAGAACCGCGAGGATATTGCCAAGATCCGTGAATATGCACCGCGTGCGACGGTCTATTACGAGGGCAACGGTGTTGATTTGGAAGCCCTCGACGCCAAGCGTGCTGCCGTTACGCCCGAGATGCTGAGTGAGCTTCGACGGCAGTGGTCCATCCGGCCTGATCAGAAGGTCATGCTGATGGGGGCCCGCTTCGAGCCGGTGAAGGATCACTTCTTCCTGCTGGAAGGGCTGAAACGATTGAAGCAGCTTGGACAGACGGATTATGTCTGCGTGCTTGCCGGCAAGGGCGAGCTGGAGGATGAAGTACGCAGCCGGATCAAGGAATACGGGCTGGAAGAACAGGTACGGCTGATCGGCCATACCCGCGAGATTTACTCGTGGATTGAGCTCGCTGATGTTATTGTCCTGTCGTCGGAGAAGGAAGGCATCCCCCGTATCGTCATGGAGGCCATGACATACAGCAAGCCGGTTGTGGCTAGTGATGTCATTGGCACGCGCGAGACTGTAACGAATGAGCGCAATGGTCTGCTTGTTCCCTATAAAGATGCAGATGCACTCGCCAGTGCGCTTAACAAAGTACTGGGCGACGGTGAGTACGCCAGCCGGCTGGGCCAGGAGGGCCGCCGCATGGTGGAGCAGGAATTCACCGAGGAGCTGGTCGTTGAGCGCATTCACGCTTACTACGGTGAGCTGATTAAGAAGCTGGGCTTAACGGAGAAGGCCAAGCACCTGCAGTCGGTAACGGTAGACACCGGCTATGCCGAAGGCTCGAATTCCGTTTAGCATCGCCTGCCTGATTGCGAACAATGATTTACCCATAATCACAATAAGAAGGAGTGAAGTCAAACCATGAGTATGAATCCCCAGCAGCGCATGTCAATGGAGATGGAGCTGAACCGCACCGAAACCCAGTTCTTATCTTACCGGAGAGTGAAACGTATGCTGGATGTCGTCAGCAGTGCCTTTATCCTGGTCTTTATTTCGCCGCTGCTTCTGCTGGTCTATCTGACCATTGTCCTTACAGACGGCCGCCCTGCCGTATTCAAGCAGGTTCGCACCGGGGTGAACGGCGTACCGTTTACGATTTATAAGTTTCGTTCAATGAGGCTTGCCCACAAGCAGGTGCCGGCGCCTAATCAGGCTAAGGCCAATTATGATGAGTGGACAGACGGTGTACCGGATGATTTTGTATTCAAGTCCGGCTTTAACCCGAATGTAACGAAGCTTGGCGCATTCCTGCGCAAGACAAGCCTGGATGAGCTGCTGCAGTTCTACAATGTGCTGAAGGGCGATATGAGCATTATCGGTCCCCGCCCTGAGGTGCCGCAGATTACCGATAAATACAATGCTCACCAGCGTCAGCGTCTGCTTGTCAAGCCGGGTATTACCGGTTGGGCGCAGGTTAACGGCCGCTCGGATATATCGCATGGCGATAAGATTCGTTACGACCTGGAATATGTGCAAAATTGCTCGCTCTTGCTTGATGTGAAGATCTTTCTGAAGACGATCCAGATGGTACTGCTGAACAAAGGTTCATATTAGGGAGGTAATCATTCATGAAAGTTAAAAAAGCGATTATACCAGCCGCGGGTCTTGGTACCCGTTTCCTGCCTGCAACGAAGGCACAGCCGAAAGAAATGCTGCCGATTGTCGATAAGCCGACTATTCAATACATTATTGAAGAAGCTGTCGCCTCCGGCATTGAAGATATTATTATTGTCAGCGGACGCGGCAAGCGTGCGATCGAGGATCATTTTGACAAATCGTTCGAGCTCGAAGAAACCCTTGCCAAGAAGAACAAGCAGAAGGAATTGGACGAGCTGGCTGCTATTAATGATCTGGCACAGATCCATTACATCCGTCAGGGCGAGCCGAAGGGCCTTGGCCATGCAATCTGGTGCGCGCGCAAGTTTATCGGTCATGAGCCGTTTGCAGTTCTGCTTGGCGATGACATCGTGCAGTCCGAAGTGCCTTGCCTGAAGCAGCTGATCAACGTCTTCGACATGTACCAGTCGTCGGTTGTCGGTGTTCAGGAAGTACCGGATGAAGACGTATCCAAGTATGGTGTAATTGACCCGCACGGCCTCGAAATCGCACCGGACCTGGTGCGCGTGGCCAACTTCATCGAGAAGCCGAAGAAGGAGCAGGCTCCTTCCAACTATGCCATTATGGGCCGTTATGTGCTTCGTCCGGAAATTTTCGACATTCTCGGCAGCCTGGAACCGACTTCGGGCGGCGAAATTCAGCTGACAGACGGTATTCAGCGTCTGAACGCATTGCAGACAGTGCTGGCTTATAACTTTACGGGTGTCCGTTATGATGTCGGTGACAAGTTCGGCTTCATCAAGGCAACCGTTGACTTTGCATTGCAGCGTGAAGACTTGCGCGATGATGTGATGGCTTATCTGCAGGAAATCTACCAAAATCAGCTTGTAACTCACGGGGGGTAATCGATATGAAGAAGGTTGCAGTAATCGGAACAGGTTATGTCGGTTTGGTGTCGGGTACATGTTTTGCCGAAATCGGACATCAGGTTATCTGCTGCGATATTGACCGCCGCAAGATTGACCTGCTGAAATCAGGTATTATTCCTATCTATGAGCCGGGCCTTGAGGAGATTGTCTCCTCGAATACGGAACTCGGCCGCTTGTCCTTCACGGATGAGATCGGAGCGGCTATCCAGGCTTCCGACATTGTCTTCATCGCGGTAGGAACGCCGATGTCCGCTACAGGGGAAGCTGATCTTACCTATGTTAAGGCTGTAGCCAAGACGATTGGCGAGAACCTGAACAGCTATAAGGTCGTGGTAACGAAGAGTACGGTACCGGTAGGAACGGGCCGGCTTGTTGCGCAGACCGTTGCTGAGAACCGGCCGGACAGCTCGGTGGAATTCGATGTTGTATCGAATCCGGAGTTCCTGCGTGAAGGCACAGCGATTGCCGACTGCATGAACATGGAGCGTGCGGTTATCGGCGCAACCAGCGACAAGGCTGCGAAGATCATTGCTGAGCTGCATGAGCCGTTCAACACAACGATCTATATCACGAACCTGGAAAGCGCGGAGATGATCAAGTACGCGGCGAACGCCTTCCTCGCGACCAAGATCTCGTTCATTAACGAAATCGCCAACCTGTGCGAACGCGTAGGCGCTGACGTTACGGAAGTTGCTGCAGGCGTAGGCCTCGACAGCCGGATCGGCGCGAAGTTCCTGCAGGCGGGCATCGGCTACGGCGGCTCCTGCTTCCCTAAGGATACAGAGGCGCTCAAGCATATTGCTACCCAGAACAACTATGAATTCAAAATTATCGAGTCGGTAATCGATATCAACCATCGCCAGCGCCTTATCATGCTGGACAAGATTAAGGAAGCGCTCGGCAGTGTTCAAGGCAAGCACATTGCTGTTCTTGGCCTTGCATTCAAGCCGAACACGGATGATATGCGTTATGCGCCATCCCTCGATCTGATTCCGGCACTTCTGGAAATGGGCGCAACGGTTACAGCATACGACCCGGTAGCCATCCCGGAGGCAAGCAAGCAGCTGCCAGCTGAGACGGAGTACGGCGCTAATGTCTATGACACGCTGCGCGGTGCGGATGCCTGTATGATTCTGACGGAGTGGAATGAAATCAAGGAGATGGATCTCACTCGTGCCCGCGAGCTTCTCCGTGCTCCAATCGTCGTAGACGGCCGGAACTGCTTCTCGCTGCAGGAGATGGAAGAGCTTGGCCTTGCTTATTACAGTGTCGGCAGACCTGTAGTCCGTACGCCGGAACACGCAGTCGTATAACCAGGCACTCATTAATCCACGCAGATAAAGGAGTCGGAGCAGGATGCAGAAAATATTAGTCACAGGGGGAGCCGGATTCATCGGCTCTCATATTGTGGATCGCTGTATTGAAAAAGGCCACCGTACGATCATTGTCGACAATTTGACGACAGGCAAGCGGGAGAATGTGAACCCGGAAGCGATATTTTACGAGGCGGACATTCGTTCCAACGACATGTTCAGCATCATGGAAAAAGAGCGGCCGGATGTTGTAATTCACCATGCCGCCCAGATTGACGTCCAGCAGTCCATCGTCAATCCGTTCGAGGATGCGGGTATTAACATCTCGGGCACCGTAAACCTGCTGAAGGCATCAGTTACAGCAGGCGTGAGGAAGTTCATCTATGCCTCATCGGCTGCGGTTTACGGTCCGCCGGAGAGTTTGCCGGTGACAGAGGATCACCGGAAGATGCCGATTTCGTTCTATGGTGTATCCAAATATGTGCCCGAGTATTATATCCGCACCTTTGCTTCGCTTCATAATATCGCGTTCACGATATTGCGGTATGCCAACGTATACGGTGTCAGGCAGGATCCGAAGGGCGAGGGCGGTGTTATCTCGATATTCCTCGACCGGATGCTGCAGAATGAGCCGCTTCGGGTATTTGGCGATGGCACGCAGACACGGGATTTCATCTATGTCGGAGATATAGCGGAAGCAAACGTGCAGGCCATTGATCACGGTGACGGTCAAATCGTTAACATCAGCACAGCCACCTCTGTCAGCTTAAACGGCCTGATTGCCGCTTTCGAGGGTGTTATGGGCCGGAAGCAGGAGGTTAGCTATGAGGAAGCGCGCCAAGGCGATATTCTTCACAGCTGCCTTGATAACAGTCTCGCCAAGGAGCAGCTTGCGTGGGAGCCGAAGGTTAACCTTGAAGAGGGGCTAAGACGTATTTACGACTACTATGCGCCGCTGTATTCGGCCAGCCGGATCGAAGAGGCCAAACAGCTCGAACGGGAAGCAAGGGAAGCAGCGCTCGCTGCAACCTGATGCCTGCCCGGCATGCCTTAACATAAAGCGGGGATGCTTCGATTATCGAAGCATCCCCGCTTTTTTGGCATGTAAAGCTCTATGCTGTTCTATGTAACGAACCGCAGCCTTCTGCGGTCGCTTCTATCACCCTATACCGTCATTGACCGCCATTTCCCTGCATCATCCGCTCCGCACGGACAAAGGCGATGAACCGGCGCGCCTCGTCGGCTGACAGCTTGCGTCCATCAATGGCGAGCGCAAACTTCTCCAATATTTCCTCATCCGATAATTCGAGTGCGTCCGAAAACTGTCTGACATCGGGATCTAATGTCCTATGGGGCAAGTCTGTTCGTCCAACCAGATAATCAATGGATACTTTAAACAGGTCAGCAAACTTCGTTAGTGTCTCTGTGTCCGGTTCCCTCCGGTTTTTCTCATAGTGTGAGAGAGCGGCACGGGATATGCCAAGCGAGGAGGAAGTCTGTTCCTGTGTCCACCCCCGCTGCTCCCTCAACTTTGCAATACGGCTGCCTATGCTCATTGTAATCCTCCTATATACCACTTGCTTACAGATTAATATATCATAACCCGTCAAATGCACCCTGGAACAAAAAAATGGCCGAAAGCTGAATTCGCCGGACTACCTGAAATTACCGTTACATTTTGTATCTTATGATATTCACTCTTGCCTGTCTATACTACTTCTATACCTATCTTAAAAAATTTTTAAAGATTTGGTAGGGTCATGGGAAAATCAACAGTCATTTTTCGCGTAAAACCCGCATAGAATGGCGGAGAAAGGCACCCGGGACATGCCAATCTTGTCGGATAAGAGGGCGGAGGACTTTCTTCTGCATCGGTAGTATAATGGTGGCAGCATATTAAGTACGGAGGGAATACCTGTGAATATTGTTATAATTGGCGCTGGTTATGTGGGCTTGGTCACAGGAGTATGCTTTGCTGAGCTGGGCCACCGTGTGGTCTGCGTCGATCGCGACGAAGATAAGATCGGTCTGTTGTCAGCGGGAAGACCGACAATCTATGAGCCGGGCTTGGAGGAACATATGATACGGCTGATGAGCGAAGAGCGTCTCAGCTTCTCCGCATCAGTCGTGGACACAGCACTGGCCGATGTGGTCGTCGTAGCCGTTGGAACGCCCCAGCGCATGGACGGAGCCAGTGATCTGACGGATTTAGAGTCAGCTGTGCGGAGCTTTGCCCGATTCCTCCGGGAGGATGCCATCGTCATGATCAAAAGCACCGTGCCGGTTGGGACAAATGAGCGTGTGAGGGAATGGATTAAGGAGGAAACCGGGCGGAATGCGGATACCGTATCGGTTCCGGAGTTTATGAGGGAAGGCTCGGCGCTGCAGGACAGCTTTCATCCTGATCGAATTGTGATCGGCTCCGACAGCGAGCAGGCTGCTGCCAGAGCAGCTGATCTGCATGCTCCTCTTACTTCTAATATACTGCATACCGATCTGCGGACGGCTGAGATGATCAAGTATGCGTCAAATGCTTTTCTGGCCACGAAAATTTCATTCATCAATGAAATGGCGAATCTGTGCGATAAGGTAGGTGCAGATGTTCAGGTTGTGGCGGCAGGCATGGGCATGGACCCGCGGATTGGAAATGCCTTTCTTAAGGCGGGGATCGGCTACGGAGGCTCCTGCTTTCCTAAGGACACCCATGCGCTGCTGCAAATTGCCGGCCATGTTGATTATGATTTCAAGCTGCTTAAGGCGGTTATTGAGGTTAACCAGACCCAGCGCAAGCGGGTGCTTGTAGCTCTCGGGGAACAGCTAGGCGCGTTGGAGGGATTAACCATTGCCGTATGGGGAGCCTCTTTTAAGCCGGGGACCGATGATGTCCGTTCTGCTCCATCACTTGATATTGTGCCTGAACTTGTCTCCAGCGGGGCTGCTGTGCGGATGTGTGACCCGGCTGCGGAACTTGGCTTCCGGCGGGCGTACGAACATCCCCAGGTAACCTGGCACAAGGAACCATTATCTGCGGCTGAGGGCGCTCATGCCGTCTGCCTGCTTACGGAATGGCCTGTTTTTACGGAGGTCGATTTGACTTTGCTCCGATCTGTAATGGCTGCGCCAGTGCTGATTGATGGGCGTAATGCCTATCAGGGTGAGGCAGTCAAGGAAGCGGGTCTTTATTATACGGCGGTAGGCCGTCCGGTACTCCGTCAGCTGCGACCTTTTTCCCCGGACTAAAGTGGGGCATGGATAGGGAGAATCCGGCTCTTGACAGTCTGACGGCAGGATTTTTAAGTTTTTGTAGAGAAAATTGACGAATTATGTTTAACGAGTGTGGGGCCTGGGTAATAAGAGATGGTCTGGGTAGGAGATGGACTGCTTACTATTGTGACAAAATAGAACAATGTAAGCGTGATATACCTTGACATGAATCGAGTTATGTCATAAATTATAAGTGTGGATGGATACGTACTGTAACATAGTTGAATATATATGATACAAATGGTATACACACTTTACATTTAAGGGAGTGAATTACTAATGCACGGATCAAATCAGTTCTACTGTGTCTGCTGTAACAAGCTGGAGGAAATGGGCGAAGCGGATGTTCTGTTTAAGACAGGTTATTTCCGTGTCATTCATCCGCTCGGCTGCTGCGAAAGCTGCACACAGGCGGCGGCAGGCAGCGGGCCGGATGACCTTCTCTATGCAGAGCTTGCCGCGGCTGAACCAGGCGGAGACATTTATGACCCCAGCCAGAAGCTCAGGGATGAACGGTTTGACTCGCTGCTTGCCCGCTTGGTGTCTGCGTAGCGCGCGTGATCTTCTTTTGCGGAATAATGAATAAGTTTATACGATCAGCCCGGCATGGATCATGGATCCCGGCCGGGCTGTTTGGTTGTCTCTCTAGAACACTTGGACAATCTCAAGGTTTGATAAAGAACCTTCCAATAGTTTCCTAGCTCCTATATAATAGCAGGAGTATAAAGGGAGGGGAAACAATGCATGAACAAGTACCTGCATCCGCGGCAGCTGGCAAAGACCCGGTCGTCCGCCTGCAGAATGTTACGAAACGGATTGGCGGCAAGACCATCATCGATAAGCTGACGCTGGATGTCCCGACCGGTGAAGTATTCGGCTTTTTGGGACCGAACGGCTCGGGTAAAACAACGACAATCCGGATGATGGTTGGCCTCATGGGACTGACCGATGGGGAAATCATGATTAGAGGCTGCAGCATCAAGACGGAATATGAGAAGGCCATACGCCACGTTGGGGCCATTGTCGAAAATCCTGAAATGTATAAGTATTTGACGGGTTATCAGAACCTTCTGCACTATGCCAGGA
The DNA here is from genome assembly GCF_003233845.1 of Paenibacillus sambharensis. GTDB lineage: Bacteria > Bacillota > Bacilli > Paenibacillales > Paenibacillaceae > Paenibacillus_I > Paenibacillus_I sambharensis. The sequence goes on from NZ_QKRB01000044.1 coordinate 460,094, forward strand.
TGATACCGGGCATTACCAGGCAGCGGATTGACGAAGTGGTCGCGCTGGTTGGGCTTAAGGAACGCATTAATGATAAGGTGAAGACATACTCGCTTGGTATGCGCCAGCGCCTTGGTGTCGCTCAGGCAGTTATGCACAAGCCTTCCTTGCTGATTCTGGATGAACCGACCAATGGTCTCGATCCAGCGGGTATCCGGGAGCTTCGCGACTATCTGCGCCAGCTGGCAAGAACAGAAGGCATTACCGTATTTGTCTCCAGTCACTTGCTGTCCGAGATGGAGCTGATGTGTGACCGTGTGGCGATTATTCAGAGCGGGAGGCTGCTTGATGTCCGGGCTCTGAACGGAGCTGCAGAGACTGGTCTGACCGGCACGGTCGTCCATTTCGAAGTGGACCGCCCGGAGGAGGCGGTGAAGCTGCTTGAAGCCGAAGGTGTACCAGTGACCCTTGCTGGCGCCTTGCTGTCCATGAACATAGACCGGGAAACGGCAGCCGGCATTAACGCACGTCTGGTCGGCGCAGGCTTTAAAGTGTACGGCTTCCGCTCGGTAGCCAAATCGCTTGAAGACCAGTTCCTAGAAGTGACCGGAGGTGAGGGGATTGTTTGATTTCATGCAGCTAGTCGCCAATGAGAATATGAAGATTTACCGCAGAATCCGCACCTGGATTATGCTCGGAATATTACTTGTGCTTGCAGCGGGAACGACTATTGTCTTCTATAGTATTGCCAATGAAATGCCGAACATGTGGATGGTCACGGAGTTGGAGGCAACCTTCTTGTCTTCGCTGATAACCATCTTCGTCGTTATAGTGGCAGCCGAGAGTGTGGCAAGTGAATTCTCGACAGGTACGATAAAGCTGCTGCTCATTCGCCCGTGGAGCCGTTCGAAGATCCTGCTCTCCAAGTACATATCGCTGATGCTGCTGGCTGTATTTTTTACGGCTGTCGTGTTCGTATTTACCGTTCTGATTAATATGATCGTCTTTGGATATTCCAGCGAGCTGGAGCTGGCCGTTGGCTCTGCGGATAACATGGCACCGCTGCCGTATATGCTGATGTTCTATCTGTATAACTTCATCAGCCTGGTCGTGGTGGCTACACTGGCGTTCATGATTTCGTCCGTCTTCCGGTCGTCGGGACTGGCGATTGGTCTGTCGATCTTCCTGACGGTTGGCGGAGGAAACATCCTTGTGGCCGTTCTGGGTATGTTCCAGGCGGATTTGGTGGATTACATCTTGTTTACGCATCTTGACCTAACGGGCCACCTTTCTGCTGGTGAGACCGAGTATACGCTTGGCTTCTCACTCGGCGTGCTTGCCGTCTACTATGCCATCTTCATGGCGCTTGCCTGGTACGTGTTCAAGAAGCGTGACGTGGCAGCGTAGCCGAGAGCTGTTCAGCTGGCTGTGCAGCGAATAGTCTGCATTGAAGGCCGACTTGTCCGGCCATGGTATGCCTGGCGTGCATGCTGTGCCTGCAGTAGCATGCAGTGTAAGCAGTAGCATGTTGTGCATGCAGTAGTATGCTGTGCATGCTGTGCCTGCAGTAGCATGCTGTGCCTGCAGTAGCACGCTGTGCAAGCTGTGCCTCTTGTCCATCCCGTACATCCTGTGCAAGCAGTAGCATGCTGTGCATGCTGTGCCTGCAGTAGCACGCTGTGCAAGCTGTGCCTCTTGTCCACCCCGTACATCCCGTGCTTCTGCTGATATTCACCGCCTGCAAAAAGCCTGCAAATCTGCAGGCTTTAAACCCTGGACAACCCGGAAATATAGATATACCTGCAATAGTGCAGGTATTTGATAGCGAGGGAGCGCTGCGGCTCCATAGCAGCGAAAATACCTGCAGATTTGCAGGCTTTTCGATTAATGGTAGGCAAGCAGCGGAAGAACCTGCACTTTTGCAGGCTTTTCAATCGCTTGGTCGATAGGCAGTGGAAGAACAGAAGCGCCAGCTGGAAAAAGCGGTCCATGACGGTTGGAATCCCAAGCAGCCTCACGCCGCCTCTAGGTTTGGGAATTCCCCACCCCCCGTTTAATTGGAAGGGGTCTGTAGGTTCCCATAAGGACTGCACTTTTGCAGGAATTTCTGCGGCGCAATCTAATCGGCAATCGGGAATAACGCAAATTACGCTCTCTAATCAGCAAGTGGCAATCAGCAATCGACAATATGAAGCAGCCCCACAGGTCGCGTGCGATAACCTGTGGGGCTGCTTCTCATTTATTTTTAGGCCATGACCTTGAAGGCGCGGTCGGCCGCTTCCAGCGTGAAGGCGATATCCTCTTCGGTATGAGCCACAGTCAGGAACCAGGCTTCATACTTGGAAGGCGCCAGACAGACGCCCTGGTCCAGCATGTGCCGGAAGAACGCGGCGAACTGCTCGCCGTCCGTATCCTGGGCTTCGTCATAGTTCGTGACAGGATGGCTGCAGAAATGTGTCGAGAACGAGCCTCTAATCCGGTTCACGGTCAGCGGGATGCCGTGACGCTCAGCAGACTGTTCCAGCCCTTCGGTGAGCCTTGCCGCCAGCGCGTCCATCTGCTCGTAAACGCCTGGCTGTTCCAGTACCTCAAGACAGGCAATGCCGGTTGCAACGGAAGCAGGATTACCGGCCATCGTACCAGCTTGGTACGCAGGACCAAGCGGCGCAACCTGCTCCATGATGGTCTTGCGGCCGCCGTAGGCACCGATTGGCAGTCCGCCGCCGATGATTTTGCCGAGTGCCGTGAGGTCCGGCTCAATGGCAGCCTGATCCGCAAACTCGTGGAACGTCTGGGCGGAGCCGTAATGGAACCGGAATGCGCTGATGACCTCGTCGTAGATCACAAGCGCGCCTGCATCCCGGGTCATCCGGCAGAGGCCTTCGAGGAAGCCGGGCTTTGGCATCACCATGCCGAAGTTGCCGACAATCGGCTCAACCATGACAGCTGCGACATCATCGCCATATCGCTCCAGCGCAAGCTTTAACCCGTCCAGATCATTGAAGGGAACCGTGATAACCTCCTGCGCGATACTGATCGGAATCCCTGCGCTGTCCGGGATGCCAAGCGTGGACGGACCGGAGCCGGCAGCTACCAGGACAAGATCGGAGTGGCCATGGTAACAGCCGGCAAACTTGATGATTTTGTTGCGGCCGGTATAAGCGCGTGCCACACGAATGGTTGTCATGACCGCTTCCGTACCGGAATTCACGAAACGCACTTTATCAAGCGAAGGGATCGATGATTTCAGTTTGCGTGCCAGCTCAATTTCCAGCTCCGTTGGTGTACCGTACAACGTGCCGTTAGCCGCCGCACGCGTTAATGCTTCCGTAATATGGGGATGAGCATGTCCGGCTATAATAGGGCCGTAAGCTGCGAGGTAGTCGACATACCGGTTGCCGTCGACATCCCAGAAGTAGGCGCCTTCGGCGCGCTTCATGAATACGGGAGCACCGCCGCCGACAGCCTTGAAGGAACGGGAGGGGCTGTTAACGCCGCCTACAATGTGCTGCAGCGCTTCCTGATATAATGCCTCCGAACGGGGGCGTGAATTGATTGACATATGTAAATACCTGCCTTTCATAAGCGTATGACGACCCGGAAGCACCGGAACATCCCGCCTTCCTGTTCATAATGGTCTAGTCCTATTATAAGCCAAAAAGAAGAAGAGGGAGATTACGGTGCCAGACCGTATGCCCTCTTCCCAGGTGAACATTAAACGACAATTCGCGGTTAAGGCCTGTCAGCCGGCTGAGCCGCTTGCAGTACCGCCGGTCCCGTCTCCGCTGGACTCGATCCCGCGGGCTCCAGAGCCTTGGGTCGATGTTCCCTTGGCAGGCTCAGGAATGGACGTGTCTCCCTTCAGAACCTCCTGAACGTAAGTCTTGAGTTCTTCTGTGTTCCGGATGCCAAGCACACTGCCAACACCCTGAATCCGTTCATCAGCAAGCAGATTCATCGGTGGGACCTGGGCCGAGCCTGCCATATGGAGATCTAGGCCAAGCTGTCCGAGCTTCAGCATATCGGAAACCTCAAGATTTGTCTCAATGTAAGGCTGTATGCTCTCCAGTATTTCCTTCATGCGGACGAGGTTCCAGGTGGACTGCATTTTCGTGGCAACGGCATTCAGGAAATTCCGCTGGCGTTCTGTCCGTGTGAAGTCGGACATGGCATCGTGACGGAAGCGGACATACTGCAGCGCTTTGTCCCCGTCCAGATGCTGGTAGCCCTTCTTCAGATTAATATCGTAACGGTTCTTGTCGGCATTGTCGGTATATCTCATATTCTTCTCAACTTCATAGTCAACACCGCCAATGGCATCAACAAGAGCTTTAAATCCTTCAAAGTCTGCATAGATATAATATTGGATATCGAGTCCAAGCAGATCACCGACTGTCTGTGCAGCCAGCGGCGGACCGCCAAGTGTGATAGCCGTATTAATGCGGTTGCTGCTGTGGCCGGGAATGTCAACATAGGTGTCCCGCAGCAGGGACAGCAGATGGGCTTTCTTGGTAACCGGATCGATGGAAACAACCATCATGGAGTCTGAGCGGGCAACCTGGCCTTCGTCCAGTCCTCTGGCATCGCCGCCAAGGAGCAAAATGTTTACCCGTTCCGTGCCGGTCCATTCCGGCGGCTTCTCAACAGAGACATCGATGACATCCTTGAACCGGGACTCCGTCTCCGTCTTCTTGAAATTGTCCAGCGCATTATAGATGCCGATTCCTTGATAGGCCGCATAGGCCCCAATTATAATAGCGACTCCCAATATACTGTATAAAGCCCACTTCCACGGCCTTTTCTTCTTTTCGGCCCGCACTTTCATCCGGCTTAGACCATCCTCTCTTATTGTGCTTCCAATGTTTTAATATAAAATGTATGATTACATATCATAAAATTATAATTTGTCAGGCGCTGTCTTACAAGTGGTATACTAAATGTCGGATAAAACCCGCCATTTCCCGGGAAATGTCGAGCAGGAGAGGAGAACAATAGACCATGCCGGCAATTGACGTTAAGGATTTAAGGAAAGAGTTTCGCGTACAGAAGAACAGGGAAGGCTTGGCAGGTGCGTTCAAGGACCTGTTCAAGCGTGAATACACAGAAGTGACGGCTGTTAAGGATATCAGCTTCACGATTCCAGAAGGCGAGATTTGCGGCTATATCGGCGAGAACGGTGCAGGCAAATCGACTACAATCAAGATGCTGACCGGCATCCTCGTGCCTACTTCGGGCCAGCTGAAGGTGAACGGTTACGTCCCTTATCAGGAGCGGGAGAAATTCGTGCGCGAGATCGGCGTCGTCTTCGGGCAGCGCAGCCAGCTCTGGTGGGATATCGGTGTTATTGAATCCTTCCAGCTTCTCCGCAAGGTGTACAGAGTTCCGGAGGATGATTACCGCAAAAGGCTGAATGAGCTTGTCGAGCGCCTTCAGCTGGGTGACCTGCTTACCCGTCCGGTTCGCAAGCTGAGCCTTGGCCAGCGGATGCGCTGCGAGCTTGTGGCTTCACTTCTGCATAACCCGTCGATCCTGTTCCTGGATGAGCCTACGATCGGTCTGGATATCGTCGTGAAGACGGAGATTCGTGATTTTCTCAAGATGCTTAACCGCGAGCACGGCACGACGATTCTGCTGACCACGCATGACCTGCAGGACATTGAAGCGCTCTGCTCCAGAGTCATCATGCTGGATGACGGACGAATTATCTATGATGGCGGATTGGAAGAGCTCAAGGAAAAATGGAGCAAAGGCAGGGAGATCCGCTTCCAGTTCACAAGCCGCCCGGACATCAACGAGCTTATTCCGCTCACGCGGGATTTTCCGGATGTCCAGTGGACCTCCGAAGACGAGCTGACAGCGAGCATGTGGCTGCCGCATCATATTAATGTGTCGGATGCCTTGTCACGAGTGGTTGGCGCGAAGGAGATTCGCGATATCAAGATCATCGAGACCAACACCGATGAGATCGTTCGTGAAATTTACAAGTCCGGCTCCGCAGAAGCGCGGAAGCATGGCCAGACAAGCGGTGAAGACGGCGGCAGTCCGGCAGGGCAGAAGGAGACGGTCCCGAATGCTTAGCGCTTATATGGACCTGATCCGCATCCGCTTCCTGATGATGCTGGCTTACAGGGTTAACTATTACAGCGGTATTGTTATTTATGCGATTAATATCGGCGCGTATTACTTTTTCTGGAACGCCATCTATATGGACGAAGAGGTGATACGGGGCTTTACGCTGGCCCAGATGACGACCTATGTGGCCGTTTCCTGGATGGCGCGGGCCTTCTATTTCAACAACCTGGACCGGGAGATTTCCAATGAGATCAGAGACGGCAGCGTCGCCATTCAATTCATCCGTCCTTATGTCTATCTGGTTGTGAAGATGATGCAGGGCTTTGGGGAAGGACTGTTCCGGCTGCTGCTGTTCATGGTTCCGGGGCTTGTTGTGGTCAGCCTCATCTTCCCGATCGAGTTCCCGTCTGATCCGAAGACCTGGCTCCTGTACGCGCTGATGCTGCTGCTGAGCTTCCTGATCAACTCGCAGATTAACATTCTGACGGGCTTGTGTGCGTTCTTCATCGAGAACATTGAGGGCATGATGCGGATGAAGCGCGTGCTGGTCGATTTGTTCTCGGGTGTCGTCATTCCGATTGCGCTCTTCCCGGGCTGGCTTGCCGCTATCGTACAGTGGCTGCCGTTCCAGGCGATTGCTTATCTGCCAAGCTCTGTCTTTACCGGGCGGACAACCGGCGATGCGGCCCTGCAGGCCTTGATGCTTCAGGTGATCTGGTTCGTCGTTCTCATCATCCCGATTTGGCTGCTGTGGCGCGCGGCGCGCCACCGTCTGTTCGTGCAGGGGGGTTAAGGCGATGCTCTTTCATGTGTTGCTGTTCTGGGAATATCTCGAAAATTATGCCAAGACACGGCTGACCTACCGTGCGGACTTCTGGATCGAAGTGCTCTCGGACCTGGCCTTCCAGGCGATGAACCTGATTGTCATCCTGATCGCTTTCCAGCATACGCCGACACTCGGCGGGTGGACGGAGTCGGAGGTAGTGTTCGTATACGGCTTCTTCATGGTGCCCTTCGGCATCTTCAGCTGTTTCTTTAATCTGTGGAACTTCAGCGACCGCTATATTGTAAAAGGCGAGATGGACCGCATTCTGACGCGGCCCGCCTATAATCTGGTTCAGATCATGCTCGAAAATATGGACCCGCCATCGCTGTTCGGCTCGCTTGTCGGGCTGGTCATTATGGGCATTACCTCGGCCCAAATGGGCATGACGTACGGCTTGCTGGACATTCTGGTCCTGATCCTGCTTGTCGCAGGAGCGGTGCTGATCTATTTTGGCATCTACACGGCACTGACGGCGATTGCCTTCTACTCGGATTCGCCGACAGGCATTCTGCCGCTGATGTACAATATTCAGAACTACGGCCGTTACCCGGTCAATATCTACAACAAGGTGATGCGCTTTATTCTGACCTGGCTGATTCCGTTTGCGTTTGTCGGCGTGTACCCGGCCGCTTATTTTCTGGAGCGCAGCGGGTCGGATGACATCAAGATGGCGTTCCTGACCCCTGTGGTAGGGCTGGTATTCGCGGGAATTGGCCTTGCGGTATGGAATTACGGCGTTAAACGCTACAGAGGCGCAGGCTCCTGATGTCAGCGCCTGGCAGGCGGAACCGGCTTGAGACCGGGACCGCCTTCTTTCCATGCTGGTCTATACTGATTTGTGTTATTACATATCGAAGGAGGATTTCATGATGAGCACCGTTATCGGCGCACCTGCGCCAGACTTTACACTTCCTGCCCCAGGCGGCAAGCAGGTTGCGTTATCTGAGCTGAAGGGGAAGCATGTTCTGCTGTACTTCTATCCCAAGGATATGACGCCAGGCTGTACGACACAGGCGTGCGATCTGCGGGACAGGCATCCGGAGGTTACCGGCCTGAACACCGTCGTGCTGGGCATCAGCCCCGATCCCGTCAAGCGTCATGAAACGTTTGCGGCCAAGCATGAGCTGCCGTTCACGCTGCTGTCCGATGAGGACCATGAGATATCCGAGCTGTACGGCGTCTGGAAGCTGAAGCAGATGTACGGAAAGCAGTTCATGGGCATTGAGCGCTCGACGTTCCTCATCGACAAGAATGGCGTACTGGCGAGGGAATGGCGGAAGGTTAAGGTGGCCGGGCATGCTGACGAGGTTGTGGAGGCGATCCGGGAGCTGGAAGCTTAAGCAGCGGATAACCGGCGAAAGCACGCTGCGGGTTCGGCAGAATTGTGCAGGCAGCCGGCAGGCGGTCCGGATATACTGTCAGATCCTGCAACCTTCGTTCTTGACTGGCTGAAAAGCCGTTCGCTATAATATGCCTTATGAATTAAGGGAGGCCGTGGAATGGACAAGCCAAATGAAATCATCGTCGTTCTCGATTTCGGGGGACAGTATAACCAGTTGATCGCACGCCGGATTCGTGACTTAGGTGTGTACAGCGAGCTTCTGCCGTATAACACACCGGTTGAGAAGATTCGGGAGCTGCAGCCGAAGGGGATTGTATTCTCCGGCGGTCCTGCGAGCGTGTATGAAGAGAATTCACCCCTGATTGATCCGGGCGTGTACGAGCTTGGCGTGCCGATCTTCGGCATTTGCTACGGCATGCAGCTGATGGCCCATCAGCTGTCCGGCAAGGTGCAGCGCGCGGGCAAGCGCGAGTACGGCAAGGCTGAGGTAGATTTCGTAGAAGACAGCCAGCTTGTGCTTGGACTGGAGAAGCGCCAGACGGTCTGGATGAGCCACAGCGACCTGGTTGTGGAGCCGCCGGCAGGCTTCCGTATTGACGCGAGCACCAATCATGCGCCAGTAGCGGCGATGAGCAATCCGGACAAGAAGTTCTTTGCGGTACAGTTCCATCCCGAAGTGCGTCACTCCGTCTTTGGTAACGACATGATCCACAACTTCCTGTACTCGATCTGCGAATGTGAGGGCAACTGGTCGATGACCACGTTCATAGACGATACAATCCGCGAGATTCGTGAGCAGGTAGGCGACAAGAAGGTACTGTGCGCGCTGTCCGGTGGTGTCGATTCCTCCGTTGTGGCGATTCTGATCCACAAGGCGATCGGCGACCAGCTGACGTGCATGTTCATTGACCACGGCCTTCTCCGGAAGGGCGAAGCAGAGAGTGTCATGGAGACCTTTGTCGGCAAGTTCGATATGAAGGTTGTCAAGATCGACGCTCATGACCGGTTTCTTGGCAAGCTGAAGGGTGTCGATGATCCCGAGCAGAAGCGCAAAATTATCGGCAACGAGTTCATCTATCTGTTCCAGGAAGAGTCCGAGAAGCTCGGCGAGTTTGAATTTCTGGCACAGGGCACGCTGTACACTGATATTGTGGAGAGCGGAACGGCTACAGCTCAGACGATTAAGTCCCATCACAATGTCGGAGGCCTGCCAGAGGACATCAAGTTCAAGTTGGTTGAGCCGCTTAAGGCGCTGTTCAAGGATGAGGTCCGCAAGGTCGGCGAGGAATGCGGCCTGCCTGCAGCGATCGTATGGCGCCAGCCGTTCCCGGGTCCGGGACTTGCGATTCGCGTGTTGGGCGAGGTAACCGACGAGAAGCTGGAGATCGTCCGGGAATCGGATGCCATCCTGCGTGAGGAGATCGCGGCAGCCGGGCTGGAGCGCGAGATCTGGCAGTACTTCACGGCGCTGCCGAACATGAAGAGCGTAGGCGTTATGGGCGACGCCCGCACCTACTCCTACACCGTCGGCATCCGCGCCGTAACCTCGATCGACGGCATGACCGCCGACTGGGCGCGTATTCCGTGGGATGTACTGGAGCGCATCTCGAACCGGATCGTCAACGAGGTCGACAACGTCAACCGTGTTGTGTATGACGTGACCTCCAAGCCGCCCGCTACGATTGAGTGGGAATAGACCAAATTATGTAAAATAGGCAAGCTGCTTTTCCGGATATTATATCCGGGAGGGCAGCTTTTTTTCTGTACAGGGCTCTTATAACTCCCATTTTGTAACTGTGGTTACAGAATTCTGGCCGGATCCTGTGCTACCATGGTTTAACAAGTTGCCTAGAGAGTGGATTCATACCTATTACTTAGGTCGGAATCCACTCTCTAATGTTCGGGATATTGGAGTGTGCAGAATGATGGTAGTACCGGTACGAAAGCTTCGCGAAGGGGACCGGCTGGGTGCCCCGGTTTATTTTAACGATGGGCGGATGCTCATGCCCAAGGGGACAGTCTTGAATATCAGCCTGATTACGGTGCTCGGGGGACTGAATGTGGACACCGTCATGATTGATAACATGGCTGCCGGTCACAAGCAGAGTACCCATCCGGCCCATAAGGCGGAAGAGCTGCAGCGGGCAGCTTATGAAACAGCGCTCAAGGTCTTCACAGATGCTGAACGGAGCGGGAGCTTCCAGGCCGGGGCAGTTATGGAGCTGGCCACCGGGCTCGCAGCCTTCGCGGTTGAGTCTCCCGTATTCCCGCTCGTGGAGCGGCTGAAGGGTGACGGAAGCAAGTGGTCCGAGCTGGCGGCGCATAGTGCCCGCGTCTGTATGCTTGCTGTGGCGACCGGGCGCCAGCTGCCCTATACGGGCCAGCATCTGAGAATGCTTGCGGTTGGCTCTCTGCTGCATGACATCGGCTATGCAGGCAAGGATCAAGCGCAGAGCCGGACAGAGCATCCTCAGAGGGGATATGAGATGATTCGCCGCCTGCCGGATCTGCCGCTTCTCTCCGCGCATATCGTGCTGGAGCATCATGAGGAGCTAAGCGGGAAGGGCTTTCCCCGGGGGCTGCGGGGAGATCAGGTCCGCTTGTCCGCCCAGATTTGCGGGATTGCCAATACATATGACCGGTATGTGAATGGAGAGCAGCCAGGGTCACACAAGGAAGGAATCGAGCATCTGTTGTCGAAAATAAAGGTATCGTACGATGGAGCGGCTGTCCGGGCGTTTATCCAGGCGGTATCTGAGTAGCAGCCGGCCGGCAGTGTAATGTCTCCATCCCAAGTCCACTCGGGAGAAATGGGGGAGACCTATGCCGATCAACAAGGAGCAGCTCTGCTCTGCTATCCCTTTTTTCGGAGCCATTGATCCGGATCTGCTGGATAAGGTGCTGCCATACGTCCGGGAGATGGTCTGCAAGAGGGGAACCATCGTTTTCTTCGAGAAGGATGAAGGAGATACGATGTATTTTATAAGGTCCGGCTCAGTGGATATCTATACCTTTGACGGTACGAAGAAAGTGATCCTGGCCACACTGCGGGAAGGCGACTATTTTGGAGAAATGGCGCTGATCCGGCCCGGGCTGGTCCGTTCGGCCACTGCGGAGGCAGCAGAGACGGTCAAGCTGTATACGCTTGGGCGAAGTGACTTTGAACACTTGGTGGCTTCAGACCCGCGCCTTGTTATTCATCTGCTGGAGGATACAATGGAGCGGCTGCGCAGGGCTAACCGGCAGATTTATGAGCTGACCTTCCTGAATGTAAGGACCCGTATTATCAAACGGCTGGCGAGGCTGGCTGAAGAACATGGCAGACGAACAGATGAAGGCGTTCTGATCGATATGAAGCTGACGCATCAGCATCTGGCTGACATGGTGGGAGCGGTGCGCGAGACGGTCACCAAGGTTCTGCTGGAGCTTCAGGAGAATAACTCGATTCGGGTGGAAAACAAGAAGATTCTAATCTTCGACCCAGAGCAGATGATGCGGCTGGAGTAACGAAAACCGAACATTTCATGTGACAAATTAAGCGATCATTCGATATTTTTCGTTGACAATACGTATAAACGGCGCTTAGAATAAGTTTGAAAAACAACAGCATAGTTCTTTTCGTATAATCCCGGGGATTGGCCCGGGAGTCTCTACGAGGTCACCGTAATGATCTGACTACGAAAAGCAGGAACAGTATACCCCGGTAACCGGAACCGTATGGGCATACTATTCCTCTTTTGCGCAGAACCTAGAGACGATAATACGCTCGGAGGTTCTTTTTTGTTTGTTCGGATAACTTATTGGGAGGCGTATTAACCAATGGAACGTTTCTTTAGGCTCAGAGAGCTGGGCACGAATGTCAGAACGGAAATTATGGCAGGCTTGACGACATTCATGACGATGGCCTACATTCTGGCTGTCAATCCCGGCATTCTTTCGGGTGCGGGACTGGATTTTTACAGCGTGTTTCTGGCAACCGCACTTGCAGCGGGTATCTTTACGATCGCCATGGGATTGTTCGTTAATTTCCCTGTAGCGGTAGCGCCGGGTATGGGTCTTAACGCTTATTTTGCAGCTACGATTCTGGCATCAAGCGCTACAGATACCCCAATATCTCCTGCCATGGGTCTGACGGCGGTATTCATCTCGGGTATTATCTTCATCATTCTGACGGTAACGCAGGTCAGACAAATGCTGCTTGTCGCTGTACCGGACAGCCTCAAGCACGCGATTACGGTCGGGATCGGGCTGTTCATCACCATCATCGGCCTGAAGGGAAGCGGCATTCTGACCATTGCGGTTGAAACGACTCAAGATGTGCCGGCTGGCACGTACACGAACCTGCTGGGCTTTGAATCGGTCATTCACCTCGGCGATTTCGCCGATCGCGGCATGCTGCTGACGATCATCGGCGTTCTGCTGATTGCGTGTCTGATGGTTATGCGTGTTCCTGGCGCGATTTTGTTCGGTATCGTCCTGACGACGGTTATTGCGGCGTTCACTGGCGATATCAACACTTCTTCGCTTGAGAATGCAACATGGATTCCTGATTTTGGGCAGCTGAACTTCTGGCATTTTGACTTCAAGGGTGTCCTGGAAGTTGGTCTTATATCCGTTATTCTGACCTTTACCTTCGTGGAGCTGTTCGATACCTTCGGAACGCTCGTGGGTACGGCGAACCGCGCAGGCGTCATGAAGAACCCGGAAGAAGGCAAGAAGACCGTCGGCAAAGCGATGTTCGTTGATGCGGTAGCGGTCAGCGGCGGCGCGATGCTCGGAACAAGTACGGTTACGGCATTCGTGGAAAGCTCCTCCGGCATCGCGCAGGGCGGACGAAGCGGCTTGACGGCTGTTACGACGGGCGTATGCTTCCTGCTCGCACTGTTCCTGGCTCCTGTAGTGGCGCTGGTACCGGCGGCTGCTACGAATGCGGCGCTGATCATTGTAGGCGTGCTGATGATGCAGTCCGTCAAGGAAATTGATTTTTCCGACATGGTATACGCGATTCCTGCATTCCTGACCATCACGCTGATGCCGTTTACGTATAACATTGCGAACGGTATCTCGTTCGGTATCGTGTTCTATGTTCTGCTGGCTGCGCTGGCGAATATTTCGGGCCGTGCCGAGAAGAAGTATTCCATTCATTGGCTGATGTGGGTGCTGGCTATTCTGATCGTCCTGCGGTACGCATTCCTCGGCGGGCACTGATCTTACTAAACTGATCGATAGCAGCGGGCATTCTGACGGATCGTATGATCCGGCGGATGCCCGTTTTGTTTTGCCCGGCCATCCCCCAAATGCCTCCCTGCTTGCGAATGTTCTTTACCAAGTGTATGGACACAGCAAGAGAAGGGAGAACAGTGTCATGACGAATCAGCGTAAGAAGCATCACAGCAAGTGGCGGTATGTCCGCAGAGCAGCGGGAGCCGTCCTTATCGCGGCGGCAGCCTTGCTGCTGATAGGAGCTTGGTGGGTTTCTTCCCAGGATATAAGCAAGCTTAGAGAGCCGCTGCATGGGCAGACGCTGCTGCTTGACCGCAGCGGCGGGCAGTATGCGGCATTATCCTCCTCCAAAATCATTCCGGTTCCGTTAGCCGATATCCCGGAGCATCTGGTTAACGCCATAGTAGCTGTTGAGGATAAACGGTTCTATGAGCATGAAGGGGTGGACCTGAGTGCGCTTGGCCGGGCGGCATTTCGCAACATCAAGGCAGGGGGAGTCGTGGAGGGCGGCAGCACCATTACCCAGCAGCTGGCCAAGAACGTCCTGCTGAACGCAGACCGTACCATGGCCCGCAAGCTGAAGGAAGCGGCTATGGCGGTCAAGATTGAGATGGTTTATGACAAGGATGAAATCCTGGAAATGTATATGAACCAGATCTATTTTGGGGAAGGGGCTTGGGGCGTAGAGCAGGCGGCCAGGGTGTACTTTGACAAACAGGCTGCAGAGCTGAGTCTTGCGGAGTCTGCTATGCTGGCCGCACTGCCGAAGGCCCCTTCCCATTATTCCCCCTACGCGAGTAAGGACAGGGCGCTGGAACGCCGCAATCTGGTGCTGCAGCTGATGGCGGAGCAGGGCTATATTACGGCAGACGAGCAGGAACAAGCACAGGCCGAGCCAATCCGCACCTCGGGCGGGAAGCAGGAGATGTCTGCACGCAAGTATCCGTATTATGTGGATTATGTTCTAGAGGAGGCGGAGGAGGTATTTGGCCTGACCGAGCGTCAGCTCCTGAGCGGGGAATACCGCATCTATACGCATCTGGACCCGAAGGTGCAGGAAGCGGTGGAACAGGCATACGCTGATGACAGTATGTTCCCCGAGCAGGCGGATGATATCCCGGTTCAGAGCGGAGCGGTGGTCAGCGAGCCGTCCTCCGGTGCGGTTCGAGGATTGGTTGGCGGACGCGGCGGGCAGGTGTACAGGGGGCTTAACCGGGCAAGCCAGATCCGCAGGCAGCCGGGATCGGCCTTTAAGCCGGTATCCGTCTATGCTCCCGCGCTCGCGGAGGGTTACACGGCGGGTTCCCGCCTTTATGACGGCGAGTTGGATATTGGCGGCTATAAGCCGCGCAACTATGACGGAAGCAGCAGGGGAGAGGTATCGTTGAAGGATGCTCTTGTCCACTCCTACAATGTGCCTGCCGTATGGCTGCTGAACGAGATTGGGATCAGCAAAGGCTGGGATTTCGCGCTTAAGGCGGGATTCGAGCTGCTGCCTGAGGACCGGAATTTAAGCTTGGCACTGGGCGGACTGCAGCAGGGCGTGTCTCCTTTGGAGCTTGTCCAGGCATATGGCGCGTTTGCAAAGGGCGGTGTGATGGTGGAGAACCATGCGATTGTCCGGATTGAGACCAAGGAGGGCAGGATAGTCGGCAAGGCCAGTCCTGAGGAAACCAGGCTGCTCAGCGAGAACCATGCCTATACGATGACGCTGCTCCTTGAGGAGGCGGTCAATACGGGAACCGGAACCCGTGCGGCGCTTGAGCGTCCGGCTGCGGGGAAGACGGGTACGACACAGCTGCCGGACACGGAGATGTTTCAGGGATTGGACGGGTCGAAGGATATCTGGTTTGCGGGCTACACGCCCGAGCTGGCCGCTGCGGTCTGGATGGGGTATGACCAGACGGATGCAGACCACTACATGCGCGTCACAGGCGGGACCTACCCGGCTGCCCTGTTCCAGCGAATGATGAGTCTGGCCCTTGCCGGTGAGCCGGTGCGGCCGTTTCCTGTACCGGACGGCTATGACCCGTCCCTCGCGGGTGCCCGGGAGTCCAGGCAGGAAGGCAAAGCCAATGCCAGACAGGATGACAAGGGAGACAAAGGCAAAAAGAAAGACAAGGAGAAGGAAAAAGAGAACGAGGAGCGGGAAGAAAACCGCAAGGATAAGGGGAAGAAGGAACCGGAGCAAAGCGGGCGCGCTGACGGCGCTGACGACGACTCTGACGACGATGACAATGACGATCGGGACCGGGAACAACCAGGTAAGGGGAACGGAAGAGGTAACGGGAAGAAGGAGCGGGAGGATTAGCAGCGGGCAGGCGCACCGGGATGAAGCATGATTTTTCATGAAATAAATCATCAGCCGGGCTAGGATTTCGATAGTTCAAGAGCTAATCGAGCAAAAAACCGAACTATAGCTATTGAAATAAATTTCATTGTTCGTGTTCTGGCGTTGACAACCTACAGGAGGATTGTTAAACTAAAGAAGGTTTTAAGCGTAATAAAGTGAACTTTCATACTATCTCGTATAAATTCAGGAATATGGCCTGGAAGTTTCTACCCGGAAACCATAAATTTTCGGACTACGAGCATGATAATAGAAACAGGTTGCTCCCTAGACGGGCAGCCTTCTGCTGTCTTTTTCCGTACAACAGCACTCTGGTGCTGTGTGCAGCGGTTGCATGGCATTCGCGCCAAGCCGATTCGAATGATGAGGCGGTGCTTGCTGCGTCTGGACTGGCGCGGGTGCGCCGGCCCTGGAAATGCGAGGAGATCGGGACAGACGGCATATTATCAGCTCGCGTCCCGTATCGGGGCCCTTCCGGCAAGAAGGGTTCCGACGGGACTTTTCTATTTTGGGCAGTATGGCACTTTATATAGAAGGTGGGTAACAACATGTCAGCACTTGTTGGCGTCATCATGGGCAGCAAATCAGACTGGGATACCATGAAGCTGGCTTGCGATGTTCTGGAAGAATTGGAGATTCCTTATGAGAAGAAGGTTGTATCGGCTCACCGCACACCGGACCTGATGTTCGAGTATGCTGAGACGGCAGCCGCGCGCGGCCTGAAGGTTATTATTGCAGGCGCGGGAGGCGCTGCGCATCTGCCCGGGATGGTTGCTGCGAAGACAATCCTTCCGGTTATTGGCGTTCCGGTAAAATCATCCGCGCTGAGCGGAATGGACTCCTTGTTGTCCATCGTCCAGATGCCGGGAGGCATACCAGTTGCGACTGTCGCCATCGGCAACGCCGGAGGCACGAATGCGGGACTGCTGGCGGCACAGCTGCTGGGCGCATTCGATCCGGAGCTGCAGCAGCGCGTGCAGGCAAGGCGTGACCGGATCAGCAGAGAAGTCATGGAAAGCAGCAATACGTTATGAGCAGCACTCGTACCCAGCCGCATGCACCTGTGCTTCCGGGCAGCACCGTGGGAATTCTCGGCGGCGGCCAGCTTGGACGAATGATGGCTTTGGCGGGAAGCGCCATGGGCTACCGGTTCATCACTCTTGATCCGGCGGATGATGCGCCCTGCGGGCAGGTGGCAGAGCAGATCAAGGCTGCTTATGACGACCATGAAGCTGCCCGCCAGCTGGCCTCGCGCTCGGATGTCATCACCTATGAATTTGAGAATGTCGATGCCGGCGTAGCCGAAATGCTGATGGCGGAGTCGCTGGTGCCGCAGGGCAGCAGGCTGCTGCATACCACGCAGCACAGGCTTCGGGAGAAGAGAGCAATTGAAGCGGCGGGTGTGCGCGTGGCGCCCTATGCGGAGATTACCAGCCTTGCGGACCTTGAGGATGAGGCAGGGAGATTTGGTTATCCCTGCGTGCTCAAGACGGCAACAGGCGGTTACGATGGCAAGGGCCAGTGGGTGATCAAGGGCGGCCATGAGCTGGCAGAAGCCTACGACACACTGGCTGGAGCGGGCACGGAGCTTGTGCTGGAGCAGTTCATCCGCTTCGATAAGGAGCTGTCCGTTATCGCGGCCAGAAGCTCCCGGGGTGAGATCAGAACGTTCCCGGCTGCGGAGAACATCCATGTGGACAATATTCTGCATCTGTCCATTGTCCCAGCACGAGTACCAGAAGCGGTGCTGAAGGAAGCAGAGGAGCTGGCGAAGGCGATTGCCGAAGGGCTTGAAGCGGTAGGCCTGATCGCCGTTGAGATGTTCTGGTCGTCGGTGGACGGGCTCTATGTGAACGAGCTGGCCCCAAGGCCCCACAACAGCGGGCATTACACAATGGAAGCATGCCGCACCTCGCAGTTTGAGCAGCATATCCGCGCGGTCTGCAACCTGCCGCTTGGCGATCCGTCGCTGATGACGCCGGTTGTGATGGTGAACGTGCTCGGCGAGCATGTGCAGCCGCTGCTGGAGCGGCTTGGGGAGCATGACGAAGCGGCTGACAGGCACGGGGTGTCCCCGAAGGTGCATTTGTACGGCAAGCAGGAAGCGAAGGATAAACGGAAGATGGGCCATGTCAACGTACTGGCTGCCGATGTGGAATCGGCACTGGCCTGGATAGCCGAAACGACGATTTGGAGGGTTTGATCGATTATGTTGGAACGTTACAGCAGACCGGAAATGAGAGCGATCTGGACAGAGGAGAATAAATTCAAGGCATGGCTCGAAGTAGAGCTGTGCGCCTGTGAGGCATGGGCAGAGCTTGGCGTCATACCGAAGGAAGACGTAGAGGCGCTGCGCCGTTCGGCCGACTTTGATATCGACCGGATCTATGAGATTGAGCAGGAGACCCGCCATGACGTCATTGCGTTTACCCGTGCGGTATCAGAGAAGGTTGGCCCGGAGCGGAAATGGGTGCATTACGGCCTGACCTCGACCGATGTCGTAGACACAGCGCTTGGCTACCTGCTGCGGCAGGCGAACGAAATTCTGCGTGCCGATATTGAACGGTTTATCACGATCCTCCGCGACCAGGCAATCGCCTACAAGGACACGCCGATGATGGGCCGTACGCATGGTGTGCATGCCGAACCGACAACCTTCGGCCTCAAGCTGGCGCTCTGGTATGAAGAGATGAAGCGGAACCTCGAGCGCTTCGAGCATGCGGCAGACGGTGTCCAGTTCGGGAAAATCTCCGGTGCTGTCGGAACGTATGCCAACATCGATCCATTCGTGGAAGAGTTCGTCTGCCGGAAGCTGGGCACGAAGCCGGCTCCGATCTCGACGCAGACGCTGCAGCGCGACCGTCATGCGGAATATATGGCGACGCTGGCGCTGATCGCGACTTCGCTTGATAAGTTCGCCACGGAAATCCGCGCGCTGCAGAAGAGTGAGTTCCGCGAGGTGGAAGAGCCGTTTGCGAAGGGCCAGAAGGGCTCGTCGGCCATGCCGCACAAGCGCAACCCGATCGGCTGCGAGAACATCTCCGGTCTGGCGCGTGTGATCCGCGGCCATATGGTCTCGGCTTATGAGAACGTGCCGCTCTGGCATGAGCGTGATATCTCGCACTCCTCTGTGGAGCGTGTTATCCTGCCGGATGCGACCATGCTGCTGAACTACATGCTGAACCGTCTCGGCAACATTCTGAAGAACCTGCAGGTGTTCCCGGAGAATATGAAGCGGAACATGCAGCGGACCTATGGCGTACCATTCTCCGGTCGCGTGCTGACCAAGCTGATCGACAAGGGCCTCAGCCGCGAGCAGGCGTATGATACGGTACAGCCGCGTGCCATGCAGGCGTGGGAGGAGCAGCGCCAGTTCAAGGATATCATCCTGGAGACGCCGCAGATCACAGAACTGCTCAGCGTGGAAGAGATTGAGGACTGCTTTAACCCGGCTTGGCATCTGAAGCATGTGGATACGATTTTCCGCCGGTTAGGCTTGTCCTAGGATACTCCGCACGCTTTGACGATATAGAAGCTTCTATTATTACAATTGCAACGCCAGGAGAAGGAGGCAGGAATAATGAGCCGACAAGCGCTGGAAACAGCAGAGCATATGATCAAGGCCCCGCTGCTCTACAAGGGCAAGGTTCGGGAGCTGTACGATCTTGGCGAGCATTATCTAATTGTGGTGACTGACCGGATATCGGCATTCGATTATGTGCTGGATCCGGCTGTGCCAGAGAAGGGCAACGTACTGAACCGCCTCAGCGCCTTCTGGTTCAACCTGACAGAATCGCTGCAGCCTAACCATGTCGTGCATACGGATGTGGACAAGCTGGGTAGTCTGGTAACGGACGCGGAGCAGCTGAAGGACCGGATCATGGTTACGAAGAAGGCGCAGCGGATTGATATTGAATGTGTCGTGCGGGGCTACATCACGGGCGGCGGCTGGAGGCAGTATCAGCAGTCTGGAACGGTCAACGGCATTGAACTGCCGGAAGGCATGCGCAAGAATGCGCGGCTTGGGGAGCCGCTGTTCACCCCCGCTGCCAAGAACGATGTCGGCCATGACGAGGATATCCCGTTCGAGCGGATGTGTGAGCTGGTCGGAGCTGAGCTTGCGGAAGAGCTGAAGGAACGGAGCCTGAAGCTGTATGAGTTTGCAAGGGGCTACTGCGAGGAACGGGAGATCATACTCGCGGACTGTAAGTTTGAATTCGGCATTATTGACGGACAGGTCATCCTGATTGATGAGCTGTTTACGCCGGACTCTTCGCGCTTCTGGGCGAAGGAAACCTATGCGCTTGATATTGAGATCGACAGCATGGACAAGGAGCCGGTCCGCACCTATCTGGCCGGTACCCCATGGGACAAGAACAGCGAGCCGGAC
Organism: Paenibacillus sambharensis; assembly: GCF_003233845.1. Lineage (GTDB taxonomy): Bacteria > Bacillota > Bacilli > Paenibacillales > Paenibacillaceae > Paenibacillus_I > Paenibacillus_I sambharensis. The sequence continues at coordinate 480,276 of NZ_QKRB01000044.1, forward strand.
AGGCTGCCGGATCTCGTCGTGGAAGAGACGACCCGGCGCTACATGGATATCTACAACCGCCTCACAGGCGAAAGCATAGCGAATTAATACGATTCAGATATGAACGCTGGCTTAATAAGCCAATGCATGTTTAGCGGAACAGTTGAGTAAAGCAGGGCTTCACCCATTGAACAGGAGGCTGGAAACGATGAAAGCAACGGTTTATGTCACCATTAAACAGAACGTATTGGACCCGCAGGGCGCAGCGGTAGAGGGCGCGCTTCATTCGATGGGTTTTCAGGAGGTCGGCAAGGTCAGAATCGGCAAGTACCTGGAGTTTGAACTGGATACGACAGACCGCCTGGAAGCGGAGCAGAGAGTGACGCTGATGTGTGAGAAGCTGCTGGCGAATACGGTGATTGAAGACTACCGATTTGAATTGGAGGGCTAAACCGATGAAGTTTGCAGTAATCGTTTTTCCGGGCTCCAACTGTGATATTGACTGCTACAAAGCGGTTGAGCAAACGATCGGACAGCCGGTTGACTATGTATGGCAGACAGCCACGGATTTATCTGCATACGACGCCATTATTGTGCCGGGAGGCTTCTCCTATGGCGACTACCTGCGCTCGGGTGCGATTGCCCAATTTGCCCCGGTTATGGCGGAGGTTGTGAAGGCTGCTGAAGCGGGCAAATATGTGCTTGGCATCTGCAACGGGTTCCAGATTCTGACCGAAGCACGGCTTCTGCCGGGCGCCCTGCGCCGCAACAAGAATCTGAAGTTCCGCTGCCACTCGGCGCTGCTGGAGGTTGTCAATAACGAGACCCCATTCACGAACGAGTACAGCAAGGGTGAGATTATCGATGTTCCGATCGCGCATGGCGAAGGCAACTACTACTGCGACGAGACGACACTGGCGCAGCTGAAGGCGAACAACCAGATCGTGTTTCGCTACGTGGCGGGCGCGAATCCGAACGGCTCGGTAGAGGATATCGCGGGAATCTGCAATGAGAAGGGCAACGTGGTCGGCATGATGCCGCATCCGGAGCGCGCAGTGGACAAGCTGCTGGGTTCGGAGGACGGCAAGCGGATGTTTGCATCGATCTTGAATGTATGGAGGGAACAGCATGGCGCAGCAGTTAACAGCTAAGGAACCGACTCCGGAGCAAATCGCGGAACAGCAGATCTACAAGCAGATGGGCGTAACGGACAAGGAATTTGACCTGATCTGCGGGCATCTGGGCCGCAAGCCCAACTATACGGAAATCGGCGTATTCAGCGTCATGTGGTCGGAGCACTGCTCCTACAAGAACTCCAAGCCCGTACTGCGCCGCTTCCCTGTCACAGGGCCGCGCGTCCTGATGGGCCCAGGCGAAGGCGCCGGCATCGTGGATATCGGTGACAATCAGGCTGTCGTGTTCAAGATCGAGTCGCACAACCATCCATCGGCGATTGAGCCTTATCAGGGTGCTGCGACCGGTGTCGGCGGCATTATCCGCGACATCTTCTCGATGGGCGCGCGTCCGGTTGCGCTGCTGAACAGCCTGCGCTTCGGGCGTCTTGAGAATGAGCGCGTGCGCTACCTGTTCGAGCATGTGGTCAGCGGTATTGCCGGCTACGGCAACTGCATCGGCATTCCGACGGTAGCCGGTGAAGTGATGTTTGATGAGAGCTATGAGGGCAACCCGCTTGTCAATGCGATGTGCGTGGGCCTGATTGATCATGATAAAATCCAGCGCGGCGTTGCCAAGGGTGTAGGCAACCCGGTGTTCTATGTCGGTCCTGCTACTGGCCGCGACGGCATTCACGGCGCGACCTTCGCATCCGAGGAGCTGACAGAGGAGTCGGAAGCGAAGCGTCCGGCCGTTCAAGTGGGCGACCCGTTCATGGAGAAGCTGGTTATGGAAGCATGTCTGGAGCTGATTGATACGGGCATCGTTCTCGGTATTCAGGACATGGGCGCAGCAGGTCTGACCTGCTCGAGCGCAGAAATGGCAGCGAAGGCCGGCAATGGTCTGGAGCTGTATCTGGATGAGGTGCCGCAGCGCGAGGAAGGCATGACGCCTTACGAGATGATGCTGTCCGAATCGCAGGAGCGGATGCTGTTCGTTATCGAGCCGCAGCATGAAGCGCAGGCGAGAGAGATTTTCGAGCGCTGGGGCATCCTCTGCGCCAAGGTTGGCAAGGTGACGGATGACGGCCGTCTGCGCTTGTTCCACAAGGGCGAGCAGGTTGCCGACATGCCGGTTAAGCCGCTTGTTGACGAGTGCCCGATTTACAATAAGCCTTCCCAAGAGCCGGCTTATTACGCAGCTAATGCCCAGATTGATACTTCTGCATACGGAGAAGTAACGGATCTTACCGGCGCGCTGGAGAAGGTGCTTGCGTCCCCTACGGTTGCGAGCAAGGAATGGGTTTACAGCCAATATGATTACATGGTTCGCACAAGCACAGCCGTCCGTCCGGGCTCGGATGCAGCAGTCGTGACCGTGCCGGGCACGCGCAAGGCCCTGGCGATGACAACGGACTGCAACGGCCGTTACGTGTACTTGGACCCTGAAGTCGGCGGACGGATTGCGGTTGCTGAAGCGGCGCGCAACATCGTCTGCTCCGGTGCCGAGCCGCTGGCGATCACGGACAACCTGAACTTCGGCAACCCGGAGAAGCCGGAAGTATTCTGGCAGATTGAGAAGGCGGTAGACGGCATGGCGGAAGCCTGCCGCGTGCTGGACACGCCGGTTATCGGCGGCAATGTGAGCTTGTACAACGAGAACGCCAAGGGTGCGATCTACCCGACGCCGGTTGTCGGCATGGTGGGTCTCATTCATGATATTGACCATATTACAACCCAGGCCTTCAAGACAGAGGGCGACGTCGTCATCCTCGTGGGCGAAACGAAGGCCGAGCTTGGCGGCAGTGAGCTGCAGTACGCGCTCTACGGGCGTACGGAAGGCCGTCCGCCGGAGCTGGAACTTGCCCTGGAGAAGAAGGTGCTGGGCGCCGTGCTTAGCGCGATTCAAGGCGGACTTGTTGCTTCGGCGCATGACCTGTCCGAGGGCGGCCTCGCGGCCGCAGCAGCAGAGTCCTGCATCAGCGGCGGCATCGGCGCAGCGCTTGAGCTGAGCACGGACCTGCGCGCGGATCACGCGCTCTTCAGCGAAACCCAGTCGCGCATCCTGCTGTCGGCGAAGCCGGACAAGGCGGAAGCGCTGCTGGAGCAGCTTGGCGCAGCAGGCGTAGCCTGCGCGCGAATCGGAACTGTCGGAGGCAGCAGCCTGACCATTAACGTAAACGGACAAGCCGGCATTGCAGCACCGGTCACACAACTGGAGAAGGTCTGGAAGGATGCGATTCCATGTCTGATGAACTGAAGCAGCTTTCCAAGCTGTGGACGGACGGAGGCGGCCATTACAACGAAGGTATTGGCCGGGATGACATATTCGACAAGCTTCGTGAGGAATGCGGTGTATTCGGGGTGGTCGGCCACCCTGACGCCGCTTCTCTCAGCTATTACGGGCTTCATGCCCTGCAGCACCGCGGCGAGGAAAGCTGCGGCATCTGCACCGTAGACCGGGAGCAGGATGGTGTGTTTAACTATCACCGCGGCATGGGCCTGGTCAAGGAAGTATTCGACAAGGATAAGCTGGATGCCCTTCAGGGCGACCGTTCAATCGGCCATGTCCGTTACTCGACATCCGGCGGCAGCGGCCTGGCGAACGCCCAGCCCTTGGTCTTCAAATACCGTGATGGGGATCTTGGCATCGCGACCAACGGCAATATCGTCAATGCGCCGGAAATCAGGCGCGAGCTGGAGGCGAACGGCTCGATCTTTCAGACGACAAGCGATACCGAGGTTGTTGCCCACTTGATCGCGCGTTCGCCGAAGGATTTTGTCAGCGCAGCCAGAGATGCGCTGCAGCGCATTATCGGCGGCTACGCCTTCCTGATTATGACGAACAGCAAGCTGCTTGTTGCCTCCGATCCGCATGGCCTGCGCCCGCTCGTCATCGGGCGGCTCGGCGAGGCGTATGTGTTCGCATCGGAGACCTGCGCGCTTGAGACAATCGGCGCGGAGTATGAGCGTGATGTGGAGCCGGGCGAGCTCATTATTTTTGACAGCGAAGGCATGCATACGGAGCGCTATGTTCCCCTGGAACGGCGTGCGGTATGCGCGATGGAGTACATCTATTTTGCCCGGCCGGACAGCGATATCAGCGGGATTAACCTGCACTCCGCGCGCAAGCGCATGGGCAGCCGCCTCGCTATTGAATCCTTCGTCGATGCCGATGTGGTGACCGGCGTGCCGGATTCCAGCATCTCGGCGGCGATCGGCTATGCCGAGCAGACGGGCATTCCGTATGAGCTGGGGCTGATCAAGAACAAGTACACCGGCCGCACGTTCATCCAGCCCTCGCAGGAGCTGCGCGAGAAGGGCGTCAAGATGAAGCTGAGCGCGGTGCGCAAGGTGGTTGAAGGCAAGCGGGTGGTCATGATTGACGACTCGATCGTGCGCGGCACGACCTCACGCCGGATTGTCAATCTGCTGCGGGAAGCAGGGGCGACGGAGGTCCATGTGCGGATCACCTCGCCGCCATTCGCGAACCCGTGCTACTACGGCATCGATACGCCGGACCGCAAGGAGCTGATCGCCGGCTCCAAGACGGTTGAGGAGATTCGCCAGCTGATTAATGCGGATACGCTTACCTTCCTGAGCAACGACGGCTTTACAGAGGCGGTCGGCGGCAATGAGGGCGAGCATAACCGGGGGCTGTGCATGGCGTGCTTCGACAATGATTACCCGACTCCGGTCGATTTTACATCAGATAAATCCTGCAGCTGCTGAAGCTGCATTAGAACAATACTGAAGGAGTGACCATGGTGGCAGAAGCGTACAAACAGGCCGGCGTCGATATTGCGGCAGGCAACGAAGCGGTCGAACGGATGAAGAAGCATGTGAAACGGACGTTCCGGCCGGAGGTACTGACGGATCTGGGCGGGTTTGGCGCCTTGTTTGGCCTTAATAAGGACAAGTACGAGGAGCCGGTGCTCGTATCGGGAACGGACGGCGTCGGCACGAAGCTGAAGCTGGCGTTCGCCATGGACAAGCATGACACCATCGGAATCGACGCCGTAGCCATGTGCGTGAATGACATCATTGTACAGGGCGCGGAGCCGCTGTTCTTCCTCGATTATCTGGCCTGCGGCAAGGTGGTGCCGGAGAAGATTGAAGCGATTGTAAAAGGCATTGCGGACGGCTGCGAGCAGTCCGGCTGCGCACTCATCGGCGGCGAGACCGCAGAGATGCCGGGCATGTACAGCGAAGAGGAGTATGATATCGCTGGATTCACGGTTGGTATCGTGGACAAGAAGAAGATTATCGACGGTTCGGCCATCAAGCCTGGCGACGCGGTCATCGGACTCGCTTCCAGCGGCGTGCACAGCAACGGCTTCTCGCTGGTGCGCAGGCTGCTGCTGGAGCAGGCTGGCTATTCGCTGCAGGATACGCTGCCGGAGCTTGGCGGCGCGAAGCTTGGCGACGTCCTGCTGGAGCCGACGCGCTTGTACGTGAAGCCTGCACTGCAGCTGATCGAACAGGTGCAGGTCAAGGGCATGGCGCACATTACGGGCGGCGGCTTCATCGAGAATATTCCGCGCATGCTGCCTGAGGGCGTCAACGTGGAGATCGACTACGGCTCCTGGCCGGTATTGCCGATCTTCAGCCTGATGCAGGAGAAGGGAAGCATTACGAACCGCGATATGTTCACGACCTTCAACATGGGCATCGGCCTTGTCGTTGTGCTGCCGGAGGACCAGGCTGAGCAGGCGCTTGAGCTGCTGAAGGGCATGGAGATGGATGCATACCGGATCGGCCGTGTAACGGAAGGAAGCCGTGTGGTGACCTTTACGGGAGCTGAAGTCTAATGGCCAAGCTGAAAATCGCCGTGTTCGCATCCGGCAGCGGGACGAACTTCCAGGCGATCTCGGATGCGGTTCAGGCAGGAAAGCTCGATGTGTCCATCGAGCTTTTGGTTTGCGACAAGGCAGGTGCGCCCGTTGTTGAGCGGGCGGAGCGTGCCGGTGTGGACACCTTCGTGTTCGCGCCGAAGTCCTTCCCGTCACGTGAGGCTTATGAGGAAGAAATTTTGGCGGCATTGAAGCACCGGGGTGTGGAGCTGATTGTTCTGGCAGGGTACATGCGTATAATCACGCCCGTGCTGATCGAGCCGTATTACGGCCGTATGATTAATGTTCACCCGTCGCTGCTCCCGGCATTCACCGGCATCAACGCCGTCCGGCAGGCGCTGGAGTACGGAGTGAAGGTGACAGGGGTTACCGTGCATTATGTGGACGGCGGCCTCGACACCGGACCCATCATTGCCCAGCGTACCGTCGATGTGCTGCCGGGGGATACGGAAGAGACGCTTACGACCCGCATTCAGGAGACGGAGCGGGTGCTGCTGCCCTGGACCATAGGACAGATTGCCGAGGGGCATGTGCGGCTGGACGGCCGGCATGTTCATGTAGGCTGATCGGATAGATGACTGCTAACGGATCCGGGGAACTGGGTTCAAGACAACCACTATTAGGAGGGACCTGTATTTTGGCTATTCGCAGAGCGTTAATCAGTGTTTCGGACAAGACAGGCATCGTGGAATTCTCCCGTGCGCTTGCCGCGCAGGGTGTGGAGATTATTTCGACCGGGGGAACGGCTTCCCTGCTTGAGAAGGAAGGCATTCCGGTGATCGGGATTTCGGATGTGACCGGCTTCCCGGAAATTATGGATGGACGCGTCAAGACGCTTCATCCGGCTGTACATAGCGGCCTCTTGGCCGTGCGGGATAATGAAGAGCATACGAAGGCGATGAAGGAGCTGGGTCTAGATTATATCGACCTGGTTGTCGTAAATCTCTATCCGTTCAAGGAGACGATCGCGAAGCCAGGCGTGTCCTATGAGGATGCGATTGAGAACATTGATATCGGCGGTCCGACAATGCTGCGTTCTGCTGCCAAAAATCATGCCTTCGTCACGGTAGTGGTTGATTCTGCTGACTACACAGGCGTGGTGGAAGAGCTGCAGGCCGGCGGTGATACAACGCTGGAGACACGCAAGCGCCTGGCGGCCAAGGTGTTCCGTCACACGGCAGCCTACGATGCGCTGATTTCCGACTATCTCTCCAAGCTGAACGGCGAGCCGCTACCAGAGTCTTATACAGTAACCTATGAGAAGGTTCAGGATTTGCGTTACGGCGAGAACCCGCATCAGCAGGCGGCCTTCTACAAGAAGCCGCTGGCTGCGGAAGGCAGCATTACAACAGCGGTCCAGCTGCATGGCAAGGAGCTGTCCTATAACAATATCAGCGATGCGAATGCGGCGCTGGCCATTGTGAAAGAATTTGAAGAGCCGGCTGTCGTAGCGGTTAAGCATATGAATCCGTGCGGCGTGGGAGTTGGCACGACCGTTCATGAAGCGTTCCAGAAGGCGTATGCGGCTGATCCGACATCGATCTTCGGCGGGATTGTTGCGGCTAACCGGACGCTGGAGCGCGAGACGGCGCTGCTGCTGCATGATATTTTCCTCGAAATCGTTATTGCACCGGACTTCACGCAGGAGGCGCTGGACGTTCTCATGCAGAAGAAGAACATCCGCCTGATGAAGCTGGGCGAGCTGAACGCGCCGAAGGAGCGCAAGCCGGAATGGCTGGTTACCTCCGTGGAAGGCGGCATGCTCGTACAGCAGAGCGATGTGCATTCTCTGACAGAAGCTGACCTGAAGGTCGTAACGAACCGCAAGCCGACCGACGAAGAGCTGAAGCAGCTGCTGTTCGGCTGGAAGGTCGTGAAGCATGTGAAGTCCAATGCGATTCTGCTGGCGCAGAATGATATGACCGTAGGCGTTGGCGCTGGCCAGATGAACCGTGTCGGTGCAGCCCGGATTGCGATCGAGCAGGCAGGCGAGAAGGCGAAGGGCGCAGTACTGGCTTCGGATGCCTTCTTCCCGATGGGCGATACGCTGGAGCTTGCGGCCAAGGCAGGCATAACGGCTGTCATTCAGCCAGGCGGCTCCATCAAGGATGAAGAGTCTATTGCCGTGGCCAATGCACACAACATCGCGATGGTCATGACCGATGTGCGCCACTTCAAGCATTAAGAATACAGCACACTTTCGAGCGAAGACGGATTCTTACAGACAGGGGGCACTTTCATTGCGGGTTATGGTTATTGGCGGCGGCGGGCGTGAGCATGCCATCGTCTGGGCACTAAGCAAGAGCGACAAGGTAAGCAAGCTGTACTGCGCACCGGGTAACGCGGGAATTGCGGCCTTGGCGGAATGCGCACCGATCCCGGTGAGCCATTTTGCAGATCAGATTCAGTATGTAAAAGATCACGCCATCGACCTGGTCGTCGTTGGACCGGATGATCCGCTGGCGGCGGGTATTGTGGATGCTCATGAGGAAGCGGGTATTCCGGTATTCGGACCCCGCAAGAATGCGGCGGAAATCGAAGGCAGCAAAATCTTCATGAAGAAGCTGCTGAAGGATTACAACATCCCGACGGCAGCCTATGAGACCTTCACGGATTATGACGCGGCGCTGTCCTATCTGCGCAGTCAATCCGCGCCAATCGTCATCAAGGCTGACGGTCTGGCAGCAGGCAAAGGCGTGACTGTCGCAGCGACATTGGAAGAGGCGGAAGCGGCACTGCGCGGGATGATGGTGGATAAGGTCTTCGGAGAAGCTGGCACGCAGGTGGTTATCGAGGAATTCCTGGAAGGCCAGGAAATGTCGATTCTCTCGTTCGTGGACGGCGAGACGGTCCGTCCGATGGTAGCGGCACAGGATCATAAGCCTGCCTATGACGGAGATAAGGGACCGAACACTGGCGGCATGGGCACCTATACGCCGCTGCCGCATATCGATCCGGCTCTTATTGAAGATGCGATTGAGAATATCATTAAGCCGACGGCACGGGCCATGGTCAGCGAAGGACGCCCGTTCCGGGGCGTGCTGTTCGCGGGTCTGATGATTACCAAGACGGGCGTGAAGACCATTGAGTTCAATGCCCGGATGGGCGATCCGGAAACCCAGGTCGTGCTGCCAAGACTGAAGACCGACCTGCTGGACATCATCCTGGCTGCGGTTAACGGAAGACTGGATCAGCTCGAGATCGAGTGGAGCGACGAAGCGGCCGTATGTGTAATTGCGGCATCTGAAGGCTATCCGGCTTCCTATCCGAAGGGCCGGGCAATCAGCGGAATTGAGGAAGCGGAAGCAGCCGGTGCTCTGGTTTTCCATGCAGGTACTGCAGAGGAAGACGGGCAGCTGGTCACAGCCGGCGGACGTGTGCTCGGCATCGTCGGCCGCGGAGCCGATCTGGAGGAAGCCCGGAAGAAGGCCTATGAGGCACTGGAGCTTATCCATTTTGAAGGCATGCATTACCGGTCGGACATTGCAGCCAAGGCACTTGTGTAGCGATGCCGGTTTTTGCAGAAAATAAACGCTGATTCGTCTGTAATTAGGACGGCAGCTGTCTGTTCTTGTCACTTCATAGCTGTTGATTCTACTGGTAATGGATCTCCTCCGGGAGGTCCTTTGCGAGTAGGATCAGCGGCTTTTTTTGCATAAACTAAATGTTCAGGATCTGAGTGTTCGCCTATTCCTTCAGGAAGAGTGATTTGCGGTGATAGAGGACGAATGCAACCGCCCAGATGATGCCGAGCAGGATAACGGTTGTTATCCAGTGACGGGTTATCCAATCTACGATTGTGCCCACTGACAGACCTCCTTGGCGGACGTTATTTCCATATACCGGTACAGCCCGCCACATGGCGGCAGGCTGTCTGTTGTTATGTCATACGGCACGGCATCTAACGCTGTGCAAGTGTCGTCCTCCGATTACTGACGCTGCAGAGGCGGCGGGGTATGGACCAGGTGATTATGCAGGGTGCCGACAAGCTGCTTCTGGGTGGATGGATCGCTGTCCTGCCAGATCAGCTCGAAGAGTACGCCGAGACCGGGCAGCGTCCGCTCATCATTGCCAATGGAGCTTTCAATGACTTCGTTCAGTTCCTCCTCTGACTTGTCATGAACCCGTTGGATGATGGCCTGGCGCAAATTGAGCGTATTCATGTTCAAATCCCCCTGTCAAAAAGGTGTTTTCCCGTTTAATATTGCCCCGGGACAGCTTGATCATCCTTTTCAGCCGTTTAATCAAATGTGGTATAATGAGGAATACGCAGTTATCGTTGGGAGAGTGACAACTGTCATGGCGAAGAAGCAGTATGCGGTTATCGGTATGGGACGTTTCGGTTCAAGTATTGCCAAGTCGTTGTCAGGCCTCGGCTTCGAGGTGCTGGCGATCGACGAGAGCGAACACCGGATTCAGGAAGTGGTGAACAGTGTTACCCATGCGGTAGCGGCTGATTCTACGGATGAGGAAGCGATGAAGGCACTTGGCATCCGCAACTTTGATGTCGTCGTTGTGGCCATTGGCCAGGATATACAGGCAAGCATTTTGACAACACTGATTATGAAGGATCTTGGGGTACCCTATATTATTGTCAAGGCACAGAACGATCTGCACGGCAAGGTCTTGAACAAGATCGGTGCGGACAAGGTGGTCTTCCCGGAACGGGATATGGGTCTGCGGGTGGCGCATCACCTGATCTCGCCGAACATTCTCGATTTCATCGAGCTGTCGGATGAGTACAGCATCGTGGAGCTTAAGGCACCGGAGAGCATGGTGGGCAAGAACCTTAAGGAGCTCGACATCCGGGCAAAGTATGGCTGCAACGTCATGGCCATCAAGACGGGAGTCAAGATGAATATATCGCCATATGCGGAAGATACGATTCGTGAGGGTGATGTTCTGGTCATTGTCGGGGAGAATAAAGACCTCGCAAAGCTGGAGCTCAGCTATTCAGACAAGAAAGCGGGTAAGGCGTAACGTATGATTAATGGGCCAGTTCAGCATATCGCATCACAGCAAAACGCGAAGGTCAAGGAATGGGCAGCGCTGCTCGAGAAGAAGCAGCGGGACCGAACAGGACGCTTCATCCTCGAAGGCGTGCACCTGATTCAGGAAGCGTTGAAATCGGGTGCGCCGGTGGAAACGGTCGTATACGATGCGGAGCGGGGACTGCCGGCCGAGCTGGAACCGCTCCTTCGCTCTGAAGACGGTTATCCCTGCACCCTTGTGGAGGCATCGGCAGCCGTCATGAGCAAATGCACGGGTACCGACACCCCGCCGCCCGTGTTCGGAATCGTCATCAAGGCGGAAGCAGACACGGCGCAGCTGTATGGCCCCGCCGCCCTTGTCGTCGTGCTGGACGGACTGCGTGATCCCGGCAATGTCGGGACCATCATCCGCAGCGCGGACGCAGTTGGCGCCTCGGCCGTCGTCATCGGCAGGGGAAGTGTCGACTTGTACAACCCGAAGACAGTCCGTTCAACAATGGGCTCGCTGTTTCATCTGCCGGTAATAGAGGCGGACCTTATGAAGCTTCTGCCCGAAGGGCGGGAGAGGGGCATCCGTCTTGTAGGAACGAGCCTGCAGGCGGAGCAATCCTGCTTCAGCTATGACTGGAACGGTCCGACCTGGCTGCTGCTCGGCAACGAATCCAATGGCTTGTCCGCCGAAGTGTCGGCCTTAGTGGATGGTTCCGTGCTGATTCCGATGCGCGGCCAGGCCGAGTCGCTGAACGTCGCCATGGCGGCTACCGTGCTGCTGCATGAGGCGATGCGGCAGCGGCATTACCGGTAAGCAGTTATATTCGTGAAAAACAATACCCCTCGAACCGCACTGGATTATCTCTTCCAACACGGTTCCGAGGGGTGTTTTTGTTTTACTGCATACCGTCCTCTCTAGTGACACCTCCGCTTCGCCTACACCGTTAAAGGACTAGGGCTGTGAAAAACTCCTTAATGTCAGCCAGGTCGTTGGTCTTCAGCACGACATCCTCATCACTAGTAACAATCAGACAAGGGAAGTCTTCAAGCTCAAGAACATCCGCCATTTGATTGTTCTTCTCCGTGCTTATGTCATACAGCTGAATGCCCTGGATAATTTCGAGCAGCTTAGGATTGGAATTCCAGTATACGAGCAGCTGCTGATCCAGGTCAGTTGCCTCTTCATAAAACAAATGGATTCTGTATGTGTCACTGGAGTCTGATGATAGATACTTCATTACATCTTCCTTGCTCGTATTCGTGCACCCGATCACAACGAGCAGCGCTGTAAGAATAAATGCCTTCATGATCCTCATAAACTCACCCCTTTGCGAGTTGTACATAGTTCACATTAATTAGCTATGCGTGGTTTTCTCCCCGGAATCAACAGCCCTCTCGGCGTCCTTCTCCAGGTGATGGAAGCCCCAGCCGCACATGGCGGTCAGGATGCTATGCAGCGACCTTCCATACTCCGTTATCGAATATTCGACTTTAGGCGGAATTTCTTGATAGACGACTCTGGAGACAAGGCCGTCTTGTTCCAGCTCGCGGAGTTGATTCGTCAGCATTCCTTGCGTCACATTGGGCAGAAGCCGCCGCAATTCGCCGAACCGTTTGGTTCCGTCCTGCAGCAAAATAAAGAGAATCAACGGCTTCCATTTCCCGCCGATCACCTTCAATGTCGTCGTGATTCCGTCCGTTTTGCGTCCGCCGTTCGTTGTGTCGTGCATGGGCGCACCTCCGTATCAGTCCTGTTATTAGGTTAGCAAGGTATCTTGATCATGGGTAGTACGATGATTAAGCGTACATAGTCCCTTCAACCATACCACTGGTTCCAAGGAACGTAGATAGTACGGAAAATCTGCGTACTTTACACGGATTCCTTTCTCCGTAAAAATGGAAATACATCGCGATGTTAGTAAGAACGGCGAAAGGGTGATTGTCTTGAATATGATGGCCATTGTTGCCCATCCCTCCATGGAGACGTCCAAGATTAACGCAGCGTTATCCCTGGAGCTCCAGCGTTCCGGCATGTTCATGCACGAGTTGTATCGGGAGTACCCGGATTGGAGCATCGATGTGGAAAGGGAGCAGGCATATCTGCTGAAGTATGATAGAATTATATTACAGTTTCCCTTTTACTGGTACAGCTGTCCGCCGCTGCTGAAGAAATGGTTCGATGACGTACTGGTACCCGGTTGGGCGTTCGGGCCCGGTGGTGACAAGCTGGCAGGGAAAGCGTTCATGGTGGTCACGACGGTCGGCGGGACCGAGAAGCAGTATCGATCCGGGGGATTCAACAAGTATACGATGAGCGAGCTGCTCCGTCCGATCGAAAGAACGCTGACGCGCTGCCATGCCGATTTTCTTCCACCATACGCTGTATACAATACAACGTTTGCTTCGGAAGACGAAATCAAGCAGGAAGCGACACGCTGCGCAGCAATCGTGCGTGCACCCGTGGAGTCGCTGATTAGTTAAATATGCAGTGAACTATGTAGTGAATCATGCAGTGAATCATGCACAGCATCCAGGTCCTGACCGTCAAGCATTCTTGATGACTCAGGACTTTCTTTGCATTAGCATAGGGCACGAGCACAGTTTGCAGCTCTGAAAGTAACTGTAAGCGCTTATAATTAGGAAGGGAGGTGAGGCGGGAAGCGAAGCTGGGTCGATTAAGGAAGCAATAAAATGAGGAAGAGGAAAGGAATGAAGCTGATGAAAAGGATCGGAATCGGCATGCTCTGTACGGTTATGATGGCGATCACCGTTATGTCGGGGGCAGGAGGGATGACGGGATCTCGCGTGCAGGCTGCGGCGTATACGGCAGTAGTGAATCCGGGAATTCAGCACCAGACCTGGGAAGGCTGGGGGACTACGCTGGCCTGGTGGGCGAACCGGGTGGGCGGTGCTTCCGAACAGGTACGCAATAAGTACGCGGATCTGCTGTTTGGCGGAAACGGGCTTGGACTCAATATAGTCCGCTATAACATCGGCGGAGGAGAGAATCCGTCCTATCCGGATCATATGGAGCTGCGGGCGCGTATCCCTGGTTATAAAGCATCCGCAGCAGCGGCATACGACTGGTCGCAGGATGCCAATCAGCGCTGGATGCTGAATGCCGCCAAATCGCGAATTTCGCAGAGTGAGTTCATCGCAGAAGGCTTCGCGAATTCACCGCCCTGGTGGATGACGAAGAGCGGCAGCGTAACCGGCAACCATGATGCGGCCGAGAATTTAAGGGAAGACATGTACGATGATTTCGCGGATTATCTGACGACGGTTGCCGGACACTTCCGCAGCAGCTGGGGCATTACCTTCCGCACTCTGTCGGCCTTTAATGAGCCGAGTTCGGCTTACTGGTATTTTGGCAACAGGCAGGAGGGCAATGTCATGTTTCCGGCTAATCAGGAGATTATAATCGAGCACCTGCACCGTTCTCTGCAGGCAAAAGGACTGCCGATTGGCATCAGCGGTCCCGAAGAGACGAGCATTGATCTTACGCGGAATACGATCAACAGCTACTCGCAAGCGACCAAGGACAGAATTGTGCAGTTCAACTCCCACACTTACTCTGGCAAGGACCGGGTCGGCTTGAACCAGGCGGCTGCCGGCAAACGGATCTGGAACTCCGAGCACGGGGATGGCGAGGCGAGCGGCATGACGATGTCGCGTAATATTTTGTGGGATATCAAATACATGAAGAACAGTGCCTGGGTGTACTGGCAGGCGGTTGAGCCGAGTGGCGGCTGGGGCATGATTGAGACGGATTTAAATAACGCCGGGGCAGACTTAGGCCAGTATACAATTAAGAAAAAGTATTACGCGATGGCCCAGTGGAGCAAGTTCATCCGTCCGGGCTACAAGATCATCGATATCGGGGACGGCAACTCGATTGCGGCCTACGACAGTGCGGGAAGCAAGCTGGTTATTGTGACGATCAATGATTCCTCGTCTGCGAATACCGTAACCTATGATCTGTCGCATTTCACAGCGGTTACGGGAACAGTGAGCGGATTCCGCACGAGCGGCACGGAGAATCTCGCTCCCCTCTCAAACGTAACCCTGTCCAACAAGCGCTTCACTCAAACACAGCCTGCGGGCTCAATAAGCACCTTTGTCATCACGGGAGTTTCCGCAGGTAATGGCGTAGTAATTGATACGTCTGCGTATTACAAGCTGAAGAACCGCAGCAGCGGCAAGGTAATGGACGTCAGCGAAGGAGCGCTTGCCGACAGTGCGAACGTGATTCAATGGACGGATAACGGGGGAACGAATCAGCATTGGCAGTTTGTCCCCACGAGCGAAGGCCATTACAAGCTGGTGAACCGCAACAGCGGCAAGGTCCTCGATGTATATGGACGATCGACGGATAGTGGCGGCGATATCGTGCAGTACACAGACAATGGGGGAACGAATCAGCAGTGGAAGCCTGTTGTTGTAGAGGGTTACTTGAAGCTGGTGAACCGCAACAGCGGCAAGGTGGCGGAAGTGTCCGGTGCTTCCTCGGCCAATGGCGGGGACGTGATCCAGTATACGGATAACGGGGGAACGAACCAGCATTGGCAGCTTATTAAGGTGAACTGACAGGCTGTTGTAGGATGTTTGGATGTTATGGGAAAAAGGGCAGTGCGCTCAGTGGTGAGCGGCCTGCCCTTTGCTGTGGCAGCCCCGGAATATGGGATGAATACCCGCATATACTTGGTCTCTTTCAGCCATACTAAATTGACTAGGCAGGCAGCCTGACCGGGTAGTTGTGAAGCAGCCTGCAAAGCTAAGGGAACTGTTTCATCCCTGAGGGGAGGCATTTGCTTACCGTGCATTATGGTACATACTGGTATTTAGGATTGGTAGTCATGAGTGTTGGGGCATTGTTTTTTGCCAATTATAAAAGCAGAAGTCCCAGAAGCCTCGTGCTTTTCCTGGGAATGGTGGGTGTCAGCTATTGTATAGAATTCGTTATCTACATCCTGCTGGGGAGTTATCATTATTACCCCGGGTTGCAGAAGCATAATGCTTATTACGACAGCAATATCGGTTCAGGCATTTCTAATTTCCTTACGCTGCCTTCATCGGCAGTCATTATGGCTGTATTTCGGAAAGGCTGGCTTTGGATTGCGGGATTTACAGCCTTATTTGCAGCAGTGGAGTGGCTGTTTTTGCATCTGCATATCTACCGGCATAACTGGTGGAGCATTGGTTATACCGCGTTAGGCTTGCCCTTCTACTATCTGGTGGCAAAGGCTTGGTTCAGCCGCATGATGCAGCCGATGAAGGGGTTTTTGCTATTTATCACACTGTTGCTCATTACGGGAGCCGTCCTCGGCACACTTATGTTCCTGCCGATTGCCTTCTTTGAAAGCAGGACCTACCACATCGGGTGGTTTAAAGACCTGTCCCATGATACAACGGCCTTTACTACCATATACTGGATTGGGTTGGCCTCGCTGTACACTGCGATCTTCAGCTTTCGCTGGACCTATGCCTGGCCGAAATATGTGATATCGTTGGGAATACTGATCATCCTGATGTTAGTCTTGTCCCAAGCCGGCATACTCCGTTCGCATGTCTGGTGGGACCCGTATTATTGCGTATTGGTTTGCCTGCTGGTCCTCTTGTACTTGGCTGCTCTGAGAAAACGGTTATTGGCTGGACCGGCTGTTTGACGTACCAATGAAGCTGTTGACAATTTAAGATGGCGGGTTCTATAATAGGCACTAATCAACAGCGAAGACCAAGGACAACCAGACGTGGAAGATACCGGAACAGAGAATGGGAGCACCGGCTGAAACTCCCTGCGGCAATCACAGGTCTGTACCACCTTGCAGCTGCCTTCCCCAAATCGCGCCAAACCTGCCAGGCAGGAGTGAGAGTGAGAGTATGGAACGCCGGGAATTCCCGTTACAGAATTGCAAAGGATCTGAAACTGCGTATCGACTTAATGCAGCGGCAGATTGAATTTGGGTGGAACCACGAGCACGCTCGTCCCTATGCGGACCGCGTGTTTTTTTGTTTTTACCGACCGATGATCGTATAAAGGCTAGGACCAAGGACAACGATGCATGAGAGATACCGGAACAGAGAGAGGGAGCACCGGCTGAAACTCCCTTGCGGCAATCGCAGGCATATACCGCCTTGCAGCTGCGCTCCCCAAATCACGCCGTGCTTACCGGGCAGGAGTGAGAGTATGGAACGCCGGGAATTCCCGTTACAGAAGTCAGAGAATCTGTCTGCTTGACGCTTGTATAGAGCTGCTGGAGGCAGATTGAATTTGGGTGGAACCACGAGCGCGCTCGTCCCTATGCGGACAGCGTGTTTTTTTTGTGTTCACATACATTTATCGAGATGGACAGGAGTGATTGGATATGAATAGTAACCAAATGAAAGGGCAGGATCAGTCTAAGCAGCCGGGTCAGCTGGAGCAAATGAGGCTCCTTACAGCGGTCCGTCTGGCCCAGGCAGTCAAACGGAGATATGAAGGCGCAAGGCTCGGCATCGGTGCAGTCACGGATAATGGATTCTATTATGATCTGGATGTTCCTGCGTCTCTGTCTGAACAGGATCTGGCAGGGGTTGAGGAAGAGATGAAGCAGCTTGCCTCCTCTGGGTCATCGCTGTCATGCCGTAAGGTTGCGCATGAAGAGGCCGTACGCCTGCTGGAAGCGGCGGGGGAGCTCCTGAAGGCTGAATGGGTTCAGGAATTAGACCGGGAGCAGCCGCTGACACTTGTGGAGGGGGATGGCTTCATCGATGTGCTGCCGCTGACTCTGGATGAAGATGCAGTTTCGCATGAACTGCCGGCCTGCAAGCTGCTTAGTGTGTCGGGTGCTTATTGGCTTGGCGACAGCAGCAGGCCGGTGCTTCAGCGGATCTATGGGGCGGCGTTCAGTGAAGCTGCGGAGCTGGAGGATTACCTGGCTGCCTACGAGGAAGCCCAGAAGCGGGATCACAGGAAGCTGGGCAAGCAGCTGCAGCTGTTCATGTTCGCGGATGAGGCGCCAGGGATGCCCTTTTATTTGCCCAAGGGGACTGTCATCCGGAATGAACTAGAGGCGCTGTCGCGGGAATTCCTGCAGAAGTATCGTTATGAAGAGGTGCGGACACCAATCATGATGGACCGGCAGATGTGGGAGCAGTCGGGGCATTGGGATCATTATCACGAGAATATGTACTTCTGTGAGCTGGATCATCATCAGTTTGCGGTAAAGCCGATGAACTGCCCGGGCCACATGCTGATGTTCAAGAACAGGCTTCGCTCCTACAAGGAGCTTCCGATCAGGCTTGCCGAGTTTGGCCAGGTGCATCGTCATGAGTTCAGCGGCGCGCTAAACGGACTGCTGCGTGTCCGTACATTTTGCCAGGATGATGCGCACATCTTCGTGCGGCCGGATCAGATCGGGCAGGAGATTGGCGGAGCCATTGAGCTGATCAAGGAGATGTACGGCATATTCGGCTTCGAGTACAGTCTGGAGCTGTCCACAAGACCTGAATCGTCGATGGGATCGGATGAACAGTGGGAAGCGGCGGAGGCAGCCTTGTCAGACGTGCTCGGGCAATCCGGCCTGCCCTACCGGCTGAACCCGGGGGACGGTGCTTTCTACGGGCCGAAGATCGATTTTCACATCAAGGATGCGCTGAACCGCAGTCACCAGTGCGCTACGATACAGCTGGACTTTCAGATGCCGGAGAAGTTTGACCTGTCCTATGTAGATGAGCACAATGAACGGCAGACGCCAATTGTCATCCATCGTGCAGTCTACGGCTCGATCGACCGTTTCCTCGGTATTCTGATTGAGCATTATGCAGGCGCGTTCCCTGCTTGGCTGGCTCCCGTTCAGGTCGCCGTTATCACGGTTGCAGACCGGCATGCCGCTTACGGCGCGGAAGTCTGCAGGCTGCTGAAGGATGCGGGCATCCGGGTGGAGCTTGACGAACGCCAAGAGAAGTTGGGCTACAAGATCCGGGAGGCCCAGCTGCAGAAGACTCCGTACATTGCGGTTATAGGGGACAAGGAGCTTGTAGACGGCACAGTGACAGTTCGGGCGCGCGGCAGTGAACAGCAGCAGCTGCTGGAGCTCGGGACTTTCCTCTCCCAGCTGCAAGGCATCCTTGCGGAAAGGAAATAATAGCCTGATGAAGCTGACAGCTGGAGCGTGCTTGGCCTCAACATTTACCAGCAGGCCACGCTCATCTTCGGGCATACAAGCTGTGCAGCAGCATGCCGGCCATAATGACAGCTAAGCCGGTCAAGGCAGCACCCCCAGGCAGCGGAGCTGCCAGGAAGATAACCTCTCCGGCCATGACGAACATGACCTGGGTGGATTGGGTTGCTTCGACGGCAGCCAGCTTGCCCTGATCATTCCGGACACGGTCGGTTGCGATGAAGAAGAGCGTCGTGGCGATGACACCGGAACAGACCGCTACGATGAAGGTCTGCAGCAGCTGTTCAGCAGTTGGCGGACCGGCCTCCATATAGCCGGCTGCTGCTATGACAAGCCAGCAGGGAAGACTGGCGAGCGTCATGCCGAATACCCGCTGGAATGTATCCAGCCTGCCTCCGCAAAGCTCCATCATCTTGCGGTTGCCAAGCGGATAGGCGAAGGCGGCAAGGACCACTGGAAGCACGCTGGCAGCGAGCAGACCTGGCGTAATATCGTCTGCCTGCTGGGATTGAATGATGACAATTCCCGCTAGGATGAACAGCGAGATCATAAGCGCCCTGCCTGGAATACGGTGCCTGACTTTTACCGGACCGCTGTCCGTTTGAACCATATGGTGAAACAGCGGACCAAGCAGGACGCCAGCCACAATGGTGAGCTGCCAGGTTCCTGCAACCAGCCAGCCTGGACCATATGCGGCTGCGTAGGTGATGGGGGCGTAGAACAGTACGAAGCCGACGAAGCTCCAGCCGAACCAGCGGACGGGCTGCCGCTTTATTTCCTGGAGTACAGGCTGGACGTTTCCCCTCAGCATCACAATCAGGAAGAGAAACGGAAGCATGAACAGGAAGCGCAGGGATGAGCTCCACAGCCAGCTTCCGCCAGCCAGCTCCATGGAGCGGTTAAGGATGAAGGTAACGGCAAAGAACATAGAGGCCAGAATGCCAATCGTAATTTCCCTCATAGCAGCAATTGAACCTTTCGGAGAATATGACTTGACTGTAACTGCAAAGCTGAATCGCGGGCTAAGCCTACGCTGAACGCTAAGCCTTTGTTATGTATCGGTATGCTCCGCAATCTTGAGGAATGCCTGGTGGCAGGTCGATTGGGGCATGGCGCATGCAAGCCCTTTTGCTAGAGCTATTTTAATATAATTCCTGGCTGTGGTCATCCACCCGTCATACGGCGAACATCGGGGTTGCTGTGAAACGCGTTCCATACTTTATACTGGCGATGCGCCAAGCAAAACTGGAAGGATGGGGGAAGCGGATGAGGATAATCGCGATTGATCTGGATGGGACGCTGCTGTCGGATGACTTGACCGTTCATCAGAAGGATGTGGAGGCGATCAGGGAAGCCCAGCAGCGGGAAGACCTGCTTGTCATTATTGCAACGGGGAGGGCGCTGTTCGATGCCCGGCAAATCCTGGATCGGTATGGCCTGAGCTGTCCGGTTATTGCCTCCAACGGGGCACAGATTTGTGTGGATGACCAGCTGCTGAGCCTGCATGCGATGGAGAGGGAGACAGTCCGGCCGATGCTCGAGTGGCTGAATGCCAAGGGCATGTACTGCCAGGTCTATCTACCGGATGCCATCAAGGTATCGGACAGGGGAATTTCCCAGCTGAAGAGCCAGCTCAAGGAGGTATTGGCTGCTGATCCTGCTTATAAGGAGGATATCTTCTGGAAGTCGATCAAGGCGCAGGTCTATCAATATGGTCTGGAGGAAGTGGAAGGAAGCATAGGGGCGGATGATTACGAGGGTGTTATCAAGCTCATGATCGTTTCACCAGATAGGGAGTTGCTCGCGAAGGCCAATGCTTATCTGCAGGGGATTGAAGGCTGCGTGGTGTCCAGTTCGGGGACCTATAACCTGGAAGTGATGGGTACAGGCGTGGATAAGGGGACCGCTCTCCAGGCGATCTGCCAGCATTATGGCACAAGCGCCGAGTCGGCTGTTGTGATCGGGGATAATCAGAATGACCTGCCGATGTTCCGGGTGGCCGGCACCGGAATTGCCATGGGAAATGCGAGAGGAGAGCTTGTGCAGATTGCCACACATCATACTCTGTCCAACCGGGAATGCGGTGTAGCGCATGCCTTTCACAGCTTGATCCTGCAGCCGCAGCAGGAACCAGGCCGAAGCGGGCTGATTGGAAGTGAGTCCTGATGCCGAGTCTGGTTAAGCGGTGCTTGATCTATCTGGCCGGCCTGTTCATCTTGTCTTCAGGTGTAGTTCTCATGATAAAATCAAACGTCGGCATCGCTCCCTGGGATGCGCTGAACGTGGCTTTATCCGAACGCATAGGCCTCACCGTCGGCTCTTGGGTTTTTATCGTCGGCGGTATTCTGATCTTCGTGAACAGCATCATCAGGAGGA
This sequence comes from Paenibacillus sambharensis, assembly GCF_003233845.1. Lineage (GTDB taxonomy): Bacteria > Bacillota > Bacilli > Paenibacillales > Paenibacillaceae > Paenibacillus_I > Paenibacillus_I sambharensis. The sequence continues at coordinate 501,740 of NZ_QKRB01000044.1, forward strand.
AGGTTCCCAACTTGGCCGGCCTTATCCCAATCCTTATCATCGGCGTGTTCGTCGATCTGCTCAATCTTAAGCTGTTAAGCTCCATGGAGGTTGAACCGATTCTCCTCCGGTGGGTTCTGTTCGTGGGCGGCTTAAGTGTGCTTGCCTTGGGGATTGTCATCTATCTGAGGGCTGCCCTTCCCACAGTGCCGAATGATGAGCTCATGCTCGCCATCACGGAGCGGACCGGGTGGGGGATTCATGTGACGAAGACCATCGGTGAAATTGCCGCTCTTCTCCTGGCTGTCATGTGGCAGGGGCCGGTTGGTCTTGGTACAATTATCGTAGTGGTCTGTCTGGGGCTGTTCGTGGGCCTGTTCGACCAGCTGCTCAGCAAGGCCGGAGTACCGCGATCATTTACTGTGAGGAGTATGGATGAGTAACATTACCGAAATTGCCCGCAGGGCGCGTGTCTCCCGCACAACCGTATCCAGGGTGCTGAATAACCATCCCTATGTGAAGCAGGATAAGCGGGAGGCCGTTCTAAAGGCCATGCAGGATTTGAACTATGTGCCAAATCTTAACGCCGTTAACCTGTCCAGGGGAAAAACCAATGTGATCGGCGTGATCGTTCCGACGATTAACCACCCCTTCTTCAGCAACCTGATCGAGGGGATTGGAAGAGGCTGCTACAAGCATCATTACAGAATGCTGGTGCATCAATCCAACTATGACCCGGGTCATGAGATTGAGTTCTTCAACATGCTGAAGTATAAGCTGATTGACGGTCTCATACTGGGATCAAGCATGCTGTCTGGACCGGTTCTGGATGAGCTGTCCCATTATGGAAGTGTCGTATCCTGTGAAGCATCAGGCAGCCGCCTGATTACCAAGGTTCTCGTCAACCATGAGTCGGGCATCCGGATGGCAGTTGAACACTTGCGCTCCAAAGGACATCGGCGGATTGGACTCTGCATCGGCAACCCGGCAAGCGGGATTGGAATCAGCAGGAAGAAGGCATTTAGCGCTCTGCTTGAGGCTTATGGCCTGGAGTGGCGGGATGACTGGTATTATGAAGGGAAGTATTCTATTGAAGACGGCTCTGCTGTTGCAGCATCCATCGCCGGTCAATCTCTAGCGCCTTCAGCCATGGTAGTGGGAAGCGACTATGTGGCCGCTGGTCTTATCAAGGAGGCGGCAAGGCAGGGAATCAAGGTGCCGGAAGAGCTGGCGGTTATCGGCTTCGACAACCAGCCCATTGCGCAGGTGATGGATCTGACCACCATCCAGCAGCCGATTGTGCAGATGGGTGAGACTGCTGCGGCAGCACTCCATCTTATGCTGACAGAAGCCGAGCGTCCATCGGATCAGACGCTGGAGCTTGAACTGATTGTAAGACAATCTACTTGAAGAAGCCCGTATGACACCGTCACGCAGGCTTCTTCCGGTTCGCTATGATCTTATGGTACGAGCTGCGGCATCCGGGCCTTGAAGTGATGCCGGGTCTTGGTCTCGTCCATATAGCTGTAAGGCTTGAAATCCATTCTCTCCAGAACATCCAGGTAGCCGCAAGCACGGAGAGGAACGAAGGAAGTCATATCCCATACAGCCTGCTCACCAAAGCCGATGGCCCGGATATTATGCATAAGCCGGTCAATCGTATACGAGCCTGCCGCCACATAGCCTTTGCCCTGATACCACAAATTATTGCCTTCGACTTTCTCCAGAGGTTGTCCGCACATAGAATCGGTATCGATACGGTCTGTCATTGCGATGATGCTCTTCGAGCCTGTCAGCTCCACAACCCTGCGCGCAACCTCCAGATCTACATGCTCGCTGTCGAAATTCATGCAGATCGTCAATTGGCCTTCCGCCGCATAGCGGATCAAAGTGCCCGGCACCTCTCCAACCATCTGGTTGATGGTATCCAGATTCCACTCATTAAGCTGTGCCTGCCGCAGCTGCTCAATTCTATTCTTGCGTTCCATAGGTGTCCGCCAGCTGTGCTTGAAGGTATTGGGCATATCATTGAAGAGATGGTCCGTCAATACGGCGTCAGGGCCAGCGAAGCCGCTGCGTCTTTGAGCGGTCTCTACAACATTATGGATCAGTTTGGCCGTTTCCTCGGGATAAGCCTTCTGAAAATGGCCCAAAGCCGGCTTGATGCCTGCCTCCACAAGGGTATCTACGATCCATTCGATACTCGGATGATCGGCCGTCATATACGGCTTCAAGTAGGATTGCTCTGTCATGGCATCCGGCGAGAGGACGGTGTAGATCAGACCAAGCTGCCCGCAGGAAGCCAGCTTCCCCCATTCGCTTTTGGTTGGTGCCCAGTTGCCCTTCTCAGGCGTACCTGCAAAGCTCGCAAGCAGCGGTCCTTCCAAGGAAATCCCCAGAATATTGCCATATCGTCCCTGCTGCTTATGCTCATGAAATTGCTTCATAAAGGCCAGGAATTGATCCAGTTGATTATGAGGGAGGAAGATGGAAGGCAGGCAGAAGATGCCCTCCTGCTCGGCCCGGAGGTTTACCTGCTCAAGGTCCAGTTCCTCCAGATTACTGAAGTCATAGTCGCCAATTCCGTGACAGTGGAATTCCATCGGCAGGGCGCCGACGAGGTAAGCACCAGACTTGCGGAACAAGCCTTGTTCACCAAGCTCGAAATCCAGCCATTCCTGGTTCCGGTAGCTGATACGGGAAATTTTCATTGCGCCATCGTAGTCGAGATAAGAAGGGCAAGTGAATTCCGAAGCTTTATCCATAATTTAATCCCCTTTCCGATTTGAAAATGAGGAACGATTTTCCTCAAAGGGAATTGTAAAATATGGAACCAGTACCATAACAATACTTTATACTGATTTTGATGTAATTTTTATGTAAACAATAGAAAAACACCAGCCGTAACGCCGTCTTCTTATTAAGAAGAGGTTGCGCCAGCATGGTGTTCTTCCTTCAGTGTAGGATATGGAACGGGTACCATGTCAAGGGGAGAAGGGTAGAGAAACAGAGCTCCATTCCCCATAGGGAACAGAGCTCTTATATCACATGGCTTATGCCGCTGGCAGGCTTATACGCCCGGGAACCAGCCTGGAGTGTTGACGATTGCTTGCCAGAGCGGATCTGGAATAACCAACTCCTGCTGTTTATCCTTCTCGATGACGGTCCGGATTTCATTCTCCCTGCCAGACTGCACTTTTTCGGTCCAATCCGGGTCCATAATCAGCTCACGGCCGATGGCGAGCAGCGGAACACCGGTTTCCATTGCTTTAATCGCGTCATCAGGGGTGAGGATGGAGCCGACGCCAATAACAGGTGCCCTGCTTCCGACAGTATCCAGCACAAGCTCAAGCCGGGTTTTATCGGTTACTGCGCTCCGCCTTGGCATGGAATCATACTCCATCAGCGAGATGTGCAGGTAATCCAGCTCCTTGTCTGCCAGCGTGTTCAGAAGAGCCAGCGTGTCATCCATCGTAATGCCCGGTGTCTCAGGCTCTTCAGGGGAGAAGCGGTAGCCCACGATGAATGGCTGCTTGGCGTGCTCGGCAACAATTCGTTTCACCTCATCCACAATCGCGAGCGGGAAGGCCATGCGCTTCTCAAGCGTTCCTCCCCAGCGGTCTTCCCGGCGGTTGGAATGCGGGGAGAAGAACTGCTGGATCAGGTAGCCGTTGGCACCATGGATTTCCACCCCGTCATAGCCTGCTTCAATCGCACGGCGGACAGCCTGGCCGAAGTCACGGATGATGGCTTCAATCTCCCAGTCATCAAGCTCCCTTGGCACAATGTTAGGGTTCTGGTCGGAGCTTACCGCGCTTGCGCTGACAACATCGCTGCTTACGAGATCAGGCGGGCACATCCGGCCGCCATGGAAAATCTGCAGAATGGCTTTCGCGCCTTTGGACTTAATCGCGGAAGCAAGTCTTTTCAGGCTGGGAATCATGTCGTCGGAGACAGCGGAGAATTCCCCCTGGAAGCCCTTGCCGTTCGGTGTTGCGAATGTGCAAGCCGTAATGACCATGCCAGGCCCGCCCGAGCGGCGTTCATAGTATTCAATTTCCGCGTCTGACACCGTACCATCCGGATTAGACGAGAAATTCGTCATCGGTGCCATGACGATCCGGTTCTTCAGCTCGACACCGTTCAGCGTGAAGCCTTCGAACAGTGGAGCAAATTTCTGGTTCATTGACATCATAACAACCTCCTCAATAACGTTATGTACCCCGGTTAGCCAACCGGTACACAAATAAGCTCCTCACAACTGTAACATCGGCAATTACATTTCGTCACAACTGTAATCATATCGTATACAATTTAATAAATCAAGCAGGTTAGGTAAAGTAAGTGTGTGCTCATGAATTGTATGGTGAATCGTGTTGTGCAGATCTAGGAGGAAAGACCTGTTTTGGTAACACAGGCAGGATTAGGATAGCCTTAAATCGAACAATTCATGTCGATATATTGTGCAATTATGACCTGCATCAAGGGAAGGAAGGGAATGTAACCGGATGAGAATGACACGAAAAACATGGCTGGCCTTTATGCTGTCAGTCTGCTTGCTTGCTGCAAGCTTGCCTGGCCAGGCACATGCCGCTTATGACTCGCAGTTTGTCGATCGTATAGCGGAGAAGTATGACAATCTTCAGAGTAAGTACCTGAAGCTCTATGAGAAGGACCTTGACAGCATGGAAGAGGCCTACGAGACGTACCTGCAGGAGCAAAGTGCTGAACAGGAGAGGCTGAACCGGCTGCTGGAAGCAGATCTTGCCTATCTGTCAAAGCTCTTCGAAGAGGATTACGATCGTCTGAAGCAGGCTAACAGTTCCAATAACAATTACGACAGCCTCCTCAGGTCTTACCGCAATGATATGAACCCGAACTATTCGTCCGGCGTCATGTGGGCATATGCCAATGAGAGCAATGAAAATTACAGCTCAAGCGCCCACTGGAAACTACATAACGAGATCAACCCGAACTACAGCTCAAGCGCGATGTGGAGCTATGGGAATGAGATCAACCCGAACTATTCGAGCAGTACGATGTGGTCCTATAAGAATGAGATGAATGAGAATTATTCGTCCAGCACGATGTGGAGACTGAAGAACGAATCCAATGTGAATTACTCCACAAGTACAATGTGGAATTACAAGCAGGGTTATCTGAGCCGGAGCGAAGCCGAGAAGAAGATCAATGCTATCTTGTCAGAAGGCGAAGAGAAGCTTGCGGGTATTCGAAGCAAGTCGCTGTCCAAGCTGGCGGCTGCACGGAAGACGGCGATGGCGGCCATCAGCGGCACGAAGCAGTCCGCTCTGGCGGCGATCCTGGACAAGCGGGAGAAGGCAGTGAAAGAGCTGAACACCATCCGCACCAAGATAACGGGAGAGCCCCTGCCTGTAAAATCGCTCGTCCTAAATCTTGACAGCATCAAGGTATATATTGATGGCGAGCTGCAGCAGTTTGAGCAGCCGCCGATGCTGGTCAGCGGCAGCACGATGGTGCCGATGCGGGCGATTTTCGAGCGCTTGGGTGCTGAAGTAACCTATACAGCTGCTACAAAGACTGTTAAGGCGAGCAAGGGGGCAACGAGCATCAGTCTGAAGCTGGGCAGCAAACAGGCGGCAGTCAACGGCCAGTCGGTACAGCTTGGGGCGGCGGCCCGGTCCGTAAACGGCCACACGATGGTTCCGCTCCGGTTCATCAGCGAGGCACTCGGAGCCGGCGTGGAGTGGGATAAGAGTACGATGACGGTAACCATTACAACCAAGCCATCGGCACAGTAACCGGTGCAAGAAAAGAAGGCTGGCTCAACAAGGCAATACATGCCTTGATGAGCTGGCCTTCTTGCTGTTCAGCGGCCCAGTGCGGCCAGCCGTTTCTTCATACGAAGCCCGGCGGCTTCGGGCGAGAAGTCGCGGTGGATTGCCATACGGCCTTTGGCGGCAAGGGCCCGCCGCCATATACGGTCCGAGACGAGCCGCCGCATATAGTGGGCTGCATGCTCGATGTCTGGTTCCGCCCAAATCTGATGGCGCTTATACGGCCCGTAATCTCTGCCGACGCGGACAAGCTTGTAATTGACGGGACAGGAATTGCCCGTGTTCATGAAGGTCATGTTACCGGACCAGCCGGTCGCGATAACAGGCTTGCCGAGATACATTGCTTCTGCAAGCGGCAGGCCGAAGCCTTCAGAGCGGTGCAGAGAAACGACGCTGTCAACCGCCATAATAAGGCTGTTGACTTCATAGCGGCTGAGTGTACGGTCAAGTAGGTGGATGTTCGGCCGCCCGTTTATCTTCGAGAGCAGCCGCTTCATGTCATCGGGTGACTGGTCGGCATGATTGATCTTAATGACAAGCGCAGCCGAACGGTCTTCCGGCTGGAAGGCCCGCAGGAAGGCTTCGATGGCTGCTGCCGGGTTCTTGCGCTCCTGAAAGCTCAGCATGTCGTACATAACCAGGAATAGGAAGGTGTGGTCTGGCAGTCCGAAATAGCTTCGCTTCAGCTGCTCCGGAATATCAACCTGGACACCATGGGGCATCAGTGTGACCGGCACGGGTGATTTGGGAGCCAGACTGTCACGGACAAAGATGGAAGGAGCCCACACTTCATTCACAACCTTGAAGCTGGGCAGCCAGAAGTCAGGAAACTCAGGCAGTTCCCAATGCCAGTAACCGATGAAGTAGTCCGCAGATGTCCAGAGCTCGGGATCAAGCTGATGCAGCACCGGCATTTGGTCAGCGTTGACATGAAAGACGGAGGTGCGGTATACCGGCTTAGAAATCAAGTGATGGGACCAGGACTGGTCTTCTGACCGGGAAATATTGCCCCTTGTCACCTTGACGATGCTGAAGGGGATGTCGGCAGCCTTCATTGCTCGGGCGGCAAGCCTGCAGGATTCACCGACCCCGGTCTCCGCTTCCGCATAGCCGACAAGGTTAATGCCGTTCATCTGTCTTCACTCCTTAGGCCTGCGGAGCCTCGCCGGGAGTGCGGAGCTCTGCGCGCCAATAGTTCAGCAGGTCCTTCATTGTGGTTTCAAACGGGATTTCCGGCCTCCAGCCGGTTTGGGTGCTGAATTTGCCGGCATCTCCGAGCAGAATCTCCACATCGGAAGGGCGCAGTCTTGCCGGATCGGTCTCGATTTTGATGCTGTGGCCGGATAGGGACAGCAGCAGCTGAAGCATGTCGGATATTTTATAGGCTGTGCCGGAAGCAATATTGTACGTCTCTCCGGGCTCTCCCTTCTCAAGCGCCAGCCAGTAAGCTCTCACTACATCCCGCACGTCGGTAAAGTCACGCTTGGCTTCCAGATTGCCGACATGGATAACGGGCGGTCGAAGGCCAAGCTCAATCTCGGCAATCTGCTTGGCGAAGTTCGATGTTACGAAGTTCTCGCCCCTGCGCGGGCCCGTGTGATTGAAGGTGCGCGTACGGATGACATGCAGGCCGTAGCTCTCATGATACTGGTAGCCCAGATAATCCTGCGCGACCTTGCTCACCGCATACGGGCTTAGCGGCCGCAGCGGATTCGTTTCCTTAATCGGTGTCTCCTCCGGATGTACCAGGCCGTACTCCTCGCTGGAGCAGGCAATCAGAATTTTGCTCGAGAGGCCCTGTTTGCGCACGGCTTCGAACAGATTAACCTGGCCGGCAATATTGTTCACCAGCGTCTCGGTTGGCGAATTCCAGGAGGTCGGAACGAAGCTCTGGGCGGCAAGGTGGAAAATCAGGTCCGGCTGGACCGATTGAATCATCTGACTGACTGAATGAGGGTCTTTCAGCTCGCATTCGGTCAGGTGAATGCTGGACTGCAGATGCTGAATGTGATTCATACGGCTGCGCAGCCGGTAGCTTCCGTGAACTTCGATCTGCCCTTTGGCCAGCAAATATTCGGCGAGATGGCTGCCGACAAAGCCTGTAATACCGGTAATAAGTGCTTTCATCCTCCAAATTCCTCCCTATCAATATTGCTGGCGAGAGCCGTATCCAGCTTTGCCAGGACAGCTGGCCAATTGTACTGACGCGCTGTCTGTACGGCGTTAGCTGCAAGATATTCGGCAAGGCGCGGGTCACACAGAACTCTCTCTATAGCACGCGCTGCTGCTTCGGCATCGTCCTTGTCAACGAGCAGGCAGTTCCAGCCATCCAAGCAGAACTCCTCATTGCCTTCGGCTTTGGTACAGACAACAGGCGTACCGCAGGCCATAGCTTCCAGCATTGGCAGGCCAAAGCCTTCATGCCGGGAGGTCTGCACAAATACGCCGCTGGCCTTATATATGGCGGCTACTTCCCGGTCATCAGGTGCCTGAACATGCCGGTGAGGCAGTGCAGGCAGCCGCTCGGCTTCCGTTCCGTAGGTAAGGAATTGAATGCCGGGCATCCTGCGGTGAACGAGCTGGACAGCCTCCCGGGTGACCGAATAGCCTTTGAGGGGCTGGCTTTGGCGGCTGCAGGCGGCAATCTGGTTGGGATTATGCGCAGCATCTCGCCGCGAAGGGCTGAACAGCCCCTGGTCGATAGCGATCGAGATGCAGGCAGCCCGCTGGCCAAATCGGCTGAACAGCTGTTCTTCGACCCATGACGAAATCGTCAGGTAGTTCATAGGCAGCCGGTAAGTAGCCAGAACCTGTTCGCGGATATCCGGCCGGTCCGGATCCTGGTAATAATACTCCTCAATATCCTGTACCAGGTAGTAGGGTGTGCCTCTGCCTCCACGCCTCGGGTCACAGCTGGACCATACAACCGGCGCGGTACGCCACCAGGTAGCCACCTTCAGGGCATCCTGTCTGCGGAGTTCACGCTCAAGATGATGATAATTCGGGAACTGCCGCAGCGGAGCGGCAAGAGGAAACCAGCGGGGAAGGCCTCCAAGCGCGTATATTTCGGTCTGATAACCGCACAAGGCCAGACGATCCGCCAGCTCGAAGACATTCTTGATGCCCCCGGCAAGGCCTGTTGTTTCCAATACGAAAATGATACGCGCCTTCATAGCGATTCTTCTTTCGCGCTGTTGCGCACGCTCTCCAGATGGTGACGGATATCCTGGAGCCGGCTCTTATGGCAGATCAGAATGGCCGTATCCGTGTTCACAATGATAAGGTCCTTGAGACCGACCGTGGCGATAAGGGTATCCGTATCGTTGAAGATCGTACAGTTATCCGTCTCGGAACCGCCGTGCTTCCCGTAAATCACATTGCCGGAGGTATCACCCGGACTGATCCGTTCCAGGGCTCCCCAGCTGCCAAGGTCATCCCACTTGAAATGAACCGGCAGCATGAAGATGGAGGAGCACTTCTCTATGACGCCATAGTCGATAGACTGTTTCTCCAGCTGTTCGTACATCTTGCTGATCGATAGAGAAGCTGGCGTCTGTCCAGGAAGAGGAAGATTCCGGATATGTTGAAGGGTCTGATACAGCCGGGGCATGTGTTCTGCCATCAGCTTTAGAATGGTCGCTGCTTTCCATATATATGTTCCGCTGTTCCAGTAGTGCCTGCCATCGGCATAAATCTGCTTGGCGACTGGCAGTGGAGGCTTCTCCGTAAAGCCGGCTGCCGGAATAAATCCGCCGGGTGCCATATCCGGCGGAACAGGCCCGGCCTTGATATACCCGAGCCCTGTATCAGGGCGATCCGGCTGAATGCCCAGTGTAACAACCCGCTGTCCTTCAGCTGCGAAACCGGCCGCTTGTTTAAGCGCCGCCGTGTAGGCTGCATTATCGCCAATATACTGGTCTGCGGGCAGCGTGATTAAGACAGGATCCTGGCCTTCATCCAGCAGACGGATTGCTGCAAGTCCGATTGCCGCTGCTGTATCCCGGGCCGCGGGCTCAATAATTATCTGATGACCGGGCAGCTGAGGGAGCTGCCTGCTGACAAGAGGGACGTATGGCTGCAGGGTAACGACATAAATATCTTCGGGCGGCAGCAGCTGCAGGAGACGCTGGTAGGTTGCCTGCAGCATGGTCTTCTCCTCCAGGACGGCGAGAAACTGCTTGGGCCGTTCGCTGCTGCTGTAAGGCCAGAATCTGGTGCCCTGCCCCCCGGCAAGGATGACTGCTTTCACATTCACGCTCAAGTCCCCCTAACCCATAAGTAGACTCTTCTTAGCTTATGGATGATCTCGACGGGGAGGCACGGCTTCTGACATTGGCCGTACTTGAGATAGGCACTTTCCCTATCTTTACGGGAGACGAGTTGCCTGAGTCGGGCGGGCTACATACGTTGCTACATATCAAACATGAGGGGTGAGCATGTGGAGGCCTTGGAGAGTACGGTTAGAAGTCTTAATGAGAGACTTAATGCACTCGCTAACTTAGTGAATGAGCTGATGGTTAATGTAAGCCTGATCCGCGAGCAGGTGGAGGAAGTCACCACGAATCTTGGCAGCCTTACGAGCCAGGTCAGCTATCTGAATACTGCGGTAGGCGAGCTGCAGAGTTCGGCTGTGCAGACGAACACGGCAATCGGCGACCTGCAGAACCTGGCATCGCAGAACAATACTGAACTAAATGCGCTTGGGATTCAAGTTAACCAGCTTGCAACGAATCTGGGCTCGCTTCAAAGCGAAGTGGAGCAGTACGATACGGCGATTGATACCCTTACGAGCCGGCTGGCATCGGTAACGGCTTCACTTGCGACTGTGCAGGCTGAATTGAACCAGCTGACGGCACCTATAAGGGCAGTCCGTGAGCAGCTGACCCAATTAAATGGCAGCACGGTTACAATCGACACGGATGCCGGCACCATTACAGGTGAAGTCATTTCAGTCGGTACGGACTACGTGGAGATAGAAGAACCGTCGGGGGCAATCGTACTTATTCCGCTGTCCAATATCAATCTGGTTGACGCAGCCTAAGAAGGGAGGAAGCCATTGTGAATTTTCAACAAGCACTGCAGCAGTATATTGGCCGCACGATTGAGGTGCTGACGGTTGGCAGCCTGCTAACCGGTACATTACTTCGGGTAGGGGAAGGCTTTCTGGTCCTTCGCACCTCCAGCAACTACTACAATCCGGTAGAAGGAGACGTAACAGTCTTCTTCACGAATATTGAGTTTGTCCGTGTACTGCCTTAACAATCCACCTGCAAGGCTGAGCTAAACCATTCCCGCCAAGCCGGGTACAGAGCTTGATTGGACTGGGAGGCACTGCCGTCTCGGACCCGCCGGTGATACAGCGGCTGGGGCAGATGGACTATGCGGCAGGCCTTGGCCAGCCGGCAGAGGATCTGAATATCTTCATAGAGTCTGCCATCATATAAGCCGTCTTCCCACCAGCCGCCGATAGTCCGCAGAGCGTCAGTCCGGTACATTCGCGGTGCAACTGGGAGGCCCTGTGCCAGCAGCCGGTCTGGGTTAAGGCTGGCTGGAGATGAGGTAACGCCCCGGTAGATCAGCTGCTTATTAAAGCGCTCCTGCCAGTCATACCGGTCGGCATACAGGACGCCGGCATCCGGGTTTGCTGCAGCTGCCTCCGTCATGATGCGCAGTGCCCCGTCCGCAAACCAGTCATCCGCATCGAGCTCAAGCAGCCAGCGGCCGCGCGCGGTATCAAGTGCCCGGTTCAGGCAAGCCGCCTTGCCGGCATTGCGCTCATTGCGCAGCAGACGGACTTGAGGAACGTTTTTATACTGCTCAAGCTGTGCGGAGGTACCGTCGTTCGAACCATCATCGACAATAATCAGCTCCCAATTACATCCTGCCTGCAGTCTAACGCTTTGAATGGCCCAGTGGATATGCTCCGTCTCATTATAAGCACAGATTACAACGGAGACGGCTGGCTCCGCTGCCATATGAGCGGCCGGAACACGGCCGGCTGGCTGCAGAAGGGGATGGATATGCTGCCATTCCTCCTGACTCTTATGCCAGGCCGGTCTTACCTTTGTTGGCATCCTTAACAAGCCAGTCAAGGGTTCATGCCGTAACTGCCAGTTGTGAGCGTCCAGCCGGTTCATCAGCTGTACGCCTATATAATGTGGGAAGGGCAGACTGCTGCTATCGGCGAATCCTCCGGCTTCCCGTACGGCTTCAAGCCGCCACACGAGCGGTCCGCGGGGGGAGTTGTCTGGCTCAGCCGGACAAATACCCGCCAGGCCAGGAGTATTCCTCATATCTTGGAATATCCAGTTGTAGAGAGCGGGTCTGAAAGCAGGCGTAATGCTTTCCCCGGCGTGCAGCGTAATGAAGAACGGCGATCTGGAAGCAGCTGTTTGCCTGTTTAGCTCAGCGGCATGCTTAGCCTTAACCCGGCTGACCGGCATGTCGGGGAAGATCGCACGCACATTAGTGTAAGTCCGCCCGGCTGCCAGAGCATCGGAGTGGAAATCCAGGATATAAAAGAACATAATGGCCTCCTGCAGGGTGTGTAGGATATGTAGCATGATATGCAGAATGGGGCAAAGGGTGAGAAGCGCCTATAGCAAGAGCAACGGAAGGAAGGGGGAAGATAGCGGTGTCCATAGGCATGTGTACCATTGTTGCTGGCAATTACATCGCTTATGCGCGTGTACTCGCACAATCCTATCTGAAGCAGCATCCCGAGGGTAAGGCTTACGTGCTTCTGGTTGACAGAGAATTGCCGTCTGTCCAGGAGCATGCAGAAGGGTTTGAATGGATCAGAATGGATCAGCTAGGCATTCCGGATATGGAGGCCTTTTGTTTCCAATATGACATAACCGAGCTGTGTACGGCAGTAAAGCCGTATTTGCTGGAATATCTGCTGAAGGAGAAACAGCTGAAGAAGGTCATTTACTTTGACCCGGATATCTGGATCATGAGACGGCTGGATGAAGTATACCGGCAATTAACCACTCATACAGCGGTTTTGACCCCGCACCTGACAGCACCCATTCCGCTGGATGGCCGCAGGCCCTCCGAGCAGGATATTATGAAGGCCGGGGTATACAATCTCGGTTTTATTGGCGTGTCTGGGGGAGCAGAGGGCGGCAGGTTCCTGCAGTGGTGGAAGCAGCGGCTGCGCCGTCACTGTCTGGCTGCAGTTGAGGAGGGGTTGTTCGTTGACCAGAAGTGGATTGATCTTGCTCCCCATATGTTTGGATCCTTCGCCATTATAAGAGACCCGGGATACAATATGGCTTACTGGAATCTGCATGAAAGACGGCTGGAGGCGTATGGAGAAGAATGGAGGGTGAACGGCCTGCCGCTAGTGTTCTACCACTTCAGCGGCTTTCATCATAGCCTGCAGCATATATCCAAATACCAGGACCGTTACGGTTGGGACAGTCAGCCCGCATTGCTGAAGCTGTTCGGGCAGTACCGCGAAGCCGTTATGCTCAGCGGGTTTGAAGCAGCGAAGGACCTGCAGTGCCCGTTCAATTACTTTGATAACGGCATGCGCATACCGGATTATATCAAGAGAACGTACTACCGGCTTGGCGAGCAGGAGGCAAGCAGATTCGGCAACCCGTTTCAGACCGGTCCGGAAGGAAGCTTTTACCGCTATATCTTCTCACCTGTCCATGAGCGTACTTCTGTGCCTGTTCTCGTACATGAATTGTACCGCATCCGTCCGGACCTGCAGGCAGCCTTTCCCCGGCCGTTTGATGCGGATCAGCGGCGGCTGCTGAACTGGGCCAGAATCAATATACCGAAGACTTATGGCATTGAACAGCGATTCATGCAGTTCTGACAACCGCTAAGGGAGTGAGTGAACAGTATAAGGAAGGCGGGGATGAAGCGTGGAAAATCAGGATTGCCTTACGCCGCGGATATTCGCTAACACGTTCCCGAAGAGCGGCACTGGCCTTCTGGAGCAGCTGCTCTGGGGGCTGCCATACGAGAAGATGATCCGGCGCGTGGTTGAATCGGAGGAGAAGCTGGAGGAGCGGGGGATCGCACCCGGCGAGATTGTATTCCGCCATACCGTTCATACAGCAGAAGATTATGATCTGAACTCCCGCAATGAACAGCTGCTGGCCTATCTTAAGGAGCATCAGGTGAAGACATTCTTCCTTTACCGGGATCTGCGGGATGTCTGCGTCTCGAATGTGTTCTATATAACCGATATCGCCGGGCCGGCGCATCCGTTGTATACGTACTTTACAGAGCGTCTTCATACCTTTGAGCAGCGGCTTACAGCTGTTATTACCGGTGTAGAGGGGCTTGACCTTGGCATGCCGGACCATTTCCGTCGGTTTGCCGGGTGGCTGGAGGAGCCGGATGTCTGCCCGCTGGCTTATGAAGATTTGGTAGGCCAGGGCCGCAGAATGCATGTGGAGCGGATGGTCCGTTATCTGTGGGATTCGATTGCACATTGCGGCAGAGACCAGGAGGGGGTAGCAGAATCCATGCTGGCATCCGTTGAGCCGGGCAAGCCGCAGACCACCTTCCGTGTCGGCAAAGCGGGCCGCTGGCGGGACTATTTTACAGAGGAGCATATCCGTCTGTTCAAGGCAGAAGCGGGAGACCTGCTGATCCGCCTTGGCTATGAAACATCGTATGACTGGGATTAGGGGCAGGCATGCACGGCTGATGGTATGTAAAAGGGAAGAAGCGCCCCGGGGGGCGCTTCTTGTGTCGGTTGCTGCTGTAGTGGTGCTCGTGATGTCTGCCGTCCTGCTGCAGCCGCTTCTGGTTGTATCGTGCTGTTAGTCTGGGTGAGCTGCTTCTAGGCTGTTATTCTGGGGTGTACGCTGGGATGTTCAGCAGCTGCAGGCATGTCCGGCTCTAAGGTGGTGATCCTCTCTGCTGCTCTTGCTCGAGTTGTAATCCGGAGGATCTTGTTTGTTCTTGACTTTATTATGCAGGGATCCGTTTAGGAAAGAATAAGGGAAATGTTTGGTTTTCGTTAGATTGCACTTAACCTTCCTAATGAATGCTGCTTACTTTTGTAGGATGAACGGCGGGTAACACGAGTATCCTCCCCGGTGTATGATGCAGATCACGATTATTCGTCTGTATAGGTGACACGGCTCACAAAGCAGGAGCGGGAAGTCTCTTATAATGAGTGCATGTCAGAAGACGACAGACGATAATCAACCCGGGAGGACAACACAATGAGCGAATTTGCCGCCGTAGTAAAAGCACCGGATTACCCGCCGCAGCTGAAGCATAAGGTTATCTTCGAGACCTTTGACGGACTGGATGCAGGACAAGCGATGCTGCTGATAAATGACCATGATCCGAAGCCGCTGTACTTTCAGTTCCAGGCGACCAGAAGCGAGCTGTTTACATGGGATTATGTAGAGCAGGGACCGGAGCTGTTCCAGGTGAAGATCGGCAAGAAGAGCTGAGCAGCCCGTAAGCATATAAGCACAGGCAGGAGCCGGAAGGTAACCATCCGGCTCTTGCTTTGCTGCATGCTTTAAGGGTATGGTTTTGTCATAGAGGGACTGAGAAGGGGCTGGCAGCTGCGATGAAGCTGCGAGGAGCCGGAAGGAGTGATGGCATGGCAGGAGCAGGGAACGCCAAGGAGATTTTGCAGCAGGTTCCGATGTTCAGAGATTTGTCCGAGGATGAGCTGGAGCAGCTGAGCTGGTATGCAATCAGCAGGACGTACAAGAAGAAGTCGGTGATCTTCAGCGAAGGCACAGACAAGGAAGCGGTGTTCTTCATTCAATCCGGATTGGTGAAGACGTTCAAGACCGATGAGAACGGGCATGAGCATATCGTATCCTTCCTGAAGAAGGGCGACATGTTCCCGCATACCGGACTGTTTAATCCCCACCCTTATCCCGCGACCGCCGAGACGATCGTTCCGACCGTGCTGCTGGCGCTGCCGGTTAAGCCGTTTGAACAGTTCCTGATGCAATCCACGGGTGTGGCGATCAAGATCATGCGGGTCATGAGCGAGAAGCTGCATGAGCTGCAGGGCAAGCTGCAGGAGCTGACGGGGCAGGATGTGCAGAACCGGGGACAGCTGTTCCTGCTTAAGCTGGCGGAGAATTACGGCAGAGAGACGGACGGGCATATACATATCAAGATTCCGATGACCCATCAGGACATGGCGAGTGCGATCGGTACAACGAGGGAGACGGTAAACAGGCTGCTGAACCAGCTGCGCAAGGAAGGGATACTGGAGACGAGCCGCTCTGGCTTCATCGTGCATGATCTGGAGGCGCTCAAGCAGTGGCGGGAGTAATGAACGAATTTGCTGTGTGGAGGGTCACTTCTGCTGTGTTTGGCAGCATAGTATCTGGGGGGGAAGCGGGACCGCCGTGCCGGTTGAAGTTGCAACTGCGTTTAGGGGGCACTTAGCTGCCGCCGCCTTCTCTCCTAAGCCGGCACTGCCGGCTAACGAAACTCTCACACGTTAATCCTGCAAATTCGATGCCTGCCCAATTGTAACGAACATGAGCAGTCTTATTTGACGATTTGCGGCGTATTTCCTGAATTATTGGGACATTAGCGACGCTCAGGATCGTTACAGAATGAAATTAGCCTTTTGACGGCGAATAGCGTTCGTGAGTTTCGTCCCTCGATTGTATGATTTTCTGACTAAGTTGCAGTAGTTATCTCTGAAAAAAATGGGCTATTCGTGTAAGTAACCGTATCACGAGCTGCACAATAAAGTCATGCGCTATGCTTCTCCGTATGGTCCCCCGCCGCATCCCAATCCCATAAACCCGCAGCAATGAGGCTGATGCCCGCAAGCATGGCAAGGCTTGCTCCGAGAAGCAAGGCATTCAGATCAGGAATTGGAGTTCCCAAGTAAGAGCAAAGGCCGTCTGCGAACAGCAGCAGCTCATGAATCGTCAGGCCGGCCGCGAACAGGATGCTGCCCGGTCTCATGAGCTCCGATCTTAGCAGCCTCGATCTAAACAACCCCAACCACATCAATCCTACCCCCTGCAGCCTTCCCGTCGTTCCGGACCGTTCGCTTCTCAGCAGGGCGAGTAGAGCCGCCGTCACGAAACCGAGCAGGACGAGATGCAGATAGCCAATGATCACACTTCGCGTTGAGAACGCCAGCGTCTCAAGAGCTGGTACAGAAGAGAGCAGCTCCATTATCATTTTGATACCGAGCGACAGAATGGCCAGCCTCCATAACAGCATGCTTCCTGGTATCCCGGCCAGCTGCTGACGGAATGTGCCTTCTCTGCAGGAGTCTCTTAGCAGAACCAGGAAAGCCGTGACAGCGGCAAACTGGCAGACGGCTGCTGCGGTGGCAGCAGCATTCAGCCAGACGGGGAGCTCCATCCAGAGCAGGGACAGCAGCAGCGCTGGAATCAGCGTGAGACTGTACAGCATGTAATGAAGGCGGCCCAGCACAACTTGACCCTGGGGCAATCCATGCCGCTCCAATGCTTGATAGATGCACGCGAAGATGGCAAGCGTGAACCAGCCGTTGTACTGGAAATGCAGGTAACCATAAATAGCCGCGTCATACCAGGGGCTATCCTTCCACCCGCCCGCACTCATAATGGCCAGTGACCAAGGACCGACGGAGGAGAACACCAGGTAGAAGAGCGCGGCCTTGACACATCTAACGGAGACCGGAACAGCCGGACCACGGGGCAGTCTGCGCCAGAACCAGGCGGTGAAGCTATAGGACAGCAGAATATGAAGGGTAGAGAAGGCGATGGAGAATAAGCCGTATCCCTGGAGAGAGAAGGCTGCAAACATGCCAATAACGGTCAGCTGCGTGGCCGCCCAGTTGAGCTTAAGGAACCGGGACTGCTGATCGGCCGCAGTCAAGAACCGGCTGCACAGCAGCAGGAGCAGCGCGGAGTAAGCCCAGCCCAGCAAGGCAAGATGAGAGTGGGCATGCAGCAGGCTGCTGTAGGCTCCCTGCCAGGAGGGGATTAGAAACATACTGCGGATTATCAAACCGGTAACGGCTGTCACAAGCAGGTAGAGAAGCGGGTAACGAATCCAGTGTCTTGGCATAGCAACCTCCGGCGCCCCCTGATAGGATTGCTGAAGCCAGCGGGTCGCTTATGTAAGTTTTATCGTAGCCGGGAAAGGCCATGTTTTTTGTGAGCCCTCTCACAAAAAACAACGATTATTTTCTAACTCAATGATTTGAATGTTCTGTGTCAAATGGTGGAAACTGTGTTCCCCCTCACAACTCCACACTTCTTTTAAAAGTAGCGTTGATTCAGGAGGTAAAGCGGCTAAGGCAGCTGTAAACCCAAAGAGAATAGTCACGAAATATACATATTTTGTGTGATGGAAATCATATCAAGGCTGCCGTGTGATAAAACTCACTGAGCCTCTGCCGGCCGTCATGGTTTAATGACCTTACCGGCAACTTAGAAGGGGGACTAAATAATGGACCGCGCTTTCGCGTCGAAATTTGCAAAATCGGTATTCCTCACGGTTTGTGGACTCATTGTGCTGATGTATATCGGATCCAGATTTTTTACGCATGTTGACTTGGCGCTTTACGGTTATATGGTCGGTACGGTGGTATTCATCTGCGGATTCTTCTATCGTTTCATCGCTTGGGGGGAACGCCCGCCGACCAAGATCATCATCAAGAAGGGGATCAAGCTGCTCTTCCGCAAATCGACGCCGAAGACGTCGGCAGACCATCTGGTTACTTACCGCTTCATCTGGAACAGAGGCTGGTGGAGGTGGCTGCAGCATATCCTGCTCGGCTGGGGCTGCATTATCTCGGCCATGGTTACCTTTCCGCTGGTATTCGGATGGATGTATTTTACGATGGAAGATAACGGCTTTTATACCGTAGTGGGATTCGGCCTTGATATTATGACGATCCCGGCAGACGGATTTCTTGCTTATCTATTCTTCAATGCCCTTAATATTTCGGCCTTCATGGTGATCGGCGGCGTCTGCATGGCGCTGTACCGCCGGATCAAGAACATGCAGGCGAAGGCGGAGCAGACCTTCGTGTACGATTTTCTCCCGCTGTATCTGCTGCTCTTCGTTAGTATCACGGGGCTGCTGCTGACTGTCTCCAACATGTTCCTGCATGGCTGGGGCCATCCGGTTATGAGTCTGATTCATCAATGGTCGGTCATTATGACGCTGATCTATCTGCCGTTCGGCAAGCTGGCGCATATCCCGTTCCGGCCGCTCAGTGTATTCGCCCGCAATTACCGTGAGCACTACGGCCAGCAGGCGATGAAGCCATGCAGTGTCTGCGGTACGCCATTCGTATCGATGGAGCAGTCCGGCGATGTGGTGGATGTGCTGAAGCAGAACGGCATGCAGTTCAATATGGAAGATGGCTTTAATCTGGCAGAGCTGTGCCTGCCATGCCGCCGCAAATACCGCTTGTCACGGTTCACCGGTATCCCGACTCACACGATTCCCGTCAAGGAGGCGAACCAGAATGCCAAAGGATAAATTCTTCAAGGAAATAGCTAACAAGACACATCCGAACGAGAAGCTGGTAGCCACTCACTGCTCCTACTGCGGCATGCAGTGCGGTATGAATCTGCGGGTAGATACGTCCAGCAACAAGATCATTGGGGTGGAGCCCCGCTATGACTGGCCGGTTACACTGGGCAAGATGTGTCCGAAGGGCGTGACGGCTTATCAGCAGACCAATCACAAGGACCGCCTTCTGCGGCCGTTGATCCGTGATGACGCTTCCAAGAAGGGGACGAAGGAAGGCTTCCGCGAAGCCAGCTGGGAGGAAGCGCTGGATCTGATCGAGCGCCGGTTCAAGGAGCTTCAGGCGAAGCACGGCAAGGATACGCTGTCGGTATTCAGCGGTGTATCAATGACCAATGAGAAATGCTACCTGACCGGCAAATTTGCACGGCTTGCCCTGCAAACCCGCTACATTGACTATAACGGCCGCTTTTGCATGTCGAGCGCAGCGGCTGGATTCCTCCGCACATTCGGTGTGGACCGGGGATCGACGCTGCCTTGGACAGACCTGCACGAGACGGACTGCCTGTTCATCGCGGGCAGCAACACGGCAGAATGCCACCCTACCTCCATGTTCCGTATCTGGGAGGTGCAGAACCGCGGAGGCTACCTAATCGTGGTTGATCCCCGCGAGACGCCGCTGGCCCGCCGTGCCGATATTCATTTGGATCTGCGTCCGGGCACCGACCTTGCGCTGGCAAACTGCATGGTAAATCTAATCATCCAGAACGGACATGCGGATAAGAGCTTCGTTGAATCGCACACGAACGGATTCCAGGAGCTGCTTGAAGTCGTGAAGGAATTCACGCCGGAATACACAAGCGAGATTACCGGGGTGGCGCCTGAGAAGCTGATCCGTGCTGCTGAAATCTACGGCAAAGCGCCGGAAGCGGTCGTCATGTTCGCACGCGGCATTGAGCAGCAGCACAAGGGTGCGGATAATGTATCGGCGTATACGAATATGGCGCTTGTCACCGGCAAGATCGGCCGGCCGAAGTCCGGCGTTGCCACCTTCACGGGTCAGGGCAACGGCCAGGGCGGGCGTGAGCATGGACAGAAGTCCGACCTGCTTCCCGGCTACCGCAAGATTACAAACCCGAAGCATGTGGAGGAGATCTGCGAGGTCTGGGGACTGGACCCGGAAGAGATGCCTGGCCCTGGCGTATCGGCTTACGAAATGTTCGAGCTGATGGAGCAGAAGACGATCCGCGGACTGTACCTGTTGTGCTCCAACCCGGTTGTCTCGGCGCCTAACGTGAACTATGTGCGGGCTGTCATGAAGGACCTGGATTTCATGGTCTGTTCCGATATCTATCTCTCCGAATCAGCGGAATATGCCGATGTCGTCCTTCCGACCACGACATGGGCGGAGGATGAAGGCACCGTTACGAATCTGGAAGGCCGCATCATCAAGATCAACAAGGCACAGGAGCCGGTGGGCGAATCAAAGCCGGACTGGCAGATTGAGATTGAGATCGCCGAGCGGCTGGGCCGCGGCAAGTACTTCAGCCACCTGAAGACGGCCAAGGACATCTCGGATGAATTCCGGCTGGCCACGAAGGGCGGCTATGCAGACTATTACGGCGCGACCTGGGAGAAAATCGACCGCCAGCATGGCGTATTCTGGCCCTGTAAGGACGAAGCGGACCCGGGAACACCGCACATGTTTCTCGACAAACAATTTTATCATCCCGACGGCAAAGCCAAATTATGCGCACTGCCGTACCGGCCGCCTGCGGAAGAGCCTTGCGAGACCTATCCGCTGCGCCTGACGACCGGCCGTGTCGTCTATCACTACCTGTCCGGCAACCAGACCCGGCGTATTCCGTTCCTGCGTGATATGTGTCCGGAGCCTTACGTAGAGGTTCATCCGGAGACGGCCGCAGCATACGGTATCGCACACGAGGAGGTAGTCCGGCTGCACACAAGACGCGGGGAAATGAGCTGTAAGGTAAAAGTGACGGAAGCGATCCGTCCGGATACGGTATTTGTCCCTTATCACTTCGGCCATGACGACTCTGTTAATCTGCTGACGATCCCGGCTCTTGACCCCATGTCCAGAATGCCGGAATTCAAGGCCTGCGCCGCTCAGATTAACAAGCTGGAGAGCGCTTCGTCACCACTAACCAAGGCAACAGGAGGCTAACCCGATGAAACAACACCTATACATCGAGATGGACAATTGCATCGGCTGCCGCAGCTGTCTGGCTGCCTGTACGCAGTGCGGAGGACATGATGAGCGCAACCGGAACTACGTATACGATGTGAATCCGCTGGTGGACCGGCAGACGATCCCGCTGATGTGCCTCCACTGCGTTAATCCGGCCTGTGCCCGGAGCTGTCCGGCTCAGGCCATACAGGTTACCGAGGAAGGCGCGGTGCTGTCGGCCCTGGTGGAGAAGTGCATTGGCTGCCAGAACTGTACAATAGCGTGTCCATACGGCATTCCCAAATTCGACGAAGAGCAGAACCTGATGTACAAATGCGATCTCTGCTATGACCGGACCAAAGAGGGCATTCCGCCGATGTGTGCTTCCGTCTGCCCGACCAATACGCTGCAGTGGCTCACAGAAGAAGAACTGGCGGCTAAGAAGGCACAGCACCAGATGGGCAAATGGACCGCAAGCCGGGATTTCCTGGACCCGCTTGAGGGTGAAACGAATGTCAAGATCAGCCTGCCGGGTATTATACAAGGGAAGCAGAAATTGTTCGTATAACATCACGAGCGAAGAGGAGGATGCCTTATGGAGCGGAAACCGCAGGAACGGGAGTCTAAGAAGGAAAGCGGCAGTGTACCGTTTCCCGAAGATAATTACACGCACAATATACGCAAGGCCGGAGAGCGCAAGCTGGACCGGAGAGGCTTCATGAAGATGATGGTAGGAGCCGCTGGCATATTCGCGGTCTCCACGCTGCCCTGGGGCGGACTTGCCGCCAAGGAGCTGGCAGGGATCGGCAAACGGAGATATGAGCCGGCGAAGATTGCGGATCTGAATCAGATCGGAGTAGGCGAGGCAGTCGAGTTCGCCTATCCGGGCAAGCATGATTCGGCGCTGCTGGTGCGGCTTAGCGATAATGATTTTCGCGCATACCAGAATGCCTGTACCCACCTGAAATGTCCGGTGTTCTGGAGCAAGGAGCAGGGTGAGCTTGTCTGCCCGTGCCATCACGGCTTCTTCGATGTCAAGACCGGCAAGCCGACAGGCGGGCCGCCGCAGCGCCCGCTGCCGGAGATCGAGCTGAAGACGGAGCAGGGCGCGGTGTTTGCGACAGGAGTGAAGCGTTATGAAACGTAGCTGGAGAGGCGTAATCTACCTGGCGCTTGTTCTGTTCCTGTCCATTATCGTTACACAGCAGACGGTGAATGCCTACTTTTACGAGCGATATCAGCTGGTGCTGGTCTTATGTGTTATTAATATATTGATCTTCCCGCTGGCCTTATTGATCTACCGCAAGGAGCGCGATAACGATTGACCGGATTCGCATAGTTTTCTTGAGAGCAGCCGGGGCAGAAGCTAGATCAGGGAGGGGGATATCATGCCAAGCGAATACACACTGAATATGTGCTTTATCCGGCCGGCCGGGGATGCCGCAGGCTTTCACCATGAGATCGAGCAGGAGATGACCCGCTTGTTCCACAAGGGTGTCCGGTGGAGTGCGGAGCGGAAGCTGCAGGATGAGCTGGATATTGCCGTTGTTGAAGTCAATGGCTTGACTCACCTGAATACAGAAGAAGAAGTGCTCGGTTCGCTGGAAGACCGCATGGACTCGGATTGCTGGGAGTGGCTGGGCGGCTTTGAGCTGCATGTCATTCCGAAGATCGACGCTGGAGCGTGCCGGCTGAAGGTGAGACGGACATGAACTGGACCGAAGAGATGCAGGGCTGGGCTGGCCGTTTCATTGAAATCCGGATCGAGGATCAGGCGGGGGATGATCCGATCGCTCAGCCCCGGATTGAGATGCTAGCTAAGCTTCGGATGTCAGATGACGGTGATGTGCTGGAATGGTATTTCAACGACAGGCAGTTCCTTGCTGTCCCGGTTTATAACGATGGCAGGACAGTTCGCGAGGGCAAGCTGTTTCGTTCGGCAGATGAGGGCAACAAGTTAGTCTACCGTATAGCACTGATATAAGTAGATATAAGTGAAAGCGAGCCTGTCCCCCTCAAGGATGGGCTCTTTGGGGTTTGGATATGGGAGGATAAGCTGTTATTCTATAGGAGACAAGCTGCCGCCGGGGAAAGGTGCCAGTATGTGATAAGCGGTACAGCAGCATATAATTTCACGAATAACAAGGAGATGATTAGATGACAGAGCAGACGCTGTTTACGAAGCTTGGCGGACAGGAGACGATTGACAAGGTAGTGGACAGCTTTTACGACAAGGTGCTGGCTGACCCGCTGGTTAATCCGTTCTTCGTACATACGGATATGGCCAAGCAGCGCCGGCATCAGGCGGCTTTCATCGGATTTGCCCTGGGAAGCGGAGCAGCTTATACAGGCAAATCCATGGCGAAGGCGCATGAGGGGATGAACCTGCAGCCGGAGCACTTTCATGCAATTGCTGCCCATCTGAAGACTACCTTGGAGGAGTTCGGTGTCGCAGAAGAGGATGTCAGTCAAGTACTGGTGCAGGTATCAACACTTAGAGACGATATCCTGTATAAGTAGCCGTAAGTATGCTGCTGGGCTGGCTTACGTTCACATGCCTGCCTTATTGACCATGGAAGCTGCCCGGACAGCTGTGACGAATAGATGACAAGCGGGCAGAAATGTGCGCTGACTCACACATTTGGCTGCCTCGTGGCCGTACCATTAGGCCATGGAGGTGATTTTAATGACAGTGGTGTTTACGGGGGATGAATCAATAGGCGCAATCGTGGGCGAATTCCATGGGGCAAGCAACCTGCTCAAGGAGCACCGGATTGACTTCTGCTGCGGAGGTGACCGGACTCTAAACACGGTACTGAAACAGAAGGGGATCGAAACGGATAGCTTTGTGAAGAAGCTGAACGCCATGGCAGCCCTTGCGGTCGAAGCTCCTGCTGGAACAGACTGGCGAACGGCACCGTTAACCGAGCTGGTCGGGCATATTATCAGGAAGCATCATGATTACCTGCGTGCGGAGCTGCCGGTACTTGGAGAGTTTGTTGC
Organism: Paenibacillus sambharensis; assembly: GCF_003233845.1. Classification (GTDB taxonomy): domain Bacteria; phylum Bacillota; class Bacilli; order Paenibacillales; family Paenibacillaceae; genus Paenibacillus_I; species Paenibacillus_I sambharensis. Next base: position 526,172 of record NZ_QKRB01000044.1, read on the forward strand.
CAAGGTTGCGCGCGTGCATGGGGCCAATCATCCGGAGCTCATCAGGCTGCATCATTACTATCAGGAGCTGCGGACCGATCTGGAAGAGCATCTGGCGGCCGAGGAGAGGGAAACCTTCCCGCTGATAGCTGAGTACGAAAGTGTTCAAACCAGGGAAGCACTTGCGCAGGCGCTGGCGACGATCAACCGCTTGGAGGATGAGCACAGCCGGGCTGGTGAGCTGCTTGGCGACATGCGGCTTGTGACTCACGATTATATGCTTCCTCCGGATGCCTGCAGAACCTACACGCTTGCCTTCCGCAAGCTTGAGGATCTGGAAGCGGATATGTTTGAACATATCCACCTGGAGAATAATATTCTGTTTACCCGTTTGGCAGCGATGGCTGCACGTTAAGACCGGGGGAGACGGCCACTGCCGTCTGATTGGACCGCCATGCGCTGTGTTTCCTGGACAGTTCACAGCCGCATCATTACTCTCTTTCCGCGCCATGGGCGCGGTTTTTTTTTGCCGCTTTCCAGCATTCCTGAATAAGTTTGCGGCTTTAGCAAAGAATACGCAAAAAAAAAGGAATGGGGCTGCTGTCATTGGTGAATAAACTGATTTTATGGGCTCTGCTCATCGTGCCATGGTTTACCTTGTTTTTTATGAAGAAGGAGAGTATTAAGCGTTATATGCCTGTTGGCATATTCACGGCATTAATTACGACGATTACATTCGAAATCGCCTACCATTATGAATGGTGGATCGCCAAAGACAAGATTGTACCATGGGGACATATTACCAATCCCGCGTTTCCCTATGGCGCTTTTCTGGTCCTGACGCTGTGGATTTTTTATTTTACATACCGCAATTTCTGGCTGTACATGTTCGCGAATATTGTACTGAACGCAGGTCAATGGTACTTCGTCCAACGAATATTCGAGCAGCGGAACATGGTTGAGCTCGTTAACATTTCACGGTTTCAATTACTGCTGCTTGGCACGGTACAGGCGCTGGTTATCTATGCTTATCAGAGATGGCAGGAGGGTGTCTTTCAAGTGCCGGAGAAGCCGAAAGGGGATGGGAAGCATGAATTTACTGCAGAACCCAGACGTTTCCGGGGGAAGGAGGGGGCCAGATAAAGCAGGGCAAAATGTAAGAGACGCCTGCGGCCAGTTGTGGTACGATGGACTTCTATAAGGATAGAGGAAGTGATGCAGCGTGATAAATATTACGATACCCGAGCTGGATGTCACCATTCATAAGCAGGAGGCGCCCGAGCTGAGCCACATTTACGGATTTACCGATTTTCACCTGATTACCAGGGAAAAGGGCGGCATCTTCATGTTCTACAACGGGAAGGACGAGCTCCTGTTTGTCGGCAAGGCCCGCAAGCTGCGGCAGCGGATTAAGAAGCATTTTGAAGATACGGTCTCGCCAATGAAGAACCACCGCGATGAAGTAGTGAAGATCGAGGTCGCCATCGTTGACGACCCCGTTGACCGGGAAATCTACGAAACCTATATTGCGAACAAGCTCGGAGCGAAATACAACACTGAGAAAATAGCCGGCAAGTAAACAGGCTGACCGGCAAGTAAGGCGATATGCCATCCCTTAGCAAGGGGTAGCGTATTGCCTTTTTGTTTTGCCTCCTGCCAGTGCCTGCCTTGCCATGGAACCTGAAGGATATGTGACCGCGCTCACATAACAGAGATGTGTTTCCTTTTACAATAGCATTATCAGTTGAAAATCATTCTCACAACAAGGCAGGGGACGCTTATGGCACAAGTAACGGTGGTTGACGATAGAACGATCCGGATTAAAGTAGGGCTTGAGGACGCCGTCGCGATGGTCGGCGAAGCTGCCCGCAGCCCTAAGGACTATGCACGTGACATTATAACGATCTACGAGAAAATGCCCGAGTTCGAATATACGTATTTCTGCTTCTACGCTTACGGTTCAGCCGCGCTCTTCGAATGGCTGCTGGAGGTCGATCCGAAGGTCTATACGTCTTTCAGTCTCGATGCACCGGACAGCTTCTTCTATGCTTTGTACGGCGGCATGGCAGGCCTCTATGAAGAGGCAGCCAAGCAGATCAAGGGGGACTAAGGCTATGGGACAACAACCACAGGTCATTGAACTGGATGTACGCCCGCATTTGCGCAAGAAGCTCGAACCGTTTCAGATCATTATGGATACGGTCAAATCCTTGGATAAATCAGATACATTTGTCCTGCATGCCACATTTAAGCCGACACCGCTGCTCGTGCTGCTGAAGGGCAAGGGTTACCGGAACAAGGTGGAGCAGGTCGATAAGGAGCACTGGGTCGTAACGTTCATACACAAGAGCCGCAAGGATGGATTTCCCAATGAGGAGGGAGCATCCGAGCCGGGGACAGAAGAAAAGACGGAGCAGCTTCATGATGGGGCGGACACAGATAGCGGGGAACCGCAGGTGTTCAAGCTCGATAACCGGGGGCTTCAGCCGCCGCAGCCGATGGTCCGCACGCTGGCCAAGCTGCAGCAGGCAAAGCCGGGCGATACCGTCGTCATCCACAATGACCGTGTGCCGATGTTCCTGATTGAGGAGCTCCAGGCGCTTGGCTTCTCCTATGAGGTGGAAGAGCAGGAGGACGGTACGGCTGTCGTAGCCATTCTTAAGACGCAATAATACAACGGAGGTGGCCGGCATGTTCCGATTGCCATTCGCATTCATCCTAACAGGCATGATCAGCTTCGTGCTGTTCCACCTGCTGACGTTTGCTGATTTTGCCGGCTGGGCGGCAGCGGAGCCGCGCAGCCCGGATGGCTGGTTTCAAGCGCATCTGATTGTACTGGGCTGGGCTACAATGATCGCGATGGGGGCGGTATACCAGCTGATTAACGTTATCCTGCAGACTAAGCTGTACAGTATCCGGCTTGGTTATGTGCACTATGTACTCTTCACCGCGGGAGCAACGGGCCTGCTTGCAGGCTTCAAGCTGCTGGACACCCAGTGGATCGCCGCCTTTGCAACGCTGGCATTCGCTGGGATCATGCTGTTCGTCTTCAATTTAGCGGCAACGCTGTGGAAGGCCGGGCAGTGGAATGCCATCACGGTCAGCACCGCTTGTGCCGCCGCTTATCTGGCGCTTACGGCACTCAGCGGGATGCTGATGGGCCTGAATTTCCGGTTCAACTTTCTTGGCGGTATGCATGAGGCGCTGTTTGGCACCCATATCTGGCTGGGTACGGTTGGCTGGTTTGGCATGCTGATCACGGGCTTTAGCTATAAGCTGCTGCCGATGTTCTATCTGGCGCATGATTACCCTCAGAAGCTGCAGGCCTGGATCGTGCTGACATGGAATGCAGCCGTGCTTGCAGGTGCTGCCGGCTTCCTCGGGGGCTGGTTGCCCGTCAAGGTATTGGCAGCCGGTCTGCTGGCCGCAGCGCTGGTGCTGTATAACGTGCATATCTCCCAGATTGCACAGAAGCGGTTCAAACGTGATCCCGGGGCGGGTATTGCCTGGGCGGTATGGGCTTCCCGCATGCTGATGCTGGCATGCGCGGCAGCTGCAGGGTTAATGGCGGCATTCCCGGAGCTGATGGGCCGGCCAACCCTCGTTGTATTTGCCCTGTGGCTGTATCTGTACGGCTGGGTAGGGATCACGATCATGGGCTATCTGTCCAAGATCGTTCCATTCTTATGGTGGACGCATAAATATGGCCCGCTCGCCGGCAAGCAGCAGGTTCCTACTATGGGGCAGCTGCTGGCAGAGAAGCCCGTACACACAGGACTTGCGGCCGTCATTCTCTGCATGGCCGTTCTCCTGTTGGGAATCGGTACAGGTACAGAGAGCGTTACGATGATCGGCGGCAGCGTCCTGTCCCTGGCTGCTGCAGGTTATATGGCGATGGTGGCGCAGGTGTTTACACGCTGAGGAAACGCAAAGAATAAAGCACTTACTTAATACATTTAGGAGGATGCTCACATGTATACGGAAGAGCAGCAGCAGCTGACCGGGCAGGTCATGTCCTGTCTGGAGCATGTCTACGACCCCGAGCTGGGCGTCAATATTGTCGACCTCGGCCTGGTATACGGCGTACAGGTCCAGGATGAGGGCAGAGTTAAGGTACAGATGACATTGACGACTCCGGGATGTCCCATGCACGATATGATGACCCGCAGTGTGGAGCGGGCGGCAGAGGAGCTGCCCGGCGTAAGCAGCGTAATGGTTGAGGTTGTGTGGGAGCCGGCCTGGTCGCCGCAAATGATGTCTGATAAAGCGAAAGCGCAGCTTGGTATGGCATAGATTAGCACGCTAAGGCATGGTATCTGTGATAGGGAAGGCAGACGGCTGCAGGAGAGCAGAAGGGAGAATGGGGCATGGGTCAATTTACGTTCAGGCGCCTGGCATCTGTGTTGATGGTAATAGCCTGCGCAGCTGCCTTGTATGCGGGAAGCAGGCCGGAGGAAGTGGTTGCCGACCCGAAGCCAGGCGGTCAGGAGGAGCAGGAGGCGCTGAGCCAGCCGCCGGTTGAGCCGGAAATCCGCCGCGAGGGCAATCAGGTCTATATAACGATGACAGCGCAGGTTACGAACGTGGAAATATCCGAGGGGGTTATCTATAACGCCTGGACCTTTAACGGCACTGTGCCCGGCCCGGTACTGCGGGTGAAGGAAGGGGATATGATACACTTTACCCTGCGCAATCTGGACCCGGTTATGCCGCATTCAATGGATTTCCATGCTGTGCATGCGTCACCGTCCAGCAAATTCATAGATGTCCATCCGGGGGAGGACGGCACATTCGTCTATCCGGCGAACAGTCCGGGAGTCTTCATGTACCACTGCGGAACGCAGCCTGTTCTGCTGCACATTGCCAACGGCATGTACGGGACCATCATTGTAGAGCCGGCGGACGGCTATCCGACCGACGCCGAGGTGGATCGTGAATATACAATTGTACAGAGTGAATTCTACGAAGAAAATGACTACCAGAAGTTCCTTGATGATGAGCCGGCATACGTGGTGTTTAACGGCGATGATTTTACGCTTAAGGAGCAGCCGTTTACCGCACGGGTCGGAGATAAGGTAAGATTCTATGTGAATAATATGGGGCCGAACGAGGTCAGCTCGTTCCATATAGTCGGCACGATTATGGAGGATGTCTATCTGGATGGAAATCCGAGGAATCGCCTGTACGGTATGCAGACGGTGATGCTGCCGGCGAGCGGCGGGGCTGTAGTAGAGGTTACCGTAACCGAGCCGGGCGATTATCCGATTGTTACGCATCAGTTCAATCACGCCGCTAAGGGAGCCATGGCTGTGCTGCGTGTAACAGAGTAAGGCGCAGGGGAGGAAGACGGAATGAGGGAACATCCTGGAGGAGCTGGCGGGACCTTGGGAGAAGGGGAATCGGCTTGGAACCAACCACAGGACCATCCAAGCCCCTGCCGGGTGGACATCCTTCAGCTTCCTATGGGCCGGGACATTGTGTTCATGGTAAGCGGCGGGGAAGCGCATATCGGGGCATCAGCAACGGCAAGCTTATCTGCTGAAGGTGTTATGGTGGAGGTTTCTGTTGTGCCCGGTCACAGGGAAGGGGAGCTTGCAGGAGAACTGGCGGAACTGGCGGCCCGCAGGCTGGGCTGCACGGTAACGGTTATAGCTGGTATCCATGTTGACCGCCCAAGCCGGGAAGATATCGAGGCGATTGTCCAGGAAGCCAGAGCACGGATGCGAGAACAGCTCGATGAGATGGCCGGCCTGGGTGCTAAAACTTTGAAAATGGCACCGACAGCAAGAAAATAAAAGCTGCACGAAGCAGGTGCATTATTGCCGCTGAGATTCCGCCTTTTTTCAACGGGAAAGGGCGGTTTTAGCTGTTTTCATCCGCTTTACAGGAATGACGCAGAGGCGTAATATACGAAAGGTAGACCCGATTGGAAGATGAATACAGTAACACGTTCAAATCGCTTAATTTTTCGCCAAGGCGGAAAAGCGGGGGAACCAACACACGAGATCCGGGCAGGATTGCATCTGCCGTGCTCTGGGTCCGTGAGGGGTGAATCCGGTGTGCAGGAGCATGTTCTGCACACTGGTAGGGCGACTCTCAACGCCCGAATCCGTCAGCTAACCTCGTCAGCGTTCAAGAGGCGGCCGAACTGCCGCTGCCAAGCTTGCTGCCCGGTATACCGCAAAGCAGCTTATGAGAGGAAGGTGAATGCTTGTGTATCGTTTTGCGACGACCGCAGGGAGATCCTCTGCGGCTTTTTTGCCGTTAAGCGAACCGCTAATGCAGAGGGCGTGACAGGTGGAGGCAGCTGCTTTCAAGCAGCTGAGAATAGGGTAGAGAGATGAAGTACAGAGCAGAATAGAGAGATTACGGTTATTAACCGAAACAGATTACGGAATAGGAGTCATGTATGTCAAGCGATACCATTATAGAGAAGCAGAAGAAGCAACGGAAGCTGCTGCTGACTGCCCCCCAGATCATACTGTTCGGCTTTGCCTTTTTTATTGTACTCGGAGCTGTTTTGCTGGATCTGCCGATAGCATCGGCCAGCGGGGAGAGCGTCGGGTTTCTGGATGCCTTGTTCACCTCTACCTCGGCTGTGTGCGTAACCGGTCTTGTTGTATTTGACACTGCGGGCACCTTTAGTCTGTTCGGAGAGCTTGTCATCATGATATTGATTCAGATTGGCGGGCTTGGCTTCATGACATTCGGTGTCCTGTTTGCGGTACTGATCGGGAAGCGTATCGGCCTGAAGGAGCGGCTGCTGCTTCAGCAGTCCACTGGAGCCATATCCTTTCAGGGCGTTGTCAGACTTTCCCTCGGCATCTTCCTTACCGCCTTAATAATTGAAGTGATAGGCGCTGCCCTGCTTGCGGTCCGCTGGAGCCAGGATATGGACTGGATGCGAGCGATTTATTTTGGCGTATTTCACTCCATTTCCTCCTTTAATAATGCGGGCTTCGGCTTGTGGAGCGACAGTCTGATGCGTTATGTGGGCGACCCGCTCGTAAACATTGTCATCGTAGGACTATTTGTAGTTGGCGGTATCGGCTTTACCGTTATTCTGGATATCTATAATAAGCGAAAATGGCGGAACCTGACGCTCCATACCCGGATAGTACTCATCATGTCGCTGATCCTGTCCGCTGCCGGCTTCCTGTTCATCTATTGTGTCGAGCTGTTCAACCCGGCAACCTTCGGTGCGCTTTCCAGATCGGAGCAGCTGTGGGCGGGCTTCTTCCAGGGTCTAGTACCGAGAACGGCGGGCTTTAACACCCTGGATATCGCTGCAATGATGACCGCTTCACAGTTCTTTATGATCCTGCTCATGTTCATCGGCGCGTCCTCCGGTTCAACAGGCGGCGGAATCAAGACGAACACATTTGCGGTCCTGATGCTGACTGTATGGATGATTATAAGGGGTAAAGAGGATCTTCATCTGCTGAAGAGGAGAATAGCTCACGAAATCATTCTCCGGGCGCTCGCGGTCATCATCATTTCGATGGCGGTTGTGCTGACGTCGACCCTGCTGCTGTCGATTACGGAGCATACCCTGCAGAAGGACTTCCTGGAGCTGCTCTTCGAAGCGACTTCGGCATTCGCGACGGTCGGCATGTCCATGGGCCTGACCCCTGAGCTGTCGCCTGCCGGCAAGGTCATTATTATCGCAACCATGTTTATCGGACGTCTGGGCCCGTTAACACTTGCCTTTGCCCTGACACGCAATACGAAGGCGGTTAAGTACCGCTACCCGGAAGAGAAGGTGCTGATTGGCTAATCGTCTGCTGATACATTAGAATCTGCAGCCTGCTCCTATTCTCCTCACCCGTCCCTATTAACACGCCTGTGCCTCCGTTGCAGTCCCAAAGAAGGATAGGCTAATCGGCTGGAGAATATAATACCATACGCGGATTATGACAACAGGAGGGATTGAAGGTGGGCGTGCCAGGAGGCGTGTGGGTAGGAGCTGTCATTATTTTGGTAATTCTCACATGGATGACCCTGTGGGTTACGAAGAAGGCCTATTCCAAGAGATGGGATGAGCCGGAAGAATAGGAATATGCCGTGCAAGCGTGCGCGGATAATAGAAGAAGCACGAGAGGCAAGAGCTGCCTTTCGTGCTTCTTCTCGTTTGAGGGGGCAATCCGGTATATGCCAGCCAATTTAGCTTATGCTGCGCCCCGCGGCAATCGCGACCTGCTTCTGCATGGACTCCTGAATCCTGCCGTCGCTGTGGCGCTGGCTGTTAAGAAAGTGGATGCAGAAGTGGCCGTTATAGTTGTTATTAGCGATCGTATCATCTCCATGGGGAAATGAGTGCATAGCCGCGGCGAGACGCCTCCCATCGACCTCGACCAGGATGGCCCGCGGGGTCCACGAGTAGCTTCCTCCCCATATCTCTTTCATGATCTGTGCATCCCGGGCGGTCAGCGGCTCGCTGTCTGCATGGTTGCCGCCCATTGTATGCTTCACGCGAAAGGTCCGGCCAGTCTGAAAATCGGTTATGGTGGCCGTCTTCCCGGTTGAGAATACATACCTGGCTTCCGTCCACCAGTCCAGAACCTCACCGTGCCTTGAGGAGACGGCCTGCTTGATTGGAACGTGGTAGACAGCTACACGAACCGACTGCCCGATGCGCAGCACGGTATTGTCTGTCATGCCATTGAGCTTAAGCAGATCCAGATAAGGCATACCATACTGCTGGCTGATGCTCCAGAGGTTATCACCGGAGCGAACCGTGTGGCTGCGGTAGGTCGCGGTTGCGCCAGCTGATGCCGGGGGTGTCTGCGGAGCTGCAAGGGCTTGTTCCGGCGCAGCGGTCATGGTCTTGGGCGCAGCAGGTATGACTAACCGCCCGCCGGGAGAAATTTTATCGCTGGCTAACCGGTTTGCCGCGGCTAGTGCATGAACGGATACACCGTAATTTCGTGCAATAATCCACAGGGATTCCCCGCTGGATACGGTGTGGAAGGCACGCGGAATAACGAGCTGCTGGCCTTGCTGAATCAGGTCGCCCGGCAGATTATTAGCCTTACGCAGGGCATCAATGCTTGTATTGTACAGCTGAGATATTCTCCACAGCGACTCGCCTGCGCCCACGATGTGAAACGGCGAAGATACAGATAACAGGGCCGATTTGGTCTGCAGGATTGCTCGCTTGGCATCCCCATCCCAGCTGACATCCAGGCCAAGTGCTTCGCCTACGAACCGAAGCGGGACCATAGCGGTTCCTTGATACAAAAAGGCCGATGGCGTGGCAATGGTCCGGCCATTCACGACAGCCGAAGGAGAGCCGATCTGAATGGTTATCGTGTCGGTATTTTGCCTGATGACGACTGTACGGGTTGCCGGGTCCCAGCTAACAGCAGCCTGCAGGGACTCCGAGATGATCCGGATGGGTACATATACCGTATCATTCAGCAGAACAGCCGGTGCTGCCAGCTGTCTGCCATCCAGAAATACGGTGGCAGCTGCGGCGGAAGCGGTATTAGATTGTAGAGCACCAGGCGGCAGGCTGCCGGCGGCCGTATGCTCCCCGCTGCCAAATAGGGAGACAGCCAGAATCGCTATGCCGCCGGCAATAAGCCGTATACGTGAGACGCTGTAGTTGGGATAGTGCCTGATCAGCAGCTGCCTGGCTTCCTCTACAACAGAATCAGTTGTGTCAGGATAAGAATGGCATCTATCCCCAGGTTCTTCCGCAAGCTCCATTTCATAGGCAGCCATAATGGTATCGAGGCAGTAAGAACCGTCTTCAAGCTGCAGAAGCCTCATTTGCCCCTCATTTACGATGTTCATCAGTGCCTCCCGGGTGACCGAAGTGGTCTGATTCTATATACTTTACAGCATTGCCGGAATGCGGAAGAATCATCCGGCGGGCATGAACAATACGGTTACGAGCGTACAGGCAGGTTTTATAGAGCATGGATTGTGACATAATTGATTGTATTAGCGCTGCCTGGTTGCACAAGATGAAGGGAACATAGTATGATAGTAACCACAATATACCCTACGGGGGTAGTGTTGAAATTGACAGGTGAATGATATAAGCATAGTTATATAAAAAGGAGCGGATACACATGAAGCAAAGGATCAAGCTGGCAGCCTCAGCAGCGGTTATAGCTGTATTCCTTGCAGGCTGCACCGGGAACGGAAATGCCGGCACAGGAGAGATTAATCAAGGCGCCGGAAATTCGGGGAATGCCGGACAGGCAGCGGCCAATTCAGGGGAGGCTGCTCCGTGGATTGCTTCGAAGAATACGACCCGCGTAAACACGGATGATCCTGCAGAGGCGGCGGTGCTTGTCTCCAGGATGCTGTGGATGGCGACAGACGACAGCAACCGGCCGGGCGGCATCATTGTTGTGAATCCGGCGGACTGGCAGACAGCGCTCGCAAGCGTGAATCTGGTCCATCATCCCTTTAACGGACCTGTCCTGTTCACGGACGGCGAGGGGAGTCTGCCGGACGTGACACAGAAGGAGATGGAGCGGCTGAAGCCTGCCGGAATCGCAGAGGGCGTACAGGTGCTGCTGGTAGGCCAGCTCAGCGAAGAGGTGAGCAGCCAGATAGAAGCGCTCGGTTACCGTGCCGACAGAATTGAAGGAGGCAGCCCTGCTGAAACAGGGAGACAGATCGATGCGTACTATGCCAAGCTTACGGGCAGTGTCCCGCAATCGGTTGTAGTAGGCTCGATGGAGCAGGCGACGTATACCCTTCCTGCAGCGAATTGGATTGCCCATATGCCGGAGCCGCTGCTGTACGTTACCAAGGATTCGGTTCCGCAAGAGACGGCTCAGGCGCTCCAGACAAGGGGCGGACAAGCCAATATCTATTTGCTTGGACCGGAAGCGGTAGTTTCCAGTGAGGTAGAGCAGAAGCTTCAGGAATACGGCCGGGTTGTCCGGATTGCGGGGGAGGATCCGCACCGCAACGCGATAGCTTTTGCCCGGTACGCCGACCCTGCAACCGGATTTGGGTGGGGAATCACCCAGCCTGGCGCTAATTTCTCTTTCCTGAGCGCTGGTTCAGACCCGGCTTTGGCGATTGCCGCCGCACCATTCTCTCATCTGGGCAAACATTCGCCGCTGCTGCTTGTTGATAAGAGCGCTGTGCCGGATGCCGTATCGGAATATTTGGCGGAGCTTCAGCCCAAGTTTGATAAGACGCCGACGGAAGGCCCTTATAACCACGGGTGGCTGACTGGTAGTGAAGCTCAGCTTACTGCGGGCGTACAGGGGCAGCTGGATACACGGCTTGAGATCGTCTCGAGCACGGGAGCCGGACACGAGAGCCACGGGGGCAGCGGGCATAACGGTACGGATGCAGATAAATCCCCTGATACAGCTGCTGAGGAAGAAGCACAGCCGGACAACAGTCACAGCGGTCACCATTAGTTACGGAATAAAAACAAAAGAAGCACCCCATACGGGCTCAGCCGGCGGCTGTCCTGTATGGGGTGCTTGCGTTAGAGCGAGCAACGCTTCCTTATTTGTGAATGGTGTGCAAAGAAGATTCCCGCGGGAAGAAGCGGTGCGGAATCAGGACCCGGTTCTGGTGAACCGTCTCGCCTTTCACAGCGCGCAAAAGGGTCTGGGATGCTGTATACCCGAGCTGATAGATGCCGATGTCAACCGAACTGATCGGAGGAGAGGTCAGCTCTGACATAGGGGTATTGTTGAATGCCGCGAGGCACAGGTCCTGAGGTACCTTGTAGCCAAGCTCAGTGAGTCCGCCCAGAACGCCGAAGGCGACCAGATCGTCCATCACCACAAGCGCAGTCGGACGCTCAGGCAGGTTCATGATATATGACATAGCCCGATAACCGCTCTCCTGGAGGAAATCGCCTTCTACGATCCACTCGGGGTTGACCGAAAGATTTTCCTGCTGCATAGCCAGTTTATAGCCTTCCAGACGGTCACGGGAGACAGTCAGGGTAGGAGGTCCGCTTACGAAGCCGACTCTTGTATGCCCCTGTGCGATCAGATGGCGGGTTACGTCAAATGCTGCCTGCACATTGTTATTGTCAACTGTCAGGATATCAGGATGCTCATCGTTGCGGCCGATCAGGACAAACGGGAACTTCTCTTCCTTCAGGAACGATATGACCGGATCTGCCTGGCGGGAATACAAGAGGATCACACCGTCTATACGGCGTCCCCGCACAAGTCTTGTGATCGCTTCCACTTCCTCGCGCTCCGTTGTGCCTGTAGCCATCAGCAGATCGTAGCTCGACCTCGCTGCCTGTGTTACGACACCCCGGATCATCTCCGAGAAGAAGAGATTGAGAAAGAGCTCCTCAGCGGGGCGCGGCAGCAGGATGCCGATCGTATTCGTCACTTTAGAGACGAGGCTCTTGGCCATTATATTCGGATGGTAATTCAACTCTTCCATGATGGATTTCACCTTCCGCACCGTAGCCGGGCTGATCTTCGGATGCCCGGATATGACGCGTGAGACGGTAGACGGGGAAACTCCCGCTTGCTTGGCTATATCAACGATAGTAACGCTCATAGTAGGAATCCCCTTTACATGCAAACGATTGAAGCTTCAACCAGCTGTCACGCCGCTTTCATTTTCCCTTTATGGTAATGCATAGAGAGGCATGATGTAAACAACGTTTATTTGGCTGTTTCCGCCAGAACAAAGCACCCGGCACAGGATACGAAACAAGACAAATGTGAAAATCAACGTAAGAAAGAGGGAAATTTAGCGCTTTCAAGAAAACTGCTGATGGACCCCTATTTATGCCGCCTAAAGGGCGGATTTTCCTTTTTTACAACAAATCAAGGAGGATATATGATAATAAAGCGTTTACAATAAAACGCGGATACATATCCAACATGTCATAAACTGCCCAAGTTCCAAGAGCTTGCAGTTCATGCATGTGTATTGTGCAAACGTTTGTACTACATTAAGCAGGAGATCGGCAGGTTGTCACAAACGCTTTGCGCCTAACAGAAAGGGGGCAGATTCTCACTAAATACAGGGGTCAGTAATCGAAAACACCTTTGGTTGGAGATGCGCAAGTGGCTGGGAGTCTGCAATTTTGGCATGAATGATCACATAGCAGAGGAGTCGATGAAATGCTAAAAGGTTTCGCACGGTTCAGGAAAATATCCTCAGCCGTTCTGGCGGCCGCGCTGATTGTGCAGCTGCTGTCTGTTCTGACGGTTTCGGAAAGCGCTTACGCTGCAGTTCAACCGGGAAGTGAGGCTGCGGGGCCGGCATTCATGGAACAGCCAGGGGAACACAGCACCTGGTCTGTTACAGGCACAATGAACAATTGGGAGCTTGACCATGAGCCAAGCAGAATGAAGCATCTGACCGGCGGCTTTCATGCCGTAACGCTGCCGCTGGCAGCGGGCACCCATGAGTTCAAGCTGACCCGCAATAACAGCTGGGACGGGGCGATGGGGGATGAAGGCGGAAACTTTAAGCTGACGCTTCCCGAAGCCGGGGATGTGAGCTTCTATGTGAATGAGGATATTCAGGCTGCGAGAATATCGGTGCCGGGAGTGAAGGGGCTTCCGCAGTATACGGCTTCCTTCCCGGAAGACAAATGGCCGAGGCTTGCTGGGGATTTGCAGACCCGGCTAGGCGAGGCGGCCGATTGGTCGCCGGCAGATTCGAAGCTGTATATGATTGATTATTACTTTGACGGATCGGTGTTCAAGCTGCAGCGGTCACTGCCTGCCGGAACCTATGAGGTGAAGGCGGTCTTCGGTCCCGACTGGACGGAGAACTATGGAGCAAACGGTGCGGATGGGGAGAACCTCAAGCTTACAGTGGAAGACGGCAGCTATACCGTATTCACACTCGATTATGCGGGAGAGCGGAAGCTGACGGCGGACACGGTCAGCCCTGGCGGAACGGACGGGCAGATCAGAACGGAGAGCCTGCTGTTCGACAGCCGCAGTATGACCTTTAAGCGTCCATTCGGTGCTATTGCCGAGCAGCAGCAGGATGTCACGCTGCGCATAGCCACTGCACAGGATGATGTCCAGCTGGCGCGTGTAGAGCTGACGGACGCGAAGGGGCTCGCGCAAACCTATGACATGCGCAAGGCGACGGTATTGGAGGGACGTGACTACTATGAAGTTACGATTCCGAAATCGGCTTTTGCAGGGATTGGCATATGGGGCTACAAATTCATTCTTGTTGACGGACCGGTTAAGGTCGAGTACGGAGATGACGACTCCCGCGGTGGGAGCGGCACTGCTGCTGAAGAGGGGGCGCTGCCATTTGATCTCACCGTATATGCGGCTGATTTCCAGACACCAGACTGGATGAAAAATGCGGTCGTTTATCAGATTTTCCCGGACCGCTTCTTCGACGGAAGCAAGGACAACAACCGCGCGAAGGTGGTGGACGGCTATCGCGGCGAGGTTGTGAAGACGGATGGGCAGGATAGAATCCTGGCTTATCCGCTGCAATACTTTGACGGAGGGGTACCCGGGGAGCCGGTTCCTGAACAGATAGCAGGCACCTGGAGCACGATTCCGGAGAATCCAGACCGCAGCACGCCGGAGAACAAGCCTTACTACCCGGATGCCGTGACGGATGGCATTTGGACCAATGAGTTTTACGGCGGGGATATCCAAGGGGTGCAGCAGAAGCTGAATTACCTGGAGTCGATCGGTGTAACGGCGATTTATTTTAACCCGGTGGCATGGGCTGCTTCTAATCACAAGTATGATGCAACGGACTATAAGCATCTTGATCCGATGTTTGGCGAGCCGGTCTACAATACGCCTGGCGATCCGAAGTCGGGGCTGAATGTGGAGCAGACCAGAATCGCTTCCGACAAAGTGTTTATTGCTTTTGCACAGGAAGCGCGGGCTAGAGGCATCAAGGTGATCACAGACGGCGTATTCAACCATGTCGGCGATGACTCGATCTATTTTGACCGGTATGAGAAATATCCCGAGATTGGTGCTTACGAGTATTGGGCGAAGGTGTACGACCTGCAGAATGAAAGTCCGGGCATGACGCTGGCGGATGCCGAGCAGCAGGTGCGGGATGACTACACGGCCCGGCTGAACCCGGCTACAGGAACAAATTACAAGTACCCGGAGGACTTCGAGTTCACGACCTGGTTCACCATTCTCAACGAGAAGACGAAGGACCGTGACGGCGTTGCAACCATTTATAAATACGATGCCTGGTGGGGCTATGATTCTCTGCCGGTTATGGATGCGGTCGAGCCGCAGCCGGGTGATGAGCATGCCCTTGAAGGCGTTCATGAGTGGAACCTGCCGAGCTACCGCGAGTATGTCATCGGGCATGATCTGTCCGGACTGAGCGATGAGGAAGCGGAAGCAGCTATGCAGAACACCGCGTCCCAGCGCTGGCAGTGGATGGGGGCAGGCGGCTGGCGCCTTGATGTTGCGCCGGACGTATCGGAAGGCACGTGGGAGAAATTCCGTGAAGCTGTCAAGTCAACTGCAGGACGTCTGGATGCAAGCGGAAATGTCATTGAAGAACCTATTATTCTGGGCGAGGAGTGGGGCGTGGCTACCCATTATCTGCTCGGCAACCAGTTCGATTCGGTCATGAATTACCGGTTCCGGGCAGCGCTGCAGAGCTTTATGAGCGGCGGCAGTGCAGCTAACTTCCATCAGTCGCTGGAATCCATTCGCGAGGATTATCCGGAGGAAGCATGGCAGGTCATGCTGAATCTCGTAGGCTCGCATGACACGACGCGCTCCGTGACGAAGCTGGAGTATCCGGGCTATGAGGAGGAGCGGATCAAGACCGCGCCGGCTGCATCGGAAGCGGCTCTGAAAGATCAGGAGCTAGTGGCGATTTTCCAGATGGGCTATCCGGGTGCCCCCATGATCTATTATGGGGATGAAGTCGGGCTGGAAGGCACCAAGGACCCGGATTCACGCCGGACCTTCCCGTGGGAGCGTGTTGCTGAAGAGAACGGCAGCTTCGCGGGCACAGGCCGTTATGCCGGGCTGTTCGACACTCATCAGAAGGCGGCCGCGGCACGGCATAACAATAAAGTGTTCCGGACAGGCGAGCTTAAGCTTGCGTACGCGGAAGGCAGTGTGATTGCTTATGCCCGGAAGAATGAATCCAAGGGCGGCCTTGTGGCCATTAATAACGGTACAGAAGCTGCGACATTCGAAGCGAAGGCTGCGGGCTTCCTGCCGGATGGCTTGACGCTTGCGGATCAGCTGGGAAGCGGCATAACGGCGGTGGTGAAGGACGGCAAAATTGCCCTGACCCTGCCTGCCAAAAGCGGCGTTATGATGGTCTCGAACGAGACGCTGACGCCTGTGCCTGATGTGATGCAGCTGCAAGCTGCGGCGGGCAACGGATCAGTCACGCTGTCGTGGGAGCCTCTGCAGAATGTGGATGGCTACCGGGTGTACCGTTCACTGATGGAAGGCGGGGCATTGGAGCTGGTTGGCACCGTGACCGGAGCAGCTGAATTCAAGGATGACGCTGTTGCGAACGCTACGCGATACTACTATGCCGTAACTGCGTTTGCAGGCAGCTCGGAGGGCAGAGTGGGAAGGATGATATCCGCTATGCCGTCTTATCCGATTCAGTCGGTTGAGATTACGCAGCCTGCAGCGGATATGACCATCAGCGTTGGCCGCAGTACGTATGCCATCGAAACGGCAGTAAACGTACCGGGTTTGACGGACTATCCGGCTTATGCCGGAAAGGCGGCCCCAGAGCTGCAGGGACGGCTGTATTACTATTCTGAAGGCATGAACCCGGCTGACGCGGATTACACGGCGCTGAAGTATCGCGGTGATCTGGCTGACGGCAGGAAGAGCTATGAAGCAGCGTTTGAGCCGGTGACAGCCGGGGCCTATACGTACTATGCTGCCTTTACGGCTGACCAGGGAGATACGTGGACGAAATCGTCAACTGCCAGCTTGATGGCAGAGCAGGATCAGACGGACACAACTGCGCCGGAAGCGCCAGTGCTGGCCGAAATCCTGCAGGAATCCAGCCGGGCGGCTCTGAACTGGACATCGTCGGATAATTCGGTGGCGGGCTTCGAAATATACCGTGCGGCAGCGGATGCAGACAGCCCGAATTTCCGCAGGATCGCAACCGTCAGCAGCCAGGCGAGAAGTTATCAGGATTTCACCGTCAGCAACGACAAGGCCTACCGTTACAAGGTCGCAGCCTATGACGCGGCTTACAATCGAGCGGTATCCAATGAAGCCGCCGTTACACCGAAGCTTGTAATGATCGATGTCACGATGCGGCTGCATGTACCGGAGTATACGCCGGCAGCGGATGACATTACAATTGCGGGAGATTTTAACGGCTGGAATGTCAGCTCCACGAAGCTGCAGGTGCCGAGCGGGGCGACAAGCCGGAGTATAGTGGAGTATACCTTCAAGATGATGGCCGGCAAATCTATTGAATACAAGTATGCGCGCGGGCGCTGGGAGACAGAGGCCTTCACCAGCCATGCAAGGATTCCGGATGACCGGAATGACCGGGGCAATTGGGCATACAGCTCCACCGACACCAATATGAAGCTGAAAATCACCAACCAGGGCGGCAACCGTATGATTGTCAATGACTATGTGCTGCGCTGGGCGGATATGCCGATGATTGTCTCGATGCCGCGAATCTCCTATGGAGAAGATATCGAATACACAACGGCAGAGAGCAGCTTCAAGCTCAAGGCCAATGTGCCTTATGGCGTGCAGTTCACAATTAACGGCCAGCCAATTCCGGAGCAGGCTATGGACGCATTTGGTCATGTGGAGCTGGACAATATCCCGCTCAACCCGGGATTGAACACGTTCACGCTGCATATCGAGCCGACGGCCGAAACCCTCGCTGAGCCATGGTATACGGATAAAGGCCGGGCCGGTCAGGCAACAAAGACGATAGTCTTGAACATCACACGTACAGATGGCTCAGGCGGAGAGCCGGGCGGGGAGCCTGGCGGGGAGCCTGGCGGTAACCCTGGTGGAACGCCAGGTGGAACGCCAGGTGGAACGCCAGGCGGTAATCCAGGCGGGGAGCCTGGTGGAACGCCAGGTGATAATCCAGGCGGGGAGCCTGGTGGCAATCCAGGGGGAGACCCTGGCGGGGAGCCTGGCGGCAATCCAGGTGGTAACCCTGGCGGGGAGCCTGGCGGCAATCCAGGTGGTAACCCTGGCGGGGAGCCTGGCGGCAATCCGGGAGGTAACCCTGGCGGGGAGCCTGGCGGCAATCCAGGTGGGACACCGGGTCAAACACCAGGTCAAACACCAGTCCCCGGCGCTGTGCCGGCTGAAAAGGATCAGACCACGCAAACCGTTGACGTCAAGCAGCTTGAATCAGCGTTGAACGAAGGGGGCGCCACCTTGGCGATAGGTGAGGGCATCAAGCGGGTTGTGCTCCCTATGACAACTGGCGAGAAGCTTAAGAACGGAACCCTGACGCTGAAGCGAACAGGACTGGACATGACGCTGCCAGCCGAAGTGCTGCGTGATGCCGCAGCACTTGCGGACGGAAGCAGCGGTCAGCTGATCATTGATATTAATCCGCTCGGGGAAGCCGGAGGGGCCCTTCTGACGCAGGCCGGCAGCGGCACAGTGAACGTGACGCCTGCAGGAGAGATTTTTGATTTCAGTCTGGCAGTCATGCAGGAGGATGGCAAGCGCCATAACCTGACTGCTTTTGAGAAGCCTGTCGTTCTGACCTTTGCGGTTGGCGAGTCGATATCCCGTGATATGAGCGGTATTTTCTATATCAGTGAAAATGGAGAACTTGAATATGTAAGAAGCGTTTGGAAGGACGGAACGGTTTCCGCAGCTGTCAGTCATTTCAGCATGTACGGTGTGCTGACTGTGAACCGCAGCTTTACGGATGTGGGGCAAGATCACTGGGCGCTTGCGGCGGTCAAGTCGCTTGCAGCCAAGCAGATTATTAGAGGGACGGGAGCAACCAGCTTCCAGCCGGACCGGAGCGTAACTCGAGCTGAGTTTGCGGCGATGCTTGTCCGGGCACTTGGCTTGGAGGGAGAAGGAGGAGGAGCCGGCGCCGGTTTTGCCGATGTTGCGGACAGCGCATGGTATGCGGAAGCAGTAGCGGCTGCGTACCAGTCTGGCATTGTAACAGGCAGAAGCGGTGAGCGCTTTGCTCCTGACGAACTGGTTACAAGAGAGGAGATGGCGGTCATGCTGATGCGTGCTGCCGATAAGCTGGCACTGTCCGGATCGCCGGACGGCCGTAACACAGGAAGCCGTGATAGCATCTTCACAGATGCCGGCGCCTTTAGCTCCTGGGCGGCGGATGCAATCAACCGGGCTGCGGCAGCGGGACTGCTGCAAGGCCGCTCGGGCAACCGGTTTGAGCCTCAATCAAATCTAAGCCGCGCTGAGAGCGCGCAGTCATTGTATAACCTGCTGCTGCAGGATTCTTAATAGAATCCTGTCAAATGGCTGGAAGGCTGGGAGCAGGACCGTATTGCTGCCTCGGCGGCCGGTTATCCCGGCAGGCTTAGCAGAGATAATAAGGGGGCCGTCCGATAGGGACGGTTCCCTTCTGCTGTTTGGCGCCATTATATCTGGCAGGGCCGTCCGGCGGCCGTCTCAGCGTTGGACCTACGAAGTAGACTATCCTTCAACTATGCATATATACCAGGAGCTGGCTCTGAACACTCCGCAAGCGAATGAAGTCATCTCATTCTCGGCTTCCTTCAGACTTCTAATCTGCATGGCTAACGAAACTCTTACATGCTAATCCTGCAAATTCGATGCCTGCTCAATTGTAACGAACATGAGCTGTCTTATTTGGTGATTTAGGCCTGAATCCCTGGATTATTGGGGCATTAGCGACTGTCAGTTTCGTTACAGAACAGAATCGGCCTTTTGGGGGCTAATAGCGTTTGTCAGTTTCGTTAGCGTATAAGCGCAGCCTTGTAACCCGGGTTTGCATCCGGCAGGCAGGAGCGTATACAATCAGGTTAGAGGGTAATGAGATTCATTATCAATGGTGATGCATGATAAGGTTTACTTGCTGCGCGGCAAACGGCCAGCTGCCTCATGCTAATCAACAAGCTAGATTAATAAACCTAATTAATAAAATTACTTAACAGGCTGCATTTATTAACAAGCTTAATTAGCAGGCTGCTCTGCTCGACCGGCGGTTAATACATGGTGAGGAGGCTCATAACATGAATGTTTACGAAGCGATACGGGGCAGAAGGACAGTTGGCCGGGTCAAGCAGGACCCGGTGCCGCGGGAAAAGGTTGAACGGCTGCTGGAGGCGGCGAACTGGGCGCCCAGCCATCATGCGACAGAGCCGTGGAGATTCTTCGTGATGACGGGTGAAGGACGTGATGTGCTGGCTCAGGCTTATGCGGATATTGCCGCTGAGCAGGCGCAGACTGCGGATGCGGAAGCGTTGGCCGAGCTTAGGGCCAAGCATGCGGCCAAAGCTTATCGTGCGCCTGTAATTATAGCTGCAGCGGTCTCGCCATCCAATGCTCCCAAGGTAGACCGCAGGGAAGAACTGGCCGCGGCGCATGCAGCGGTCCAGAACCTGCTTCTTGCCGCTCATGCGGAAGGGCTCGGGGCTATCTGGCGCTCGGGTGAGCCGATGTACGACCCGATTATGAACAGCGCCTTTGGCCTGAAGGAAGGCGATGTGCTCGTAGGTCTTATCTATCTCGGATATCCGGATATTGAGCTTCCAGAGGGAAGAAGGCGGCCGGTTCAGGAGAAGACGGTCTGGCTTACGGGACAGCAGGTCTAATTCAAATAGGTTACGGCTTTAGTCAGGTTTTAGAGACGAACGGGTCGATTGGCACGTATAATAAGCTCATAAGGGAAGGGAGGCTGATTCAATGAATTGTCCGGTATGTGACGGCATCAGAATGAGAGAAGTTGAGAAGGACGGCGTTATGATTGATATCTGTCCGCAGTGTAAAGGGGTATGGCTCGACCGCGGCGAATTGGACAAGCTGATGGGCGGCGTCCGGGAGATCCGGGAGGAATTCAACCAGTGGCACAACGAGCGGCACAGAGAGCAGAGCGGCGGCCAATATGGAAGCCAAGGCAGCAGCGGCGGCCAATATAACCCAACTCCGGGAGGCTACAGCCCTAATCCAGGCGGTTTTGGCGGGAATCAGGGGAATTACAACAACAGCCGTCCAGGGCAGTACGGCAGCCAGCCGGGCCACGGGCACGGGAACTATAAGGACCCTTACTACGGGAAGAAGAAGAAAAAGAACTTTCTCGACCAATTGGGAGAGCTGTTCGACTGAACAAAGCCGGATCCGCCAGCTTCAATCAATGCCTGCAAGGGCATGTGAGGCTGGCTTTTTTCTGCTTGAGCAGGAGGACAGGAAATATATAGACCCAGCGATTTGTTGACAGCAGGACTGCCGCATGGCAAAATGTACACGTGTACATGAAAGCGAATACAACTTAGGGTGGTAATCAACAGATATGGCAACACGCAGTGAGGTGGCTAGACGGGCCGGGGTTTCCGAGGCGACGGTATCAAGAGTGCTGAACGGTGTCGGACCGGTAAGGGAGGAAACCCGGAAGAAGGTAATGGAGGCAGCGAGGGAGCTCGGCTATCACCTCAATGCCGTAGCAGCCAGCTTTGCGAGAGGCCGAAGCGGGAACCTTGGGGTGGTGCTTCCGCATGTGCCGAAGGTCCGGCTGTTCTCTACCTACTACTTCTCCGAAATCTTGAGCGGAATCGGAGAGGCGGTCCGCGAAGGGGGATACGGGCTCCTGCTGCTGCATCGGAGCCCTTCGGAAACGTATGACTACCCTTCGCTCTTCCACAGCCGCAGGGTCGATGCCTGCATTGTGCTGGGGGCAAGCGATCTGCCGGAGGAGAGGGCCAGCATTGGCTTTGCAGCCGGACAGGGACTGCCGCTGTGCCTGGTTGACCATGATTATAAGGGGCTGCAGATCAGCTCGGTCGCAGCGGATCACCGCAGCGGAAGCCGGGAAGCGGTCAGACATCTGCTGGCGGGCGGGTCCAGGAGGATCGGCTTCCTGAACGGCTCACCCCATTATGCAACAAGCAGGCTGCGGCTTGAAGGTTATGCAGATACAATGGCGGAAGCAGGAATAACGCTTGATGAACGCCTGCTCTACCAGGGCAATTACAGCCGCAAGAGCGGTTACGAGGCAGCTGGCATCGTTCATAAGGACAGGATGGCAGGCCGTGTTGATGCGCTCTTCGCGGCTAACGACCGGATGGCAATCGGGGTGATTCAGGGACTCAAAGAGCTGGAGCCGCGTCTGGGGCACTTCCCGGTTGTAGGCTGTGATGATTCGGATGCCGCACGTCTGTCTGATCCGCCGCTGACTACCGTTCAGGTCCCCTTCTACGACATGGGCCGGCTGGCGGCGGCAAGTCTGCTGGAACAGCTGGGAGAAGGCGGCAGCGCAGTGTTTCAAGAGGTGCTGCCCACGAGCCTAGTCGTCCGGCAGTCGTCGCAGCCTGTTGTCTGATCATGAAGTCCTTCAGCCTGCAGACGATCGTCCGGCGGGTTACGAATCAAATCCTAAGCGCCGCGGAACAGCAGCATCAGAAGTTTACAAGCAGCGGGGATAATCAAGTCTAGGAGGAGAAGAATCATGGAGCCAAAAGAAATTCGTGTAGGTATGGTAGGCTACAAGTTTATGGGCAAGGCTCACAGCCAAGCTTACAGGGATGTACCGATGTTCTTCCCGGATTCTCCGAAGCCGGTTATGAAGGCAATCTGCGGCCGGGACGCGGAGGCCGTTCGGCAAGCAGCCCGCCAATTCGGCTGGGAGAGTGCCCTGACGGACTGGCGAGAGCTCGTAAGCCGCAGTGACATTGATGTCATTGATATCAATGCCCCGTCGAACGTGCATAAGGAAATTGCGATTGAGGCAGCAAGGGCCGGCAAGCATATTTTCTGTGAGAAGCCGCTTGCGCTGTCGCTGGCCGATTCCCGGGAGATGCTGCGGGAAGCCGAGGCAGCGGGCGTAAAGCACATGGTCGGCTTCAACTACCGGTTCGCACCAGCCGTTCAGCTGGCAAGGAAGCTTGTATCTGAGGGAAGGCTTGGACAGATCTATCATTTTCGTGCGTGGTTCCTGCAGGACTGGATTCTTGATCCGGACTTCCCGCTTGTATGGCGGCTTGATAAATCGGTTGCCGGTTCCGGCTCGCATGGCGATCTCGGCGCCCATCTGATCGACTTGGCTCACTTTCTGGTCGGTGACATGTCCGAGGTTATTGGCATGAGCGAAACCTTCGTTAAGGAGCGCCCGATGCCTTCGTCCATGACAGGTCTCAGTGCCAGCGGCAGCTCGGACGGCCCCAAGGGGCCCGTAACTGTAGATGACGCGACGCTGTTTATGACACGCTTTGCAAACGGGGCGCTGGGCAGCTTCGAAGCGACCCGGTTCGCCGCCGGACACCGGTGTACGAATGCCTTCGAGATTAACGGCAGCAAGGGCAGCGTGAAATTTGATTTCGAGCGGATGAACGAGCTGCAGGTTTATTTTACCGGGGATGATGAGGATGTTCAGGGCTTCCGGCGCGTACTTGCGACCGATCCGGCCCACGCCTATATGGATGCCTGGTGGCCTGCGGGACATACGATTGGCTATGGCCAGACGTTTACGCATGAGGTGGTTGAGCTGCTGCAGGCGATTGAAGCGAACAGGCAGCCAATACCGAATTTCCATGACGGAATCAAATGCCAGGCGGTGCTGGAGGCGGTGGAGCTGTCCATTGATGAGCGGCGCTGGGTTCGAATCGACGAGCTGTAGGATGTACGGCGGATTGGCGGAAGGGCTAGGAGCGCAATGGCAGGCTAAGCAGGGAAAGGATACCTGAAGGGAGCGGATTGAATATGCGCAGGGCATTAATTGTATGGGGCGGCTGGGACGGCCATGAGCCGAAGCAGGTCGCAGGTATTTTCCGGGAGCTGCTGGAGAAGGAGCAGTTCGAGGTGGAGGTATCAGATACGCTGGAGGCATTCGCAGATCGTGACAAGCTGCTGGGACTGGACCTGATCGTACCGGTATGGACGATGGGGCGGATTGAGCAGAAGCTGGTTGACCACGTTTCGGCTGCTGTCCAGCAGGGCGTTGGCCTTGCCGGATGCCACGGGGGCATGTGCGATGCTTTTCGCGAGAATGTCGATTGGCAGTTCATGACCGGCGGCAACTGGGTTGCTCATCCAGGCAATGACGGGGTGGATTACACAGTGGAAATCCGGCACAGCACAAGTCCGCTTGTACAAGGCATCGGAGACTTTGCCGTCAAGAGCGAGCAGTATTACCTGCATGTCGACCCTGCGGTTGAAGTGCTGGCGACGACCCGGTTTCCGGTTGTTCCCGGCCCGCATTCGGCTAACGGCCCGGTTGATATGCCTGTCATCTGGACGAAGCGCTGGGGAGCCGGCAGAGTCTATTATAATTCGCTTGGCCATGTCGCGGAGATTGTCCGTATGCCGGCCGTGCTGGAGCTGATGAGACGGGGCTTCCTCTGGTGTGCGGAAGGCAAAGATGCGGCGAAGGCAGATCAGGGACAAGGCACAGAGATTTATACCGGCATGGCGGACAGCCAGCTGTAATTTAGCGGACAGGAGAGTACGCTGCGATGAATAAGCTGAAGGCTGGAATTATTGGTACAGGCAATATCAGCGGCATCTATATGCAAAATGGCGGCCGCTTTGGCTCTATGGAAATTGCCGCCTGTGCTGACCTGGATGTCGAGCGGGCAAAACAAAGAGGGGCTGAATACGGCATTCGCGGCTGCTCGGTGGAGGAGCTGCTGGCCGACAAGGAAATCGAGATGGTTATTAATTTGACCATACCGCAGGCGCATGCCGCCGTCAGCCTGCAGGCGCTTGAGGCAGGCAAGCATGTATACCTGGAGAAGCCGCTCGCGGTAACGCGCGAGGAAGGGCGCCAAGTGCTGGATAAGGCGAACAGCGCAGGGCTGCTGGTTGGAGCGGCACCCGACACCTTTCTTGGCGGAGGGATTCAAACCTGCATTAAGCTCATAGCTGAAGGTGCCATCGGCATCCCTGTCGGGGCAACGGCCTTCATGATGTCCGGAGGCCACGAAAGCTGGCATCCCGATCCGGAGTTCTATTACAAGCAGGGCGGAGGCCCGATGTTTGATATGGGACCCTACTACCTGACTGCGCTGATTGCTATGCTGGGGCCGATCGCCCGCGTGACAGGCTCTGCGCGGATTTCCTTCCCGGAGAGGACGATTACAAGCAAGCCCAAGGCCGGACAGAAAATAGAGGTTGATGTGCCGACCCATGTTGCCGGTCTGATCGACTTCGTCTCCGGTCCTGTCGCTACGCTGGTGACCAGCTTTGATATTAAGGGAGGCTCCATGCTGCCGCGGATCGAGCTGTACGGAAGCGAGGGGACACTGCAGGTGCCGGATCCGAACACATTCGGCGGACCGGTCCTGCTGTGCCGCGCCGGGTCGCGTGAGTGGGAAGAGGTCGCGCTGTCGCATGGCAGCAGCGATAATGCCCGCGGCATAGGCGCAGCCGATATGGCAGAGGCCATCCGTACCGGACGGAAGCACCGGGCATCAGGCCAGCTTGCGTACCATGTGCTCGAAGCCATGCATGGCTTTCACGACGCTTCTGAACTCGGCTGCCACTACGGCATGCAGAGCACCTGCGAGCGGCCGGAGCTGCTGCCAGCCGGCCGTGAGAACGATTTATCCGGATCAGCACGAGGCTGAATCATGCCTCCAGAGTCCGCAAGACTAACAAAGCCTTCGGCCAGCGCTTGTTAAGCGCATGGTCCGAAGGCTTTTTTTTTCATCCATAGCACCGAACCTACAGATGCTCCCGGTTCACCTGTTCATTGCGGATCATCTGCTCCAGCTTCTCGATCAGCCGGTCATGCTCGGGAGGGGATTGACGGAGCTTGAACAGGCTCTTCCTCTTATCCCGCTTCAGCACCTCGAGCATGTATTCCTTCTCCTTCAAGGTAAACATCTGTCCTCGTCAGCCCCCATTCCGTTCGAACGCGACAAGCCAGTCACCCTGAATGGCGGCGTAGCCTGAGTCCCCTTCAACCAGCAGGCCGTAGAGATTCTTCACATCCGCAAATTCCCGGCGCTGCCCATTATCGAACTCGAGCGTGATGTAATAATAGGTGCGCGAGCTGCGGGACGTGGAAGGGTGCATGCTGCCATCGGCGCTATGATGGTGATTTGTATTCGTGTGCGAACGCACTTCAGTACGCTTGGCAACGACCCGTGCATAGACAGTCTCCCGCGGGGCATTCTTGTTCTTCATATAGCGGGCTCCGTTCATGATAATGCCGCCAATAACGACAACGAAACCGATGACCATCAGAATGGGAATGATGGTGAACATCAAGTCGAAGCCTGCGCCTGGCCCAAAGTCACTGTTAAACATATAATTTCCTCCAGTCTTGTAACGGCAGCAAGAAGAGCGTGCCTGATGTCTTTTTCATGTTGTACGTATAGAGAGCCTGTTATGTTCCGTTAAACTGATCGGCTCCATTATACCATGATGCCTTGAATACGAGCCTTAGGCGGATGACAGGACCTGGGGAAACACGAAATGTTTTGGGAGCTGCCCGCATAAGCATGGGATAAGGAGCCGGACAGGAGGGGTGCGCCGTGGCAGGTTGGAGAAGAAAACGCTGGAGAAGCAGGCGGACTGGCAGGCGGGGCGGCAAGCTGGGCAGACGGAGGCTGTGGCTTCTGGTCATGCTGCTGATGCTGGCCTTTGCCATCCAGTCATTCGTATTTATAGAGCGGAATCTTAAGCCGCCGCTGATGAACGTCGCCGCGATTCGTGTGAAGCAGATTGCGACGGAATCCATCAATAAAGCGATCTCAGAACAGGTGGCCGGTCACTCCGATTTTGAGAAGCTGGTGGAATGGAAGACGAACGGTGACGGTAAAATATCGGGCTTCATGCTGAACTACGGCGAGCATATGCGCATTACATCCGAAACGATCAATACCGTGCAGAGCATGCTTGGGGAGCTCGGTCAGGTGCCGGAGCATATCCCGGTAGGGCAGGCGCTCGGGAGCGCAATTATCAGCTCGTTTGGACCGCGGGTCCCGGTACGCTTCGAGCCGGTTGGGGCCGTTAAGGTGGATCTGAATACCCGCCAGACGGATGCGGGCATCAATATGATTCTTGTGGAAGTTTATATCCGGATTCAAGCGGAGGTCGCGATCATCATTCCGTTCGATACGAAGCCCGAGATTGTGGAGACCGAAATTCCTGTCTCCTATCTGCTGGTTGTTGGCGATGTGCCGATGTACTACTATGACAACAAGGGCAATCCGGTTGGCGGGATGGGACAGGAGCCTCCGAGCATCGCGCTTCCGATGCAGGCGCCTGGAGGAGCCGCCGGGGAGCCGGGAGCAAGCGAAGGTCACGAAGCGGAGGATAATTCATCAGCAGAGCCGGAAGACCAGTCAGAACAGAATACCGGCGCGTAAAAAGGAATAAGGCGAGTCCATCGTCAACGAGTCCAGCGCGGAGAGCAGCTACAATGATTATCAGCCCTTTACCGGCCTAATGGGGCTGGTAAAGGGCTGGCGCAGGTAAGCTGCAAGGGTGCTGGAGATGCGGGTGTTACTTGTTCTTCTGCTTGATCCTGCGCCATTCTTCGCGCTCCCATGCCTTCAGCATAGGGTAGGGATCAAAGGACCATTCGATCAGTCCACGGTCCCGGTACACCCCGTAATGCAGATGGGGCGGAAACTTGCCCTGGGTGCCGGGCTTGCCGTAGCCTGAACTGCCAACCCATCCGATCACTGTGCCGGGCTTAATGACATCCCCGACCTTCTGTGTCTTGTCGAAGCCGGACAGGTGAGCATAATAGTGATAGACATTGTCAAGATCGCGGATGCCGATTCGCCAACCGCCGAATTTGTTCCAGCCCTTGACTTCAATCACTCCGTAGCAGGTGCTGCGGACAGGGACGCCGTAACGGGCAAAAATATCGGTTCCCTCATGAATCCGGCGGCCGCCCCAGCTTCTCGCTGATCCCCAGGTGCTGCGGTATGAATAGTCGCTTCTTACAGGCAGCGGGAAGGCATGCTCGTCGAGATCGAGCCGGTCGAAGGCCTCATAAACCTTGGAGAACTGCTGCACCCGCTGAACGGAACGGGTATTGTGATAGTACTCCCATAAGCTGATGGCAAAGTCGTCAGCTGTTGTGCCATAAGCCAGGATATGGTTGGCAACTGTATATAAGATATCTGTATCATTCGCAGGGTCCGCCAGTCCGTCGCCATCTCCGTCAAGGCCAATGCCCCCAAAATATCTAAGTGTCGCGGGGGAAGCGGGCTGCTCCTTGTCAGGATTCATCGCGCCGGCCCAGCGCTCGGGGGGGATATAGATGCCGAGTAAGCCCGCTGGTTTGGGACGGGATTTCGGCCGCGCCTTGGTGAGGGTGCGTTCGTATTGGTCAATGGCGGCCAAATAATGCCACGGAATACCGGTAATGTCTCCAATCTGCTCAAACAGCTGCTTGCGTAAGACGGCAGGCGGCTCCGCTTTCGGAGCCGGAGCTGCGCCCCCTGGGGCTGAAGCAGCTGCAGCAGTGCCGCCGGCTGCCAGCGACAGGAGCAGCGCTGCCAGAGCGGCCGCTGCACAGCGGTTCAGGGCCGTAAGTTGTATTTTCCAGATACGCTGCATGTTGAATCGTCGCCTCCTTTTATAGCGTTAGCTTACTGCATATCATTGGTTTTTATCCGATTCATGATATAATAAGGACACGGATCATTAACAAGGGCGGCTTGTCCGCTTACAGGAAAGCAGGTCATGGTGCATGAGAACGAAACCACGCAGCAAAGAACCAAAGCCGGACTGGCTTCGCATAAAGTTGGCTACAGACGGCAATTATGCCGAAATTAAGGACATGATGCGTTCGAAGACGCTTCACTCGGTATGCGAGGAAGCGCGCTGCCCGAACATATATGAGTGCTGGGCAAACCGTACAGCCACCTTTATGATTTTAGGCGATATTTGTACACGGGCATGCCGATTTTGCGCTGTCAAGACCGGACTGCCGACGGAGCTCGATCTTCAGGAGCCAGAACGCGTGGCGGAAGCGGCCGAGCAGATGGGGCTTCGCCATTGTGTCGTAACCTCTGTAGCGCGGGATGACTTGGCCGATGGCGGGGCATCCATCTTCGCGGGCACGATCAAGGCGATCCGCGCCAGAATGCCGCTGTGCAGCGTAGAGGTATTGATCCCGGATTTTCAAGGAAACTGGGATGCACTCAAAATTGTCATGGATGCCAAGCCGGACATTCTAAATCATAATATTGAAACAGTCGAACGTTTGTCGGACAGGGTTCGTGCCAAGGCCAAATATTCCCGTTCGCTTGAGCTGCTTCGCAAGGCGAAGGAGCTGCAGCCGGATATCCCTACGAAGTCAAGCATCATGCTTGGAGTCGGAGAAACATGGGACGAGATTATTCAGGCGATGGATGACCTGCGGGCGCATGACTGCAATATCTTGACGCTTGGTCAATATTTGCAGCCAACGCCGAACCATCTGGAGGTTGAGCGCTATGTTCACCCGGATGAGTTCAAGGCGCTTAAGGAAGAAGGCATGAAGCGCGGCTTCAGCCACGTGGAATCCGGACCGATGGTCCGCAGCTCCTACCATGCTCACGAACAGGTACAGTCCGCGGCACAGGCGCAGCCGGCAGGCCGTGCAAACGCATAACACGACGGATTGGAAATGGGGGCTCATCGTTGATTCAGATCGGCGGCAGAACATATGAACTCTTGCATGAACATAAGAATGCCTGGAACCTTGAAGCATTCAAGGGACGGTACAGCGATGTTCTCGAAAGATATGACTATATCATAGGTGATTGGGGCTACAACCAGTTAAGGCTGAAGGGCTTCTTCAAGGAAGGGCATCCGAAGGCGACGAAGGAAAGCACCATTGCGAATTTAGCAGATTATATTAATGAATACTGCAATTTTGGCTGTGCCTACTTCGTTTTGCAGAAAACATCCAGCGGCAAGGTGGCTGATGGTGATGCTGTCTTGATTAATCTGGATGAAGAGCAGGAAGAGCAGCTGTTTCAGCAGCCGAATCATTACCGTTCCCGGCGGCAGTCGAGCGAGCTGGAGGCGGCACCCCTTACGACGGCAGCCGCCAGAGAAACTGAGGATCAAGCCTTTACCTCAGCCCGCGAAGGGGAGAGCAGCGGCAGGCCCGGACGTTCCCGGGAGCCGCGGCACGGCGGGCAGCGTTATGGAGCAAGAGAGGGCGGACAGCCCGGCCGCAGCAGAGACCGTCAGGGAGGCCGCGACAGCGGTGCATCCGCTGGTGCCAAGGAAGGGCGCGACCGGGAAGGCAAGGCTAACCGGCCGCAGCAGGGAAGCGGACAAGGCACACCTGCACAGGAGCACAAGCCTCGGCAGCGCTACCGCGGCCGGGAGGGGCGTCAAGGCCAGGAGCACCAGAAGGGCAAGGGCTCGCCGCAATCCCCTGAGCAGCAGGTACAGGGAGGACGGGCCGGGGGCAACCGGCAGCCCGGCAGTGAGCAGGGCAGGAGACAGCAGCATCAAGCTGGAGCCGGTACGCCTGGTTCTGAGCAGTCCCGCCCGCCACGGCAGAAGCCGGAGGGGCGTCAAGCGGATGCGCAGGGACGACCTCAGCAGGCAAGACAAGGAACACCGGGTGAACAGGGCGGTTCAGCTGTTCAGCGGGGGCAAGGCGGACAAGAGTAGCAGCAGAACGAATGACAGGAAGCCGGCGGATGAGCAGTCCGCCGGCTTCCTTTTACATGTAACAGTACTCGCAGAGCAGCAACGCCCCCGGTTAACAGAAACGGCCGGTCAGGTATTGGTTCCCGACCGGCCGTATACAGGCAATTACTTCTTCGCAGCGTCGTAGCGCTTGCCTACTTCTTCCCAGTTCACAACGTTCCAGAATGCAGCGATGTAATCCGGACGCTTGTTCTGATATTTCAGGTAGTACGCATGCTCCCATACGTCCAGACCAAGCAGAGGCGTGTCGCCTTCCATGATCGGGCTGTCCTGGTTAGGCAGGCTGTATACCTTCAGGTTGCCTTGCGGCGTCAGAGCAAGGAATGCCCAGCCGGAGCCGAAGCGTGTTGCGCCAGCTTTCGCAAAGTCTTCCTTGAATTTGTCGAAGCCGCCCAGCTCGCTGTTGATGGCATCAGCCAGAGCACCTGTTGGCTGACCGCCGGCGTTAGGGCCGATTGTTGTCCAGAACAGGCTGTGGTTAGCATGGCCGCCGCCGTTGTTGCGGACAGCGGTACGGATTGATTCAGGTACGCTGTTCAGGTCAGCGATCAGTTCTTCAACCGATTTGTTCTGCAGCTCAGGAGCGGACTCCAGTGCAGCATTAAGGTTCGTCACGTATGTGTTGTGATGACGGTCGTGGTGAATCATCATCGTCGTCTCATCGATGTGCGGTTCCAGTGCATTGTTCGGATAAGGAAGTGCTGGTAGTTGATGTGCCATGTAATTGAAAACCTCCTATATGTATTTTTTATCAAGCTCATTATCGCCTATTCAGGGTAATAAATCAACATTAATGTTTAGAAAGTCGGTGCTTGATCCGAGCTTCAGCAGACCACTACTATTTACCCGGAGTAGGATGGCATGAACCGCCAATTTTTATACCAGACTAACAAATCTATAACTATTTTTAATGAAAACGCTTAAATTAAAGCGTTTTCATCCTAAATCGGTCATTTTGTTAAATTTTTTAACGTTTTTTTAAGGTTTATGCAGGATTTCGTTAAATCCTGTCGTATTTCTATATATTAGATATTACTATGACGTGATTGCGGGGGACTTACGTTCATGCAGGTTCGTTCTTTTCAACTGTCGGATTACCGGCCATTAACGCAGCTTTTGGAAACGACTTTGACGGAAGTTTGCTATGAAGAAACGATGGAAGCCTTTGCTCGGCAATTGTCATGGGACAGCGATCTCGTGCTCGTGGCTACGAATAATCAAGAGGTTGTCGGTATGATTATCGGCACGATCGACCAGAACCGGGGCTACTACTACCGGATTGCTGTTCATCCCGAATATCAGCGTCAAGGAATCGGCAAGCTGCTGATTGGCGCGCTTCGCCAGCGGTTCGAACAGCGGAATGTCAGCCAGATCCTGATCACTGCAGACGAGTATAATGAACCAATCTTATCGCTTTACGAATCAATGGGCTATGCTGCCAAGGATTTCTTCAGATCCTTTCAGAAGCTCAGTATTGTAGCAGGCTAATTGGTAGTCAGCACAATTATAGCCAACCCTGCATAAGACCGTATAAGGACTCCCTTATACGGTCTTATCTTTTTTATGACAGAATTCTCTACGTAAAAGTGGGAATGCAGCCGATACTATAGCCATGGGAAGGCCTACGGGCCTGCTGGCAGGTATACCGGGTATACGGGGACAGACGTTTTTCTTATAATAGATGCAAGGGCAGGTTTTGAATGATGACATCATACGAGAGCAGAATCATCAAGAGCTTCAAGCATAACGGTTCTCTGCACCGGATGTGGCTGGAAAATTGGCTGGTGCCTGCAGAGCGGCTCCACGAGGAGCATGCGGCGGAATCCATGATCGTTCTGATAAATGAAGAGACGCCGGTGCTGGAGGGTAGCGGCAAGCGCTGGATCAGCAAGGTGCCGGCCGTTACCTTTTTTGCGCCGGGACACTGGTTTAACGTGGTTGCTCTTCTGGAGCACGCGGGTGTTCGCTATTATTGCAATGTGGCGTCGCCTGTTCACCAGTATGAGAATGTGTACACCTATATTGACTACGATCTGGACGTGATCCGCTATCCGGACGGAGCTTCTCATGTCGTGGACCGGGAAGAATATGAGATGAACAAGCAGCTGTATCACTACCCCGGTGACCTTCGCAACAAGGTGGCTTCCGGGCTGGGCATGCTTCTGGACAAGATACGCAGGGGAGAGCCTCCCTTTCGCTCGGATGACCTGGTAAGAAGCTACTATAATACATGGAAATCAGAAACCGGGGTGTAGGATGAACGAACAAGTAGTGGAGAGCACAGAGGAAACAGGAACCAGGAGCGCAAGGTCCAGAAGAAAGCAGCAGAATAGAGAACCAGAAGAGAAGAGAGGCAGGCCAAGATGGCTTAGCGAGCTGCTTGACTGGGCACGGACGCTGGGGATTGCTTTTGTCATCGTCCTGCTGGTCCATCTGTTCGTCTTCAACCTGTCGACGGTGGACGGTCATTCAATGGAGCCGACGCTGGAAGACAAGCAGTGGCTGTTCGTCAACAAGATCGGTTACCTGATTGGCGAGCCGGAGCGGGGAGATGTCGTCATCCTGGAGGATCCGATGGATTCGGAAGGCAAGGCAGAGTACCTGGTTAAGAGAATTATCGGGGTGCCCGGGGATACGGTCGAAATACGCAGCGGCAGGATGTACCTGAATGGGGAGCAGCTTGTCGAGTCCTATACAGATGTGGACATTGAGGATGTGGATTATGGACCGCAGAAGGTAGGGGAAGGCACCTACTTCGTCATGGGGGATAACCGGCACCTGGGTGCGAGCAAGGACAGCCGGACATTTGGGCCCGTGTCTTCTACGCTGATTAAGGGCAAAGCACAGTTCGTGATCTGGCCGATCACGCATATGAACAAGCTGTAGGAACGGGCGCAGCAGAAACCGAAGCCCGGCGGGCGGAATGAGAACTAAAGGGCTGTAGCAATAACAATTGGAATAACCGCTGAGGCGAGCTGGCGCGAGAAGCGATTCGGCGGCTGTCCTGGCGGTTTTCGAGTTTGTTTGAATCCAGGCGAAGTGGAGGAGGGATAACAGATGCCGGAGGGGCAAACGACGGATCGTTACTACCAGCAGCTGAAAGAAGAACTGCTCCAGGCACTGCCAGAGCTTGGTATTGATAAGCTCGGCGTTGCTTCGCCAGAGCCTTTCACGGCCCTAAAAGAACGGCTGATCCGGCACCGGGCACTGGGCCGGGAGTCGGGCTTTGAGGAGCCGGATCTGGATAAACGGACGGACCCGTCCCTGTTATTCGACCGCCCGCAGTCGATCATCGCAATAGCGATCGCTTATCCGTCGAAGCTTCAGGATGCACCCAAATCCGAGCCTGGCGCGAGGCGGGGGATTCTCTCGAGGTCGGCCTGGGGCATGGATTACCATCATGTTCTGAGAGACCGTCTGGCAAGGCTTGAGTGGTGGCTGCGGGAACGTGTTCCGGAGCTTCGGGCGGAGAGTATGGTGGATACAGGCGAGCTTGTCGACCGTGCGGTCGCCGAACGTGCGGGCATCGGCTGGAGCGGCAAGAATTGCGCCGTAATTACACCGGAATTCGGTTCCTGGGTATATCTCGGCGAAATGATTACCAATCTGCCGCTTCCCCCGGACAAGCCCGTAACTGATCAATGCGGCACTTGCACCAAATGTATAGATGCATGTCCGACAGGGGCACTGGTGGGGCCTGGGGAGCTTGATGCCCAGCGGTGTGTTTCGTTCGTCACACAGACCAAGGGCTTCGTCTCCGATGAGATGATGCGCAAGATCGGCAACCGTCTGTATGGCTGTGATACCTGCCAGATTGTATGCCCGGTGAACAAGGGGCTGAACTGGACACATCAGCCTGAACTGCAGCCTGATCCCGAGAAGGTCAAGCCGCTGCTTGTGCCGCTGCTCACGATGGGCAACCGCGCGTTCAAGGAGGCTTACGGCAGCAGTGCTTCTGCGTGGCGCGGACGCAAGCCGATTCAGCGCAACGCGGTCATCGCGCTTGGCAATTTCAAGGACCCGTCTGCTGTTGAACCGCTGCGGGATGTGCTGCTGCAGGACCCGCGGCCGGAGCTGCGCGGAACAGCGGCGTGGTCACTCGGCCGCATAGGCGGGCAGAAGGCTGCTGCAGTGCTTGAGGAAGCAGCGGGCCGGGAGTCCGATGAGCAGGCGCTTGCCATGATCAGGGAGGCGCTGGCTGGACTGCGTGCGGCAGCCAGCGGGCAGGCAGGAGAAGTCAGCGATCAGGACAGGGAAGGGGTACAGACGGGTGGAGGCAGAACGGATTAATTGGCGTGAGCTGGATTCACCAATCGGAACGCTGCTTGTCTGTGCAAGCAGCAGGGGCATCTGCCATGTGGAATTCGGCGGCTATGCCGAACGCCTGGAGCAGATGGAGGCGTGGCTGAGTAAGCAATGGCCCGGCAGCGGGGCGGCAATGGCAAACACTGCCGCAGGCCCATCCAAGCTGCTTGATGAGGCGCAGCGGCAGCTTCATGACTATTTCGAAGGCCGCCTGCGCAGCTTCGACCTGCCACTGGAGCTGCGCGGAACTTCATTCCAGAAGGCTGTTTGGGGGGAGCTGGCACGTATCCCCTATGGTGAAGTGCGCTCCTACAAGCAGGTAGCGGAGCAGCTTGGCAAACCGCTTGCGGTTCGTGCGGTCGGCGGTGCGAATAACCGCAACCCGGTGCCGCTCATTGTCCCCTGTCACCGGGTAATCGGGGCTAATGGATCCATGGTCGGCTTTGGGGGCGGAGTTGAGATCAAGACTTATCTGCTGGGGCTTGAGGGCTATGCCTAAGGGATTGCAAGTTGACCTTGGGACATGCTATGATAGGGAGCATTGCTGGTTAATTTAAGGATTTTCACATAGAGAAAGGGTCAGGTGATTTGTACACATGTGGGATATTATTATTCCAATCATTACGCTGATCGTCGGATTGGTCATCGGATTTGTAGTCGGCGTGTTCTATCTGCGCAAGCAGCTTGAGAAGATGCAGAGCGATCCGGAGATGCTGCAGAAGATGGCCAAGCAGATGGGCTATAACATGAACAAGCAGCAAATTCAGCGCGCGCAGCACATGATGAAAAATCAAAACAGGCCGGGCCGCAGATAATCTGCCAGCCATACCAGGCGTCGAAGGGAGACTGAACAATGGCCGGTGTTAAGGATTATCTGAACAGCAGAGTTTCAGACAACAGAGAACAGATTGAACATCATATTAGAGAAATCCTGAAGCTGATCGGTGAGGATGTTGAGCGCGAAGGCCTGCTTGATACGCCTGCCCGTGTAACGAGGATGTACGAGGAGATCTTCGCTGGATATGATGTTGACCCGCGTGATGTACTGGGTGTAACCTTCGACGAGCAGCATGAAGAGCTCGTAATCGTCAAGGATATCGTTTACTACAGCCAATGTGAGCATCATATGGCACCGTTCTTCGGTGTTGCGCACATCGGTTATATTCCAAGCGGCAAGATCGCCGGTCTCAGCAAGCTGGCTCGTCTGGTGGAAGCCATAACGCGCAAGCTTCAGGTCCAGGAGCGCATTACCACACAGATCGCGAACATCATGGAAGAAGTGCTTCAGCCTCACGGCGTAATGGTCGTGCTGGAGGGCGAGCATCTGTGCATGTGCGCAAGGGGCGTGAAGAAGCCGGGAAGTAAGACTGTAACGTCTGCTGTACGAGGTGAATTCCGTACCAATACGGCGCTTCGCACGGAGTTCATGTCACTTCTGGGCTAGTAGTATCTAATCCTATAGAACCATACAAGGGGCTGTCCCCAAGCAGGTTTTCCTGCTTGAGGGCAGCCCTTTATGCATCAGTATTAATAAGGCGTCCAGCGGATGGTTGAGGCTGCACGGAACCGCTCTTCCACATGCGGCCAATTGACGACGTTCCACCAGTTCTTAATATAATCCGCACGGCGGTTCTGGTGCTTCAGATAATAGGCATGCTCCCAGACATCCAAAGGCAAAAGCGGAATAACATCCCACTGGGACAGATTCTGATGTTTCTCGGCCTGCAGGATCTCCAGTCTGCTGCTGCGCGGGCTCCAAACGAGAATCGTCCATCCGCCGCCTTCGACCTTTTCCGCCGCTTCGGAAAAATGCTTCTTGAAGGCCTGCATGCTGCCGAAGTCCCGTTTGATGGCTTCGCCAAGCGGGCCGTCAGGGTCTTTAGAACCGCCTGGCTTCATAGTGAACCAGAATATCGTATGCAGATAATGCCCAGCACCGTTAAAGGCAAGCTCTCTCTCCCAATGCTTGACGAGCTCGAATTTACCTGTTCGTCTGGCATCCTGTAGCATCTTTTCCGCTTTGTTGAGACCGTCGACATAGCTCTGGTGATGCTTGCTGTGATGAACCCGCATAGTTGCTTCGTCAATGTAAGGCTCAAAAGCGTTATAGGCGTACGGCAGTGGAGGCAGCGTATGCCCGCCGACAGGGACAGACTTGGAACCGCCTCCTGAAAGTCTGGCGTGATCTTCAGGCTCTTCAGGGGCTTCCTCTGGCGTCCGCGTATTCTTATCTAGGGTATCGCCGGCTGCAGCATAAGCCGGATCGGATGCTGCTCCTGAGAGCCCCGTCGCTTCAAGTGTCTGTAGGAATGAGCGGGACTGCTGGATCACATGCCCGGTTAAAGCTGGAGCGGCTGGATTGGCGGATAGTGCGGCGCTGTTCTCATGAATATGCTGCAGCTGGCGGATGAACGCCTCGGATTGCGCCTGGGCAGCCTGCAGCAGCGCTTCCACTTGAGTCTCGGCCGTGACAGGAAGCCGGGCCGGGTCCTGCTGCCAGTGATGAATCCACATGGCGGCACAGCGCTCTGTGCTCTCGAAGACAGGACACCATTGCTCCAACACTCTTGCATATTCCGGTTCAAGGTTAGGCACGAGCTGTTTAATGACGGCGGCATACTGCTGCTCCTGCTGCTTCCAGGATCGGACTTCCTCGAGCCACCTAAGGGGCATATAAGGACCATAAACAAAAAGCACGTCATAACCTCCTCCTGCGAAAATCCTCTCCATGAAGGATATTCGCAAGGATGAAGGGCTATGACGTGCTATTTACATCCTGCGTTTTAAACCGACGGGTTAGCATATACCGATTGATGTACCTGGCTCAGGAAGACAACAGCCCGCTGGATGTATTCCTTCGGATAGACCTGAAAGATCAGCTCATGCTTGCCGCCGGGAACAATCCACTCGTTTGACAGCATATGTGTCTGATTAGCCGATATTTCCTGGGCAATTTCGACAGGTGCTTTGGCATCCTGAGTGCCGTGGACAAAGAAGATCGGAATGTCGAAGTTAGTCTGACGGACCTTCTTCGCCGGAATTTCATTCATATTAAAGCCAGTCCACAGCGGCAGCATCCATTCAATGAGCGGAAGGGATGGATACCGCGGAACGGGAGCGATTTGGGTCAGGTTGTGATATAGCGTATCTGCATCTGTAATAAACATGCTGTCCAGGATCATGGCATCAATATCGTCAGATACCAGAGCGGCCTGCAAAGCTGTACCCCCGCCCATTGAGAAGCCCCATACCACAATTTCCTCTGCGCCCTGGCTCTTGGCGTAAGAGACAGCGCCCAACAGCTGCTGGGCCTCTTCAACGCCGCCAGTGGCGGGCAGACGGTTGGTAGCGGAAGCATAGCCGTAGTCAAACATCAGGACATTATATTGGAGGCCGTGGAGCAGGTTGGCCAGATCATACATAGGAACCCAGGTTTCTTCACGGTTCGCGCCGTAGCCGTGGCTGAAGACCACGGTCCGCTCCGTACCGGCAGCAGACGGAATGTACCAGCCATCGACAGTGCTTCGCCCGCTGGCACTCGGGAAGGTTATGTCTTCGTATTCCAGTCCCTTGGCAAGCATCGGGTTGGACGTGAGCGGCGCCACATAAGGGTGGGCCAGTGTCCAGGCGACATAGCCGTGGAAGGCTATGAACGAGAACAGAAGCAGGGCCAGCACGGATGCGACCAGGGATACGAGAAAATGCCACCGGCTTCTCCGCCTGTTCATCGCGGGATTTTTCTCAGGCAGATCCGCATAAGGATTGGAAGTAAACCCGCCTTTAAATAGCGGCAATGATGTCAGCACGGTCATACGCATGGAAGAACCCCTCCTCAAGAACAACAAATATGACATTGAAAGCGCTTAACAACTTCTATTAATATAATCGTATGTCTTTTGAACCAGGTTGTCAATTGATGTCGGCACATTGTTAAGCACTTGTAATCTGCCTGTAAAAGAAGGGTTCTACTTGGCGGATAGATTTCATTTAGGTTATACTGTATGTAATTGTGTTTCATGTGATGAAACTCCAGGAGGCGGTTTAGTTGGAGGAAAATAAGTCGAATGTACGCGCCGTTGAGCGGGCGCTTGATATACTGCTGTGCTTTAATGAGAAGAGTGAATGGGCGATGACCGAAATCGCAGAGAAGGTAAACCTGCATAAGAGTACGGTTCACCGAATGCTGGCTACCTTGGAGGACCGGGGCTTCGTAACCCGGGATGCCCTGTCGGACCGTTACCGGCTTGGCATCCGGATCTGGGAGCTGTCAACGCATCTGTCCACAAGTGATGACCCGGCCGTTATGCTGCTCCCGGAGATGGAACGGCTGAGAGATATGCTGGGTGAGACCATAAGCCTCTACATTCGTGACGGAAGTGAGCGGATCCGCATTCAGGCGGTGCAGAGCAATCAGGCCGTCCGCAGGGTTGCGCCAGTAGGGGCAAGGCTGCCGCTGTATGTTGGTGCTTCCAGCAAGGTGCTGATCGCATTCGGCGGCGAGCATGCGCTTAGGCAGCTGCTGGATTCGGCGGATTGGCCGGAGACGATTGATAAGGAAGCTTATGCTGAACAAATCAGCCAAATCCGTCAATCAGGCTACGCCACCAGCATTGAGGAAAGGGAGCCTGGCGCTGCTGCGGTGGCTGCCCCTATCTTTAACCGTGCGGGCCGGCTTGCGGCCGCCCTGTCTGTGTCTGGGCCTTCCGGCAGGCTAACGCTGGAGAAAATGCGCGAGCAGGTCCCGATTCTTATTGATACGGCCAAGCGGATGGGGACTATGCTGCTGGAGGAATAGGGAGGAAGAACAACATAAAGAAGGCGTGCGACCCGCAGGGCTGCACGCCTTCTTTATGTTGATAGCCGCCTATTCCTTTGGAATAAACTCGAATATTTTGCCTGTCTCGAGCGTCTCAATCAGCCGGAGCAGCCATTTGTAATAATGCAGGGCCTCCGTAATCTTGGCTTCATCAACATCAAGCAGCTGCAGGAAATCCGGGTCGCCTTCAGCTTCTCCCTTGAGGCTGTGTATCTCTTCCAGCGACTTGGCCAGCGCCTGCATATTTCCCTCAACAGCCTTGCGCCATTTAATCGAGAAGTAGTCGCTGAAGTTCTGGTACCAGTCCGGAACAACCTCGTACAGATCCTTCCGGGTCCCTTTTCCCCATACCTTATTAATCATCTTCAGATCCATAAGCGTTCGCATCCCGGTGCTCATGGATGTCTTGCTCATCCCCATCGTTTCACTCATATCATCAAGTGTTATCGGTTTGTTTTGGAAGTACATATGGCCATACAGATGACCGATGGAGAGGGTGATGCCATACAAGTCCATGTTCTTGCCAATAGATTCAATCACGCGCTGGCGCGCGCGGTCCAGCTTGCGCTGCTGGTCGGATGTAAGATCCTGAAGATCTTTCATGGTTCCCTCCTAATTTATAAGTAGCTCGGTCACTACACGTATTGTAAGCATACCCCTAATTAAAAGTAAAGAAACAGTTTATTAAGTAAATTTAAGATAAACGGAGTAAACCATACATAAAGTGTGTAAAGAAAAAACTGTACAAAGAAATATCCAGGGATTTGCGCTTTGCTGATATTTCCTGGAACTAGTACACTTGTCGGAGTCAAGAGGGAAGGCAAAGGAGGTACGGCATGGCAATTATAGAGGTCAAAGG
This sequence comes from Paenibacillus sambharensis, assembly GCF_003233845.1. Taxonomy (GTDB): domain Bacteria; phylum Bacillota; class Bacilli; order Paenibacillales; family Paenibacillaceae; genus Paenibacillus_I; species Paenibacillus_I sambharensis. The sequence goes on from NZ_QKRB01000044.1 coordinate 566,874, forward strand.
GTTGACCAAAGTATTTGGGCCAGATCCGCAGAGAGCGATCCCGCTGTTAGAGCAGGGAATGACGAAAGAAGCCATATTGAAGGAAACCAGGCTGACGGTAGGCGTGAATAACGCAAGCTTCAGCGTTGAGCCGGGTGAGATATTTGTCATCATGGGGCTGTCCGGCAGCGGCAAGTCTACACTTGTGCGTTTGCTAAATCGCTTGATTGAGCCGACAGCAGGCCAGGTCCTGTTCGACAGCACGGATGTGCTGAAGATGACCGCAGAGCAGCTGCGCCATTTTCGCCGGAAGAACATGGGTATGGTGTTTCAGAAGTTCGCGCTCTTCCCGCACCGGACGGTCCGGCAGAATGTTGAATACGGACTTGAGGTTCAAGGCATCGACAAGAAGAAGAGAAGTGAGATTGCGTTTGACGCACTGAAGCTGGTAGGGCTTGAGAATTGGGCGGACAGCTATCCGGATCAGCTCAGCGGCGGCATGCAGCAGCGTGTGGGACTGGCCAGGGGGCTGGCAACGGACCCGGATATTCTGCTGATGGATGAAGCGTTCAGCGCGCTTGATCCACTTATTCGCAAGGATATGCAGGATGAGCTGCTGGAGCTGCAATCCAAGGTGCGCAAGACGATTGTGTTCATCACGCATGACCTGGATGAGGCGCTTCGCATCGGCGACCGGATTGCCCTAATGAAGGACGGGGTTATCGTTCAGATCGGGACTCCAGAGGAAATTCTTATACAGCCTGCCAACAAGTATGTGGAGCGGTTCGTAGAGGATGTGGACATGTCGAAGGTGCTGACGGCCTCGCATGTCATGATCAAGCCTGAGACCGTCATGCTGGACCGGGGCCCGCGTGTTGCCCTGCAGCTGATGCGCGAGCGGGAGATTTCCAATCTCTATGTGACGGATAAAGGAATGAAGCTGCTTGGCGCGCTGACGGCTGATCAGGCTTCGGCTGCTGTTAAGGAAGGCCTCACAATTGAGGATGTCATGGAGCGCGAGGTGCCTCGGGTGAGTCCAGACGTCATGCTGAATGAATTGTTTGAGATCATGGCGGACACGAGGGTTCCTGTAGCCGTCGTGGGAGACGATGACCGTCTGCGCGGTGTGCTGATCCGTGGAGCCGTACTGGCCGCTCTTGCCGGCAATGCGAACCCGGAAGCAGGTGAGAGCGCATGATGGACATACCCAAGATTCCGATAGGGGATGCCGTTGAAAGCATAGAGAAGTGGATGAAAACCTACTTCGGCGGGCTGTTTGATATAATCCGGGCAGTTATCGGCTGGATGGTGGACAACATTGAATATGTGCTGACACTGCTGCCGCCAATTGTTCTCATCGTGCTGCTGGCGCTGCTATCCTGGCGGATGGTAGGGTGGAAGTTCTCTATCTTCACGCTAATCGGACTGCTGCTGATTGATAATCTCGGCTTCTGGGAGCTTTCGATGAAGTCAGTGTCGCTGGTATTGACAGCATCCATCTTGTCGATCGTCATCGGGATTCCAATCGGCATTGGCTGTGCGAAGAGCAGCATGTTCCGCAGCATCATGACACCGGTGCTTGACTTTATGCAGACGATGCCTGCATTCGTGTACCTGCTGCCCGCGGTATCGTTCTTCTCGCTGGGTGTTGTCCCGGGTGTCATTGCGTCGATAATCTTCGCTATCCCGCCGACGATCCGGCTGACGAATCTTGGCATCCGGCAGGTACCGGCCGAGCTTGTTGAAGCAGCCGATGCATTCGGCTCGACTCCGGCTCAGAAGCTGTTCAAGCTGCAGCTGCCGATGGCGATGCCAACGATTATGGCGGGTATTAACCAGACAATAATGCTGTCGCTGTCGATGGTCGTTATCGCGTCGATGATCGGCGCGCAGGGAATCGGGTCGTACGTATACCGTGCGGTTACACAAGCGAATACCGGTATCGGCTTCGAAGCGGGTATTGCCATCGTGATTATGGCGATCCTGCTCGACCGCTTGACTCAGAATGTCTTCAAAACCAAAAATAAAGCAAACTAGGAGTGATTGAATCTTGATGAAGAAGTGGACAGTTATCACGGCGTTAATCCTTGTGGCGGCCCTGCTCGGCGCCTGCTCGAATAGTGGAAATGAAGGCGGAAGCAGCAGTCCCAAGACTGAGAATAAGTCGATTAAGCTTGCTTACGTGGCCTGGGATTCAGAGATTGCGAGCACGAACGTGGTCAAGCATGTTCTGGAATCCAAGCTGAACTATAAGGTAGAGATGCTGCAGGTTGACGCAGGACCAATGTGGGTTGGCCTTGCGGACGGCAGCGCGGATGCCATGGTAGCCGCATGGCTGCCCAGCACGCATGAATCCTATATGGAGAAGTATGCGCAGGAAGTTGTGGATCTTGGTCCTAACCTGGATGGAACAAAGACAGGTCTCGCGGTACCTGCCTATATGGAGATTAACTCGATTGATGAGTTGGCAGATGCCGCTGCGGGCGAAGGTGTGAACTATCAGATTATCGGCATTGAGCCTGGAGCTGGTATTATGATGGCAACCGAGCGTGCGCTGGAGGAATATGCGCTGTCCGACTGGACACTGGTTGAAAGCTCCTCGGCCGCAATGGCTCAGCAGCTGATCCAGTCCTATGATGAGCAGAAGCCGGTTATCGTAACGGCATGGACGCCGCACTGGATGTTCGCCAACATGGAGCTGAAGTACCTCGAAGATCCGAAGGGCGTGTACGGCGGTGAAGAGCAGATCCACACGATCGTGCGCAAAGGCCTGGAGGAAGACAAGGCTGACGCCTACAAGTTCCTCGACCAGTTCGAGTGGACAGCGGACGAGATGGCAGCTGTCATGATCGCCATCCAAGAAGGCAAGTCCCCTGAAGAAGCAGCCGGCGCATGGGTAGAAGCCAATGCGGATAAGGTGAACACTTGGCTGGAAGGCATTGAGTAATCCGTTCTTTTGAAGAGGCAGGATAGTCAGAGCTGTATTTTGTATGGGGAAGAACCCGACCTAGTGAGGTCGGGTTCTTGCTTGTGCGCCACACATTACAATTAACTAGTTAGTGAAAAAGTCCGCTGCTCAGACGACCTGCTTATCTTCTCCAATAGCAGATAAAGTGTTAATTCGACAAAAATTTCATTGTACTGTCTCGAATTACCTAGTAAAATAGTAACAGGATTGGTTCCGTGGCCGAATCTATTATACAGCGAAGAGAGGCACCAAGATGAGAAGGATCTGGACAAGCAAGCCCACACAGGAATTAAATTATGAGGTTTTAGTCAATTTTGTTGTCACATTAGTGAGCTGGGTTATGGTGCTGATCCTGTCATCAGGGTTTCTGTTGGAATATAGCAGGGGAACCCGCTCCATTGGTTTTGTAAGTCTGATGCTTGCTGCAGGCTTGGGAAGTATACTGGCTGGTACTGTTATTTACTTAAGGAATAGGTCTAGCTCCTGGATACGCTATGTAACCTTTGCCGGATTCTATATTATGTATATATTTAGCCTGCTTACAGCCACGACTGCGGCAACCTTTACGTTCGTATTTCCGCTTGCCGTATTGTTCTGTATGTATCTTGACCGCTGGTTTATGTCCATCGTTTGTTCGCTGATCGTGCTGCTTAATGGTATATATGTCGTCAGGCAAGTTGGTTTGACCGATGTATCGGTGGTTGGAGAGGCAGCGTTCAACCAGTTCAAGACAACTATGCTGATCCATGTATCCGCCGTCGCCCTGTTCCTGACAAGCTTGATGGCGGTCGTCTATATTTTTGGCCGGTTGAAGAAGACAATGGACGTGAAGATGACGGAGGTCAGTGAGGCCCGGGTTACCGAGCAGAAGCTGTACGGAGAGATGGCAAAAACCGCCGATATACTGGACACTAATGCTGGCCAGGTGTATGGGATTGTGAAGGAACAATATGATTCTTCAGTAGCGGTATATTCTATTATTCGCGACATCAGCCAAGGTGCGAGCCATAGTGCCGTCTCCATCCAGGAGCAGACCGAGTTCTTTCATGAGATTCAGTTGAAGGTGGAGCAGACCTCCGGACTATCAGGTGAAATGCAGGTGGCTGCGGAGCAGACGAGCCAGAATGCAGCCAGCGGACTTGAACTGATCAGCCAGCTTCGCGAGAAGTCATCCGAGGCGGATTCTCATACTACAGCGGCAGCAGAAGTTATTCATGCGCTGCATGATAAGACAGAAGAGATACAGCGTATGACAGGGCATATTTCCAGCATTGCCAGACAGACGAACATCTTGTCACTTAACGCTTCCATAGAAGCGGCCAGAGCGGGTGAGGCAGGCAAAGGATTTCAGGTAGTAGCCCAAGAGGTGCGCAAGCTTGCGGAGCAGACGCAGCAGCTGTCTTCCAGAATTGAAGAGGTCACAGAGACATTAGCGGCAGATTCAGTAAGTTCCGTACAGGCTATGGAGCAGCTTCAGCAGATTAACGCCAGTCAGTCCGGCCTTGCCGCAGAAACAGGTGATCTGTTCCAGGCTATTAACGGCCACCTGAATAAGGTGAAGACGAAGATCGGCTCCGTCCATTCTAATGTGAGAGATATCCTGGCCTCCAACACCAAGATTAATGAAGCGATCACAACGATATCGGCTGTCTCGGAGGAAACGCTGGCTAGTACGGAGGAAGCGACCTCCGTTATGGAGCAGCATGCAGCGGAAGCCCAGCGGGCCAAGGGCCTGGTTGAGGAACTGCTCCACACTTCTGAGGAGATGAAGAAGCTGAACATTCGAGGATAAAGCACAATTAGTTGCAGAGAGTAAATATTCTAAGCTCGGGGCTTGGATGTTTGCTCTTTTTTTATTATTACAGCAGTATCACTCAAGTCCAGCATAGGAAAAGAAACCTTTCCTTAAGGTAGTTGCATTACCAAGGAAAGGTTTCTTAACGTTCTGGCAGATGTCGCTTCTGCCTCTTTACATATTCTTGATCATTTCACGAAGAACAGTCTGCAGAATACCGCCGTTACGGTAGTAATCTACATCCACCATGGAGTCCAGCCGAACCGTTACCGTGAACTCAAAGGACGTGCCGTCTTCACGGGTTGCCTTCACGGTTACTTTCTCGCCAGGCTGTACTTCATTGGACAGACCAATGATATCGAAGGTTTCCGTTCCGTTGATGCCGAGAGTGGACCAGCCTTGACCTTCCTGGAACTGCAGCGGCAGAACGCCCATGCCGACCAGGTTGGAGCGGTGGATACGCTCGAAGCTCTCCGCGATGACTGCTTTGACGCCCAGCAGGAAGGTACCCTTCGCTGCCCAGTCACGGGAGCTGCCTGTGCCGTATTCCTTGCCGGCAATGACTACGAGGTTCGTGCCGTCCGCCTGATACTTCATCGAAGCATCATAGATGGACATCACTTCGTCAGTAGGCAGGTACTTCGTAACGCCGCCCTCAGTGCCCGGCGCAACCTGGTTGCGGATCCGGATGTTGGCGAACGTACCGCGCATCATTACCTCATGATGGCCGCGGCGGGAGCCGTACGAGTTGAAGTCCTTCTTCTCTACGCCATGAGCGAGCAGGTATTCACCCGCCGGGCTGTCCGCCTTGATGTTGCCCGCTGGCGAGATATGGTCCGTTGTAACGGAATCGCCGAGCAAAGCCATTGCCTTCGCGCCCTTGATATCCTCGATATCGGCAACGCCGTCCGTAACATTCTCGAAGAACGGCGGATTGGCGATGTAAGTGGACTTCTCATCCCACTCATAGGATTCGCCTTCCGGTACCGGAATCGTATTCCAGCGCTCATTCTGAGTGAAGACATGCTCATACTTGGCACGGAACATATCCGGTGTCAGGGACGCTTGCGTTGCCTCTGCAATTTCAGCATTAGTCGGCCAGATATCCTTCAGATAAACCGGCTGACCGCTTGGATCATGGCCGATCGGGTCATTCGCCAGATCGATGTTCACTGTACCGGCAAGCGCATAAGCGACGACAAGCGGAGGAGAAGCCAGGTAGTTCGCTTTCACCTGGGCATGCACGCGGCCTTCGAAGTTCCGGTTACCCGACAGGACAGCCGCTACTGTCATATCGTTGTCGGCGATCGCCTGGCTGACTTCGTCAGGCAGCGGGCCGGAGTTGCCGATACAGGTTGCGCAGCCATAGCCGGCAACATGGAAGCCGAGCTTCTCAAGCGGCTCAAGCAGGCCGGCTTTGAGCAGGTAGTCGGTTACGACAAGGGAACCAGGCGTAAGCGAGCTCTTCACGTACTCAGGCTTCACGAGGCCGCGCTCAACAGCCTTCTTGGCAACGAGGCCTGCGCCGAGCATTACGGTGGGGTTAGAGGTATTCGTACAGCTGGTGATTGCAGCGATCACGACTGCGCCCGTACCCATTTTGCTCGTTTTGCCGTTCGGGTGCTTTACTTCAACGACTTCTTCAATCTTATCGTCGGAGAGGCCGTATCCGCCCTTCTCAATCGGTGTGCGGATGATATCGTTGAACGCATCCTTCATGTTCGTCAGCTCGATGCGGTCCTGCGGACGCTTCGGTCCCGCAAGGCTCGGTACGATCGTGGACAAATCCAGCTCGATCACATCGGTGAAGACCGGATCTGGCGTTTCGTCTGTGCGGAACATGTTCTGCGCCTTGTAGTAAGCTTCGACCAGTTCAATCTGCTCTTCGCTGCGGCCGGTTTGGCGCATGAAGTCAAGCGTGATGGCATCAACCGGGAAGAAGCCGACGGTTGCGCCGTACTCAGGTGCCATGTTGGCAACTGTTGCACGGTCAGGCAGGCTGATGTTGGAGAGGCCAGGCCCAAAGAACTCAACGAATTTGCCGACAACGCCCTTCTTCCGGAGGATTTCCGTGACGGTCAGCGCAAGGTCAGTTGCCGTGGAGCCCTCTGCCAGCTTGCCGGTCAGCTTGAAGCCGATAACTTCAGGTGTGACAAAATAGAGCGGCTGTCCCAGCATGCCGGCTTCCGCCTCGATACCGCCTACGCCCCAGCCGACAACGCCAAGACCGTTGATCATAGTGGTATGAGAGTCGGTACCTACAAGGGAATCCGGGAATACGACGGTTTCGCCGTCAATATTCTTGGTGGCCGCTACCGAAGCCAGATACTCCAGGTTTACCTGGTGGACGATACCGGTTGCAGGAGGAACGGCACGGAAGTTGTCAAATGCAGTCTGTGCCCAGCGCAGGAAGCGGTAGCGCTCGCCATTGCGCTCAAATTCAATACGTTCATTATATTCAAGCGCATCCGGCGTGCCGAACGCGTCAACCATTACGGAGTGGTCGATAACCAGGTCGACAGGAACAAGCGGGTTGATCTTCTTCGGATCGCCGCCTGCCTTCTTGACGGTATCGCGCATAGCTGCGAGGTCAACGACAACAGGGACACCAGTGAAGTCCTGCAGAACGATACGGGCAGGAATGAATGGAATTTCCTTGTCTTCGCGGCCGTTCGCCCAGCCTGTCAGCTGCTTCACATGGTCGCCGGTAATTGCGCGGCCGTCGAATTGACGGACAGCTGCCTCAAGCAGCACTTTAATGGAGAAGGGGAGTTTGGAAATCGGACCGAGGCCCTGCTCCTCGAGACCATCCAGCCGATAGTAAGCATACTGCTTGCCTTCGACCTGAAGGTTCGAGCGGACCGAGTAGTGGTCTTGTTTTGCCATGGGTTGAAAACGCCTCCTTAGAATATGTTCAGATGAGTCTGCCTGCGATCCTGCGTAAATCGGTTTCGTTACGGAGAAGAGAAGTAAGCTGCTCTTTCCTGTTTCACAGAGTGAAACCCAATTTCATAATCGCTCATAATATAAGTATATCGTTTTTTAGGTGCGATAGTAAAGAGCGATTTTCTTCATGGGACTGCCTGTTTCTTCATATAATTGAACCATTGTTCGCCGCCCGCTGCAACCTGTGGGCCGGCGGGCGTGAGCAGCAGCTGGTCCGTCCGTTCACAGGGGGCGGCAGCTTCAAAGGAGGTTCTCGCATGCCTGCAAAACAGGTAAAGGCACCGGAGAATGATAGATTGAAGGGCTGGAAGGCCGCCGTTTATGAATATGTTAAGCTTGTCAACCAGGCAGGTATCGAACCGCTGCGCAGCCATGCGGAGCAGTCGGTTGCCGACCCGGATTGTCTGCAGCGCGTTGAACTTCTGTGCACAAGGGTCCAGCGGCGCGAACAGCAGCGGGAGGCCGAGGCCGTGCGTCAGGAGACGCATGTCAGGCTGCTTGGCACCGAGGAACGGCCGGATGGGCTGTCGGTTGAGCTTGAGCGCTGGATCAAGCGGCTCATCCGTCAGGGGTCAGCCGTCTACACGGAGGAACGGGTGGAACAGGAGCGGCTGCTGCTGGAAGGCAGCCAGGACAACTGGCGTGTCATTAGGGTAGAGCCTGGTCCCGGCGAAAGGGCAATGAAGGCGGCAGGTGCGCAGGAAGGCAGGGACGGCGGAACAGCACGCCGCACTGCGGACCCGGACCACGACCAGGATTCTGCATACGGACAGCAGTCCGGAAAGCATGAAACGGGAGCGCTGGAGCGCCACTGGCATTCGGGGAGCCGCTGGGAGTCAGGCGACACGCCGATCAAGCCTTTGTCTTTACCTTATATAAATTATGAACTTCTTCATGATTTCAATCACCGGGACCCGGAAATCCCCTACCGCCGGGATTTGGCGGCCGCTTATGCCGACAGATGGTGGAACGAGTCCAACCCTGCTTACGAGCTGTTTGACGTTAACTGTACCAACTACGTCTCCCAGTGTGTCTTTGCAGGTCATGCCCCGATGAACTATACTGGTAGAAGAGAATCGGGCTGGTGGTATAAGGGCCGAACAGGCGGCAGAGAATGGTGGAGCTACAGCTGGTCCGTATCGAATGCGCTGGCCGGGTACCTGTCCGGTGACAGGCCACAGGGCCTCAGAGCCGAAGTGGTACGCTCGCCGGAGCAGCTGCAGCTGGGCGATGTAATCGCTTATGACTGGGATGGCAGCGGCCGTTATGGGCACAGCACGGTTGTGACCGCATTTGACCGCCAGGGAATGCCGCTGGTTAATGCCAATACCGTATCAAGCCGCCACCGCTACTGGGATTACAAGGATTCCTACGCCTGGTCGGAATCCACCCGATATCGCTTCTTCCACATAGCAGACTATTTCTGAAGCGCTGGTTCTATAAGAGGCGGACGCATGCATGGGATAGGTACGAAGTGGATATTTTACTAACACCGGAGGATCTTATGGGGGAGAAAATAAAGGTTGGACTGCTGTACGGCGGCAAGTCGGGTGAGCATGAGGTTTCGCTGCAGACGGCGCTGGCAGTCATGAAAGCATTTGATTATACCAAATATGAAATTAAACCTTTCTATATTACCAAGCAGGGGGAATGGCGTTCGGGAGCGCCGCTGCTTAAGGCTCCTGAAGAGGTTGCGCAGCTCCGCTTCGGGGATGCTGGCACGGAGGACAATGCGCTCGTGCCCCTGTTCACCGGGCTGACGGAGAAGGCAGGCAGCGACCGTACGGCCGCATCGGGTGTTGATGTCATGTTCCCGCTGCTTCACGGCACGTTCGGCGAGGATGGCACGGTTCAGGGATTGCTGGAGATGGCCAATCTGCCTTACGTTGGGGCGGGTGTTCTGGCCAGTGCGGTCGGAATGGACAAAATCATGATGAAGAAGGTATTTGCCGAGGAAGGCATTCCGCAGTGCGCTTACCGGTATTTCAACCGGACACAGTGGCAGAAGGACCCGCATTTCTTCGTGATGGAAGTGGAAGTATCGCTTGGCTATCCCTGCTTCATTAAGCCGGCTAACCTTGGCTCAAGCGTAGGAATCTCCAAGGCGAAGAACCGTGAGGAGCTGCTGCAGGCGATTGCTTACGCATTCCGCTTTGACCGCAAGGTAATTGTGGAAGAGTTCGTCGATGCGCGCGAGATTGAAGTCAGTGTGCTGGGCAATGACGAGCCCCGGGCATCGGTGCCGGGCGAGGTCGTGTCGTCGGGTGATTTCTATGATTACAACGCCAAGTATATTGATGGCAAGTCGGTCATGCAAATTCCCGCTCAGCTGCCTGAAGAGACAGCGGAAGCGGTCCGTGATATGGCAGTACGTGCGTTCCTGGCGATTGACGGCTCCGGCTTGTCCCGCGTGGATTTCTTCATGCGCAAGGACGACGGGCAGCTGCTGATCAATGAGGTGAATACGATGCCGGGCTTTACGCCGTTCAGCATGTATCCGCTAATGTGGAAGGAAACAGGACTATCCTATCAGGAGCTGCTGGATAAGCTGATTCAGCTGGCGCTTGAACGCCATGCCGAGAAGCAGCAGATCGATTACAGCGGCGGCGCGGAATAAGTAAAACAGGGCCGGACGCACGCTTGGGCAGTGCAGTCCGGTTTCCGTTAAATGGCACTCATTATCTTAGGGAGGCGACAGGTATGGGATTCCAAACGGAGTTTAACTCGGTATGCAAGTTTAAGTCTGAGCAGGAGCTGTACGAGCTGCTGGAGTACGGCAAGGGCAAGATGGTGAAGAGCGGCTTCCGCGTCTTTCCGACCGGACAGAAGGTCATTGCCTATACGCCTGACAACCAGGCCATCGCCATCGTGAAGATATCGGCCTCTATTGCCGAGATCAATTTTCAGGGTGAGGAAGTGACCCAGGTGGAGATGCAGCTGGTCCGCAAGCTGACTGAGGAGGAAGCGCGGGTTCAGACGGCTCTGGCGTACGAGATGTTCTTCGGGGACCGCTCATGATTGTCCGCTTCGGCTTCGTCGCGATGAGTGTCCTGCTTGAGAATGCTTCACCGTCCCGAACGATGACCTATGCTAACTTTACGAAACTGGCTGACCGGGAAGCGGCGCTTCGCAAGCTGGAGCGGATTACGGAAGAAAATTTGAAGAATGCGCTGCGTATGCTGAAGCATGCGGCGGCCCACGACATCAGAATGTACCGGTTCTCATCCAAAATTATTCCGCTGACCACCCATGAAGGGCTCAGTGACTGGGACCCTTACCGGAATGCGGATGTCAGAGAGGCCTTTGCCAAGGTGGGGGCGTTTGCGAGGGACAAGCATATGCGGGTGTCCTTCCATCCCGACCACTTCTGCGTGCTCAACACGCCAAAGCCGGATGTGCTGCAGAGCTCGATCCGGGATATGAATTATCACATCCGGATGCTGGAGGCAATGGGGCTGGACGAGCGGGCCAAGTGCAACATCCATGTCGGCGGCTCATATGGCGACAAATGTGTATCGGGCGACCGGTTCGTCAGCCAGTTTGGTGAGTTGGATGCCAAGCTGCAGAGCCGGGTTACGCTGGAGAATGATGACAAGACCTTCAATACACAGGAAACTCTGGAGATCGCCGAACGCGCAGGGGTGCCGATGGTGCTGGATATTCATCATCACGCTGTGAATGACGGGGGAATTACCGGCGAGCAGCTGCTCGGTGACCTGTGGCCGCGCATCGTGCAGACGTGGGAGCGTGAGAACGACCGGCTGGCTGCGAGCGGACAAGGGAATGGTGAACAGGCGGCCTTGGCCGGACAACGGGAGGAAGGCACCGCAGGGCGAGAGCTCATTTTGCCACCGAAAATTCACGCTTCGAGCCCGAAGAGTTCGAAGGATCCGCGAGGGCATGCTGACCATGTTGACTATGAGCCGCTGCTTCGCTTCCTGCAAGGGGCTGCTGCTTCCTGCAAGCGGCTGGACGTCATGCTGGAGGCCAAGCGCAAGGATGAAGCGCTGATGCGCCTCATGGACGATTTCCGGGCAGCGGAACAGCGAGGGGAATCGGTTCAGGTGGTGGACGGAGCGACGATCATGATCCCAACCTGATACAGGCAGGTTTTACTTGAATTACAGGCTGAAATCCAGTACGTTGAACTAGAAGGGTTTCATGCAGCCTGTTGACGGTTTACAGGGTAGAGGAGGAGAAGCAATGAGTGGGTTGTTAGAGGGGAAAAATATCGTCGTCATGGGTGTAGCCAATGACCGCAGCATCGCATGGGCGATCGCGCAGTCGCTGGCTGCCCAAGGCGCGAACCTGGCATTTACATACGAGAGCGAACGTGTGGCGGAACGCGTGCGCAAGCTGGCAGGCACGATTCCGGGCTCGGAGGTGCTGCAGTGCAATGTAACGGTTGACGAAGAGATCGAGACGCTTGCGGCCCAATTGAAGGAGCGCTTCGGCACGCTGCACGGAATCGTGCACAGTATCGCCTTCGCCAAGACTGAAGAGCTCGAAGGCATGTACGTGGAAACCTCGCGTGCGGGCTTTGCGCTGGCTCACGATATCAGCGTATACTCCCTGACCGCTGTAGCGCAGCGTCTGTACCCGCTGATGACGGAGGGCGGCAGCATTATGACCATGACCTATCTGGGTGCCGAACGCGCGCTCCGCAACTATAATGTCATGGGCGTTGCCAAGGCGGCGCTTGAAGCTTCCGTCCGCTATCTGGCGAACGATTTGGGACCTCATAACATCCGGGTTAATGCAATCTCGGCAGGTCCGATCAGGACGCTTGCCGCGAAAGGAATCAAGGATTTCAACAGCATTCTCCGTGAGGTGGAAGAGAAGGCGCCGATGCGCCGGACAACCGAAACGGCAGAGGTGGGCGACACCGCGATGTTCCTGATGAGCCAGCTGTCCCGCGGAATAACGGGCGAAGTCATCTATGTCGATAATGGCTACCATATTGTCGGAGTATAACCGGGATTCCGGTAAGCTGTGTACATTTTTTGCAAACACCGTCAGGGCATCTTGGCGGTTTTTTTGCCCCAATAGGTGGTAGGAACAGGACCAGGTTGAAATAGCGGGCGGCTGGAGATGCTGGTAATACCGCGAACTGTGCGCAGACGGCCGATCTTGTTCGTACTGGAAAGTGTGAGAATATGCTGGAAATTATACTGCTTGTCCTGCTTGGGCTGCTGGCTGCCGTGTTCGGCAGTATAGTCGGTCTGGGCGGCGGAATTATTATCGTACCTTCGTTAATGCTGTTCGGGTCAGTCCTTACCGGCGGGGAAATCAGCCATGCAGCAGCGGTGGGCACCTCACTGGCAGTGCTCATTGTCACAGCGCTTGCTTCTACTATATCGTATACCAAGAAGAAGCGGGTAGACTTCCGGATTGGCTGGATGCTCTTCATTACCAGCGGCCCGGCAGCCATGCTGGGTTCGGCCTTGACCGGCCAGCTCCAGGGCGGCTGGTTCCAGCTCATGTTCGGGGTGTTCATGCTGCTTATGGCCGGTCTGCTGATCGCAAGGGATTTCATCAAGCCATCAGCCAGGATTTGGCCCATCAGCAGAACATACGTAGACCCGGAGGGTCAGAGCCATGAATATGGTTTTGCGCTGCTGCCCGGGCTGCTGGTAGGATTTGGTGTGGGTCTTGTGTCCGGCCTCTTCGGCATAGGCGGCGGCTCCTTGTTTGTTCCGGTTATGGTGCTCTTATTCCGGTTCCCGCCGCATGTGGCGACAGCAACCTCGATGTTCGTCATCTTCCTGTCCTCCATACTGGGCAGCGGCGTTCACGCAGTTGTTGGCGAGACCGACTGGCGGCTCGTGCTGGCGCTTATTCCGGGAGCATGGATTGGCGGAAAAGTGGGCGCTTATATCGCGGTTCGCATGTCAGGCAAAGGTCTGCTGTGGCTGCTGCGCGTTACGCTCTTTATCCTCTCCGCACAGCTGATTATAGAAGGCTTGACCCAAATTTAGGCGCAGCCGGCTAGGCTAAGAGGCGAAACTTGGCCGCGCAGGAAACGTATACTAGTTAGTGAACAATAGACTTCATAACACGGATGATATAAACAGAAAGAAGTGATGATAAGTGAGTGATGAAGTACAAGAGCCGATCGTGGGACGGAAGAGCTTTGCTGCCGTCGCCATTAACTGCGCAGCGAAAGCGGGGGAATGGATAAAGACGAAGCTAGGCAGTTATGTGAGCCTTAATATGAAATTTTCACAGCATGACCTGGTGACCGAAATAGACAAGGGCTCGGAGACGATGATCCGCAACCTGATCATGACCCATTTTCCGGACCACTCCTTCCTGGGTGAAGAAGGGGTTGAGCCTGGGCCGAACGCTTCTCTGGAAGCGCTTGACAATATGAAGGAGGCTGAGTATCTGTGGATTGTCGATCCAATCGACGGTACGACCAACTTCGTCCACGGCTTCCCATTCTTTGTTGTGTCGATAGCATTGGCGCACAAGGGTGAAATCATCCTGGGTGTTGTCTATGACCCTTCGCGTGATGAGCTCTTCATCGCTGAGAAGGGCAAGGGAGCCTATGTGCATGGACGCAGAATGCGTGTGTCCCAGGAGAAGGCCGTACACGAGAGCTTGCTCGCAACCGGCTTCCCGGCCGACCATCAGCAGGCGCTGCCCCTCAATATGAAGCAGCTTCAGAGCGTGGCGCCTAAGGCGCGCAATATCCGTGCTTCGGGCTCGGCTGCCCTTCATATGGCTTATGTGGCTGCCGGCCGGCTGAGCGGCTTCTGGGAGATGGGGCTGCATCCATGGGACCTGGCTGCAGGCTCGCTGCTGATCCAGGAGTCGGGCGGCAGGGTAACCGGTCTGAACGGTGAGGCTTACCATCTGGGAATCAAAGATGTAGTAGCTACGAGTGGAGACATTCATGACGAGCTGTTAAAGCTGCTGAAAGAAGCGGGTAAATAAAGGCAGAGCTTAAAGGCAGAGCTGGACAGAAGAGAGGGCTTGCTGTCTGCTTGCCAGCAGTATGAATCGAAGCATCAGGCGGTTCGGTTATTCTTCGGGGATAGGTGCAAGATAAGCAGGCATGAACAGTTTCTGAGCTTATCATCAGGGGAGTGATCGTTGATGAAGGAATCCGATTATCGGGATAGACAGGACATAGAGCTGGAACAGGAGCAGGGCAGTGAACTGGAGCAAGAGCTGGCAGGCCGTCTGACAGACGGACCGGTGGAAGAAGACAGGGACCGCGAAGCCCGTCTGAAGGCGAAGCTGTCGCCCAAATATGAGGTTCGGATTCAGTCCGTGGACGACCCGATCGTGGAAGAAACGAAGCGGTTCCGCAGCATGGCCCGCGAGATCGATGACCGATACGACCGCTATATGGAGCGGGCGCAGCGGCAGGATGAACAGAATGGTGAAGGCCAGTAAAGGAACAAGGCGCCGCAGATGCAGCGCCTTGTTCTGTTCTATGATTAAAAAGGCTTCTGTGTTCAATTACCCGGCCTGTCTGGCCTTGGCGCCTTCACGCTGCTCCTTGGCTGATTGCTGGGAATTGTCGCGGTCCTGCACCGACTGTGGCTGTTGGGAACCGGCCTTAGCGCTGTCGGATGGCTTGTCATTCATCCGGCAGGAGCCGTTCAAGACAGCACCGTCCAGAATGATAAGCGCCTTGGCCGCGACGTTGCCGTGCAGCTGGCCGGAAGAGGTGATGGTGAGCCTGCCAGTGGTCTGGATATCCCCGTATACCTTGCCCGCAATCGTGACGTCCCGTGCTTCAATATTGGAGCGGGCTACGCCGCATTCCCCGATAATAACATCCCCCTTGCAGGAAATATCACCCCGGTATTCGCCTTCCACACGCAGTCCTGCTTCGCAGCTGATCTTGCCCTCTGCGACCGTACCCTGGCCAATCAATGTGTCGGTTACCGAAAGCCGCTTGCTGGAATTGTCTTTGAACATGGTTAGTCCTCCTTTACAAGCCTGAGATATTTTAACGGGTTAACGGGCTCGTCGTGCTGCACGATTTCAAAATGAAGATGAGGCCCGGTGCTGCGGCCGGTAGAGCCGAGCAGCCCGATTTTCTCGCCCCGCACGACGGTTTCCCCTTCCTTCGCCTCTCGTTGGCTTAAGTGCATATAGACCGTTTGGAGTCCTCTCCGGTGTTTAATGATAATATAGTTGCCCTTGCCCGAATCGTAGCCGCTCTCGAGTACAGTTCCGTCTGCAGCAGCAAAGACGGCGTCTCCAGTGCTGCCGGCAATATCGATCCCTGCGTGAAAGGTGGATTTGCGGGTAAAGGGATCGGTCCGGTAGCCGAAGCCGGATGTCATGCGCTTGGAGGTTGTGGGCCACCCGGTTGGAACGGCATTGGCCGCAGCCTGCCGGAGCTTAGCCTGCTTCAGCGAGTATTCCATAGCCTGTTCCATATCGTTAATCATAGCGGTCAGCTGCCGGAAATCCGGCTCATCGCCATTTAGCATTGCGATCATCTCATCCGCTGTCTCTCCAGCGGGGGGTGGAGCGGCGGCGGGCAGGGAGGCTGCTGTTATCGACGAGACGGCGGCCGCGGCTGCAGGGGGGAGGGCCGGTGCCGACGCACCGGAAGGGGCTTCTCCTCCGTAAGTTTCGATGAAGCTCTTCAGCCGGCTCTCGAGCTCGTACAGATCCTGGAGCTTGGCTTTCATCTCTTCGGTATGTTCAGACAGCTCGGCAACATCCTCTTCCAGCGCTTCGATGTGGCCATCCTTCTCTTCGACAGTGGCTTCCCAGGCCGATGACTGCTGCTCGAGCTGCTCTTCAAGCTCTCCGATCAGGTGGGCGGAGCGCATCTGTAGGGTGATAAAGCAGCCGGATACGGCAAGCAGGGCAGCGGCTGGGGCGGCAATCATGGAGCGTTTGGATACTTGAAACTGCCTGACATTCTTGTCTGCGCCACGAATAACCATCAGCGACCATTTGCCTGATCTGGCTCTTCTCAACATGCATCTCCTTCCAGCCGGCTCATCATGATTTGAACGTTCTATAGCTATTTATTCTTGAAAGCTCTAAAACATGCCAACAAAATAGAAGTAATAGGCGTCTTAATAACCAGAGACAGCCTTCTCTGCCGGTTATGCATGTGACGCTTCCGCCCATTTTTGGGTACAATAATGACAGGATTGTGAAGGAGGCGAACAAAACATGTTTTGGCTCACACTGGCACTATTTATCTTCATCTTTCAGATCGCCACCATTCTCATTCTGGAGTTTCGCCGTCCTGCCAAGTCAGTAGCCTGGATTCTGATTATGTTTGTCCTCCCGGTGATCGGATTTGTGATGTACTATTTCCTGGCGAAGGAGTACCGGAACCGTCATAAAATCCGCAAACGCGGCATACCGCCGGAGGAGGTCCGGTTAACGGCCCTCAGGCGCAGCAAGCTGGTTCACCGGCCTTCTGATATGAATAACGGGGAATTCCAGCATCAGGAGAGACTGTTTCATCTGCTGCATCATTTTACGGACTCCCCGATTACCGGCTGCAACAAGGCGGAGATACTGACGGACGGACAGGCGACCTTCGATGCGATTATCGCAGCAATTGAGAAGGCTGAGCATCACGTACATATGGAATACTATACGATCCGCCATGATGAGATCGGCTGCAAATTCAAGGATCTGCTGATCCGCAAGGCGAAGCAGGGAATTAAGGTACGGCTGATTTATGACGGGGTGGGAAGCTATGAGCTCAGCAGCGAGTACATAAGGGAGCTTAAGCAGGCGGGCATTGAGACCGAATGCTTCCTGACTCCGCGAATCGCTTTCTTTGACAAGCGCATTAACTATCGCAACCACCGCAAGATTGCTATTGTCGATGGGACAGTAGGCTTTATCGGGGGCATTAATATCGGGGATGAGTACCTAGGCAAAAATCCGAAGCTCGGCTTCTGGCGCGATACGCATGTCAGGCTTGAAGGCGACTCGGTTTACTACCTGCAGGAAGTATTCCTGAAGGACTGGTGGTTTACGGCAAGAGAGAAGCTGTCTGACCCCGAGTATCTTCCACAGCATCATTGCAGCACCGATGAGCAGGTGCAGATTGTATCCAGCGGGCCGAACAGCGGACTGGAGGAAATCCTGGAATGCGTGTTTGCGGCTCTTGCTGCGGCGAAGAAGCGAATCTATATCGCAACGCCGTACTTCATTCCAGATGAAAGCCTGCTGATGGCCCTGCGTACGGCGGCTTTGAGCGGTGTGGATGTGCGCATTATTATTCCGGGCGTATCGGATTCGAAGCTGGTGCTGGCTGCCAGCTTATCTTACGTAGAGGAGCTGATGTCGGCGGGCGTACGGATTTACCGCTATGGCAAAGGCTTCATGCATGCGAAGGTGCTGCTCGTAGACCACTTATTGGCTTCGGTGGGAACAGCGAATATGGATCTGCGGAGCTTCTACAGCAACTTTGAGATCAACGCGCTCTTGTTTGATCCGAGGCCGATGAAGAAGATCGAAGAGGATTTTATCGAGGATTTGGCTAACTCGCATGAGCTTACGCTGCATGAAATCCGTTCCCGTCCGCTGCGGAGCCGGTTCGGTCAGGTTGTCGCGCGAATGCTGTCACCGCTGCTGTAGGTATAACCGTCAGTGACGGCTAAGAATTCAGTGCAGTGACAGCGAGGGTAAACTGCTTACCCCTTGCGTGTAATGAAATCGAGCAGCGCGCGGATGTTCTGGGCCGGAACGCGCTCAAGCAGATCACCGTGCCTCGACAGTCTCTCTCCGATGGTGTGCAGGTTAAAGTCGGCGGGATGTACGCCCTCGCGCACCTCGTCCCAGTAGAGAGGCGTCGAAACGGAAGCCGCCTGGCGCGCCCGCGGAGTATATGGGGCGGATAAGGTTTTGCCTTGATAATGCTGCAGATAATCGAGGTAGATCAGAGTCCCCCTGTTCTTCTTCAACCGTTCAACCGTGAATAAGTCCGGGTGCGCACGGGCGAGGTATTCGCCGATGAACTGGCCAAACAGCCGAAGCTCGTCAAAGGTTAAATCGGGTTCTACAGGGACCATAATCTGAACGCCAGTTGCGCCGGATGTCTTGGGGACTGACTGCAGCCCAAGCGAGCGAAGCAGCTCTCCAGCCAGCCATGCGGCCTTCATAATCCGCGGCTCTTCATCTAATGAGGGATCAATATCAAGAATCCACTCTGTCGGCCGCTCCGGCTGTTCAATCCGGTCGAAGGAAGCATGGAATTCCAGACAGGCCAGGTTTCCAAGCCAGATCAGAGTCGGCAGCGAATCCAGATGGACATAATGGATGCCGCCTTGTTCGGCGATCCGGACATAGGACGGGACCGGCTCGGGGCAGTTCTTCTGGTAGAACGATTTGCCGTGAATGCCGTTCGGGTAGCGGATTGTGGTCAGATAGCGGTCCTGGCAGTGCTTCAGCAGGTAAGGCGCCAGCATAGCGAGCTTCTCCAGATAGACAAGCTTGGTAATGCCCGCCTCAGGCCACAGCAGCTTCTCAGGGTTGGTGATCGAGATATCATAGCCGCCGATATTTACCGTGCCTTTTGTTTTGACTGGCATATTTTCCTCACCGTCCTTCCTGTCTTCCGAATCCGACCAGCTGGGGATGTCGCAGCAATCCGGCCGAGGTCATCTCAAGCCCTGTTACCGTGCAGACAAAGGGCTGCTGCAGCCATACAACCCGCTCGCCCCTCAGCTCCTGCGGCAGCCGGCCAAGCGGGTTTGCTTCTGTCGGTTGAAGCTGACCGCCTGGCTGGATACCGCTAAGCAGCAGCTGCTTCATCTGCTCGTTCAATCCCAATGACACGCTGCCGATGAAGCTGCCCTCCAGTGACATGACCAGACTGGCGACCCGATTGTCTCTCAGCTTAAGGCCCACAATATCAACCTCAAGCAGCAGAGCAGTCTTCTTCTTCAGCCAGTCCCTATGCTTCTTGCCCTCACGGTAAGGTGAGGTTCTCCGCTTGCTGATGATCCCTTCCCAGCTGTTCTGCTCCACCCACTGCCATAAGGCCGGGCCATTATCGTACATGTCCGTGACCAGCATCATGCCAGCCTGCTTGGGCCATTTCTGCTGAAGCAGCCGATAACGCTCTTCATAGGGAAGCGGTCGCAGGTCCCGCCCCTGATCGTGCAGCAGATCGAACAGGACATAGAGCAGACCATGCTGGTCTTGTCCGGCCTGCTTGCCGGGCCCGCGCATCCGTTCGCGCTGCAGCACCTTCTGGAAATTCGGCCTGCTGCCATCCCAATAGACAAGCTCACCGTCCAGGAGACAGGCGCCCAGCCGGCCGGATGCCTCATCCAGCATGGCTGCAAGCTCCGGGTAAGTTCTGTTCTTCACCAGCATCCGTTTCGAATACAGCTCTACGCCGCCTGTGCCGTCAAGCCTTGCCAGCATGCGTACCCCGTCCCACTTGAGCTGGTAGCACCAGTCGCTCCCCAAGGGAAGCTCTTCTTCACGGATGGGCGCCATCGGCTCGGCTGGCAGTGGCGGCCATCCGGCAGCGGGAATTGCCGCTGCTGCCGCTTCCGCAGTTCCTTCGGGAACGGATGAAGCAGCCGGCGTTTTCGTGTTCCCTGCCATCGTTAGGAGACCGTCTCCTTCGCCTTCTTTTTGCCGCCTTTACGCGGTTTAGCAGTCGGCTCAATATCACCTGCGGCGTTGATCGTTAACGGCTCTTCTGTATCAGCCACTGCTTTGCGCCGTCCGGGCTTGCCGCCTTCAGCATGAACAAGCGATTCCGCTGCTTCTTCCGCCACTTCTGCCTTCTTATCCCCTTTGGCACGCTTCTTGTCCTTGGCAGCGCTCTTGTCCGACGCGGCGGAAGGCTCTGCCGCAGGGACACTGACGGCTTCCAGGCTCGCCTGTAGAGCCGCCATCAGATCCACGACATTGGTGCGCTGCTGCTCCGGCGCAACATGGATTTCCTCGCCTGCAATCTTGGCCTGGATCATCTCCATCAGCTGCGACCGGTAGTCGTCGGTGTACTTGTCCGGTTCAAACGGCGATGACAGCTGCTCAATCAGAAGAGAGGCCATGCTGAGCTCCTTCTCATTAACGGAAACAGCGTCCGGGAGACCGGGAACCTGCGAGATCGGCCGGATTTCATCAGGATAGAAGATCGTCTCCATAGCCAGACAGTTGTCAATCACCCGGATGGCAGCGAGGCTGCTCTTGGAACGGATCGATATCTTCGCAATTCCGATACGGCCGGACTGCTTCATGGCTTCGAGCAGCAGGTTGTAGGCATTGCCGCCTGCCTGATCGGGTGAGAGGTAATACGTTTTCTGAAAATAAATCGGATCGATTTCCTCCAAATCCACGAAATCCAGAATCTGAATGGTCTTCGTCGCATCTGTGGTCAGCTGCTCCAGCTCTTCCTTCTCAAACCGGACGAACCTTCCCTTCTCATATTCATAACCTTTAACGATGTCCTCGTAGTTCACATCGACATTGCAGTTTTGACACTGCTTGACGTAAGAGATTGGTCCCCCGCATGCCTTATGGAGCATGCGCATGGAGATGTCCTTGTCTTCGGTAGCAGAGAACATCTTGATTGGGACATGGACCAGCCCGAAGCTGATCGCGCCTTTCCAGACGGTATGCATATTCACGGCCCCTTTCGGAAGTGAAAGATAAGTATGCGCTTGACGTGATGAATGAGGACTGAGCGGATAACCTCTTCCGCTACAAGTGTTCCCTGAATGCATGAAATCCAACCGGACAGGGCATATTTTTACCCAGTACCCTAAACGCCTGTAAGGAGGTTTCATAGTATGGTTGAGGCAGGCAATTCACCATCCGGTCAGCAGGCAGCCAAGGATGCCAAGCATGAGGGCCGCGATGATCATTTTATGGATATTGACCGCATGACCAATGAAGGGCTGGGCGCCGGTCTGGTGACGGTGCACAATGCCCGGATTGGCGATACAACAACCGATACGATGGACGAGTCCCGAGAGTAGAAGGTATGCCTGCGAAGGCCATAGACAAGGAGGAGCTTGCGATGAACGTTGAACGCGCGCTGGAGATTATGCATGCGAAGGAAACCTATCCGGTTCATTATCAAGGCGATTCGGTATGGATCGCCGAAGTGGATGCGGGAAGCGGAACCGCGACTGTACAGGTACTGGATGACCGGAATGAGACCCAGAAGGTGCCAGTGGAGAGATTGACGGAGCCTGCACGTTAACCGTGATGTGAAGCCTCTTAAGAGGATGGAGGGCAGCGTAAGTGAAGAAAATGATGACATTCATCAGCGGCGTGAGCCTTCTGGTGTTAGCGGCCTGTACCAATACCGGCCCTACGGGTACAGAGCTGCGCCAGCAGATGCGTAAGGAAATCAGGCAGGAGCACAGTGCTCCGGTACCTGAGCAGGGAATGCTGCAGGATAACGCAGGGAATGAAGCTGGCACGAACATGAACCAGACGAATCAGCAGCCGGCCGGTGACGGCAGCAGCAGTCTGATGCGCCTTCAGGCATCTACACCAGAGCTGGAGGATGGGCATGAGGAGCAAGTGCGAGAGCCTGCACCGATGTCACTAGCCGACCTCAGCCGCAAATACCCCAGCACGTTCGTACTCAGCGGCTCGAAAGGGCAGAGAGAAGTAGCCATGACCTTCGATGATGCGCCGGATGCCGTATTTACACCGCTCGTACTGGATGCACTTAAGAAGGCCGGCGTCAAAGCGACATTCTTCTGTGTGGGCAACCGTATTGAAGCACACCCGGATGTGATGCGGCGGATCGTAGCGGAGGGCCATGTCGTAGGGAACCATTCCTACAGCCATCCGAATCTTCCGAAGCTGTCCGATGCAAGGTTCCGGGAGGAGATTCAGAAGACAGACAAGCTGATTAAAGCGTATACCGGATATGCACCGAGCTTCATCCGGCCGCCGTACGGCAACATTACGGAGGAACAGATTAAATGGCTGGCCAGCCAGCATCGAAGGGTTGTTAACTGGAATGTGGATTCACTGGACTGGAAGAACCTGAACCGTGAGCAGGTGGCCGTGAACGTACTGGCCCATATCGGGCCGGGCGCCATTATTCTGCAGCATTCAGGCGGGGGAGTGGGACAGGATCTTACCGGTACCGTGCAGGCGGTGCCAGAGATTGTCGCTAAGCTGAGGCAAGACGGAGTCCGTTTCGTTACGATACCCGGCATGCTTGGGATTCCGCAATAGCCTGCGGCAGGATACATGGGCGACTCATGAATAGAACAGCGCCGTCTGTATTGCCTCTCCGGCAACGCATACGGCGCTGTTCTGCTTTCTTATTCGGGACAATCTGGGTTTGGGGCTTGCGCGTCCAGCTGGTGCGGGTATGATCCAGCTTATGCTGCTGCGGGTGCGAGGCTGCCGGCTTGCTTCGTTTACGGCTCATTGTGTTTAAACACTCCTTAACTGGTTGATCTGTCATTCTATCCTAGTGTACGGCATGCAGAAGCGGCTGGCAATACATTGTATGGGCCGCGTTAGCGTTTTGCATTTCCCTCATGTACGGTACAATAGAATGATCAAACATGAGGAGGAGTGGCTTACGGTACGACAGCAGCACACAGGCTTATCCAAGCTGGAGATTTTCACACGGATTGTATTTATCACAATAGGCGCTATGCTAATGGCGGTATCACTGGAAATTTTCCTGGTGCCTAATCAAATTATTGATGGCGGAATCACAGGCATTTCTATTATGCTCTCTGAGCTCACCCCGCTTCCGCTCGGACTTTATCTATTCCTTATCAATCTCCCGTTCCTGTTCCTGGGCTATAAGCAGATAGGCAAAACATTTGCGATGTCTACCCTGTATGGGGTAGCGGTTCTGTCTATTGGTACATATCTGCTCCACTTTGTGGAACCAGTAGAGATTACAGAAATACTGGCCGCTATCTTTGGTGGTGTTATTCTGGGCATCGGAGTGGGACTTGTCATCCGTTTTGGCGGTTCACTGGACGGAACGGAGATCGTCGCAATCCTGATCAGCAAGGCATCTCCTTTCTCGGTTGGGGAGATTGTCATGTTCTTCAACCTGTTCATTCTGCTGAGCGCCGGCTTCGTATTCAATTGGGAAAGCGCAATGTACTCCATTCTGGCGTACTTCATTGCCTACAAGACGATGGATGTGACCATAGAAGGTCTGGACGAGTCCAAATCGGTCTGGATCATCAGCGATGAGCATGAGGAGCTTGGGGCTGCAATTATAAGCCGTCTCGGCCGGGGTGTAACGTATATGCACGGCGAGGGGGCCTTTACCGGTGATAACAAGAAGGTGATCTTCTGCGTCATCACCCGGCTGGAAGAGGCCAAGCTGAAGTCGATTGTGCAGGAGCTTGACCCGAGTGCCTTCCTGGCCATAGGCAATATCCATGATGTCCGGGGCGGCCGCTTCAAGAAGAAGGATATCCACTAGGCTGCAGGGCTGCCGTCCGCATTGGCGGAAGTGCTGCCCTGTTTTGTTGCGGCTTGAAGGGTGTATCGCTATAATTAAAGGCAAAATGCCGCATGCTAGCCGCGGTCTATCTCAGAATGAACGGGTGAAGGGCAGTTATGGATCGTAGGTACAGCGAAGAAACGGAATGGACGGCTTTAGACCCATCGGGGACCATCCGCCTGGCTGAAGAGCTTGCGGCCTGGTCGGCACCGGGCACTGTAATTACACTGGACGGCGATCTGGGTGCTGGCAAGACGTTCTTCTCCCAGGCCTTCGCGAAGGCGATCGGTGTTCCGGGTGTTGTGAACAGCCCGACCTTTACGATTATCAAGGAGTATGAAGGGGCTGCAATGCCCTTTTATCATATGGATGTATACCGGCTCTCCCAAATAGAGGCTGATGAGCTTGGACTTGATGATTATTTCTACGGTGATGGCGTGACGATCGTGGAATGGGCGAGCCTGATTCCGGAGCTGCTGCCGGATAACCGGATTGAGCTGTTTATTTCGCTGCTTGAGAATGACGGCCGCCGGTTTCGGATCAGAGGAATTGGGGAGCCATACACGCTCTGGTGCAGGAAGCTGCAGGAGACGAAGGAGGAACAGGCATGACGGCACAACAAGAAGGGTTTTACAGAGACGGTTCGCCTGTCATACTGGCACTTGATACCTCTACGGCGGCTTTGGCAGCGGCAGTCGTTCACGGCGGGAGCACGCTGGCGGACATTCAGTCGTTTGCGGAGCGGAACCATTCGGTTCTGACCGTGTCGAAGGTTCAGGAGCTGCTGCAGGTAGCCGGTCTGGATGCATCCGCTCTGGACGGAATCACAGTCGGTCAGGGACCTGGCTCCTATACCGGCATGCGGATTGCCGTAACGGTGGGCAAGACGCTGGCTTGGGTGTGGGACAAGCCGCTGATCGGCGTGTCCAGTCTTGAGGCGCTCGCTTATGGTGCCTACCGTGAGGGTGGTGAAGCCCAGCTTGCGGGCGCAGTGAAGCAGCAGGATGTCGAAGGCCTCCAGACAACCCGCCGGGAGTGGTATGTACCGCTGATGGATGCCCGAAGGGGACAGGTCTATACCGGCCTGTTCGAAGCGGGTGAGGGAGGCTGGCAGAGGCGCCGTCCCGATGGAATCCGTCTGATGCAGAAGTGGGTGGATGAGCTGCTGGAGCTGGCCTTGCAGGACAAGCCGGCCTCCATACGGATTGGCGGAGACCCTTCCCTGCATGAGGAAGAGGCGGGACGGCTTGCGGCATCCTTGTCCGGCAGGTCTATACAGGTACAGATTGTGCCGAATGATATGGAAGGCCGTTCGCTTGGCATGCTGGGAGCAGACCGCCTGCTTCGCGGTGAACAGGATGACATTCACAGCTTTGTACCCAACTATACACAGCTTGCGGAAGCGGAAGCCAAGCTTGCCGCCGCCAGGCAGCAGGGGGGATGAGGACAATGGATCAGGCATCTGGAGCAGCGCTGCCCCGTCCAGAACCGGAAGTCTCCTTCCGGCGGATGGAGCTTGATGATATCCCGGCGATTACGGGAATTGAGCGGGAATCATTCACAGCGCCTTGGTCTCCCGAGGCGTTCCTGAACGAATTGAAGCATAATCACTTCGCGCGGTACATCGTTATGGAGCTTGATGGAAGGATTATTGGATATGGCGGCATGTGGACGATTATCGACGAAGCGCATATCACGAATATTGCGATACGGGAGGCTTATAGAGGACGCGGGCTTGGCAACCTGCTGATGAAGGAGCTGTTGAGGACGGCGGTCCAGTACGGCTCCCGGGCGATAACGCTGGAGGTTCGGGTTTCCAATGAGCCAGCCCAGAATTTATACCGTAAATTCGGCTTCAAGCCAAGCGGGCTGCGTCCCCGCTATTACACGGATAACCAGGAGGACGCTCTGATTATGTGGGCGGATCTCGCGCAAGGGGAGGCGGAGAGCTAGATGGCAGCCCAGATGGCCGGACAACCCGGTGCAGAACTGATATTGGCCATTGAAACCAGCTGCGATGAAACATCGGTGGCAGTGATACGCGGCGGCAAAGAGATTATATCCAATCTGGTATCAAGCCAGATTGAGACACACCGCCAGTTTGGCGGCGTAGTGCCGGAGATTGCCTCCCGCAAGCATGTGGAGGTCATCACCCTGATGATGGAAGCAGCAGTGAAGGAAGCGGGAATTAAGCTTCAGGACTTGTCGGCTGTTGCCGTTACGCAGGGTCCTGGCCTGGTCGGTGCGCTGCTGGTTGGCATTGTAGCCGCCAAGAGTCTGGCTATGGCGCTGGATATTCCGCTGATTGGAACGCATCATATTGCCGGCCATATATACGCGAATAATTTGATCAGCGACATTGTTTATCCTTCCTTGGCGCTGGTCGTTTCTGGAGGGCATACAGAGCTTGTGCTTCTGGAACGCGAGGGCGAATTCCGCATGATCGGCCGCACACGCGATGATG
Organism: Paenibacillus sambharensis; assembly: GCF_003233845.1. Lineage (GTDB taxonomy): Bacteria > Bacillota > Bacilli > Paenibacillales > Paenibacillaceae > Paenibacillus_I > Paenibacillus_I sambharensis. The sequence continues at coordinate 593,440 of NZ_QKRB01000044.1, forward strand.
CCGTAGGCGAGGCTTACGATAAGGTGGCTCGCGCACTGAATTTCCCTTATCCGGGCGGGCCGCATGTGGACCGGCTGGCTCAGCAGTCGGCAGAGGTACGCGAGCTGCCGCGCGCATGGCTGGAGGCGGATTCCTATGATTTCAGCTTCAGCGGCCTCAAGTCTGCTGTGCTGGCAGTCATTAACCAGATACGGATGAAGGGTGAAGAGCTGAATACGGCTGCGCTCGCCAGAGGGTTCCAGGAGTCAGTTATTGATGTGCTCGTGACGAAGGCGCTGCGCGCTGTGAAGGAATTCGGGGCGAGGCAGCTGCTGCTGTGCGGCGGCGTGGCGGCTAATGGTGGCCTGCGGGCGGTCCTGCAGGCGCGCTGCGAGGAAAGCGGCATTCCGCTGTTGATTCCCCCGCTGTCCCTATGTACGGATAACGCAGCGATGATTGGAGCAGCTGCTCACCTGAAGTGGATTCGCGGCGAGTTTACGAATCTCGATATGAAGGCCGATCCTGGCCTGCCGCTTGAGGACTGGTCAGTCGGACGCGTGAATATATAAGGGCGGAAGGATAAGCAGGAAAATAACAAACCCGGAGTTCGCCTCATTGGCGTAATCTCCGGGTTATTTAGTATGGGAGCAGCGTGCAGCGTGATAAGTTGTGCCAAGCCCCTCGCTTACTTACTTGAAGAACAGGAAGTTCGTAGCGAGCCTGCGCATCTGACCGTCCGACGGTTTGTTGACAACCCGTCCATTGAATACCAGCGTGGATGACCCGCCGCCGTCAAGATTATAGGCATCCTTGACACCGAAGCGCTGCAGCAGGATCTGGATCTCCTCCAGCGTCGCCCCCGAGCGTCCGCCTTCGTTATAGCCGTCGGTGACCAGGAATAGCAGCTGATCATCCTTGTAGTTAGCGATAACTGTCCGCGGGGCGCGGAGCGGGCTGGTCTTCCACTTGGCCGGGATTGCCTGCTTCCTGCCATCCTTCATCAGAATGGGAACGAAGGAGGCGCCGAATTTCGGCTTCTGTTTATCCAGCTGGTCTTTACGGGAATACTTGCCGCCGATGAGCTTTAAGTCCTCATTCAAGCCGACGAAGAACAGATCCTTGACCGATGGCTGGAATCCGCCTACATATTCGCTGTCGACGACGGTGGTGCTGAGCGGATACCGTTTTCCGTTGCCGTCAGCATAGCCTCCAGCGTTCACCCCTGCAAAGGCCTTGTAACGCTTGACTGCGGCCAGTGTCGTCTCCGACCGGCCAAATTCGTCTTCGCCCAGCACCATAGACATCGCTTTGTCGGTCTTCAGCTTCACTTTCAGTGCATATCCGACGAAATGCTGCGCCTTAATGTAATAGAGCTGCGCGCGCAGGTTATCGGTCTGGACGGATTCGGAAGGAGACCCAAGCTTGATCGTAATCCGCCGGTCATAGATATGCAGCGGGCGTTCCTTCTGCACAGCGGTATTGTTCACAATGGCCTTCATCTCCGCATTGGTCTTGCTGTAGAGCTCCGCATCCTTCTTGATTGACTCTGCAGTCTGGATGGCTAAGGCGTTAGCCTGCTCCAGCTTCTGCAGGGCAGCATCAGCCTGATGTCCGGTCTCGGGCAGTTTGTTCTCATCAAGCGGGGGATAGGCTGCATCCCCTGGCATGATCGTCATGCCGGACAGAAGAAGCCAGATCGCTGCCCCGAGGAACGGGGCGGTGGCGAGCAGGAACACCCGGTTGACATCTTTTATCCGTATTTTCATTATTTCAACACATCCAGATTTTTCTTCAGTTCATCGAGCTGCTTCTTCACTTCATTGATCTGGGTGTACAGTTTGTTGCTGTTGTCGGTCTTGTTATTCGCGTTATCCTTCGTGAAGGTCAGCAGTTCATTCAAGGAATCGACTTTGCCCGAGATTTGGGTGATTTCCGCCTGCAGGCCTGCTTCAACCTGCTCAATACGAGCCAGATAATCAGTCTGCATGGTACTAATGCGTGCTGCGGTCTGTGCTTCAATTTGAGCCGTAATATTCCGCTCTATATAACCGGTATACGACACCATTCCGGCTGCTCCGCCGGCGATTAGGATTAACCAGGCTGTAACGAGAAACGCGACTGGAGGTTTGGCGGTCTTGCGGGAGGAACGCTCGTACCCGCTTGCGGCCGTAGTCTGGATGTTAGATTGCATGTTGATAGATTCACCTCGGTAAAATAATAGGATGATGACGGGCCTTTGACCCTGGCAGTGGCGGCAGTGATTAGACGAGAGGGGGAGAACGGTACGACAAGACGACGAACGAAGCGGCATTAGCGGCTTGCTTAGGTTACATAATTACGGTCTATATTCTACCATACGGCAGCAGGATGTTGATAGAAAATCAGGGAAATTTAATGAACCTGTCATCGATTTGCAATCATCATAATTAGGCGAATTCTGAATTGACAGATATTTATCGGGTCACTATAATAAGGTCAACAACTTGTTATACCATGATGACCATACAGGAAACGCTGTGAACAGGAGCAAGTAAGGACGTTCGGGATGCCGGCCTATCGCATGAGTAGGCGGTCAGAGAGCTGCGGGCTGGTGCAACGCAGTCGATGAACACCTGAAATCTCGCCTGGGAGCGGAACGGTTCAGGATATGGCGGGCTGTGCGGGTTCTTCCGCAGCTTGCATTCGTCCAGACTGTTACGGCTAACCCCCGTCACCGGGTGCCCGCTACACGTGCTGTATATAGCTGCCGTGCCAGGGGGATTAAGTGGGCGCTTCGCCGGAAACGGGGCGTCAACAAGGGTGGTACCGCGCGGGCTATTAACAAACCTGTCGTCTCTTGATTGTGATCAAGAGGCGGCAGGTTTTTCTGATTTTAACCCCATAATACACACACAGTGAACAGGAGTAGTAAACAGTGAGATGTTCCAGCGGCAGCTTTGCTTCAGCAGAGCAGGCCGGACAGAGAGCTGCGGGATGGTGCGACGCAGCGGGAGCAATTCAGTTGAACTCGCCTGGGAGTGAAGCTGCGGAAAGGGTGCGGACGCGCACCATGTACGCAGCTGCGGCTGACCCCCGTTACCGGGTGCAGAGCTTTCATCATGATTATGGACGCGTCCATTCATGGCTGACGCAGGGTCCTCCTGCTGTCCACGATTCATGCTGAAGCTTCTGCTCAAGCGGACCGCCTTCGTGGCGGTCAACAAGAGTGGTACCGCGGCAGTCAAGACCTGTCGTCTCTTTTCCGGGAGACGGCAGGTCTTTTTTGCGTGCTGCGACAATAAAGATCCAATTAAACGGAGGGAATATACGATGAATATGAATGTGAATAACATGTCCGGTAACAAGTCCAGAATCCACATTTTCGACACTACGCTGCGCGACGGAGAGCAATCGCCAGGGGCCTCTATCAAGCCGGAGCAGAAAATCATTTTGGCCCGCCAGCTGGAGAAGCTCGGCATTGATGTTATTGAGCCGGGCTTCCCGGTATCAAGTTCCGGTGAATTTGCGGCCGTACAGCAGATATCCCGCGAGCTTCAGCAGACGGAGATCGTCGGCTTCGCCCGGGCGGTGCGCGGAGACATTGATGCCGCAGTCAAAGCTACGCAGGATGCTGCGCGCCGCCGCCTGCATCTGTTCATTTCATCGTCGGACATTCATCTGAACTTCCAGCTGCGCAAAACGCGTGACGAGGTCATTGCCATCGCACGCCAGATGGTGGCGTACGGCAAGCAGTTTGTAGACGAGATTGAGTTCTCGCCAATGGACTCTACCCGTTCGGGCATGGAATTTGTGATTGAGCTGGTGGAAGCCGTCATCTCGGAAGGGGCGACCATCATTAATCTGCCGGATACGCTTGGCTACGCGCTGCCCGAGGAGTACGGCGAGCTGTTCCGGACCGTGCGCAGACAGGCGCGTGGCGGCGACAAGGTCAAATACAGCGCCCACTGCCACAACGATCTGGGCATGGCGGTTGCCAACAGCATAGCAGCGATCCGGGCGGGTGCTACTCAGGTTGAAGTTACGGTTAACGGCATTGGGGAGAGGGCGGGCAACTGCTCGCTGGAGGAACTGGTGATGGCGATTCAGACGCGTTCCGATGCACTTCAGGCAGAAACGGGTATTAATGTGGAAGAAGTGTATAACACGTCCCGGCTGGTCAGCCGCACGATGAATTTTCCGCTGGCCTACAACAAGCCGATTGTGGGACGCAACGCCTTCCAGCATGAATCGGGCATTCATCAGGACGGTCTGCTGAAGAACCGGAACACCTATGAGATTATGGACCCGGAGGCAATGGGCATTCCGCGCAGCATGATTATTCTGGGCAAGCATTCCGGACGGCATGCGATCAAGGACCGGGCGGCCTCGTATGGTGCAGAGCTGACTGCCGAGCAGCTGGAGGCTGTTTATGAACAGTTCAAGGTGCTGGCCGACGAACAGAAGATTGTTACAGACGATCAGCTGATGCGTTTGATCGGGGAATTATCGAGCGAGCATGAGGAGCCTTATATGCTGACGGAGCTGCAGGTTCTGTCGGGCACCCAGCGGGCAAGAATGGCATCGGTAACGATTCGGGAGCGCGAAGGACGCGGGGAGCGTACGTACTCCGCTATTGGCACCGGGCCGATTGAGGCGGTTATTAACTGTATTCGCCAAGCGATTCCCGCGGCGGCTGAGTTTGAAGATCTGGAGCTTCATTCGTTATCAACAGGAGAGGATGCCAAGGGCGAGGCTGTTGTCACGATTATCCACTGTGGACAACGCTATAGAGGGACATCCATCCACAATGACGTCATACTGGCGGTAGCGGAAGCTTATATTGGCGCCTGTAATCAGGCCGTAATGAGCGCGGGCCGGAATGAGGAGCGGAAGAAGGCTGAAACGGCAGGATAAACAGGAAAATTTTTGGTTGTGCACAAACTTATCCACATATTAACGTGAAACTGTGCATAACCCTTTAGAGGCCGTATGGCAGGCGGCTCTAGTGTTTTGAGCGGAAGGGGATAGTTTTTGCACAGCCCTTCTGTGGATAATGTGGATAATGTGTGTAAATATTTCATAAGGCCCGCCTGTTGTACACAATTCATCAAAAGTGTGCTTCCGGCGGGCTTTTTTTACTGATGAAACCTGCCTGAATTGCCTTACAATTTATACTCAGCTGTGGATAGATCTGTGGAAAACGTGGATAGCTTTATTTCCCCAGTTTTTTTGTCCGTTCGAGCGTTCCCAGCGGCAGAAGCTTTTGATAGAATAGGAGGGCAATTGATAACAGGGCAGCAGGTAATTTCATATCATCGATGCTGCGGCTTCGGATCTGGGAGACTACTTATGATGAGTCAAACGAGCACACGCATTCTGACATTTTTGGCTCCGCCGCTCCCGTATTTTATTGAATCAAACAGGGTTTGCTACCATCCGGGAGCCGAGCATCCTAACCGGTCCAATCTGGGAGTGTTCGATCTGCTGTTTGTCCACAGCGGGACCCTGCATGTAGCCGAGGAGCGGCGCAGCTGGTCGCTTGGCCCGGGCCAAATGCTGATTCTGCGGCCAGACCGCTGGCATTATTCACCCAAGCCCTGCGACGAGACGACGGTTTTTGATTGGGTCCATTTCCAGACGGCCGGAGAATGGGAAGAGTCTGACTATGTAAACAGCGGTACACTCCATGGCGATTACTATGTGTACGCGATCCGGCTGCCGAAATTTCTTCAGCTCGCTTATCCGGAGCAGGCGAAGGAGACCTTCGCGAAGATGCATGAGGCCGCCCACGCCTCCTCGCATGCATCCTTCTGGGAACGCCAGCAGCTGTTCCTGCATTTGATCGAAATGCTGGATGAGGGCTGGCGCAATGATTCAGCCCCTACATCGGTAGGCGTTGCTGAGCGTGCGGCCGCTTTCATGAAGATGAATTATCGTAATCCGGTCACGAATAAGGAACTGGGAGAGGGACTGGGCCTGCACCCAAACTACATAGCGCGCTGCATGGTGGAGGTATACGGCTGCACGCCGCAGCAGTATATGCTGCTGTATCGTCTGGATCAGGCAAAGCTGCTGCTGCTGAAGACGGACTGGCCGGTTGCGCGTATTGCCGGTGAGACGGGATTTCGCCAAACCCCGCATTTTTCCCGCTGCTTCTCGGAGCATACCGGATTATCACCGCTGCAGTACCGCAAGCAGTACACAAGAAGCGGTTCTTAATTGTCCGATACTGCGATTAGGGGTGTGAACGCAGGATGAAAATGGAGCGGTTGCTCGCTATCGTTATGCTGCTGCTGGGCCGCAAGCGGATCAGCGCCCGTGAGCTCTCCGAACGGTTCGAGGTATCCCAGCGCACCATCTATCGGGATATTGAGTCCTTATGTGCTGCCGGGGTTCCAGTGGCCGCTCATACTGGAATGGATGGCGGCTACGAAATTATGGAGCAGTACCGGATTGAGCGGCAGTATCTCACTATAGAAGAGCTGGAATCGATCGTTGTGGCGCTGCGCGGCGTGCATTCCACAATGGATGAGAAGCTGATCAGCGGTGTGCTGGACAAGGTAAGCGCGCTCGTTGCCGGGAGCGGTCAGGACGGAACACGCACTGCACAGCAGATGATGATTGACCTGAACCCGTGGCATGCCGGTAACGCTGAACGTAAACGGCTGGACAGCCTGAAACAGGCGATTGCCTCCTGCAGACATATCGAATTTCATTACACCAACGGACGGGGAGAGCAGACGAGACGAACCTGTGAGCCCATGCTTGTTGTTCTGAAGGGCTATGTATGGTATTTATACGGCTACTGCCTGCTGCGTGAAGAGTTTCGGATCTTTCGCCTGTCGCGGATTAAACAGCTGGAGCTTCTGCCCACAAGCTTCGTGCGCAGAGAGAGCGAACTTGCTTTAGAGCCGCTTCGTTGGGACAGCTTGCTACTGCAGGATAGGCCGCTGATCCGTCTTAAGCTGCTCTTCGAACCGGCGAGCCGTGCCCTTGTTGAGGACCGGTATGAGCCGGATAAGATTCAGGAACAGCCGGACGGGAAGCTGCTGGTGGAGTCGGTGCAGCCTGATGAGCCGTGGCTCTACGGCTGGCTGTTGTCCTTCGGGACGAATGTGCGGGTTCTGGAGCCGAAGGAGACAGCAAGCCGGTTATACAGGGAAGCCATGGAGATTTGCAAGCTTTATCCGGACAACATTCTGAAACACTGACATACAGTTGGCAGTTACCTTCCGTTATGATGATGAAGAATCATCATTCCAGGGAGGTTTTTTGTGATATGTATACGACAATTCAAGCATTTGAAGCGGAATGGCTGAATGAGAGTGCGGCTACGGCTAGGGTGATGGACAGTCTCACAGATGAGTCGCTGAGCGTCCGGATTGCGCCCGACTTCAGGACCCTGGGACAGCTGGCCTGGCACTTGGTGGATTCGCTGCATGAGATGTTGAACAGGGCGGGACTGGAGTTCGAAGCGCCGCATCGTCTGGTAGCCAGATTGACCGGGAACCTGCAATCGCCGGCTGCGGAGCAGGACAGCAGGGATGAGGAAGGAAAGTATGCAGACCATACACCGGCTTCAGCTGCATTGATTGCCGAAGCCTACCGGATGACGAGTCGGAGTATGCTGGAGGCAGTACGCAAAGGCTGGACAGACACTGACCTGCTGGCCGTACAGAACATGTACGGTGAAGACTGGCCGAATGGCTTGACGCTGAAAGTTCTGATTATGCATGAGGTGCATCACCGCGGCCAAATGACCGTCCTGATGCGCCAGGCCGGACTGCGTAACCCTGATCTCTATGGTCCTACCCGTGAACAGTGGATTGAGCAGGGATTGATGCCGCTGGTCTAAGGAGGACGCCTGATCATCAGGATGGTATAAGAAAGACGGATAGCCGCACAGCACCCTTCAACAGGGAGCATGCGGCTATCCGTCCTTGCGATCAGGCGATTATTTCAACCTGCGGCTGCTCAGCCAGAGCGGAATGCGGAACAGCAGGTTAATGGTGAGCACAATGCAGACCAGAACTGCTGCTGCTTTCTGGGCAATATCCGCAGCGTCAGGCACAATGGCTTCAGACTGGACATACCACAGATGCACAGCCAGATTGGCACCCGGGGAGAGGAGGTTGAAATCCCACATCTCTCCGGAGGTCGATACGCCGCCTGTCAGAATAATGACGGCACTCTCGCCGAAGGCACGCCCGGCTACCAGACAGATACCTGTAATGATGCCGTTCTGGGCCACAGGAATCAGTACCCTTATGATGGTCTGAAGATGCGTGCCGCCAAGCGCGAAGGATGCGTTCTTGATATCCTGCGGCACCGCCCGGATCGATTCCTCCGTCACCCGGGTGAGAACCGGCAGGTTCAGGAAGGCGAGGCTGACCGCGGCGCCTAGAATCGTCAGCCCGACCTCGAACAGCTCGACGAACAGGGCGATGCCGAACAGGCCGAAGATCAGGGAGGGGACTGATGCCAAGCCTTCTACGCAAATCCGGACGAAGCCGATCCACTTGTTATCCGGCGCAAATTCGGCAAGATAGATTCCGGCAGCCATGCCGAGCGGAATGGCAATGATCAGCGAGATGATCAGAATATAGAACGAATTGAACAGCATCGGACCGATGCCGCCGCCTTCTTCGATTTCACTTGGAAGACCATAGAGGAATTCCAGCGAGAGCTTGGGAAGCCCGTCTTTTAGAATCAGGAACAGCAGCCCGAAGATAAACAAAATGACGGTTATGCCGATCGACCACACCAGGGCAGTGAAGATATGGTTGCGGAGCCGGTTCATGCTTCTGCCTGAAGAGAATGGATTGCGTTCAGCTGTAGTTGGCCGCATCAGACACGCCCCCCTTTTCTCTGAAACAGGCGTACCGCTACGATCATCAATAAGGAAATCACGAGCAGCAGGAAGCCCATCATGTAGAGTGCATAGTTCCAGGTGGAGTCAAACGGGACATTCGGAATTTGCATCACAATATTGCTGGTTAGGACAGAGGTCGGCTTAAGCAGGCTGTCCGCAAGCTGCGGCGTGTTGCCAATAACCATGACGACAGCCATCGTTTCACCGATTGCACGAGCCATACCAAGAATAACAGCATACATAATACCGCTCTTCGCAGCGGGCAGCATCACCTTAAAGATGGTTTGGAAGCGAGTGCCGCCTAGGGCATAGGATGCATCAACATAACGCTTCGGTACGGCCGAGATGGCATCATCGCTGATCCTGCTGATTGTGGGAAGAACCATGACGGTCAGTACCAGCGATGCAGCGAGCAGGCCATCCCCCATACTGGAACCGGTCAAGTCGCGGATCAACGGGATCAGAATGGTCAGGCCAAGATAGCCATAGACGACCGAAGGAATGCCGACCAGCAGGTCCATAACCGGACGAAGCAGGTTCTTGAGCCAGCCAGGCGTCATTACCGCCAGGAATACCGCCACGAATATGGAGATGGGGACGGATATAGCCAGGGTGAGCAGGGTAAGGGCGAGGGTGCCGAAGATAAAGGACAGCGCACCGTACTGCTCATTCTCCGGCACCCATTCCGCGGAGAAGAAAAACTCGGAGAGAGAGACATCACGGAACGTTAATATGCCGGTACGGAACATCAAGCCCAGAATGGCCAGAAGGATCAGACAGACGAAAGCAGCGCAGCCGATACAGATATAACGGAACAGGCGGTTCGTGAAGAACAGCCGGGATTTGCGGTCAAACGGCTTGCCGGAACGGCTCTTCAGACTGGAGCCGAGTTCCCCGGCGGCGGCGGGCTGCCCGGCTGTGGATGGATTAAGCATGCTACAGTTTCCTCCAATAGATAGAACAGCCAGCTGGACCTAATCAGGCGCCAGCCGGCTGTTCTTCCGGTTAAATGTTTGCTCTAGAATTTGCAGGAAGCTTATTTCATGGCCGAAATCGGAATGAACTTCAGCTTTTTCAGAGATCCATTCTGGAATTTGGCGCTTTGCACATATTTGATGAATTCTTTCGTAGCATCCGACGGCTTCTCGCTCGTCATGTAGTAGCCATAGCTCCATACATCATACTTCTTGTTAATGACATTGGCTTCTGTTGGGGCAACGCCGTCAATCTTCAGAGCCGTCATCTTGCTTGTGACATAAGCCAGGTCCATGTAACCAATTGCGTTTGGCGTTGACTCGACAGCTGTCTTCATATCGCCGCTCGACTTTACTTCCTTGTAGTTGCTGCCTTTGCTCATGAAATCGGAACCTTTAAGCGCTTTGAGCTGGAAGTTAACGCGTGTACCCGAGCCGAAGGAACGGTTAACAACAACGATCTCCGCATCAGAACCGCCTACGTCCTTCCAGTTGGTCACTTTGCCGGAGAAGATGTCCTGCAGCTGCTTCGTCGTCAGGTTGTCAACTTTGACATTGCTGTTCACAACAGCCGCAAAAGGGATTACCGCTACTTTGTTGGCAACTTGTCCGGTGAATTTCTTGAAGCCAGGTACGTCAGTGGACGCGTCCCAGTCACAGGCACCGATATCGGCAATGCCTTTGCGAACAGCCTGAGGACCGGTAACCGAACCAGCGGCAGAAGCGGAGATTTTAACCTTAGGGTGCAGCTTCTTGAATTCGTTAGCAGCCTGCAGGGTAAGCGGCAGAAGGGCGGAAGAGCCGTTGATGACAACTTTACCGCTCAGCTTGCTTGCGGCACCTGCGGATGTTACAGCGGACAGCGTGAATGCGGCTGCGAGTGTGACGACAGCCAGTTTCTTGAACCATTTCATAGTGGAAATCTCCTCTCAATTTGTAAACTTTATTGTTCTTAAATGTTAATTATCGTGTGATTGCCTTCCAGCTGCCGCCAACGAAGGTATAGAGAATGCCGTCCTCGATCAGGGCCAGCTGGTTTCCATACGGCAGAATGGAGGTTACGCTGTCAGACAACGTGTTGATCAGCTTCTTGCTGCCGCTCGATAGATCGATTTCGTACACAAGGTTGTTAGTCTCGCCTGCTGTCAGAACATACAGCTTGTTCTTGTGCTTAACTGCCTGCATGACATCGCCTTCCGCAACTGCGATTGCTGTCTGCTTCTCTTTATTTACCGAAACGACGGTTGCACTGCCTTCTTCCGGCACACTTACATAGTAGGCAGATCCATACGGCGACAGCTCAAGGAAAATCTTGTCCTCCGTTGAGGTGGTGAGTTGTACCGGCTTGTTGTCGCCTTGATATACGTTGTAGAAGTACACCTGCGGCTCAGTGCCCGTCATATCGATAGAGATTGCGTCTTCGTCTACCGATTTCTTATCATCGGTTGTCACTTTACCCGTCTTAACGACGGTGTAGGCCATCGTTCCGCCCTCTACACGCAGGTTGCTCTTATAATCGACCTTGTCTTCGAGCAGTTTGGTTACCGTGCCGTCAGCTGCGCTGATCTTGGCTACGACAGAGCTCTTGTCGCCCTGCAGGAAGTACAGAGCCGTACCGTCTGCAGACCACTGAAGCTCACTCTTGATGGAGTTATCTTCACCCAGCTTGGAATCCTGCTTGGAAGCCAGATCGAGAATATGCACAAACCCTTCTCCGTCTACATATGCAGCACGTGCACCGTCAGGAGCGATGGCGAGATCGGAAGTGTCCACGGAAACGAGCAGCACTTCGTGCTTGCCTGTCTTGGCATCCACGATATAGTCGGTGCGGCCAGCTTCGCCATAAGTGGAAGCGAGCAGCTTGCCTTTGCCGATCCACTGGGCGGAATCGATCGCTTCCAGCAGGTTGACGGTAGATATGCCGCCATCTGCATCCATGGAAGCGCCAAGGGCTGTTACAACAGCTGAATCAATGTAATTAACACCTTGAACGTTCAGCACGGGCAGAGCAAGCTGCTGAGCGGAACCGTTCACTGTAATTTGCTTGGAGCCCACTTTGAATTCCACCGTACTGTCGTTCAGTTTCATGTAGTAGCTGCTGCCGTTGTGGCCCAGCTCAGCCCCGAGCGATAAAGCAAGGTCGCGTACAGCAACCAGTTGAACAGAGCCGCTGGCAATTGTCCGTACCTGTGTATCCATACCATTGACGTTCAGAGTACCTTGTACAATCTGCACGGCCGATGCTGAACCCGGAGCCGCGTAAGCACCGCCTACGGCTGCTGTACTGATTGCCGCTGCCATCATTGTGACTGCAATCGTCTTTTTCATCGTCATTAGCTTTTGCTCACCCTTCATACTCAATTTTGTTTTTTCTCTAATAAAAGCATGATCGCTCTGCCGACAGCCCGCGTCGGCGATTCGACAGGCTTGATCCCCCCTAGACCGGTCAAGATGCTCGTAAGCTTGTTTACTAGTTCGAAAGCAATAGTAACAGCGATGTGTTAACCGAATATTTTGGAAAAATTAATCAATTGTAAATGAACGATAGTCCTGTTGTATAGGACCTCTTTGGGACCGGAAACTGGGATGGTTCAGAAGAGGAGATGCAAACTTGAAGGGCCAGCTGTTCATTGACTAATTAGCAAACGAAATGGTATATTATCTATAAAATAAACAAACGTATTATGGAGATGATTGGTTTATGGATGTAAATGATCGTTTCTGGAGCGCTGGTTTGGATGAACTGAAGCAGGGTTATATATGGGACCCTCACTCGGCAGCTTACCATTGCCTGATCTGCGGGGAGAGCTATGAGGATGGCCGTGTGTACGAGCATGAGCAGGCTCTCTATGAAGCGAGACGTATGGTGGCTGTGCATATGGAGCATGCTCACGGCTCTATGCTTGCCTATCTGCTCAGTCTCGACAAGAAGGCGACCGGCCTGACGGACTTGCAGAAGGAATTGATTGATTATTTTGCTGCAGGGCTCGCTGATGCGGATATCGTCAAGCGGACGAGCGCGGGAAGTGCCTCGACGATCCGCAACCATCGTTTTGCTCTGAAGGAGAAGGCCAAGCAGGCCAAGCTTTTCCTCGCGGTCATGGAGCTTATGGATCAAGACTCAGAGGGAGGGACGCAGCGTTTTATACCGATCCACCGGACGGCTACGCAGGTCGATGAGCGTTATGCGATTACGGAAGAAGAGTATGAGGGCCTCATCCAGAAGTTTTTCCCTGATGGGCCGGGGGGCAGATTAACGAACTTTCCGCGCAAGGAAAAGCGGAAAATTGCAATCCTGAAGCATATCGCAGGACGGTTCAAGTCCCGGCAGCGGTATAGTGAGCAGGAGGTTAACGATGTGCTTAAGCAGGTGTATGAGTCAGATTATGTCACGCTTCGCCGTTATTTGATTGAGTATGGATTCATGGACCGGGAAAGCGATGGCAGTGCTTATTGGCTGAAGCAGTAGAAGGATGTCAATACAAGGAGGAATAACGGATGGAACAGAGCCGTAAAGATCTGGTCAGACAGTATCAGGACAGGAAGCGGGAGATGGGCATTTATACAATCACCAATACGGAGAACGGCAAGCAGTATGTATCCTGGAGCTTGAATCTCCCAGCAGCGGAAGGAAAGGAGACCTTCGAGCTGAAGATGGGCGGTCACCGCAACAAGTCGCTGCAGGAGGATTGGAACCGCTTTGGGGAAGCGGCCTTCCGCTTTGAGATCGTTGAGGTCCTTAAACTTGATGATTCCATTCGCATGGATTACAAAGATGTTATAACACCCGAGGGCTATCGGGCTGATATCATACGCGACTACCGCAGGCAGCTGGAGAAGCTTGAGGCGGTCTGGACAGAACGGCTCGGCTGCAGGGAACCCAATGGCTATAACTAGCGATTAACAGGACGGAAATCCGGTTAAAAAGAGTTAAGGAGTTATTTTCCAGAATTGGAGGAGCAGGGGGGCGGCTTATTCCTATATGCATGCACCTGCTGCTTCTGCTGGATGGCTGGCAGCCGCTCTGCTCATCATTCAGTGCCCGTCTGTTCATAGCTGCCCTGCAAACGGGCGGCTATTTTTGTTAACAAGCCCGGTTTATTAGGAAGTTGTTGGGCTGTTAGGGCGACCATTCCCCTCCCGCCTCGTATTACATAAGCAGTAAGATACATTTGCCTTGGTTGGAGGTCGATCGGGATTGAGCACGAATACGGAGGAAAGCGGCAGGCTGAACGTAGCCATCCGGCAGGCTGGCTATGATGCACAAGCACCGGTCATCCGGGATGTTGCGTTTGAAGTAAGAGCAGGAGAACTCGTGGGGCTGATTGGCCCTAATGGGGCGGGCAAGAGCACGACCATTAAGTCGATTCTTGGTTTACTCAAGCACCTGGAAGGGGAAGTGGTGTTCGGAGGGGCATCAGGGAGATATGCCTATGTGCCTGAACAGCCGGTCATGTACGAAGCGTTTACCTTGTGGGAGCATCTGCGGCTGGCGGCTTCTGCCTTCGGTATAGACGAGCAGACCTTCGCCAGCCGGGCCGACAGGCTGCTCGGCACATTCCGGTTAACGAACGTTAAGCATGAGCTGCCGGTTACGTTCTCGAAGGGGATGCAGCAGAAGCTGATGCTGATCATCGGTTTTATGCTGGAGCCGGATATTTATATTGTGGACGAACCGTTCATTGGTCTTGATCCCCGGGCGACGAAGGATCTGCTTGATCTGCTCGATATGGAAAGGCAGCGGGGAGCGGGTATTCTGATGTCCACGCATGTGCTGGATACGGCTGAACGTATTTGTGACCGGTTCATCCTGCTGGACCAGGGCTCGGTAATGGCAGAGGGGACACTGCCGAGGGTCAGGGAGCAGGCGGGATGTCCGGCGGACGCGACTTTATTTGACTGCTTTTATGCGCTGACATGAGGGGGCGGCGCGGATGAAGTGGACGAAGCGTGGATTGTTCCATTCCCGGCTGACCGGCAGCTGGATCAAGAATTTTAAGGCCTGGAAGATGGCGCTGGACTGGACGGTCTGGGTCTATTTCCTGGTCCCGGGAACCTGGATCGCTGCGGGCACTTATCTGGAGTGGTGGCGTGAAGAGCCATTCTGGCTGACGCAGCTTCCGGATTGGGTTGTGCTTCTGCCGCTCCTGTTCTTTGCGCTTGGCGGCGGGCTGCGTGTGTTCCTGCATGAGGCGGATATGCTCTTCCTGCTGCAGCGCCGGGAGTGGCTAAGCAGCTTAATCCGCTATGGCGCCTTCTATACGCTGTTGATGCAGGCGGCTGGTACGGCCCTGCTCTGCGGCGTGCTGCTGCTCCCGCTGGTGAAGGGCCTGGGATTAAGCTCTGGTTCCATTCTTGCCTTGGGCATGTTTACCTTGGTCATGAAGTTTGCAATCGGGTTAATACAGAATATGATGTTCGGCCGGTGGAAGGGACTGCAGAAGCTTGGAGTGGACCTGCTGACTGCGCTGCTTGCCTCAGCCGTCTACCTGACGGCTGCTCTGCCGCTGCTGTATGAACCGCTCTGGCTGCTGCTTGCGGCTCTGGCCGCTGCAGCTGCGGGGGCCGGCCTGCTGAGGCGGAAGCTGAGGATGAAGGGAACCTTTACAGCTGATGTAGAGCAGGAGCGCAAGGCATCGGCAGTCGTGACAGAGATGCTGCTTACACCGGTTATGGAGAAGAAGCCGCTTATCAAACTGGAGAAGCCGCTCGTCTTCCGCCAGTCCGGGCGTATATTCAGAAAGTCAGATGCCGGCACGATGCTGGCGGAAATGCGGATGAAAGCCTTCCTCCGGAAATTTGCCAATATCAGACTATGGGTCAGCTTCTTCGCTGTCTCAACGGCCGCTATTGCGGCCTCGCCCGGATGGCTTGGACTGCTGCTGGCCGGGACCTTGCCGCTGCTTGCAGGAAGCTGGCTTCAACAGCACTGGAAGGAGTGGGCGAAGGAGCCTTTTATTATTCAGTTTAATTGGGAGGATGAGTCGCTGCGCCAAGGTGCCTTCCTGTCAGGCTGGCTCCTGCTGCTGCCGGGTGTCATCTGGCTGTTCTTGCTGGCAGGCTGGTTGACGGGCGGCCTGATGATGTCCGCTGTTATGGCTGTCTCCGGCGTCTTCTACTGGTGGACCATGAACAAGCTGCTTAACACTATTATGGACCCGGTTACTAATAAAGAGTAACTTACACAGGCAGGCCTGAACTGCCTGATCAAGACCGAAAGGCGGTGACCGGATTGCTGCATCTGACAAGCACGGATCAAACGGCGATGCTTCTTGGCCGGGCAGGACTCGATGGTGATGTGCAAGTCTGGCGGGAGTTTATGACGGAAGGACCTGTTCGCACAGCTTGGTACAAGCCGGCTGTCATCGAAGAACGGGCGTCCTATATTGAGGAGACATTAGGCCTTCCGAGGAAGGCTTTCATACAGATCGCAAGCAGCCAGCTGAAGCGTCTCGAGGAGGCGGCAGAGGCTAGGGAAACCATCGTATTATGGTTTGACGGTGATTTATACGACCAGACGATATTGGCTGCTCTGCTGTATTGGTTCCGGCAGCGGCAGGCCTCCGGCATGCCAATCGGAAGCTTGGAATGGATTGCGCCCCCTTACAGCTGGGAAAGCCAGAACAGAGAGCCTTTTGGCATTCAGGAACCTAAGCGTCTGGCGGAATTATGGTCGGCGCGCCGGATTGTGGAGGAGAACCAGCTGCAATTTGCCTCAGAAGGATGGATCGGGTTCTCATCGGAGGACCCGCAATGGCTGGAGCAGTGGCTTGCAAGGCGGGCTCCGGGGGAGCCCAGCCGGGTCATGCTGGATGCGCTGCGCTTTCACCTGCGGCGGTTTCCTTCTCTGCGCAGCGGTCTCGGCTCGGTGGAGCGTGAAACGATGCTTCTGCTCAGCATAGGGCCGGCTCGGCCGGACGAACTGCTGACCAAGATTAAGCGTGCATACCCGCTCTATGGATTGGGCGAGCTGGCATATGATGGATACCTGCGGCGAATGGAGGCAGCGGGCCTGATCGTCATTCATTATCATCATGCATATCCGGGCTGCCGCGCCGTTGAGCCTCCTGATTATGACAGCCGGCTGATCACGATGACCTCATACGGCGCGAGGGTCCTCACCGGCCAGGCTGACGTGCTGCGTGACGGACGATGGCCAGCCCGCTGGCTTGGCGGCATTAAAGTAGGCGGCGGCTCGACGAAGGCCTGGCGGTGCGCAGGAGGCGATCGAGATGGCGGGACAAGCATGATTTATCTGTAATAAGGGCATGGTATGTATAGGAAGTATGATTTTACCAGAAGGGAGGCAGGTACGATGGACCATGCTGTACAATTCTCGTTCGCAAGCAGCAACGAGGCGTCGATGGCATACGCCACCCTGCAGGAGCTTGGGTATTCGCCTGTCCGTGAGGAAGAGCGCGTCCATGTTCACATCCAGCAAGGGGACCTCACCTCGGCCTTGGAGATTGCGATGGCACATGGAGGGCAGCTGTGCGGTCAAGCGGCGATCCGGGACAATATGGTCATTGAGACGGCTTATGATATGGATGCCATTCCGATACCCGCCCATACTGTCAATGAAGACTGGGCCGAAGCTTATGCCAGCGATAGGCCAGGCAATGATGAGCTTCGTAACCGTGATGATGCAGCCGCCGACATGGAATTTGATCCGGATGGCGGCGAATATGGTTTCTTCTCGGGAGACGTCAGAGCGTAGCTTGTACGCTTTGACGTTTTTTTTGTATGCAGCTCCGCTGAAACGTACGACAGAAGAATAGGGCGTTCACGCCCTATAGCGTGTTCGCGGGAAGAAGCTCCTCGGCAACCAGCTCGAGCACGCAGGTTTCCCGTTCAATGGAGAGGCCCATGGAGGCCTCTTGATTATTCATGACTAAGCGGTTATGCCGGATTGCTTCATGGACGGGAATCCAGACCGCGGACATGCCGTTAGCCACCTCGTAGTCCTCCATCTGCGCTTCGCCAAGCTGCTCATCTGCCTTACAGACATAATAATAGGACAGCATATGCACAAGATCGTATTCGGATTTATGATAGGGCCTGTATTCTTCCGTCATTCCGAACTCCTGCAGGATGGTGATGCCGCTGGCGCCTGTTTCCTCAGCGATTTCCCGCTCTAGTCCGGCTATGAGGTCTTCATCGGCCTCCAAGCCGCCTCCGGGAAAGCTGTAATCGTTGTACCGCTTCGTATACAGCAGGAGGATGTCGCTGCCGCGCAGTATAATGGCTCTTGCCGCCCGGCGGTGGAAGACCGCTCCTTCCAGGCTTGCCAGGTCCTTATGTATGAATTCCTTGATTAGTCTCATGCGTTGAACCGCCTCCGGATGTGTAATGGTTTGCGCTGCGATGGATAAGGCTGGGGGGCTGCCAGGTCAACTCGGCAGCTCGGTGACGCCGTTTTTTGGGGGGGCGAGAGTAATACGTGTATTATAAGGGCAGGGAATACTTCATGCCAGCTTATAAAGGAGGAGTGAATTTGCCATGTATAAGAAAATTCTAATAGCGGCGGATGGCTCGGAACACTCGCTGCGTGCGGCCGACCATGCAGTCGCCATTGCTTCCGCTATTCCTGCAGCAGTGCTGGAAATCTTATATGTATTTGATGCCGAGCATGCAAAGGCTGATGTGATTCACCACTGGAATGCGCTGGACCGGAGCGATATCCGGAAGCAGCGTGTGGCGGCGGTGGAGACGAAAGCAATTCAAGCGGGCGTGACCTATGATACGAAAATTCTGCACGGGGAGCCGGGGCCAGCCATTGTGAAGTACGCTAACGAGAATGAGGCGGATCTTATCGTTCTCGGAAGCAGGGGGCTGAACGCTCTGCAGGAGCTGGTGCTCGGAAGTGTCAGTCACAAGGTTGCCAAGCGTGCCAGCTGTCCAGTCATGATCGTCAAATAAGCAGATGTGTAAAACACAACAAGGGGCGGTTCTGCAGTATGCAGTAGCGCCCCTTCATAATTACTGCAGGCCCTTGACCCGCTCAGCCGCGCACTTGCCGGCCGTGAAGCCGGTGGAGAAGGCGGCTGTAATGTTGTAGCCTCCGGTATAGCCGTGAATGTCAAGCACCTCTCCGCAAAAGTACAGGCCGTCCATCAGCTTGGACTGCATGGTCCTTGGATCAACTTCCTTGATATTGACGCCGCCGCCGGTTACGAAGGCTTCCTCGATGGATAAGGTGCCGTTGATCTCTACGGGAAAAGCTTTGGTTAATTTGGCCAGCTCGTTCCAGGCCTGCTTGGAAATATTGTCATAAGTTATATCTTCCTTGACGCCGGCAAGCTTCATGATGAGAGGAAGCATACGCTCGGGAAGATAGGTTTTGAGAACGTTCTTGACAGCCTTCTTGGGCTCGTCCCGGCACAGCGCGTAGGTATGGGAGTAGACTTCATCAACTCCCTGCTGCGGCTTAAGGTCAATCGTGAGCGTTACGGTCGGCACCTTGAACTGCTTGCGCGCCTTTACGACGTACTGGCTGCAGCGCAGAACGATTGGGCCTGATAGACCGAAATGAGTAAAAATCATGTCGCCTTCATGCTTGATAACAGGCTTCCCCTTCGGATTCCAGACCGTTAACGCCACATCACGCAGTGACAAGCCCTGGAGCTCCTTGCTGCGGATGAAAGGCTCATTGGAGGTCAGCGGAACCTCTGTAGGATACAGCTCCGTGATCGTATGACCCGCGTTCTCAGCCCAGGCATAGCCGTCTCCTGTTGAGCCTGTATGCGGCACCGATTTGCCGCCGACCGCAATAATGACAGCTCCGCAGGTCAGTGTCTCCCCGTTCTTAAGCCGCACACCGGTTACCCGTCCGTCATTGTACAGGACATCGTGGACAGGAGAATTCACCCTGATCTCAACCTGCTGCGAGCGGACCTTGTTAACGAGAGCATCGACAACGGTCTTTGCTTTGTCAGATACCGGGAACATCCTGCCGTTGTCTTCCTCCTTCAGCCTGATTCCCATTCCTTCGAAGAAATCAATGATATCCCTGTTGCTGAACACTGCAAGTGCACTATGGAGAAAACGGCCGTTGCCGGGTATATGTTTGATGAGTTCATCCAGATCCTTGGCGTTCGTCACATTGCAGCGGCCGCCGCCCGATATGCCAAGCTTGCGCCCCAGCTTGTCCCCTTTGTCCACGAGCAGGACCTTGGCACCAAGCCTGCTTGCCGAGACGCATGCCATGAGCCCGGAAGAGCCTCCGCCAATCACGATCACGTCGTAATGCAACTGTCATCTTCCTTTTCATTAGAGTCATGCAGATCATATCATTATGATCGGAACGAAGACAACTCACTCCCAGCGGGACAATGAACGGGGGTTTGCCATAAGGGGGCCTCCTGATAAATAATAATAACAGACGAACCAGAAGAGGTGGCCTATGGAACCAGTACGCATCATCCTATTTGATTTGGACGACACACTGCTTCATTTTGACGATTATTGGACAGTCAGCATGCAGGAAACCTTTCGTACCTTTCCGCTGACGGCGGGGATCGACCTGGAGGTTCTGTTCCCGGTGTTCCTGGAGAAGGACGAACTGTACCATATTGAGTGGCTGGAAGGCCGGCTGGACGGCAGTGAATTCCGCAGGCACCGGTTTATCGATACATTAGCCGCGGTTGGTGTCGATACGGGCCCTGAGGAGGCGGATGCCTTTGAACGCTGGTATTGGTCCGTCCGTGCTCCCCATATTCCGCACGACACGTCCCTCATTGCCAAGCTGCAGCGTCTAGCGGGGACTTATCCGCTCGGTATTGTGACCAATGGCACAACCGAGGATCAATTCAATAAGCTGAACAGGATGGGACTCGATACCTTGTTCACACAAGAGAATGTGTTCATCTCGGATGCGATGGGGGCGGCCAAGCCCACCCCGGATTCTTATTTGATTCCTGCCAGGGCATTCGGCGTCCGGCCGGAGGAGGTGCTGTTTGTCGGCGACTCGTGGCAGAACGATGTAGAGGGGCCGATGCGCCAGGGAATGCAGGCTGTCTGGATGAACCGCAAGGGACTGCCGCAGCCTGCAGAACCGAAGCCGGTCGCGGTCATTACGGATTTGGCAGAGCTTGAGAAGCTGCTGGCAGACCGCTAGCGATTATCAAGGTTCGAAGGTTCGAGGTCAATATATTGCTGTGACAGGAGGAGTGACAGATGCAGGCCATACAGTTGGACACGATCAAGCTGGCCATGTCAGACGGAATTGAGCTGCACGCGACACACTATTCTCCGGCCGACCGTGAGGTGGCAGGCGCTATCTGCCTGCTTCATGGAATGGGTGAGCATGGCGGGCGCTATGAAGAGCTTGCCGGGCGGCTAGCGGGACAAGGATATGCCATCCTTGCGCCTGATCAGAGGGGACACGGCCGCACACCCGGGAAGAGGGGGCATGCAGAATCGGTATTGAGGCTTGCTGAGGATGCAGCCAGAACGATTGAATATACACAGGCCATCTATGAAGGGCTGCCGGTCTTCCTGTATGGCCACAGTATGGGAGGCAACGTTGCGCTGAGCTGCGCCCTTCGCTACCGTCCTGCCATTACCGGACTGGTGCTCTCCAGCCCTTGGCTAAAGCTGGGGTTTGATCCTCCCCGCCACAAGGTCATGCTCGGACAGGTGCTGGCCAGACTGCTGCCGTCTCTAACCCTGGCTACACAGCTGGAAGCGGGTGCGTTGTACCGCAATGATAATCAGATTAAGAAGGATTGGGAGGATAAGCTGCTGCATAACCGGATTTCAGCGGCCTTGTATTTCTCCTTAACCGAGGAAGGACGGCGCTCCATCTCTTACATGGCGGATTTGAAGGTTCCGCTGCTGCATCTTCACGGTACGGCCGATACCGTTACATCTTATGCAGCGAGCCGCGAGGCAGCGGAGAGAGTGAAGGGTGAGTGCCAGTTTGTGGCGCTTGAAGGCGGCTTCCATGAGCTTCATCATGACCGGGAGAAGGAACGCTTTACCAGTATCCTGATTGAATGGCTGAACCGGCTTGTGCAGCTGACCAATAGAGCGGGCTAGAAGCGATATCGCTTCTACAGCCTGCTTTTTTTTTGCGGCTTGCTGTCTGCTGAAGGGTGTTCATCCGGATTGTAAAAAATGGGTGTCTATGATTTAATCGGAAGTAGTAAGGCTTAAGGAATGGGGGAGAGCTGAAATCCGTGCTGGAGCATATCCTGTTGCAATTGTTATTATCTCTTGTTCCTGTTTTTGCATTTCAGATCTGGTATGACCGGCCTGGCAGACGCAAGGGGATTCCGGTTTTCCTGCCGCTGTTTGCCATTCTTACGCTAATCCTGTGCGTGCACTTTTCCAAAGATATTGTATTTGGCCTGGTACTGGACAACCGTTACATCCCTTATATTATTGGAGCTCTCTATGGGGGGCCTGCAGGTGCTGTGCTGCTGACAGTCTTATATGCTGTCATGTGGCTTCCAGAGCTGGCTGGATTGTGGGATTATGCCGGAATGGCGGTGTTCGCAATTCTTCTAGTTCCTGCGCTGATCATGTGCAGAAGGCGGTTTCACAAGAGCGGACGAACCATGAAGCAGCGGGCTATGACGGCAGTAAGTTTTATGATTTTTTTGAAAATTTCAACACTTTCTTTGCTTGAGAGCAGCCTTTTGATGGGCTTTACAACGGCTGCTGTCATGACGACCATGCTGTATGCAGCGGGTTCAGCCGCCTTGCTCTGGGTTTCCATTATGCTCATTGAAGGTACAATGGAAAAGCAGAGGATGCATCACCGTCTGACGCTCGTATCACAGGACTACCGCAATGAGGTGCAGAAGCTGCAGCAGTTCATTGATCTGACGCCGCTCGGAGTTGTTATTGTAGACCGGACAGGAGTCATAACACACATTAACGAGCAGGCTGTCCGCTATATGAGCGATAAACCGGAAAGCGCAGGACGCGCCTCCCTGATTGGCGGCCAGATTGAAGACATGGCATTCAGGGAAGAGGCTTCCACGGTGCGGGATCTACTCAATGAGGTGCTGTGCGGAGGGAAACTTGCCCCGGATATCACGCGGGAAGAGCAGCGGGTGCTAGTAAGGACGGCGTTTAATATACGCGATGATGTCAGCCGAGATATTATCGGAGCCGCTGTCATCATTCACGATATTACAGAAGTGAGCCATCTGAAGGACGAGATATCACGTGTAGAGAGACTTAGTCTGGTAGGACAGATGGCAGCGAGCATCACTCATGAAATCCGGAATCCGATGGCTGTTATCCGGGGATTTGTACAGCTGATGCATGAACGGAGCTCGGAAGGGCAGCATGAGTACTACAGGATCATTATGGATGAACTGGACCGGGCCAACAGCATCATTAACGATTTTCTGTCACTTGCCCAAAATCGCGTGATTGAGAAGGAAAGCCAATCCCTTCATAATGTACTGAATATGCTTAGTCCGCTCCTGTGGGCGGATGCAAATTTAAGGGGACAAGTTATTGAGTTTGACTTTTGCAGCGATATGCCTTTCATGGAGATGAACGAGAAGGAAATCAAGCAGTTAATTCTTAATCTCGCCCGCAATGGCATGGAAGCCATGGGGGAGAAGGGCAAGCTGGTTATCCGCACCAGCTGTAAGGATGGCGTCATGGAGCTTCAAGTCGAGGATAATGGTGCCGGTATCCCGGCTGACCAGCTTGAGCGGCTCTTCGAGCCCTTTTATACAACGAAGACGCGTGGAACCGGGCTTGGCCTGCCCTTATGTCTGAGTATTGCAGAGAGACACAATGGCTCCATTAAGGTAGTGTCGGAAGAAGGCAGGGGAACAACCTTTGTCGTGACCTTCCGCAGCGAGGAGGGAAGCGATTCCTTGCCGCAGCGAACGGGACAGCATGCAGGATAGTGCGGCGAAACTCTGCACATACTAGCCTCGGAAGGAGGCGGTATACATGTCCAAGAATCGTGAGCGCGACTCGGAAACTTACAAGGGTCCAAGTAAAAGCGGCAGCCGCGGCAACCAGTCCGTCCAGCCGGAGAACCCCGCATTCGACAAGAAGCTGGATGGGCCAAACCGTCCGTCTGTTTGACGGGAGGATAGTCCGATGCCAGGTGTTCCGCGTGATAATTGTCATGCTTCTCCGGCTGCTGCGGAAGAAGCGGCTGCCGGAAAGAGCAGTGCTTTCAAGGATGATCCAGAGCTCGACCCGTATGAGATTGACTTCTTGCCTGACTACAGGATGAACCGGGGTCCCCGCGGCCCGTTCCTTAATTCACAGGGCGTTGTGATCGGCGATCATGATTATGATTCCCCGCAATCCCCGCTCAATCACTGGTCAGCAGAAACAGATCCAGCAGTGATGAGCGGTGAGGAGTGGGTTCACCCGTTCAAGGACATCGGTTTCCAGACAGAGGAGAACCGGCAGCTGTTCGAGAAGGGGATACGGCCTCAATCGGGCATCTATATGCATCCGGAGCTGAGCACCTCATATGAGGCTCGCCGTCCGGAGATCGGGTGTAAAGACCAAGTGATGAGGGATGACTAACAACCGGGAGCTGTCTACCGGTTGTTTCTCTATATATAAGGTTAAGTAATAGGTGGCGGCATGCGGCTTTGCTTTCACCAATATCCGAATGTATAATAGAACCAAATCTGATAGGGGTAGAGGAGTGATTACGTATGTCGATGTCATTTGAACGATACATGATGGATATGGTACAGCCGATGCGGGAGGATTTGACGCGTCTTGGCATCCAGGAGCTGCGTACGCCGGAGGAAGTGGAAGAGCGTCTGCCAAATGCCAAGGGAACAGCGCTTGTCGTTGTAAATTCCGTGTGCGGCTGTGCGGCAGGCCAGTGCCGTCCGGGCGTGGCGGAAGCCCTGCAGCATGATATTACGCCTGATCATCTCTTTACCGTATTCGCCGGTCAAGACAAGGAAGCAACGGCAAAGGCACGTGAATATTTCGCGCCGTATCCGCCTTCTTCACCATCCATTGCGCTGATCAAGGATGGCGAGCTGGTCCATTTCATTGAACGCCACCAGATTGAGAACCGCTCGGCTCAGGAGATTGCAGCGGATTTGACAAGTGCCTTTGACCGATTCTGCCGATAAGGGGAGGGGAACGGACATGAGCTTGCAGCAGGAGATTATTGCTAAACTGGGCGTTAAGCCCGAGATTAAAGTTGAGGAAGAAATCCGTAAACGGGTTGATTTTCTGAAGGACTATGTGAAGGGCTCCAACACTTCAGGACTGCTGATTGCAATCAGCGGCGGAATCGACAGTGCGGTAGCCGCGGGACTGTGCAAGCGGGCGACCGATGAGCTGTCGCAGGAGAGCGGCAAGGAATATATTACGCTTGGTGTGTATCAGCCATATGGTGAGCAATCGGATATTGCCGACAGCTATGCCGTAGCCAAGGCATTCGATCTGAAGTACCAGGCTGAGACAAATATTGAGGATGCCGTTAATGAAGTGGCTCTTGAGGTTGAGCATGCCTATAAGAACATGGGTAATCCTCGTCACATAAGCCGCGAGGGCAAAGGCAATGTTAAAGCGCGCATGCGGATGGTAGTTCAATATGCGCTCGCATTTGACCTGAACCTGCTCGTTGTCGGGACAGACCATGCATCCGAGGCCGTTACCGGCTTCTATACGAAGTGGGGCGACGGCGCTGTAGATATTACGCCGCTCAGCTCGCTTAACAAGCGTCAGGTGAGACAGCTAGCAGCTGCTCTTGGTGTGCCGCAGCCGATATTGGACAAGGCGCCGACCGCAGGGCTGTGGGAAGGCCAGACCGACGAGGGTGAGCTCGGCATTAAGTATGATGACAACAGCGACTATCTGGAAGGCAAGGAGATTGATCCTGCCGTCCGACAGAAGCTGGAGAAGAAGTACCTGATTACGGCGCACAAGCGTGAGCCGATACCGGGGATCTAGAGCAATGAACACGAACAGCCCCTAAGCAGGGGCTGTTTTGTTACAACAGTGAAGCATTCAGTGATATTTTGCGATCGGCAGGTCGTTTTACCAAATCGTAAACTTTACATTCGTTCTAAATCTGGTTGGAGCGGGTGGCGGCTTTGCGTTTGCCTCTAATTTTCTGAAGAATTTTCAGCCGGTATTTCGAGAAGATGATCCGCAGAATGAAATATCCGATCACCGAGAAGATAAGACTGTTCAAGGTGCCGCCGATGAAGATATCAAAGCCTACCTCGCGAATCCAGTGCAGCACTCCGTTGATAAGCGGGCCGAATACTCCGTCGTATGAGGCTTCTGCAGCCGGGTTATGCACCGCTTCTTCCAGCGGCGCTGTATGGAACAGGCTGCGTACCAGCGGTCCGCTCTGAACATTCAGAAGAAACAGCAGCGGCCAGGCTACGGAACCGATTGCTGCTGCGATCAGGGCAGTCGGCACATTGCCCTTCATCAGCTTGGCAAGCCCGACTGACAAAGCGGGTCCGATGCCAAAGGTAGGGTACCAGCACGGGAAGAAGCCGACGATAAATCCGAGTGAGACGGCGTGAGGCCCTTTATTTTGGCGGAATAGTTGGATCATATAATATTTGGCGCGTTTAGTGAGCTTCATGCAGGGTACTACTCCATTCCTAATATTCTTCCTATCATTCTACATGATTCTGCAGCAAAATACCGGGACTTTAAACAAACTTTACAGAAGGAAAGGTTGAACGTCCGTGACTCAGTATGAAACAGCAGCAAAGCTAATTCCTATACATATATTAAGCGGATTTCTCGGCAGTGGCAAAACAACACTGCTGACCCGTATGGCCGATTATTACAAGGAAATGGGCTGCAAGCCGGCCATCGTGATGAATGAGCTTGGAGAAGTCAATCTCGACGGGCAAATACTCGGCAGTGATGTGGCAATGACCGAAATGCTGGGCGGCTGCATCTGCTGTACGATTCGCGGCGACCTGACGCTGGAAATAAAGACCCTAATAGATGAACATCATCCGGATGTTATTCTGATTGAATCGACGGGGGCCGCCAACCCGCTTGAAATTATTGACGGAGTGACTGAAGCCGCCATGTATACCCGAACCGAGCTTCGCTCGATCATTACGGTCGTGGACGGGCCGGTTCTAATCGACAGGCAGAAGCGGTCCAAAGACCGCACCTTCAAGCTGATGCGCGAGCAAATCCGCTGCGCGACAAGATTGATTCTAAACAAGGCGGACAAGCTCGAACCGGAAGAATTAGTGCTGGCCGAGCAGACCATCCGGGAGTGGAACTCATACGCGCCGCTCACGGCAACGATACGCTGCGCAGCCGACCTTGAGCAGCTTGCGGCTGGAGCGCCTGTAGTTAACAGGGCTGCAGCTGGGCATGCGTCGACAGCTTCAGATGGCGGAACGCCCCATGAGCATTCGCATGGCTGCAGGCATACTGGCCAGGAACACCCACACGGCTGTGACCATCATAATGATGACGAGCCAGAGTCCCGTCAGGTTTCAAAGCATGAGAGCCATGACCATGTGATGGCGGTCACCTATTATTTTAATCGGCCGGTGGACAGCAAAGCATTTGAACTTTTTCTGCAGAAGCTTCCTGAGAATATATACCGGGCGAAGGGCATTCTGACATTCCGGGATGCGCCGAGCAGGTTTCTGTTCCAGTATGCATTCCGTGAGTCCGATTTCATCAAGATTAACCCGCAGGGCGATGTCCACGATGTGGCTGTGTTTATCGGCGAGCACTTCTCACGGGGGGCGCTGCTTGAGGAATTGGCGAAGCTCGAGGGGTGATCGGCAGAAGGAGCTGCGGAGCGGGTTATCGTTTCATTACGCCGGGGGACGGGTACAGGGAAAGCAAGGAGGTGTTCCATCCTATGTCTTTTACGAAATTAGAACGACATGTGAAAGAGCTGGAAGACTATTGTGCTGAATCCGGACACCGTGTCCTCAGTATGTACCTCAACACGGAGCCGGACCGGAACCGTCCTCAGTCATGGAAGATTAAATTCAAGAGCGGAATGAAGCGTCTTCGTGAGTATGCGGAAGCTGAAGGCGGTGAAGAACAGGTGCAGATGTTCGATAATCTGCGGCCGTCGGTTGAACGGGCTGTAGAGGAAATGCGCGGCGATCTGAAGAAAGGTCTGCTGCTCTTTGCCTGCTCGTCGGGTCAATTCACTGTTGTAGAAACAGTGCAGGTGCCAACGCCGGATGCATTCTATTGGGAGGACCGTCCTCATATGCAGGAGCTGCAGGAGATGCTGAAGAGCTATCCGCCTGCTGGTCTTGTGCAGGCCGGCAGCGAGGGGGTATCGGTCATTTCAACGTCCCTTGGTGAAATTGTGGATGAATGGCATTATGAATGGGATTTGCAGCAGGACCGGTGGAGGCAGAAGAAGGGCCTTGGCCATGCAGGCATACTGGCTTCAAGCGCCAACCACAGGGATCAGTACGATAAGAAGCTTGATGTTAATCGTCAGCGTTGGCTGAAGGATTTCGTACCCGTGCTGGAATCTCATAACCGGAAGCAAAAGTGGGAAGAGATTATTCTGACCGGGGAAACCGATGTAACCAATGATCTGGATGAGATGCTGAATACCAAGTCCCGTCAACGAATTATCCCAAAAAATTTCAATGGCATGCCTTCCGCTCAGCTGCTGCAGGAGGTTCAGTCCAACCTGAGGTAACGGTGCCAAGCAATTCAGCAAACGATTACAAAGCTCGGATAGGTTAACTCCTCAGAATTGCCAAGGTTGTTCATATAGAGAAGAAGCTGTTGCCCATGAAGATGGGGTGACAGCTTCTTTTTTTAGCTGAACTTAAGGGACGGGTCCCGAAGAGGGGCCCTATAATGAAGCTGAGTAGGCGGCATCTATTAAGAGGGGGATATCGGAGTGATTGAAAAAACAGCCAAGGCGCTTTTCCTGCTGGCCCTGATCATTGGGGCGGGCTTCTTCGCGGTGATAATCATCAGTTTTATGCCGGGTGCAGTGTTTTACCGGCCTTTCTGTATGGTTCTGGCAGGCTGGGTGGCTGTGTTGGTCTTATGGAAATATTTTGGCGTGGCGGGAAGACGGCGTTTCTGGCAAGTTGTTTCGGTGTCCGTGCTGCTGTTCCTGGCAACGGCTGCTGCCTATGAGCTTCGCAGCCAGTATATACGCAGCATACCGACAATTAACGAGGATTCTCTGGTACTTGGCCAGTACGCCCCATTTACGGATGGCAGCAAAGCCGCCCGGCTCGCTGAGCCAGCGGTGCTCGCGCTTCGCGAACAGCTGCCTCGCCTGGACGGCGCAACAGCGCTTTACCCGCTCTATGCAGCTTTTGCGCAAGCTGTATACCCTGAGGGGGAATACAGTCCCTATGACAGTATTGTTAGCTCGACAACGACCAGGCAGGCCTACGATCGCCTGATTGAGGGCGAGGTGGACATCGTATTTGCGGCTCAGCCGTCTGAGGAACAGCTGGCTGCAGCGGCCGAGAAGGGGGTGGAGTTGAAGCTGACGCCCATCGGTAAGGAGGCATTTGTCTTTTTTGTACATGCAGATAATCCTGTAATGGGCTTGTCAAGCTCACAGCTTCGTGATATTTACTCAGGCAGGGTAAACAACTGGTCGGAGGTGGGCGGAGACAGCAGGGAGATCCGCGCCTTTCAAAGGCCAGAGAACAGCGGCAGCCAGACTATACTCATATCCTTTATGGGGGAAACACCCATTGAGGAACCGCCGACCGAGGACGTTGCGGGCGGGATGGGAGACATCATTACGCAAACGGCTGACTACCGCAATTATCCGAATGCCATCGGTTATTCCTTCCTGTTCTATGCGACCGAGATGGCTTCGAATGGAGACATACGGCTGTTGGCAGTCGACGGAGTTAACCCGTCGCGCGAGACGATCCGAAGCGGGGAGTACCCGCTGGCTAAGTCCTTTTACGCAGTGACGGCAGGTTCGGACAACCCTAATATTGAACGATTGATCAACTGGATTTTGTCTCCTCAAGGGCAGGATCTCGTCTATAAAACCGGCTACACACCGTTGGTGGAACAATGAAGCCAAGCGCGGCAGCCGCATATTTTGTCCGGGATGTGACGCGCAGCGGCTGAGGGCCCGCACAAGTACGGGAGGTTCCGCCATACACTGTAACCAGATACTTGCCAGGTGAAGACCGGTTAGGAAGCAGGTGATAGGAATGGGGACTGGGAGAGGAAAATGCCGCCCCCGCCGCAAACGGCGGCTGGGCCCGGTTCCGCTGCGAAGTGCGGCAGCCGCTATGGTGCCCTTTTACCGTGCAGTTGCAAGCAGTGAACGATACGCCCGGAGGTGGTCGGGAGCTATCGTTAGGGCTGATTTGAAGCGGCTGGAGAAGCTGCTTAAGCTTGTGTCGCCGCTGGCTGCGAAGCAGGGGCTTGGAACGAACGGGATCGGGTACTTTATTTCATTTCCGGCGGATGAATTCGACGCGCTCTTGACAAACGGGACAACAATACCGCCGGGTACCGTAAGGTTTACATTTCAAACGCGAGTACACCGATCAATAGCCAGAGCTGTTCTGCCCTTCTATCGCAAGCTGGCGGCCAGCCGCTCTTATGCGGCCGCGCTTGCCAAGGCAATTCGGCTTGGTGACAACCGCGAGGTGGCTGGCCTTGTACGCAGTCTTATACCCACACCGGCATTGAAGTCGGTTGCGATAGAGGACTGCGGCATTGCGATGCTGTTCCAATATTCGTCCAGCCGGTATCCGTACCGTAATTTACTGGTTTATGAAATGTTATAGATGTACAGTGGTTGGCAGGCAGCGTATGAAGACGCCATCTAAGGCAGCGCTTCGGCGCTGCCTGCTTGTGCTGCTGACCGCGAATTGGCACCCTGCTCGTCACGCTTGTCAAACCAGTCCGCATAATTGGTCAAGTACCCTCATAGACATGTTATCAGTTGGAAAAACATTGTGAAGAGGGGATGATCTCATGCGTCGCATGAAGTGGCTTGCGGCCATCATTGTATGCTTCTCGGTAGTGGTTGCGGGATGCGGGACAAAGGATGCGGAAGCGGTTGTAAAGGATTTGGATAAGGTGATGGGCAGCATGAAGAGCTACCGGGGAAGCGGGACAATGACACTGCATACCGGCCAGCAGCCGCTTAACTATCAGGTAGAGGTATGGTATCAGCAGCCTCAGTATTACAGAATTGCCCTAACGAATGAGAAGAAGGATATTACACAAGTGGTGCTTCGCAATGACGATGGCGTGTTCGTACTGACCCCGAAGCTGAAGAAGAGCTTCCGCTTCCAAAGCGACTGGCCGCAGGATCAGGGGCAGGTTTACTTATATCAGACGCTCATCCAGAGCATTCTGAAGGACAATCAGCGTCAATTTGTTATGGATGAAGAGTCGTATGTATTCGACGTGATGGCCAATTACCGGAATGCGTCGCTTGCGCGCCAGAAGATCTGGCTGGATAAGACCAATTACAAGCCTAAGCACGTGGAAGTGAGCGATGCCAACGCCAAGGTTATGGTCGAAGTTGATTTCAAGAGCTTTGAATTTGACGTAGCCTTCGATAAGAATGCCTTCGATATGAAAGCAAACATGGGTGCACAGGGCGGAGTAGAGAATGAAGCCGAAGGGACGCAGGAGAACCAGGATGCCATGACCGGCGTTCAGCCGGACCAGGCTGCCGAAGAAGAAGGGCTCGGGACAGACAGCCCGGACAGTGGGGCGCAGCCGGATGAGCAGACTGACGGCAAGCTGCCGGAGGAGAGTGAAGACGGCGAAGGCGCCGGCGGGGAGGCCGAGCCGGGCAGCGGCAAGCCAGGGGATGAACAGAAGGAAGGTGCTGCATCTAATGGTGATGAAGTGCCAATGACCTTTGTCACGATGGCGCCGAGCTATTTTCCGGAGGGAGTTTCCCTTCATGAGATGAGCGACATTACAATAGGCGGCGGCAAAGGCGTAATGCAGCGCTATAGCGGAACCTATGATTACACGCTGATCCAGTCGATGCCTGAGGACGAGGCAGTGTTCCACCCGAAGGGGACATGGATAGATCTGGGACATACGTGGGGGCTTCTGGCGGGCGAGGAGCAGCGGACGCTGGCATGGACGTATGATGGATATGAGTACCGGCTGACAACGGCAACCCTGCCGGAGGCCGAGATGTATAAGGTAGCGCAGTCGGTAATGGAGGAAATGGGAAAATAACAGCAGTCAGCCCGGCCGGGCCTGCAGCTGATCCGTGTGAGACGGACCCTGCAGGCCTATTTATTTTTCGCTGACTGCCGGGCTTTTTCCGATTCGGAAGGGATTCATTCATTGACAGGGTAAGCCCGCCCGGTTTACCATAATGCTATTGGTTCATGGAACAGGAGAAGGTGAAAGGGAAAGTGGACGCTTATCATCGATCGACGCGCGCAGAGATATCCTTGGATGCCCTGCGAAACAACATCACGGCATTTAGGTCCGCTATACCTTCGGGGATGTTGCTTATGGCATCTGTCAAAGCAAACGCCTATGGCCATGGAGCTGTTGAGACGGCCCGGGAAGCCGCAGCCGCAGGGGTTGACTATCTCGGTGTCGCTTTTCTGGATGAAGCTGTTCAACTCCGCCGCTCAGGCATTGATACACCGATTCTGGTACTCGGTTATGTGCCGCCTTCGGGGTATGCTTTGGCGAGGGAGCTGAACATCGCGGTTGCTCTCTTCCGCGTTGACGCGCTGGAGGCTGCTGCTGGCAGCGCCGGAGCAGGCAAGCCGCTCAAGGTTCATATCAAGGTTGATACAGGAATGGGAAGACTGGGCGTTCTGCCCGGCGAGGAAGTGACAGCATTTATTGAACAGGCGCTCCGCACACCGGGGATTGAGGTTGAAGGCCTGTTCACTCACTTCGCGAAGGCGGATGAGCAGGACAAGACGTATACCAGACTGCAGTACGAGCGTTTCAGTGAAATCGTCGATTATGTCCGGCGGCATTCGCTGCCCATCACTCACATTCATACGGCCAACAGCGCGGCGGGAATTGATACGCCGGAGTGGGCGTACGGTATGCTGAGGCTGGGCATCGGCATGTACGGCTTATATCCGTCAGATGAAGTGATGAAGGACCGGATCGCATTGCAGCCTGTCATGTCTCTCAAGACGGAGATTGTCATGACGAAGCATGTGCCGGCCGGCTGGGGAATCAGCTATGGCACGCGGTATCTGGCTGCGGGCGGGGAGCGTATCGGCACGCTGCCGATTGGCTATGCGGACGGATTCAGCCGCATGCTGACAGGCAGGGCCGAGGCGATAGTCCGGGGTGTCCGTGTACCGGTGCTCGGGACGATCTGTATGGATCAGTGTATGATTCATCTGGATCCTGCTGCAGATGCAGGAGGCATGACAGGCCCGGTGCAGGCAGGCGAAGAGGTTGTGCTGCTCGGCAGTCAGGGCGGCGCCAGTATAACCGCTGAGGATTTAGCCGGAGACCTAGGAACGATTAACTATGAGATTACGTGCATGTTGGCCGCCCGTGTACCCCGTGTGTATATACGGAACGGGCAGACGGTTGCGGTGACGAACCCGCTGCTGGGCTGACTGAACGGGCAGGGATGTTATTTCCAGCTCATTTTTTAAGCAAGTTAAAGAGGATTTAGCCGGTTCGTCGCGAATTTATTCAGGTAGAGGACACTGTCATGCTCCGGGTATGTGTGTTAATGCAGCATATTATCCATACGGCGCACATACAAATGATAGTGTATAAGGTCGCCTAATAAACGGACATAATGGTAATAGTGTTTTTCTGGAAATGTCTTTGGAGGTGCGTTATTCTTGGCCAATATACAGAATACCAAACGTATCATGATCAGTTTGCCGGATCACTTGCTGCAGGAAGTGGACGGTATCGTTGCACGTGAGAACTCCAACCGCAGCGAATTTATCCGTCAGGCTATGAAGTTGTATTTGATCGAACGCAAGAGGCGGCAAATCCGTGAATCGATGCAGCGCGGATATCTGGAGATGGCAAAGATTAACTTGAATATGGCCTCGGAAGCCTTTCAAGCGGAGGAAGATGCCGACGGCACACTCGGTCGTCTCGTAAGCGGGGTGTAGTCTTTGATTGTAAAACGCGGCGATGTGTTTTTTGCGGATTTATCACCGGTTGTCGGCTCAGAGCAGGGAGGCGTCCGGCCAGTTCTCGTTATTCAGAACGACATCGGCAACCGCTTCAGCCCAACAGTTATCGTAGCCGCTATTACAGCGCAGATTCAGAAGGCGAAGCTGCCAACGCATGTCGAGATTGACGCGGAAACTCATGGCTTTGACCGTGATTCCGTCATTTTGCTTGAACAGATCCGCACAATCGACAAGCAGCGGCTGACTGACAAGATCACGCATCTTGATGATGATACGATGCGCAAGGTGGACGAATCGCTGCAGATCAGCGTCGGATTGATTGATTTTTAATAGGAATGATCCATAGAGAACCGGGCAGCCGGTTCTTTTTTTTGAAAGCAAAGCCGATTTTCCCGCGTGGGAAACATCGGCTTTGCTTGTTTACAGGGGGATATACGCTGCTACAATCCGGAAGCGGGACTATCCACTGTGACAGGGTCAAAAAGTACAGGCAGGGAAGCAGGGCCCCGGGTATATAATCCGGTTTCCCGGTAGACGAATGAGTCTTCCAGCCGGATGTTCTGCATACGATCGAGCACAAGGTTTACGACAATCTCGATTTCGGCACGGGCAAATTCGGCACCTAGGCAATGATGCATGCCGGAACCAAAGGCGAGGTGGCGTGCAGCTCCAGTAAATGCGCTCTTGGGATCGAGATCGGAGCGATGGATATCGAATTCATCGGCACGTTCGAACGCAGCCGGGTCACGGTTCGCTGCCCCAATCATGCAGAAAATTATCGTATCCTGCGGCAAAATCACACCTGCAATTTCGGTGTCTTGTGCGAGCTGACGCGGTATCAGCTGAACAGGCGGTTTAAATCGCAGTGTTTCGGCAATGGCACGGGGAACCAGTGAACGGTCGGCCAACACATCCTGCATCTGATCCGGGTTATCAAGGAGGTGATAGATCAGCAAGGCCAATGTTTTATCGGCCGGCTCGGTAGCCGCCAGAAGTACGTTAAGAATTAAGGCGAGAATATCGGAGTCCGACATCGCCATCCCGTCATATTCGGCTGTACAGAGCATGGATATAAGGTCATGTCCTGGACGAGCCCGGCGTTCTTTGATCACGGGGGCAAGATAGTTTGCCAGCTGTTCACTGCACCAGAGAGAGTAAGCGCGAGCTTCCATAGGCTGATTAAGGGTAGTGATAAAATCCGCTACTCCACTGTGCCAATCTTGAATCTGCTGGTGGTCTCGCTTGTCGAGACCGAGTATATCCATCGTTACACATACCGCGAATGTTTTTCCAAAATCGTTAACCAGGTCAACCCGGCCTTTGTCCAGATGCGGAAGCAGCAGACGTTCTGCGTTGTGTTTGATCAGATGAATCTGGTGCTCACGAAGGGTATGTCCCGAGAAGCCCCGCATAACGATCCGGCGTTTGGCAGTATGCTCCTTCCCTTTCATCTGGGCCAGAACTGGACCGCGCATCACGGGCTCTGCACGCTTGGTGAGCGACCTGGTTGTGAAAATTTCGGGATGCTGCAGGACATACCGGACATCCTCATAACGGCTGATAAAATAACCGTCCACCGATTCTTCATAATGAACCGGATCTGATTCGCGGAGAAAGGCAAAGTAATCATAAGGGTTCCGGGCAAATTCGTCTGACAATACACTGAATGATCGGATGGATGCTTTCATTATGGATTCCTCCTTGAGATTAAACTTGCTGTAATACCTGATGGGGTTCACTAACCAGCAGATAGCCCTGATTAGGCCTCATCTGTAAGGGAAAGGCACCCCCTGCAATCAGTTCCCCGAGCTTCCACGGCTGGTGATAGGCGAGCAATGTTTCTTCAATTCCCAATATATCAGCCCCGCCGAGAAACAACGGCAGTTCCGCAAGCACATACTGCACAGCCAGTTCAAGCATTTCCTCATGTACTGCTTCGAGTACCTGATTAACGCCGCGTGCACGTCCCAGGAGGGCCGTATGGGACATCGAGAGGCATGCATTGCGAAAGGCTGGCTGATCGTGGAATAAGGCTTCGACTTCCTCGCGCAGACTGCGGTAAGCGGCTTGTTCCCCAAAGTCAGAAAAGGTGTGGATGGCTTGAGGCTCAGCCCCGTGTTCACTCAGCGCCCGTTGTGCGAAGCGGCGGTTGCGGCTCACTTCCTTGCGAACCTTCGCGTCCGCTTTACCGCGCGGCGTACCCAGCGCTTCAAGCAGGTTGGCCGCCTCGCGGCCGGCGAGCAGGACGGACACGGCATCAAAGCTCCGGACCGCCCAGCCGATCAGCTTGTAAATATACGCCTCGGAGAAACGGCTGTTGAACGGGCTGATACCGACAAGGATGTGCTTACGGCGCTGCAGGATGGCATTGCAGTTACTTGATAACGGCTGGGTCTTGAAAATCTGGTTATCTGCCAGGACTCTGGGCAATAACATCGTAGGATTCTCCTTTCTTGTGCTGGGATAATAGCAATAATCGCGATTATTGTTTACCAGTTAACCATTTGTAGTCTATTCCTAAAATTTCCCAGTGTCAATCAGGGAATTCCCTTAGTTGCTGATTATGTGGTGTAATTTTTTATTGAAATGAACCCAAGTACCTGTATTGACAGCTTACATTACAAGTAGTAAAATCCATTTTGTTAACAGGTGAACAATAAGTAAGGCTTGTTTCGCTGGTACCTACACCGGAAGGAGAGCAGATGCATGAATGATCCTGCCAAGCAGATGATTTATGAGCTATACCTAAGGCTGCTCCATTTGAATGAGCAGAAAGCAGACACGGACATCCGCTCTTTTTTGGAAGAGGCAATTGGGGAGAGACAGACACTTCCCGGCAATATGACAAGTATTCATGTTGTGGATTGCATCGGACGGCATGAGCCAATCAACAGCAGCACAATCGCAAGGAAGATGAATTTGTCGAAGGCTAATATCACTAAAATCAGCACCAGGCTGCTGGAGGAAGGCTTCATCAGACGGTTTCAGCTGACAGATAACAAGAAGGAGGTATATTTTCGGCTAACTCCGAAGGGCAGGCAGGTGTTTGAGCTTCATGAGAAGGTTCATAAGCAGAAGGAGGAGCAATTTTACACATTTCTTGACGGTTATTCAGAGGCGGAGTTGAGCGTGATATTAAAATTTATGCGAGATATGACAATCCGGAGTGAGAATGAGCATACGAAAGGGTAGGTGACCTGTTGTGAGACAAGCGGGTACACATGCTGTCTATGTGCTTTATGTGGTCAGTTTAAGCGCATTTTTTGCATCGCTAAATCAAAATATCTATTCACCGGTTATACCACTAGTCCGTGATGTTTTTGATGTCTCCCTGCACAGCGTTAATTTAACGGTATCGCTTTTTATTTTTATTACAGCGGTCATGCAGCTGATCTTTGGTCCTCTTATTGATTTGAAAGGGGCAAGGAAGGTCCTTATTCCGGGAATATTGCTGGCCATTGGGGCCAGTATCGGCTGTGCGCTGACCTCTAATTTTGTACTGTTCACTATATTTCGTTCGCTGCAGGCTGTTGGGACAGCCGCCGTTCCGGTTATTGCAGCGGCCGCGATCGGACAGCTGTTTACAGGTAGCGAACGCGGCAGGGCAATGGCCACTTATCAGATGCTGCTGTCGGTAGCCCCTGCGATTGCTCCTGTTATTGGCGGTGTTGTGGGCGGTGCATGGGGCTATTCGGGCATATTCTGGTTTCTTGCAGGAACCTCGGTGCTGCTGCTCGCCATGAACCTGCTTTTCTTTCCAAAGGATAAGCCAGCGGCTGCTCGCTCTCTGAACCTCCATACAATGATCAACCATTATCGCAGTATTATGAGAAACAGGACAGGGGGCGCCGTTTTAACACTGGGCTTTCTGGCCTTTTTGATATATTTTGCGGTTCTTGTCTATCTACCGGTTGTGCTGACGGATCATTATCGGCTAAGTCTGGCTCTTGTAGGTCTGTTATACGTACCGGCAGCAGGCAGTACAGTGGCAGGCAGTTTGCTTTTTAAATATTTGCAGACTCGTAGACCCCTGCCCCAATTATGCTGGCTCTTTAATGCCGGCTTGGCTCTCGCATCCGCAGGTTTTGCGCTTACGCATTCATGGACCCTTGCAGGGATGTCAGCAGCTCTAGTGGTGATCGGTATCTGCATTGGCGCTCTGTCTCCGCTTTATGCCACGATGATGGCAGGTGAGTTTGAAGACAGCAGAGCCAGTGCGATCGGCGGGTATAACTTTGTCCGGTACATTGGCATGGCGGCTGGTCCCGTGCTGCTCAGCTGGTGTCTTGCGATTATATCGCCGCTGGAGTTTTTCCTTGGTCTAGGGCTGCTGCTTGGCGTAGTATTCATGCTCTGGCTGAGGCTGCTCCAAGCGGGAAGCTCCAAGTCGGCGGAGGGCGTGGATTTGTCCCGGTCTTAGGTGAATAACCGGCGGTTATTGACAGTAACGCCTGCAGTGTCTATAATGACCGTGTTAAACAATCGTTTAGAACAAATGTTTTAAACGATTGTTTGCAAGAGATACAGAGAAGGAGTGGAAGGATGAGAAAGACACTGCAGGCTTTTTTTAAACGGCCTACAACGATTATTGGAATTGCAACAGCGCTGCTGTTCCAGCTGATTTTCTCGGTGGTGTGGATGACTGGTTATGCAGGAATTTCCGACCGGACGGAGAACCTGACAGTCGGCGTTGTAAGTGAGGACGAGATGCTCGGCACAACGATTATAGAGAATTTAAAGCAAACGCTGCCCGTGCAGGTGCGGGAGGTGGCTGAGCTTTCTTCTGCGGAGACGATGCTGAATGAGCGGGAGCTGCAGATGATCGTACATATTCCGGCCGGCTTCTCAGCGAAGGTGACGGGCGGTGAGGAGACGGCTGTCCTGAACTATACGATTAATGAGTCGAACCCGCAGATGATCAAGACGATGATGTCGGGCATGGCGGCTCAGATTACATCTACCGTCAATAAGCAGGCCGTCGCAAGCGGCGCGGCGAATGTGCTTGGGGGCCTTAACATGCCGCAGGCGCAGGCGGCTGCAGTAGGCGCTGCGCTGTCTGAGCGGGTGGTGTCCGAGATGCAGATGACCAACCCCGTGCAGGGCATCAACAATCAGATGGTGCCGATGATGATGGTGCTGGCTTCTTATGTAGGTGCGATGATCATGGCCCAGAACCTGCATCTGTCTTCACTGGCCGTGCGGGCCCAGGCAGGACGCTGGCAGGTATTTGGAGCCCGGGTGGTTATTAATGTCGCGGCTGCCGTTGTCGTATCACTGGCCGGGTCGGCCTTTGTGCTTGCGCTTGGCGGGCAGTCTGCACAGGGCTTCCTGGCATTATGGGGCTTTCAGGCACTGTTTGTGCTGACCTTTATGTTTGTGGCCCAGATGTTCCTGATCATCTTCGGTATGGCTGGTATGCTGTTCAACATCTTGACGCTGTCGGCTCAGCTCGTGTCTTCTGGAGCTATGATGCCGAGAGAGATGCTGTCCGATTTTTACCAGGGACTCAGCAGTATATTCCCGGCAACCTATGCGGTGGAAGGCAGCATGAACATCCTGTTCGGAGGTCCTGGCATAGAACATGCCGCGCTAGGCCTGCTCTATGTGCTTGGGGTGGTAGTGGCAGTCAGCGCGCTGGCAACTGCTCTGCGCAGAGGGAATGCCGGGGCAAAGGCAGGCTTGCCGTCATCACGGCCAGCCTAGTCTTGACAGCTGAATGTGACATTATGATGGCCAGGTGGGCAAAGAGGTTGCGGACCTCCTGCCTTCGCCTCATAATGGCATCACGAGCTAGGAATTGGGGGGATAACATTGTGCCCGGAAGAAACGGATGTGAAGCTGCGCATACTGCTGGCAGCGAGGAAGCTCTTTGCCCGTCAGGGCTATGATGGAACAAGCGTACGGCAAATTTGTGAAGAGGCAAAGGTCAACGTTGCACTCGTATCCTATCATTTTGGCGGGAAGGAAAATCTGTTCAGCGCCTTGTTCGATGCCTTCTTTCCCGGCCAGCGTGTGCAGGAGGTATTGGAGCAGAAGCTGACTCCGCTTGCGGGGATCAAGCTGGTTGTGCGGGAGATAACGCTCACCAGGCTGCGTGAGCCCGAGCTGATCAGCCTGCTGCAGCAGGAGATTGTATTCCAGTCGCCAAGAATTGATATTATCCGCAAGCATGCGTTCCCTGTGTGGACTTATGTCCGGGATCTGCTCCTGGAAGGCAGGGAACAGGGAGTGTTCCGCTTCCGTTCGATCGATCACACCTTCATGTCGATGACGGGGGCCATCCTGTTCCACAAGAAGTCGGATTACTTCCGTCCGCTCTTTACCGAGGAACAGCAGGACAGCGAATCGCTGATCGCAGACATTACTGAATTTGTGCTCAGAGGGCTTGGGGTCGATCCGACAGCTTCTGCGGAAGAATGACATTAATTTGTGTAAAAAGCTGTAGACAGCTGTAGAATAATTTGGTAGACTTTCCACTATAAACGACACTAATACTAAGCAACGCTATGCGAAGAACGCAAGTGATTGGGCTTTTGCCCTGTTACTTGCGTTTTTTTTCGTTGCTTGGAAAGGAGTTCATGTGAACAGGAAACGTCATGTATGGATCTCTCTGGCTGCTGCCCTGCTGTCCGCCCTGCTTGTGTACGGCTTGTACCAGCTTCAGCTGCGCCAGATTGATCTGCAGGAGACTGTACAGGTAGCTGTCCCGGCAAAGTTTATACCAGCAGGTGTGCGGCTGGCTGCCGGAGACCTAACGGTTAAGGCCATCGCGAAGAGCGCTTATCTGCCCGGTATGCTTACGGATACGGAAGCCATGCTCGGCATGGAAACAGCCGTGCCGCTGGGAGCCGGAGAGCCGGTTCTGGAGTGGAAGCTTGACCAGTACCGGCTGCTGCCTGCACGGGATGAATCAACCTTCCAGATTCCGAAGCCGTATATTCTCTCCATCTCGAACGGAATCCGGGCGGGGGACCGCGTCCGGGTGTATACGACAGGGGAAGCAGCGGAGTCGGCCAGGCTGTTCCCGCAGGCTGTCACCGTAGCCTCTGTGAAGACATCGGCCAATACGGAGATCGATGATATGCAGAATCCCAATCTCTTATCGATGGCCAGCGGCGACCGCGAGCAGATGTATGCCTCCCGCCGCGATGCCAACGGCACCATCGATGCGATCAACCTGAACCTGACGGAGGAGGAATGGCTCATGCTGGATAATCTCTGCAAGCAGGGCAGTGTCAAGCTCGTCATCGCGTTCAGTCCGGAATCGCTGGATATTCCGGGTATGGAAGACGGGGAGGGGAATGGCCGATGAGCATAGGACCGATTCGTGCACCGCTCGTTACGTTTACCGGCTCCACGCCGAACATAGGCACAACGACAGCGGCGCTTGCGGCCGCCTGGCGCATTGCGGAGCGGAGCTCGCTGCCAGTAGCGTATTTCTGTTTGAATCTGAAGAGCTCGAAGCTGCACCGGTATTTGCGCGTGGACAAGCCGGGAATCACGCTGGATAGTTTGCGCCCGGAGCTGAAGGCAGGCTTGCTGACGCCGGAGAAGCTGAGGCAGGCTGTATTCCGCCCGGAAGCCGCGCCTAATCTCCACATCCTGTTCGGCAGCATGATGAGAGATCAGGCGGAATTTTTCTCCCCGGAGGAGATCAGGCACCTGCTGGATACCGCCCGTGCGGTATACGGAATGATCATTGCCGATGTAAACGCCTATTGGGACAATGCCGCTACGGTAACTGCCCTGCTGGAGGCAGACAGCAGGATACTGGTAACGACTACAGCACTGACGCATTTCCAGGAGGATACCAGACGATGGCTGGGTCAATCCTCCCCGCTGTTCGGCATTCCGCCTGCAGCTTATGAAACGGTCGTCATACGGCCGCCTTGGAGAAATGGGGGGTATACGATGAAGGATATTGAGAAAGAGAGCGGGCTTGCCGCGATCGGAGAACTGAAGCTGGCTGAGCCGTACTACGCTCATCTGGACAGCGGCAGTCTGGAGGAATGGCTGGGCAGGCATGAGCAGGGAAAACGGGCGATGCAGGAGACAGCAGATAAGCTCATGAACCGGCACGGTATCCGATTCGGCTCCCATATCAAGCGCCAGCCATGGTACCGCAAGCTGCTGGATCACCGCAACGGAGTCGGCTCATGAAGCCGGGGAGCGGCCGTCCAGAGGAGGTCCGCTTCTCGCCGGCAGATTATGCCGCCCGGCTGCGGCTGGCGATGCCGGAGAACGAGGGGGCGGAGATTTGGCGGCAGGATGCGGCAGAGAGCCGCAATCAGGATCTTCAGCGGCTTGCCGAGGAAATTCGCAATTATCTCGCTGCTCCGCGCGGGATGACGGAGGAGGAACGGAAAGGGTACGGGGAGCGGTTGAACAGGGCGGTACTCGGCTTTCCGCGTGAGCGTGCGGAGATTCTCGCTGTCATAACCGACCGGCTGATCCGGCAGCGGATACACCGTCTGCCTGGCGGACATCATCCGTACCGGAGCCTGGCGGACGCTCTGTTTGCCGAGGTGGTGGGCCTGAATGTGCTGGAGCTTGTTCTTGCCAACAAGGAAGGCTTGGAAGAAATTCAGGTGGTCGGCACCCGGATCTATGAGGTGCGCGGCGGGGAGGCTGTGATGTCGGAGCACCGCTTCGCCTCAGTTAAGGAAGTGGAACGGATTCAGCAGAATCTGGTGCTGTATAACAATGACCGCATTACTCCGCGCAAACGATGGGCGGAGGTGTCGCTGAGCGACGGCTCGCGGGTAACGCTAACGGGATTTGGTTTCACAGCCGAACCAACCTTGACCATCCGGTTCTACACCGTCAGACACTATGACCTTGATACCCTATGCGCGGAGGAATACGGAACGATGGATAAGCAGGTGAAGGAGCTGCTGCTTGCCGTTCTTCACGTACGCCGCAACCTTGTTGTCATCGGTGCGACCAACTCAGGCAAGACGCATCTGCTTAAGGCGCTGCTGGCTGAGCTGCCGGATGAAGAGCGGATTATTACAATCGAAGGCCGGCATGAAATGATGCTTGGGCGCGATTTTCCCGCTATGAATGTCATTGAGTATGAGGTGGATGAAGAAGACCCGCTGCACCGCTCGATGCAGGCCTTCAAGCTTGCGCTGAGGCAGTCGCCCAGGCGGATCGTACATGCAGAGATACGGGATGAGGATGCGAACATCTATGTAAGGGCCTGTACGAGGGGGCACTCGGGAAGTATGACGACGGTTCACGCCAATGAGCTGGAGGATGTGCCGGAGGCGATTACCGATATGTGCATGCTGGACGGCCGTGCGATGAACGCGGAGCGGCTCGCAAGGCGTATCACCCGGTACGTAACTCAGGTTGGCATTGAGATGCGTATCATAGGCGGCAAGCGCCGCGTGGCCCGGATCGGTGCCTACGAATGGCGGGAAGGAAGCACGCATGTCCGTA
Source organism: Paenibacillus sambharensis (assembly GCF_003233845.1). Lineage (GTDB taxonomy): Bacteria > Bacillota > Bacilli > Paenibacillales > Paenibacillaceae > Paenibacillus_I > Paenibacillus_I sambharensis. The sequence continues at coordinate 636,741 of NZ_QKRB01000044.1, forward strand.
ATCTGGCCGTCTACGATGAGCAGCGGAATGGCTGGATGATGGATGAAGAGGCGGTTCGGGGCACGATTTCAGGGTGGAAGGGGGCGGTGTGATGTCTTGGCAGGTTGGGGCGGCTGCAATTGTGCTGTTCATACTGGTCTTCATCACGGTCAGACGGCTGATCCTCCTGCTGGGCGAGCAGGGAGCACACCGGGAACGGTTAGCTTACCACAGGAGGAACGGCCTTCGCAGAAGGGCGGCGGGCATAGCTGGCAGGCTGTGGCGCCGGGACGGCCACCTGTCTATTCTGCTTGCGAGTGTGCGGTGGCAGGTGCAGCCGGGCGCTTTTCTTGTACTGACCGTATTATCCGGATTGGGTGGAGTGGCGGCCGGAGCGCTTCTGATTCAGACGCTGAAGGGAACGCTGCTGCTGTTTCTGCTTGCGCTGGGCACACCCTATCTGGTGCTGCGGATGGTATTGACCCACAGGCAGCTGCAGAGCCGGGCAGACTTTCTGCCTGCGGTCGAGCTGTTTTATCAGAGCTATATGATGACAGGGGGACATCACGTGCGTACGGCATTACGCCGGACTGTTGAGGAGCGCCGGCTGCTCGGGCCGATGCATGCGGTGTTCGACCAGCTGTACCGTAACCTGTCCATTAAGGAGGATGCGGAGTCAAGCCTGCGGATATTCGCTTCGGCGCTTGGCCATGTATGGGGAGATTACTTTGCCAATATTCTGAGAGTCGGACTATCGGAGGGCTGCAGGGTCGGGGATAATCTGAAGACGCTGATTACCGATATGCGCCAGTCCCAGCTTGCCAACCAGCAGGAGAGGAACCGGCTGCTAGAGATCCGGCTGGCCAACTTCTCGCCGATTCTGTTCCTGGCCTTATTCATGGGAATCAACATGCATTACACGCCGGACAGCGCTTATCAGTATTATGTCCTTGACCCGAAGGGCAGGGATATGATTCTCAATGCATTTGTTCTTATATTCGCGTCCTTCGTCATGGGGATCTATTTGTCACGCAGGAAAATGTGAGCAGGGGGGATGGCATTAATGGGGGATCAGGTTTACCGGCTGGTCGTGATGCTGATGGTGGCCGGCCAGTTCGTGGTTGGTGTGACGATGTTCATCCACCTGCTGCGGGCGATTATGCACAGGCGGCCGCGTTGGAGCGGTTTTGCAGGTGATGAAGGTCCGGAGAGGCTGACGGTACCCGAGGGACTGCTGCGCGTCCTTGGAATCTCGCGAAGCGGTGCTTATTATCTGGAACGGGAAGCGATTCTTGCGGGCTGCGGGCTGACCTTTGACCCAGGGCTGTACGCGGCGATCCGGCGGCTGCTTATAATCGGCAGTATGGGCTGCGGGGTGGCGCTGGCTTTGTACCCGAATTTCATTCCGTCGGGAGGGCTGCCGGTGTACGGCCCGGCTGCTTTGTCCTTCGCGGCGGCGGCTGTGGCCCTATGGGATCTTCCTATGCTGGAGGCATTTCGCAGCTACCGGTCTGAGCGGATTATGAGGGAAATTCACGCGATCAGCAACCAGCTGCTGTACTTTGCCGGATCGTCGCTCCATATTCATGCGAAGCTGACTCGCTGCCTGCCCTACACCTCGGCGATACGGGGGGATTTAGAGCGGATGCTTGGCGAATGGTACCACGATGCGGATTCCGCGCTGAGGCGCTTCAAACAGCGGCTGGGTACAGCTGAGGGAGCGGGTTTCGCAGAAACAATAGAGGCGATGCGGATGCACGAGGATGAAGCTTATTATGAGCTGCTGAAGGAACGGATTGCCGATTATAAGGCCAAGCTTGAATTGAAGAAGGAAAGCCGCAAGGAATCGGCATCCTATGTGCTTTTCATATTGGCAGGTGTCCCGATTTTGTACACCTTTCAGATTTTTATTTATCCATGGGTTCAGGAAGGGCAGAAGCTGTTCCAATCATTGAACTCTTAACCGACCAAGGAGGAATTTAGTTGTGCGAAATATTTTGATGACAGTTATGCTGCTGGTGGTTGTTATTCTGCTGTTCAACTCGATCATTGCCAAGGACGGGACAGGCACCCAGGCACAGATTGAGACGCAGGGCAATGCGGCGAATACGAAGATTGGGGCCATTAATCCTTAACGCAGGAAGCGGCAGGAACAGGAGGTGCAGCCTGATGCGGGGCTTGCTGATGACATTAATGCTGCTGGTGACAGTCATTCTGATCTACACGGCCGTTGTGGAAGGGGAGTCGGGGACGAAAGCGCAGGTCGAATCCTCCGGCAGAGCAATGAGTGAATCAATCCGGGGGATAAGCCCATGAGGTCCGTACTGGTATTTGTATTGTTCGCTGCAACCTTCTGCTGGCTGATGTTCTCTCCGATTTACAAGCATGTGCTTATCGTCAGACAAGCGGTGCTGCAGAAGGAGGTGGACTACCTGCTGGAGATCGGCGCTAACGGCGATCACGGTTATATCAGCGGCGCCATGATGAGAGAGTCGGCAGGCCGCTTGGCTGCTTATGGCCTGCAGGCCGATAAGCTTGAATATGAAGTAAGGTCTACCACCGGAGCGGCGGCAACGGATGAGGCGTCGCCCCTGCAGCGGGGTGTTGGAATTGAGCTGACGGTTCGTTATCCTTATGAACGGCTGTTCGAAATCGACCGCCTGATCGGCCTGACGCCGCCTGGCGATGATGAGCGCATGAGCGCCTATGGGCTCAAAATGAGCGAATATGTGCCTTGATAGAGGTAAGCGGCAGGGTTAACGAGGACAAGCACGTTAAGGATGACAAGGGGGAATGAGGGCTGACGAGAATTATTTTTGTTTCCTATTAAGCAGATGAGCGGGGGGCGGTCAGCAGTATGAACAATCACAGAACAGAAGGGGCGGCGATAGACAAGCGAAAGGATTGCAGGCTTACAAAGCTGATCCAGCATGGACACATTAGAGGTCCTGCCAGGAAGGAGGGGAATGAGAGAAGATGGACAAGCTGCTGATGCTGCTGTTGTTTTCAGTTGTGTGGATCATGGTCCATACGCTGCAGATCGACGAGGAAATGGCGATGCGTACGCTGTTTGAAGGCAAGCATGCCGTTAACCGTGCGGCCCACGCGGCAGCTCAGCAGCTCGATCCGCTGGCACTGAGCCGCGGGGAAATCAGGATCGCCCCCCGTGCTGCGGCTGAAGCGGGTGCAAGGTACCTGCAGGGCAATCTGAAGATTGACGAAACCGGTATGCCGCTCAGAGGGTCGAAGTTAAGAGAGCGGGCGGAGCTGCTGCTCTTCAAGGTGGTGGACGGAGATGAGAGCTTCCCTTATCACTACCGGAATGAAGCCTTCAACTACGAGGTTACGCTGCAGCGCCCAGGCGTTATCATGATCGTGCGGCTCCGTAATCCGAATGTGTTCCGCATGCTTGAGCCGATTGAGTGGGACATTAAGGGTGCGGCCGAGGTGGTCTATTGAGACGTTAGGTTGTCGAGCAGGGCCAGGTCTTGGTCTGGCGGGTTTTGGAGGTGGTTCTTCGTGGCCCGCCCTGGGTCTGGCGGGAGGTTTGACGCCATACCGGAAACCTGCTTCAATGAAGGGAACGAGAGCTGGGAAGGATGGGATTACGGATGCGGCATGACACAGTGGAAGGATCGGGCTTGTATGCGGGCGCCAGTGTTAGCTCAGTGGAATACAGCCTGCTTCCTGCTGAAGAATCGGCAGCACGGATCAGCCGGTTGCAGGAGGCTGTCAGGGAAGAGGGGCTGGACGGGTTCCTGCTCACACAGAACACGGACATCTATTATTTGACCGGTACGATGCAGACGGGCTACTGCTTCATTCCTGCTGAAGGCGAAGCAGTTCTCTATGTAAGACGCAGTGCCGAACGCGCGCGTGAGGAAGCGCATATTCGCACAGAGGAGCTGGGCGCATTCCGCGAGTTCGGCGCCAAGCTGGCGGCAGGTCTCGCTACTGCTGTGCCGCCTGACCGCAAGCGACTGATCGGCACACCGCTCGATGTGCTGCCGGCGCAGACCTATCTCAAGCTGGCTGATCTGCTGGAGCCGGCAGGGGCAGTCCTTGCGGATGCCAGTCCGGTCATGAGGCAGCTGCGGATGATCAAGTCATCCTGGGAAATCGCGCGCATCACGCAGGCTGCGCAGGCTGCGGCGGAAGCGTTGGCCGAAGCGCTGAATGACCTCAAGGAAGGCGTGTCCGAGCTGGACTGGATGGCGCGCTATGAATACGAAATCCGCAAACGGGGACATATCGGGCTTATGCGGATGCGTGCTTATAATCAGGAAGTCATCACCGGAATGGTAGGCGCCGGGGAAGCGGCGGCCGTTCCTTCTTATTTTGACGGACCGGCAGGCGGCAAGGGGCTGGGATCAGCGGCTCCGCAGAGCGTCAGCCGCCGGCTGTTCAGACGGAACGAGCCTATACTTCTTGATGTAGGCTGCTGTATTGACGGGTATATCATTGACCAGACGCGTACAGCTGTCATGGGTGAGCTTCCTGAGGAGCTGCTCCGGGCGTATGGGGTGACGGAGCGGATTATGCGGCAGACGGAGAAGCTGCTGCAGCCCGGCATCATCGCGGAGAAGCCGTATCAGGAAGCGCTGCATATGGCTGAGCAGGAAGGCTTGGCAGACCATTTCATGGGCTGCGGAGCAGACCGGGTCCGCTTCCTTGGTCATGGCATAGGGCTGGAAGTGGATGAATGGCCTGTGCTCGCCAAAGGATTCACGATGCCGCTCCGGGCAGGCATGGTCATTGCCGTGGAGCCTAAATTCACGTTCCCTGGAGCTGGGGTGGTCGGCATTGAGAACACCTACGTAATCCAGGAGGAAGGCCCGCCGCTGGCACTGACACAATCACCTGAGCAGTTAATCGTACTGCCTTAAGGGGTTATATCCGATTAGGCGCGGACCGGCTTATTTAAAGAATACAGGGAGCTTCTTAATCATGATGCGGCATGCTCGCCGCATCAACACCGGCAGTTTGGCCCGAGACGGGTCTGCTGCCGGTTTTTTTACATGACTGGGCAGGTTAAAATCAAATACCGCAAAATTTTTTTGCAGGCTGTGAACGTTTGAGGGAAGCTGGACGTCTTATGGCTGATTCCGGAATCGCAAGGGGGGCCGCAGGCAGTGACAGAGGCCGAAGAGAGAATATGGCAGCAGGCGAGAACCGACAACAAGGCGCTGGCCGCGCTGCTGCAGCAGCATTACCCGTTTTTATACAAATATATGCTGAAGATTACGATGGACCGCAATCTGGCCGAGGACCTCGTGCAGGATACGATGCTGCAGGCGATCGAGAATATCAGCGCTTATGAGGGAAGGTCTAAGTTCTCAACCTGGCTGATTGCCATCGGTACCCGGCTGTACATGGATGCCATGAGACGGAAGGTGCGAGAGCGGAAGCATCAGGAGGCCGAACGGCTGCAGGCATTGAGATCAATGAAATTCATGTCCGCTGCGGCAGGCGGCTCATGGCCGGAGGCGATGGAAGCCTTGGCCGAACTGGATTATGACATACGCGTGCCGATTATGCTGAAGCATTATTACGGCTACACGGTGGACGAGATTGCGGAGTGGATGAATATTCCGGCCGGAACGGTAAAATCCCGCATGCACAACGGTTTGAAGAAGCTGAGAAAGGAGCTGAGCGCAAATGGCAGTGAAGCGTAATAAGGACAGCGAGCGTGCTGGTCAAGCTGATGCGGCAGAACAAGAGGATCTCAAGCTGGTAGAAGCCTGGCTGCAGGAGGGTTTGGCAGATTTCGACGGGCAAACGGATATCAACGTCCCGTCATCGGCATGGTTTGAAGAATTGGCTCTTGAAGGCCGCAGATCGGCAAGGCGCAAGCTGCAGCGCGATCTGGCTATTTTCTGGCTGACGGGCGGTATTATACTCTCGGTTCTCATGCTGGTGCTGAGCAGTAATGTCATCTGGTTCATTGCGCTGCAGGGATTGGCACTTATCGGGGGTACGGGCTTTGCGGCGGTTCACTGGCTCCGCGGCACCGGCAGAGAGGTGGAGAGCAGGAATGGATGAGCTGAGAGAGCTGCCAGTGTGGGCCTTGGTTGTGCTGCCGCTTGTTCTGCTCGCCCAGTCAACCTGGCTGTTCATCGATGCGCGGAAGCGGACGAAGTACTACTGGTTCTGGGGATTGTGGGGGCTTATTCAGACGCCGATGCCGCCGCTTCTGTACATCCTGTTTGTGAGGAAGGGCTGGAAGCCGGGGAAGCGGGCTGATGGAGAACGGAAGGAATAGGGCGGAAGATTAGGGCGGTTTGACCCAAGTAGAGATAGGGCAGAGGAATGCCGGAGAGAGAAATGAACTTATACGACGGGGGATATGGGAATGGACGATTGGACAACGCTGCAGGAGCTGATGCCGGTGCTTGCGCCCGTACTGGTAATTCAATTGATATTAATGGTTACAGCTATTATTGTGTGCCTGAGGTCAGAACGGACGCGCGGACCGAAATGGGTCTGGCTGCTCGCAATTATCTTCGGCAACCTGATCGGGCCGGTGCTGTTCTTCGTTATCGGGAGGAAGAACGACTGATGGAGCTGATGCGGGTAGAGAATGTAACCAAGACATTTGGCACCACTCAGGCGGTCAAGGACATCAGCTTCTCGATTGGAGAAGGCCGCTGCGTGGCGCTGCTCGGTCCTAACGGCGCGGGCAAGACGACAACGATCCGCATGCTGACCGGTCTATTGAAGCCCACCTCGGGACAGATCCGGTTTGCCGGGGCTAATGAAGCCGATGCTTTCCGGGCTTCGATCGGATATCTGCCGCAGACACCGCCGCTCTACGGCTGGATGAACGGGCTCGAATTTCTGGTGCACTGCGGCAGAGCCAGCGGCATGACAGCAAAGGCCGCGACCACAGCTGCCAAGGAGCTGCTGGTTCGTGTCGGCCTTGAGCAGGCAGGGAAGCGCCGGGTTGGAGGCTATTCCGGGGGTATGAAGCAGCGGCTCGGCCTTGCGCAGGCTCTGATACATAAGCCGAGGCTTATCGTGCTGGACGAGCCGGTATCAGCACTCGATCCGGTCGGCCGGCGGGAGGTGCTGGAGCTGCTGCGCGAGCTGAAACGGGAGACGACAGTCCTGTTCTCCACGCATGTACTGCCAGATGCCGAGGAGTTGTGTGACGATGTAATCATTGTGGCTGCGGGCAAAGTCGCGGTTCAGGGAGCGCTGCCGGATATCCGGCGCGAGCATCAGCAGCCAGTGCTGGAGCTGCAGACCGATGGCAGTGCGCTGGCAATGTCCTGGGTGGACCGCTGGCTGGCGGCGCAGGCCGGTAAGTCTTACGTTGTGGAAGGTACAAGAACCGCAGACGGCTTCCGGCTTGTTGTCTCTGATGTGCCTGCCGCGCAAAGGGACCTCCTTCAGGCGCTGGCCGAAGCGGATATTGCGGTTCGCCGCATGGAATTCGGCCATACCTCACTGGAGGATCTATTCATGAAGGCGGTGGCATCGCAATGACGGGACCTGACAAAATGGCGGGCAGTGCCTTGGCTGCAGACCGGCCTGCCAGCAAGCTTACTTCACCACTCGTGCGGTGGTGGGTGCTTTACCGGAAGGAAATGCTGGAGTCTCTCCGAAGCTTCAAGCTGCTCTGGATGCCGCTGGTGTTTATTCTAATCGGGGCTATGCAGCCCGTCATGCTTCATATGCTGCCTGACCTGTTAGCCAGCGCCGGAAGCTTGCCGGAGAGCGTTCTGCACGAGATTCCGCGGCCTCAGGCATTTGAGGTGCTGGCCCAGACTCTGGGCCAGTATGATACGATGGGCGCGCTCATTACGGCACTGGCCTTCATGGCTGTTGTGTCAGGGGAACGGGCCAGCGGCACTGCTGCCCTAATGCTGACCAAGCCGATCTCGGCAGCGGCTTTTATCACGAGCAAATGGGCAGGGCTTCTGACAATTACGATGCTCTCCTTCTCGGCCGGCTATGCCGCAGCCTGGTATTATACCTATGTACTGTTCGGAGCGGTGGGAGCAGGCAAGTTTCTGGGGAGCCTGCTGCTGTATGGCTTGTGGCTGGTCTTTATCGGGACCTGCACGCTGCTGTTCGGTTCGCTTCTGAAGAGCGGTGCGGCAGCGGCCTTCGCGGCCTTAGGGACGGCGGCTGTCCTGTCCATTGTCAGCTCGCTGTACACGGAGCAGCTGGCATGGAGCCCGGGGCGTCTGCCCTCCTATGCATCCGCGCTGCTGACAGGCGGAGATCCGGGAAGTGCTGCGGCCGGAGCGGCTGCTTTTACAGTAGTGTGCCTGATTGCGGCCTGCGCCGGAGCGGTCGCTGCTCTACGGACTAAACCATCAGTTGACTAGCACTATAGCCCGCCCCCTTAACGTGCGTAACTTTCGATTTGCACAAGGCTCCGTTTTTTTGTAGGATAGAATCATAGACCTGATAGTTTTCGTATATTATCTATAGAATTGTACGAACAGGTACTGGCGTCAAGGGGGCGATAGCGATGTTGAAGCTGGGTCAGAAGATCGTCGTTGTGGCGGATTCATTCGAACAGAATCTTCCGATCGGAGATTACGGATATATTATTGCGTATGACCGGAATGCGGACAATGCATTCGATTACGTGATCAGGGCGCCGAAGGCCGGCAAGAACTTCTTCGTGCCCGCTGAGGATATCGAGCTGGAAGAGGTGCTGATCCGTCAGGAGGTCGACCGCGTGGAGCGGGAGGCGCTGATCGATTTTGCGCTGGCGACCCACAACGAGGAGCTGTTCCGCAGAATCATGAACGGCGGCGAAGTGGAAGAAGCTGTCGAAGAGCCGGCTAAGGATGTACAAACGCGTGAGGATTTTATCCGGCAGGTTAATTTGAAGGCCTGGATTTAAGCTGACGCTACAGGGCCCTCCCGCTTGGGAGGGCTTTTTTTGCCATTGGAGCGGTTGGTAAGCTGTGAACAGTATGCGCAGTGCATTGAGTTGTGGACATGCTCTGGGCTATAATAGGAAGAATGAGCTAGCGGATTTTAGAGGAGGTAGGATCAAGGCGATGAGCATTACGATCAAGGATGTTGACCATGTCGCGAATCTCGCGCGTCTTACGCTTTCCGATGAGGAGAAGACGACGTTTGCGGACCAGCTGAATGCGATTTTGAAATATGCGGAGAAGCTTAATGAGCTGGACACGGATAACGTGGAGCCGACCAGCCATGTGCTGCCGATTACGAATGTGCTCCGTGAGGATGAGACAAGACCGTCCTGGCCGATTGAAGATGTTATGCGCAATGCCCCGGATGAAGAGGACGGGCAGTTCCGCGTACCGGCTGTACTCGAATAATAATTGGTGCATTTGAAGGGAGGAACCGCTGTTGGCAGCTTTTGATATGCGCCTGCAGGATTTACATAACCAACTACACAGCAAGGAAATTACCGTTACCGATCTGGTGGATGCGTCCTACCGCAGAATTGCGGAGACGGAGCCGGCGGTCAAGGCGTTCATCACGCTCGATGAGGAAAATGCCCGCGCAGCCGCTGCGCAGCTGGACAAGGTGCTCCACGAAGGCGGAGAGCGCGGCCTGCTGTTTGGTCTGCCTGCTGGCATTAAGGACAATATTGTAACAGACAAGCTTACGACAACCTGTGCAAGCCAGTTCCTCAGCAACTATGACCCGATCTATGACGCGACGGTCATGAAGAAGCTGAAGGCGGCTCAGTCGGTTACGATCGGCAAGCTGAACATGGACGAATTCGCAATGGGCGGCTCGACGGAGAATTCAAGCTACGCCGTTACAACGAACCCGTGGAACAAGGAACGTGTTCCTGGCGGCTCCAGCGGCGGCTCAGCGGCTGCTGTTGCAGCAGGGCAAGTCTACTTCTCACTTGGCTCTGATACCGGCGGATCAATCCGCCAGCCTGCGGCATACTGCGGCGTTGTCGGCTTGAAGCCGACCTATGGCCTGGTTTCGCGCTTCGGCCTTGTTGCGTTTGCTTCGTCGCTGGATCAGATCGGTCCTGTTACGAAGAACGTGGAAGATTCGGTATACGTGCTGCAGGCGATTGCCGGTCATGATCCGCAGGACTCGACTTCGGCGAATGTGGCGATACCGGACTATACGGCTGCCCTGACAGGTGACGTGAAGGGTCTGCGCATCGGCGTGCCGAAGGAATATCTCGGTGAGGGCATTGATCCGAAGGTGAAGGAAGCCGTGATGGATGCGCTTCGTGTCTACGAAAGCATGGGCGCGGTCTGGGAGGAAGTGTCGATGCCGCATACGGAATATGCGGTTGCCTGCTATTACCTGTTGGCTTCGTCGGAGGCTTCCTCCAACCTGGCCCGCTTCGACGGCGTGCGCTACGGCATCCGTGCGGAGAATCCGGACAACCTGATCGATATGTACCGCAAGTCGCGGAGCGAAGGCTTCGGACCGGAAGTGAAACGCCGGATCATGCTGGGCACGTATGCGCTGAGCTCCGGTTACTATGACGCTTACTACCTGAAAGCTCAGAAGGTTCGTACGCTTATCAAGCAGGATTTCGACCAGGTGTTCGAGAAATTCGACGTCATCATCGGGCCTACGGCTCCGACGACAGCGTTCAAGCTCGGCACACAGGTGGAAGATCCGCTTACGATGTACCTGAACGATATCTGTACAATTCCGGTTAACCTTGCCGGCGTACCGGCGATCAGCGTCCCTTGCGGTCTGGCTGACGGCCTGCCGGTCGGTCTGCAGATCATCGGGAAGGCATTCGATGAGACGACGGTACTTCGCGCGGCTTACGCATACGAGCAGCAGACGGAGCATCACAAGCTGCGGCCGCAGCTGTAGGATACGAGAGAGCGAAGCAGGAGGATCGAATATATGACGGAAGCAACGAAATATGAAACGGTCATCGGGCTTGAAGTGCACGTGGAGCTGCATACGAACAGTAAAATCTTTTGCGGCTGCTCGACAGCCTTCGGAGCCCCGCCGAATACCCATACATGCCCGGTATGTCTTGGACATCCGGGCGTCCTGCCGGTGCTGAACCGCCAGGCGGTTGATTATGCAATGAAAGCGGCGATGGCGCTCAACTGCGAGATTGCGACCGAGAGCAAGTTTGACCGCAAGAACTACTTCTATCCGGATTCGCCGAAGGCGTATCAGATCTCGCAGTACGACAAGCCAATCGGCGAGAAGGGCTGGATCGACATTGAAGTGAACGGCGAGACGAAGCGGATCGGCATCACCCGTCTTCACCTGGAAGAGGATGCCGGCAAGCTGACTCATGTCGATGGCGGCTATGCGTCCCTTGTAGACTTGAACCGTGTCGGTACGCCGCTGGTGGAGATCGTATCGGAGCCGGACATCCGTACGCCGGAGGAAGCGAAGGCTTATCTGGAGAAGCTGAAGGCAATTATGCAGTACTGCGAAGTATCGGATGTGAAGATGGAGGAAGGCTCGCTGCGCTGCGATGCGAACATCAGTCTCCGCCCTTATGGGCAGGAGAAGTTCGGCACACGCACCGAGCTGAAGAACATGAACTCCTTCCGCGGCGTACAGCGTGGTCTGGAGTATGAGCAGTGGCGCCAGGCTGATGTGCTGGATTCCGGCGGCACGGTTGTGCAGGAGACACTCCGCTGGGATGATGCCAAGGGAGTCACGATCTCGATGCGCGGCAAGGAAGAAGCGCATGACTACCGGTATTTCCCGGACCCGGATCTGGTGAAGGTCTTCATTGACGATGAGTGGAAATCACGCGTGCGCGCTACAATTCCGGAGTTGCCGGATGCCCGCAAAGCGCGGTACACGAGCGAGCTCGGCCTGCCGTCGTATGACGCGGGTGTCATCACCTCATCCAAGAAGCTGGCGGATTTCTTCGAGGAGAGCCTGAATTACACGAAGGATGCCAAAGCGGTGTCCAACTGGATCATGGGTGATCTGCTTGGCTACCTCAATGCCAATAACCTGGAGATTGAGGATGTGAAGATTACCGGACAGGGGCTTGGCGAAATGATCGGCCTGCTGGAGAAGGGCACGATCAGCAGCAAGATTGCGAAGACCGTGTTCAAGGCGATGCTGGAGAGCGGCAAGCTGCCGCAGCAGATCGTCGAAGAGCAGGGACTGGTCCAGATCAGCGACGAAGGCGCGATCAAGGCGGTAGTGGATCAGATTGTGACGAACAACCCGCAGTCCGTTGAAGATTATAAGGCAGGCAAGGAGAAGGCCATCGGCTTCCTCGTCGGCCAAGTGATGAAGGAAACGAAAGGCAAGGCGAACCCGGCACTTGTCAACAAGCTGCTCGTGGAGCGGTTGAACCAGTAATTGAAGCGGCAGCCAAGACTGGCAGGCTGCATGCATCCGTATACGCAAGCCCTCCTCTGATGGAGGGCTTTTTTATTATGTATAGCTGCCTCCTCTGCCCGCGTCCTTTTCCCATTCGGGCTTTCGCCCGTTTAAAATGGCAAGGCTTTCAGCCGGTCCCATGGATTGGAAAGCTGAGTAAAATAGTCACGCTTCGGTTATTTTCTTACAATAAGAAGAGTAAACGTTTCATTAACACTTATCTAAAACCGTTGTGCTACAATACTGATATTGCAGAAAGGTAGTGAACATCAATTGCCATCTATTGGAACAGATCCCTGGTTTATTAGTGAGATGCAGGTTGCTGTCAGATTGTTTGTAGCGGTACTGCTCGGAGGCTTGATCGGATTTGAGCGGGAGCAAAATAATCATGCAGCAGGTCTGCGCACGCATATTATGGTTTGTATGGGCTCTTGTCTGCTCATGCTGCTGTCCGCATACGGGTTTGCGGCGTTCGCAGAGGAAACGAATGTCCGGATGGACCCCGCGCGTCTAGCTGCGGCTGTTATCACGGGCATCGGCTTTCTCGGAGCGGGCACGATTCTCCATACGGGCAAGTCGATCACAGGCTTGACCACGGCGGCGTCCATCTGGGTTGTATCGGCCATCGGCTTGTCGGTGGGCGCAGGATTTTATTTTGCCTCGATTTCAGCCACAATAATTGTACTATTTACCCTATGGGCGTTAAATAAGGCAGAGAGACGGTTTATGAACGGCAAGAAGGAACGGGTATTCGTCATCATGACGGATAAGCGGGCAGATATGCTGGAGAAGCTGCAGGGGCTGCTGCTTGCGAGCGGCATAATGGTGCGCAAGGCGTCCATGCAGACGGAGATTGAGAACGGGATGACACAGGACCGCCATGTGATTCGGCTGCATCTGTCGCTGCGCAAGCAGGAGGAGCCTCTGTCAGTCATGGAGAAGCTTCATCGGGTGGAAGGCGTGCAGAGCATTAGTATGGAATAAAGCGGGGGTAACGCTATGTCTGGCAAAAACCGTCTTACGGCGACGCTGCTCTCCTTCCTGATTCCGGGGGCAGGACAACTGTATATTGGACGCCTCGGTTCCGGTCTGGCGCTGCTTGTAGCCACCGTAATGGCGGTTGCTGCCATTGTGTTCTATGCGGGCACAGGCGGCGGGCGGCATGTACTGCTGATCGTCTATCTGGGCCTTGCGGTGCCGGTGCTGTATTTCCTGAGCGTATATTCCATCCTGCAGGCTACATCCGGATCAGCCGCTGAACCGCGCGAGGAACCCGCTGCCGGTTTAACACGTCTGCAGGGCTTTGGGCTGATCGCCGCTGGTGTGCTGCTGCTGATGTTCGTCCGCCCCGGTGAGACAGTCAGCGGCTGGCTGGCGGTTGCAGGGGATTACATGACTGGCGGCGGGTTGTTGTTGATCGGTGTACTGCTGGTGCTGCGAAGGGAGACTTATGGTATGTACAGGCTTGGAAGAGTGACAGCTGCTCTTATCATTATTACAGTGGGAACGCTGCTGCTGTGGGATCATATCGCGGAGCGCAACCATATCGCGCTGCTGGGCCAGTGGTGGCCGGTCGCTCTGATCGCGCTTGGCGTGGAGGTGGTCGTGGCGGCGTTGGGTATGCGTCAGAGCAGGAAAAGACTGGCGTTTGACATGGGCGGTATCCTGCTTGCCTTGGTCATCGCAGTCGCTGCGTATGGGATAACGCAGTTTTCGGGACTGCCGTTCAAATGGATTGATCAATGGAAGGCCGAGGTCGGCAGTCTGAGCGGCTATACTGAAGAGAAAGGACACCGTTATGAGAAAGACATCGTGACTGCACCTTGGGATGAATCTGTTGCTTCTGTCGTCATCAGCAACCCGAATGGGCAGGTGCTCGTCCGTGAAGGCGATGTGCAGGAGGTGCAGGTAAAGGCGACGGTCTGGGTCGATCTCGACAATGCTGGTGAAGCGGAACGTATTGCTGAGAAGTCGGTCGTGGAGATATCCGGTTCAGACAAGATGACCATTGAAGCCAAGGGGGAGCCTTATGGCGCGAATGGCGCCATGAAGCCGCGGATGAACCTGACCGTGACATTCCCGCGCATGCCTGATGAAGTGCTGGAAAGCCCTGAAGCAGTCGCTGGGGCGGAAGAAGCTGCGGGTACGGCTCCACCCCAGGAGAGTGAAGCGGGCAGCAACCTTCCTGCTGGTCAAGTGGAAGCAGCAGCTGAACCAGAGAATGGGCCGCAGCAGGAAGAGCAAACGGCTGCTGAAGGACAGGTTAACAGCGGCGGGAGTGGAAGTGCGGAGAATACGGCAAATACGGTGGAGGCGCCAACGGGGACAGAGTCCGGTCAGACGGGATCTGAGCCGCAAGTGCCAGAGGAAGAAGAGCCTTCCGGACTGCAGAAGATGTCCATCACCGTACTCAATGGACCTGTCGATGTCGCGGGCGTGCGTATTGCAGGCAAGCTGACGGTGGAGAATACGAACGGGGAGATTAAGGTCCAGGGAACAGGCGGTTCAGTCAAGGCTTCCACGAAGAATGGCGGCATCCAGCTGCAGGATATAGCCGGTGATGTTGAGGCATCAACATTTAACGGAAAGGTTGAAGCTGTCCGTGTTTACGGAGAAGTGGTGGTCAGTGTTACCAATGGCGGAGTTGCGCTTGAGGACATCTTGGGCAGAGTAGAGGCGGAGACGAAGAACGGGGAAATTCTTATTACGGAGGCGGCTTCTGCAGTTAATGCGGACACCTTGAACGGGCAAATTGTCATCAAGAGCTCAACCGTCGGGGGGAATTGGGATGCCGGCAGCGCCGTTGGCGAGATCGAGTTATACACCCCGGAGAACGGCAGCTATACCGTTCAGGGCTCCGTCACCTTCGGGTCGATTGAGACCGATCTTCCGCTTGAGATCAGCAAGAAGACTATTCAGGGCCAGATTGGCGACGGTGCACACCGCATCAACATTAACGCGAACAGCAGCATTAAGGTCTATAAATACCAGCCATGATGGTATGCTGCTCAATTGACAAAAATGAAAGATAGACCTTAAAATGATTTTATATTACTAATACTTCTAAAGAAAGGCGTGAGGGGAATGGGAACCAGCGTTGCTGCAGCACTGGAACAACTGAAATCGACTGGCGTCCGGATGACCCCGCAGCGTCATGCTATTCTGGCCTATCTCATGGATTCGATGACTCATCCGACAGCCGATGAAATTTACAAGGCGCTGTCGCCTCAATTTCCAAGCATGAGCGTCGCAACCATCTACAACAACCTGAGATTGTTCGTTGAGGCTGGTCTGGTGAGAGAACTTACCTATGGGGATTCTTCCAGCCGGTTCGATGCGGATTTATCGGATCATTATCATGCCATCTGCAAAAGCTGCGGATCAATCGTGGACTTTGAGTATCCGCCCCTGCTTGAGGTGGAACGTGCGGCATCTAAGGAAACAGGCTTTGTTGTGGAAGGGCACAGGATGGAAATTTACGGCGTGTGCGGCAGCTGCTTGAAGTAGCTACGGGTGTCCGGTAAATAATAGAACCAAACGGCCGGGCCGGTCGTCAACATACGTACAGAGGTGCGGGACAAGATGTGCCGCCGGCCGCTGTACGTTTTTATTTTTATAGATGAGGGCGAGCATCTGGGAGAGCGGGGAGGAACATTCATTGGAGACGATGCAGGCGCGCATGACCAAGCCGCCGCGCAGGAGAAGGGGAAATGGCTTTGTCCGTTTTGTGCTGACCGTTATGTTTATTGCAGCCGCTGTGGCGGCAGGCTACTGGATATGGCTGAATTACATTCCGAACACGGAAATGAAGGTGCCCGATTATCGTTATACGAATCCGGTGGTTTACCAAGGGGAGCTTATTGAAGGGCAGGCTATTGTCGATGGGGAGCAAATTAAGCTTCCGCTGGGGATGCTTCAGGAAGTCCTGGCAGATAAGCTGCCCGTCCGATATGAAGCAGACAGTGAATCGATCATCATGACAACAAAGGATAAAGTGCTGCATATGAAGACGGAGGCTCTGACGGCAACTCTCAATCAGAAGCCATTCGAGCTCGCATTTGCGGCGGAAAAGCAGGATGAACAGGTCTATGTCCCGCTGACTCCCGTGCAGGAGCTGTCGGGTCTTACGGCCGACCTGGCTGAAGTGACAGGGATCGTAACGCTGCTTATGCCGGGTCAGGCCATACAGAGAGGACAAGCGGTGCTCGATGATGTGACCGCAATCCGGGAAGAGCCGACGATTCGCGCACCCATCGTGGAGAAGGTCACAGGCGGCGATGGAGTGCGGATCTGGGGAGAAGCGGAAGGGTGGTACCGCGTGCAGGGACCGGAAGGACACTTGGGCTATGCCGATAAGTCGGATATTATTTTCACCGATATTGAAGAGGCCGAGGAGCCAAAACAAGAGGAGCCTTTTGTCGCTTGGAAGGTGCTTGGCGAGAAGATTAATCTGACGTGGGAAGCAGTCTACGCCCGGCAGCCGGATACCTCCAAGATTGCGGATATGCCAGGCGTCAACGTGGTAAGTCCGACCTGGATGGAGCTGGTTAAGGGTGACGGAACCATTCGGATGAAGGGTGACAAGAACTATGTAGCCTGGGCTCATAATCGCGGAATGCAGGTTTGGGGGCTGTTTGCCAACGGCTTTGACCCGGATCTGACGACGGAAGCTCTGCAGAGCTACACAACGAGGAGTAGTATGGCCAAGCAGCTTCTGTCGTATGCGAAGCTGTATAACCTGCAGGGCATCAACATTGACTTCGAGAACGTCTATACGAAGGACAAGGAGAATCTGGTCCAGTTCGTCCGTGAGTTTACACCGCTTGCTCATGAGCAGAATCTGGTTGTATCCATCGATGTGACCCCGAAGTCGAACAGTGAGATGTGGTCGGTCTTCCTGGACCGCGCGGCACTCGGCCAAACGGTGGACTTCATGATGCTGATGGCATATGACGAGCACTGGGGCTCCAGCCCGGTGGCAGGCTCGGTTGCTTCGCTTCCTTGGGTCGAGCGGTCCGTCACACGGATCCTGGAGGAGGATGGCGTGCCGCCGCGCAAGCTTCTGCTTGGTCTGCCGCTCTATACGCGGGTTTGGACAGAGACCAAGCAGAAGGACGGCACAGTGAAGGTCACTTCGAAGGCGATCGGCATGGAGGCGGCAGAAGAGCTGATCCGGGAGAAAAAGCTGAAGCCGGTATTTCAGCCGGAAACCGGGCAGAATTATGTCGAGTACAAGGAAGATGGCGCGTTGAACCGGATTTGGCTTGAGGATGAAACCTCTATGGCAGCCCGGATTGCGCTGGTCCGCAAGTATGACCTGGGCGGGGTGGCGAGCTGGCAGCGCAGCTTCCAGAAGCCCGCGATTTGGCCGGTGATCGAGGAAGGGCTAAATAAGCGGCCTTAAACCGCATAGATAGATACGTGCGTAGATATTCAAAAGAAGAAGCTTCCCGGCAGCTGCAGCTTGCGGGAAGCTTCTTCTTTTGGCTGGTATAAAAAAGCCGTGTGATTTAGCGGCCTGATGGTGATTGGGATGGAGGGTTAGCTGTATCAGTATCCACGATGCTGACGGGTGTTGGTGCTGCCGGGTCAGCGGGCATATCGGTGGCGGCCTTCGGATCGAGCGTCAGCATCGTTCTGCAGAACATGCAGCGGTCGGTCTTGCCGAGCATCTTGGTCTGCTTCCCGCATTCCGGACACTGCAGCATAATGGCGCTTGTTGAGAGCATGCCTGCCCAGAAGTAAATGCCAACACTGAGCAGCATGGCGATCATGCCGATTACCATGAAGACAGCAGCGAATATCTTGCCTGCTTGTCCGCCCCAGAACACGATGCCGGCGGTTCCCGCAATCATGAGGCCCATGCCAAGTAATGTAAAAACAAGTCCCCAGAGACGGAATTCATTGATTTTGGCCGATTTGAAAAACATTCAGTCTTCATCCTTCCATGAAAAAGAGCTGTGAGAGTCGTATCCGCTAGCAGGAAACGGCCTCCTGTTGTCGAACATTACTACATACCGCAGATATTTATTATAGCTTAAAGAGAGGCACTAAGCTATATGGGGGATTTGTGATGAAGATGACAAAGACACTTAGGATAGACAGACTCGTCGAGAAGGATGGATTGCTTGGACTGCTTGCAGTGGACAATCCGTTCTCGTATAACCCGCTAATTGACGGTATGGACCTGCTGCTGCTGGCTGTCAGAGATAATCTGCCGTATGATCAAGGAATTGAGCATGTCACGAGTGACGGTCAGCGAATCCAGATTCGTACCGTAGCGCCTGCTATTCTGGAATATTGGCTGACAGGTAATGAGAACCGTAATATAATACCATGGCTCTTGCGGGGTGAAATTTTGTTCGAACAGGGCGAATACATGTCGCACATGAAGCAGCGCTTGGCTGCATTTCCTGAAGAGCTGCGCAAGCAGAAGAAGCTTGCCGAGTTTTCTGCTTTTCTCCGGACTTATCTCCAGGCGAAGCAGAATCTGCAGGACGGGAATATCCTTGACGCGCACAGCAATATTCTGAACTCCCTGCATCACTGGGCGCATATTTCGCTCATTGAAGCGGGCGTGCATCCGGAAGTGACGGTGTGGGCGCAAATCCGGAAAATCAATCCAGGCATCTACAAGCTGTATGATGAATTGACCGTTAGTCCAGAAACGCTGGAGCAGCGTGTCCATCTCGTCCTGCTGGCCTGCGAATTTCAGGTGATGAGCAACATGAAGTCCTGCTGCAGCCTGCTGCTTGAAGTGATGGAGGGCCGCGAAGAACCGTGGAATGTGATGGATCTGTCCGAGCATCCCGGCCTGCAGGCGCTCAAGCTGGACTATGCGCTGCTGCTGCAAAAGCTGGTTAAGCGCGGTCTTATCCGCGAAGTGGCCGTCATCCCCGATTCGGGTGATACCGATTCAATCGAGCTTATGTATGCTCCTCTAGCACAGGAAGCCTAGATATAAATCTATCTATTGCGCATATCTGGGAATGGCTGTATAATCAATCCAGATGAATGAACGGTGGGAAGCACCCGCCCATGCATGTTTTTCGACATGCGAGGCGGGTGTTTTTTTGTGCGCTGGCGCTTATGAGACATCCCAATTGTCATGGAAAATTAACTGGCAGTATAGGAAAAAAGTACCGTATTATAGAAGAGATACAAAAATTTTGTCGACTATATCCGCAAAGGGGATTTTGTGATGAAGAACGCAAAGAAGCTAATGATGGGTTTGGCACTGGTTATGGGATTGAGCGCACTGGGGCAGCCGGCCACGGCAGCAACGGTGAAGATGAACTACAAGCTGTCGCTGGAAGTATTGATCGACGCCCGGAAGGTGACGTTTCCAGATCAGAAGCCAATCAACAAGAATGGCTCGGTTATGGTCCCGGTTCGGTTTGTGTCGGACAACCTTGGCGGAAAGCTTTCGCTTCAGGGGAAGGACATCACCATTGTAAAAGGAGACCGGACGGTTAAGCTGACGATCGGCGCAAGCACGGCAACCGTAAACGGCAAGCAGCTGAAGCTTGGACAGCCAGCATCTGCTGTTAACGGCAGGACGATGGTTCCGCTGCGCTTTATCTCGGAAGGGCTGGGCGTGAAGGTAGAGTGGGATTCGCTGAACCAGTTTGTGTGGATCGGCAGAAAGGATGTACCGAAGATTGGGGATGTGGTGAAAGCTCAGGATATCAAGCCTTTCCTGAAATACTTCAAGGGCAAACAAGGTGAGTTAGCTATATTGGATACTTACCTGGATCCATATGAAAAAGTGACCATTTTAAAAGAAAGGGATTTCCCAATAATCATTAATGAAATTACTTTTTATCGTATGGATAAAGCAATTCACCCGACAAAAGGTGAAGAATTTGTAAGGATATCAACATCAAGAAATGGATTAATGGGTATGCCCATTTATTTGCTTCAATTAAAAGAAGTAACAAAGATTAGAAGTGAATACCGAGTTGCACGGGAAGATAATAAAGGGGTTCGTGTAGAGTACTCAGGAATAATCAGTAACCTTGATTATCACCTCCAGGGAATAAAAAACTACGAAGATCTTAGGCTAAAAGAGATCGAGTATGTTGGTTTCCAAGAAGATTCAGAAACAGCAGTTTTAGTCGAAAACTACCTTAAATAAGGTGAGTGAACCCCGTGCCAAAAAGAAGAATATTATCGTTACTGATAATTCTGTCTTTAGTGTTACCTATCATTTCACCTTTTGCAGAATTAATATCGGTAGCAAGTGCTGCACCAGTTTTTAGCAATTCCCATGTTCAATTGTATAAAGATGATAAAGGTGATCCGCTTAAGCGTTACGCTGTGGGTTTTATGTCATATGAAATCTGGAAGGGATCCGGGGGTTGGAGTCCAAAATCTCCGAATGATTCTGTTAATACTGATGAGCTTACTTATAAATATAACTTCACTGCAGCGGGAAGAATCATTCAAGATGTTAAAGTAGTTAACTTTGACCCCAGTAACGATAAGCATATTGAATATTTTAATGGTTCTCGTAAAACCACTGAAAGTTTTACTACTTACCGGGCTCATCTTGGGTCAGTTACGGGGAGTCCGGTAGTTTCAGAAAAATCGAGTAATGGCACCACTGCCATCAATTTTAGGGTTGGTCTACCAGCGAAGCTAAATGCTCCTATTCCTTACGATGTTAGAAATAGCTCAATCGAAGGAGATCCGTGTCCGACTTGTAACCAAGATGTATTAGCTTGGCGTTACTACTTTCCGGTTCTATTCGAATTCACACTTGCCGGACAGATAAACAGCAAGCACTTCCTCCAGGACGAAACAAGCTTAAGCAGTGTATTTCCTAATAAGTCCGAACCTATGGTGGCTAAACAAAAGTACCCTGCTGACCCACCTGAACACACAGATTATGAGTATGTAGGCTATAAGAAGTCTACAACGGGTGAAGCTCCATCCGGAAGCATCATTCCAGGACTTCCGCCGAAGTTTGAATACTCAGGCAACTTCGATACCTATGCCGTTCACTATTACTATAAGAAGGTCGGCAAGGCCATCGTCAAGCATGTCACCAAAGATGGCAGAAGCTTATCGAATGTATTTCCGAATCAGGAGGTAGCGCTTGAGGTAGGACAGACCTATCCATTCACGCCACCTGACAATCCCAGCTACACCTTTGTTGGACACGTGAGATCCACAACTGGAACGGATCCTGGTTTCTCAGGAGGCAGTTACACATCCGGGACGTACAACGGCCTAATCAGTACCCCTTATACTGGCTCCTTCAAAACCTTGTACCTGTACCAGATTTATGAGCCGGCTGCAGGATCCGAATTAGGGACCCTAAAGATAAGGCATATGGTTCGGACAAGTTCTAATGGGATCTATCAGCTGCAGGCTGAAGAATCGCAATCCGTGCCGCTGAATGCTCCGTATCCCGTCCATGCAAATGGCAATTATGGAACGATCAACGGCAGCAATATCTCATACACCAGTTACTCAAATACGGTAGGTAGCGGAACGTCCGTTACGGCCAATTTAACTGCTTCCAAACGAACGGCATACATCACATTCTTCTACCAGAAGGCCAGCTCGTTCACCGCTAACTTCGATATCATCCCGAGCACGATTAACTACAGGGAACCATTCACGATCCGGCCAAAGGACTTTCAGCTGAATGGTTGTGAGTATATCGGCCACCGGTATAAAATCGAAAGAGGCGGCGTCTTTACAACTCCTTGGGAGAACAGCAAAACAGCCGACACATCGTACTCCTACAGCACATACCCTTGGGTCATTGGGGTCGGTGTACATAATGTCAGCATAAAAATCTTAACTAGCTGCGGGGAGTCAGACTGGCTGAACAACAAGCCGTTAACCGTAAAGACAGCTCCAACCAACAGGCCTCCGGAGTTTCAGTTAGCGTGGGTAAGGCCGGACAATCTAAGAACACCGGTAACCGAAGTAGTGGAAGGTACCAATATGCACCTAGTTGTAATCAATGATCCTTCAGTACCGACTCCACACGACCCAGACGGAGACGATCTTTATTTCTCGGCATGGCACTTTGACCAAGGAAACGATTGGGTGAAGACCATACCATCCAAAGCTACAGTTGCTGAATGGGGCACATACAATATCACGATGGACACGCCAGGCTATCATACCGTCTCTGCAACGATACGGGATGAATTCGGGGCATCAGCTACAGCTTCAGCCACCATCTATGTTCGATCCAAAGCGCCGGTACCTATCGCTGGATGTCCAGCCACAATTAAAGCAGGCCGGTACATAGATCCAAGTCTATTCGATTCCAGTCGAAGCTACAGCCCTGATTACGGAAAGACCATTGATCATTCCAGGGACGAGTGGACCAACAAGCAAACCGTGTATCAGAATGATACAACTAAAAACATTACAGTTCAGGTAACTTTGAATGTCTATGATAGTGTAGGCCGTAAATCAGAGTACCCGGATTACTGCTATATCACAGTCAAACCGGACCTGCCTCCGATCGCACAGCTTGAAGCACCAGCCGTAGCAATTCGTGATGACAATGCTCAAATTCTGAATAAGTCCTACAGTCCTGATGGCGATCCCATTATTAAATCCGACTATATGTATAAATATGATAGGAATAACAATGGTTTTGCCGATGACCAATGGGTTACAATACCAGGTGAGCTAACCAAACTATCCTTCAAACCCCAGAAGGTCGGTAAGTATCTCTTCTATGTGAAGGTTACGGAAGATGGCGGCAAGACAGCAGATACGATGTATGCCAGCGAAGTTAACCGCACGATGGATGTGGTGAACCAGGCACCTGAAGTGTCGTTTAGCATGGAAGGACTTAACCCGAATCCGGATCTTGATCCATACACGACCATAAAGCCTGCTGATATGATGAGCTGGCCGGTCTATGTGACCAACAGCAACAGCCAAGTCTTCAATAAATCAAACCTATGGACCGCGACAACAAACAACCTGGTAAGCGGTGAAGGCCGGAACTTCGGGCCACAGCAGCAGGACATCTATGATGTGGCAGCAGTTGGAGGAAATGGTCCCTTTACGCTGGCTTTTCCATTAACCAATAATGGATATGGCACGAATCGCTTATCGCCGTGGCGGTCAGTTGAGTCTATGACATCGGTTCAGTCAGAAAAGATGATTGACCCTACGACTAAATCTCCTTTGAGTTGGTACAGAGGCGAGTTAACCAAAATTCGCTCCAACAAGAAGCTCATCTTTTTTGAAAAGCCTAGTATGACTTATAATTCATCTGGTAAACCGGACCACAGAGACAAACTGTATGCGTTAAACCCGGCCAAGATGTCCGGTTTAAATGATGTTTTTGAACCTTACGCATCGTATATAAAGTATGACTACAAGAGCGGCCAGAGTCCGTATGAATTTATACACTACTGGCCAAACCAACGTCAAGTGACCCTGGCAGATGGTCGAACGGCTTACATGTCCTCTGAAAGAAATATTGTTAACTGGGAGCTTGTAAATGGTCGTTATCTCTTTGTGCAAGAGGCTTGGAGAGGTACGATACCCGGTCCGGAACCAAGCCAGACGTTTTATGAGTTTGCAGTATTGGACGCATTTACTGGTAAAAAGATTCGAAGTACATTTGATAAACCTGAAACCGTAACATTGGCTAATGCTTATTGGGCCTATAGGTTCAATCATACCAAAGGGGACATTGTGTCCATGTATTGGGTTGACGGTAATAACGGTACACAGCGTATTCATTGGGTAGATATGAATATGAATTTTGAAGTGGTACGGCACGTTATTTGGAATCGGCCTGCTCAAAAAGAAAATGTACATGCGTCTGCGTCCTACGTATTTAACGGCGGACAAAGCTACAATGTCGATGCGGAAGGAAACATTTATGCGTACCAGTACTATTCTAATGGTACTCATGAGCATGACGATCTGAATGTTACCAAATATAACGCTGATTATAGTCTTGCATGGCGGACCTATCTGAAGCCAGGAAAGCGCAGTGGCCCACTCCGGCGTAGTTTATTCTGGAGTAACATAGGGGCAACTGATACGGATGCTCAGGTAGCATTGGATGTAGGGTCTGGAACTGCATTAGCTAAGGTGTATTGGAACTATGTCCGGCCCGGAGATATTATGCCATCTCCAGGAGCTGAAGATGTCGTAGCATTGGATATGCGCACAGGAGCAATTAAGGAAATCAAGACAAATTATAATTCCCAAGATAATCTTGACCTCTACCATTATGGAGACAAAGCGCTTGATGGTGGACTAAAGTATACCATGCGTTGGAATGGTGAACGCTATCTCAGTGCTAATGGGACAACGACAATTGAAGGAAACCGCACTACATTTGATGATGGTTCTGCCGCGTGCGGGGGTTGGGATGTTAGGAGAGGAAGCCATTCTGTTTACTCGGGTAACAATCTTGTAGGAAACGCAGGCGCTCCTTGCAGTAATTTTACGATTTTTGGTGAGTATTTTGGTGATGGTGTCTATGTCACGATAGGGAAAGGCTATGAAAGCTTCCAAAACGATACTGCAGTTGTGCATATGGGCGTATCAGTTGGCCAGCCGAGTACTAAGGAAGCTGTCGTGAAGTCGTTTACAAACGGCCAGTTCTACTCCAATGTAAACTTGGACAATGCAGAAGTGCGCTATTCCATGAGCATGGAAGATGTAGACTATGACAAAGAATGGACCGGGTTCTCCTTCCGGATCCAGCCCAACAATCTGCTAAACCGGTATGCTGTTGAAACAAATGGCCAGACTGTTCGGCTTGTTAAGTACGTGAATGGACACAGGACGGATTTAGGATCGGCTAACTACCCGTTGGAAGATAAGAAGTCTTACTCCTTCCTGGTGAAGTTTGCAGGCCATAAGATCCTGGTGAAGCTTAATAACGTTCCATTATTTGAAGTGGAAGATTCCACTTACAGCAGCGGACGTTTCGGCTACTTTGCGGACAAGTCGTTCATGACGTACAGCAGCCTGCGGTACAAGCTCGTAACAGAAAATAATGATTGGTCTAACCAGTATGCCATTCTGAATGAAGATACGCTGAAGGCTGATGTGAAATACAACAATATCAGGTACGCGGATCCGGAGAATGATCCTGCAGCTGGTGGATTCGCCTGGAGCATCAGTCATGTCGTGCGGTTCATTAATAACCAGGACGTATCGAGACTGAATGGAAGGATCTTTAACGCAGAGCAGCTGGCCTTTGATGCGGTGGGTGATTACACGGTCAAGCTGAGAGCCAAGGATGATCCGCATCCAAATCATCGAATGCCGGACATGCTGTTTGACTCGTATCGAAAGAACTCCAATGAATTCATCCAGCGAATTACAGTCCACCGGCGGCCAATTGCACATTTTACATTGGCTCAGCAGCCGGACGGTAAAATCGCATGGACGGATTACAGCCGGGATCCGGACCGATATGAGAATGGCAGCCATTATTCGACCGAGAACACCGGCATTGATTATCGGGCAACAAAAGGCATAATGGAGAAGAAGTTCTATTATATTTCGCCAAGCGGTGATTACCAGGCAACCAAGCTGGCTTCTCCACAAGAGATCGGTACGTATGAGATCGGGATGGCTGTTCGTGATGAATATTCGGCATGGAGTAACTATTACGTTGTCACGTTTAACGTTGGTATGTTGGCAGCACCAAACAATCCGCCGGTACCGGGCTTTACAACAAGCCACATCAATACGTTTCGCGGCGTAGATATTACCTTTGACTCTCAAGCGTACGATATTGAGGACGGCGGCCGGGAGAACCTGGTACATCGGTATTATATCCGAGACGGATCGGGTGCTGAGGGCTTCCAGAACTCATCCCGGACTAACTGGGTCAAGTCGTTTAGCTCACTTGGGACCTTTACAATACGCCAAGTTGTTGAGGATTCAGAGGGCGCTACTGCAGAATTTAGCCGAACGATTACAATTCATAACCGGATACCTGGTGCGAATATCCGTGTGCCGGCCAGTGCGGATCAGAATAACCCTACGAAATTTATTGATCTAGATCTGCGACCGACGTTTGAATGGAGTTATTCGGATGCAGACAATGACAGCCAGAAGCAGTATCAGCTGCGAATTTACCGCTATGGAGGGGTTTTGCAGTTAGAATCTCCAATTATGAACGGGGCGGCTACGTCTTGGAAGGCCTCTGCAGCGTTACCTGAGCATGTACGAATGTATGTGCAGGTTCGCGTAAATGATGGCTACGACTGGGGAGAATGGAGTGCGCCCAAGTTCTTTTATATTGAGACGAACCGTCCGCCTGCTGCAGATTTTGACTGGGAACCTAAGCCGGTATATGAGGGGGATAGACTCCAGCTTATTAACAGGTCCACTGATCCAGACGGCGATGTCCTGACTTATCTGTGGCAGATCACCCGGCCCGATGGTACCCGGATAACATCTACGCTTAAGGATCCCTCGTTTGACAGAGTGTCTCCCGGAACCTATCATGTGAAGCTTACCTGCTCCGATGGGAAAGCCGAAGGATCGGCGGACAAACGAATTATCGTTTTTCCATTGACGATAACAGGAGATGTCCTGCATACGGACAAGTGGTACGACTATCATGAGAAAGCGGGCCATGAAGTGCTGAGCCATCCGAAGGATTTTTACGCAGGCGAGGAGTTAATACTAAGGGCAGCTACCTCTCCGGCTCCGGTTAAGGAGCTCACCGCAGAGCTGGACGCATTATCGCTGGATAACAAGAGGCTGCGGACACAGGTAATCCTTAATCAATCTACCGCTATACAGTTTACCGGGAAAATGTTTAATCCTTTATGGAGTTCGCTGGATAGTGGGCTGCCAAAAGGACAGCACACAGTTAAGTTCACGGTAATATACCAGAATGGTGTAGTAAAAACGGCGGAAGTGCCGTTACGAATACTGGGCAGTGTGTTTCAGGCCGTTCAGGTGCATAGAAGACAATAACTTGGTGAAAAGTAAGGGCTGGTCGACTATTGTGAAAAAAAGTCGGCACAGCCCTTGACTTTATATTTAGCTTTATGATAAATTAACTTTCGCCGCTTCTGAGGCACAGCAAGTTTGAGAACACGGCAATCGAGGTTGCTAACTTGCTTCTCAAAAAAATGCTTGCATTGAAGATAGGCGATATGATATATTATAAAAGTCGCCGCTGAAAAGACGGTCGACAAATAGACAAGATAACTTACAAGCTTGTCAATTATTGTTCTTTGAAAACTGAACAACGAGCGAACTGCCCTGTCATTCATTTAATGGGATGATGGATAAGCAATACAGAATGAGCAAGTTAGACTCAACTTTAATGGAGAGTTTGATCCTGGCTCAGGACGAACGCTGGCGGCGTGCCTAATACATGCAAGTCGAGCGGGTTTTCAAAGGTGCTTGCACCTTTGAAAACTAGCGGCGGACGGGTGAGTAACACGTAGGCAACCTGCCTGCAAGACTGGGATAACATCCGGAAACGGATGCTAATACCGGATACGCGGTTCCCCCGCATGAGGGAATCGGGAAAGACGGCGCAAGCTGTCACTTGCAGATGGGCCTGCGGCGCATTAGCTAGTTGGTGGGGTAACGGCCTACCAAGGCGACGATGCGTAGCCGACCTGAGAGGGTGATCGGCCACACTGGGAC
>NZ_QKRB01000045.1 GCF_003233845.1 Paenibacillus sambharensis
GCGGAAGGCGGCAGAGCTGCGCGAGGAAGCTGAGCTTGCGGAGCTGCAGGCAGCGGAAGAACGCGAAGCAAAAGAGGCGAGGGAGCGTACAGCAGCGGAGCTTCGTGAGCAGCTGGAGCGTCTGGGCCGTGAGCGCGAGGAAGAGCGAGCAGCACTGGAGCGGAAGGCGGCAGAGCTGCGCGAGGAAGCTGAGCTTGCGGAGCTGCAGGCAGCGGAAGAACGCGAAGCGAAAGAGGCGAGGGAGCGTACAGCAGCGGAGCTTCGTGAGCAGCTGGAGCGTCTGGGCCGTGAGCGCGAGGAAGAGCGAGCAGCACTGGAGCGGAAGGCGGCAGAGCTGCGCGAGGAAGCCGAGCTTGCGGAGCTGCAGGCAGCGGAAGAGCGCGAAGCGAAAGAGGCGAGGGAGCGTATAGCAGCGGAGCTTCGTGAGCAGCTGGAGCGCCTGGGCCGTGAGCGCGAGGAAGAGCGTGCGGCGCTGGAGCGGAAGGCGGCAGAGCTGCGCGAGGAAGCTGAGCTTGCGGAGCTGCAGGCAGCGGAAGAGCGCGAGGCCAGAGAGCAGACGGCTGCTTCCCTCAGCGGTCGGCTGGAGCAGCTTGAGCAGCAGCGGCTTAGCGAGCAGGAGCGGCTGGAGCAGCAGTATGAGGCCAAGCGTGCCGAGCTGGAGGAAACACTGGAGCGGCTGCATGAAACGCTTGAGCAGCACAGACAGGAGCGTTCCGAGGAGCGTATGGCCGCTGAAGAAGCAGCCGCAGCGATGGAGGCCGTATATAACCGTCTCGTCCGGGAGCATGATAAGCTGAAGGATGAGTACTCCAAGCTTCAGAACGAATACAATGAGTGGATCGAACTAATGGAGCAGAGCTGATAGCTTGTTTGAAAACCCGTATTGGCGGCATACGTATATGCCTGCCGGTGCGGGTTCTTTCATTGCTTTCCGGGCAAAATAAAACAGCCGCCTGCCGGTTTAAGGGCAGACAGCTGCTGTGGAGAGTCTATGCTATTGTACAATCAGCTTGGAGACCATCTTGACATGGCCCACGCCGCAAGGAATGCTGCAGGCGATCTGATATTCACCGGGTTTGTCGAAGGTTACTGTCTTCGGCTTGCCATCAACAAGCTTGATCTCGCCACCTATGTTAACGCCATGGACGCCTTGTACATTCTCAAGCACAATGGTAACAGGCTCTCCCTGCTTGACCACATATTCCTCTTGGTCGAACTCGAAATTGCTTGCCTTGATGACGAGCTCGGTTGCTCCCGCCTCTGTCGTCTCTGTAATTCCGCCGGATGTATGGGTTGAGCCGCCGCTGCTTCCCCCGCCGCACGCTGCGAGTGTCAGCGCGAGAACGGCTGCTGCTGCGATGACGCTAAGTTTCTTGGCCATATATGAAGCCCTCCGTTCATAGCAGTGATTTTTCTCATGCTCATTTATTGTAGATGATTTTGAGGGAAAAATCAGTGACAAACTGTTGAACGCTTGACCACAGCATATACAAACTAGGTTATGTAGAAATCATTTAGAATTTGTAGGATTTGAACGAAAGCTCAGAGCGGGAAAAAAATGAAGGACATCTTCAAAGATCTGGGGCATGGTAGCGTACCGAAAACAACACGAGCGGGTTGAACGATAATTCGTTCAAAAGGGCGTCGCAGTGACCCCAACAGGGGCAGGTTGCATCTTAAGTTATGGGTTTAACTTATACAGCAGCCGCCTTTCGTAACGGAAAGAACGGCTGCTGCTTCAGGCTTCATCTGCCACGGCTGCGTTCACGGCGGCCAGCATCGTAAGGTGTGCTGACGGGTATGAACAGGTCAATAATACCGACAGCCAGAGCGGCCAGAATGGCACCAACCATCGTAACACGTACGTCTCCAACGATAAACTGGGCGACCCATATAACAACGGCACTTGCCAGGAAACCGACGATTCCCCTGCCGAAAGGCGTAACCCGCTTGCCGAAGATGCCTTCAATGACCCAGCCGAGCAGGGCAATGACAACGGCGAGGAACAAGGCGCTCCAGAAGCCGCCGACGGAGAAGCCGGGCACAAGAAAACCTACGATCATCAAGACCAGCGCTGCGACAATAAAGCGAATGACTGTTCCAAGAAATTGCATGGCTTAATGCCCTCCTTGTATTGGAATAATGGATAGGTCCGCATCCAATAGCTTCACCCGAAACCGGCTGAAGCATGTTTGGAAGGTTTCGTCAGCTTACGTGGCGCATGCGCGCGGCTTCCGCTATAATAAGGGACGAGAGGAGTTGTCGGTTTTGGACGGCAAAATTTTGAAGACACTTGAATATTTCAAGATTATCGATAGATTAACGGCTCATACGGCTACGCCGCTGGGTGCGGCCGCCGCGGAGGCGCTTAGGCCAAGTCCCGATCTTGAGGACGTGAAGCGCATGCTTCAGGCAACGGATGAGTCCTATAAGGCCGACAGACTGAAGGGTGCTGCCCCGTTTGGCGGTGTGACGGATATTACGGCGTCTCTTCAGCGGTCCCGGATCGGCGGGATGCTGAATGCGGCTGAGCTGCTGGATATCGCACTGACGGTCAGGGGGGCCCGCCGGGTGAAGCGGCATGTTGTTACGCTTCATGATCAGGACCCGATACCGCTGCTAAACACGCTGGCTGAACAGCTGTCCGAGCACAAGTCTCTGGAAGATGCTATCCTGGACTGCATTGACGAGCAGGCTGCAGTCATGGACAAGGCGAGTACGGAGCTGGCAGCCATCAGGCGTGAGCTGCGCAGCGGGGAGTCGCGCGTCAGGGAGAAGCTGGAGCAGATGATCCGGTCGTCCTCCGTGCAGAAGATGCTGCAGGATGCCATTATTACGATCCGGGGAGACCGGTATGTGATCCCGGTCAAGCAGGAGTACCGCGGCAATTTTGGCGGAATCGTTCATGACCAGTCCGGTTCGGGCGCAACCCTGTTCATTGAACCGGAAGCGATTGTGCAGATGAATAACCGCCTGCGCGAGCTCCGTCTTTCGGAGGAGCGGGAGATCGAGAAAATTCTGCGGCGCCTTACAGCGTTGACTGCTGAGTATGAGAGTGATCTGAGAGCAGACCTGGATGTGCTCGGTCAGCTGGATTTTGCGTTTGCCAAAGCAAGGCTTGCCCATGAGATGAAAGCGTCGCTGCCCCGGATGAATGACCGCGGCTTCATTAAGCTGAAGAAGGGCAGACATCCGCTGCTGGCGCAGGACGCGGTTGTCCCGCTTGATGTGGAGCTTGGCAACCAGTATTCGGCGATTATTGTGACCGGACCTAATACCGGCGGCAAGACGGTATCGCTGAAGACAATCGGCCTGCTCAGCCTGATGGCCATGTCGGGCATGTTCGTCCCGGCGGAGGATGGCAGCCAGCTGTGTGTGTTCGATGCCATCTACGCGGATATTGGCGATGAGCAGAGCATTGAGCAGAACCTGAGTACATTTTCCAGCCACTTGACCAATATCATCCGCATCCTGAAGTCGATGACACCGAAGAGTCTGGTTCTTCTGGATGAGCTGGGAGCGGGTACCGATCCGGCTGAAGGCTCGGCGCTTGCAATTGCGATTCTGGAGCATATCCACAAGCTCGGCAGCCGGCTCGTAGCCACCACCCACTACAGCGAGCTTAAAGCTTACGCATACAACCGCAAAGGCATTATCAATGCGAGCATGGAATTCGACGTTCAGACCTTGAGTCCCACGTACCGGCTTCTGGTCGGCGTACCGGGACGCAGTAATGCGTTCGCAATCGCTGAGCGGCTTGGACTGTCACGGAGCATAATTGAACACGCCCGCGGTGAAGTGAGCGAAGAAGACATGCGCGTAGAGAATATGATCGCTTCTCTGGAGGAGGACCGCCTTGGTGCTGAGACAGAGCGGCAGTCAGCCGAGCGGCTCCGGGAGGAGATGGAGAAGCTGAAGGCCAGACATGCGGCAGAGCTCAAGAAGTTTGAGGAGCAGCGCGACCGGATGATGGCCAAAGCGGAAGAGCAGGCTCATGAAGCTGTTGCCAAAGCCAAACGCGAGGCAGAGCAGATTATTGCGGACCTGCGCAAGCTTGCCTTGGAGGAAGGGGCTTCCGTCAAGGAGCATAAGCTGATCGAGGCCAGGCGCAGGCTCGAAGAGGCGGCTCCGAAGGCAGACAAGCCGAAGAAGCCTTCCGCTGCCCGAGCCGACAAACCGCAGAAGATCGAGCCTGGCGATGAAGTGCGGGTATACAGCCTCGGGCAAAAGGGTCATGTGGTGGATATCGGCGCATCTGAAGCCACTGTGCAGCTGGGCATATTGAAAATGAAGGTGAGCTTTGACGATCTGGAGCTTGTGAAGGCAGCTGTGAAGGAGCAGCCCAAGCAGGCAGCGAGCTTGAAGCGGTCTAGAGATGACAGCGTTCGGACGGAGCTGGATTTGCGCGGCTCGAATCTGGAGGAGGCCCTGCTCGAGGTTGACCGCTTCCTGGATGATGCATTCCTGTCCAATATGGGCCAGGTCTACATTATTCATGGCAAGGGCACAGGCGTCCTTCGCTCAGGTATTCAGGATTATCTTCGCCGACACAGGCTGATCAAGAGCTTCAGGCTCGGTAATTATGGTGAGGGCGGCGATGGTGTAACCGTCGTTGAACTGAGCTGAGAGAGCCTGAAGGCTGCGGCTGGGAGGAGAGACAAGAATGGTTCACGCTGTTGATGCGCTGCTGGATAACCCGTATTTTGAGACACTTGCGTACTTGTCGGTTGCTGTACTTGCTCTGATTGTCTTCTTGTACATCTTTGAGGTTGTCACCCGGTATAATTGCTGGGAAGAGATCCGCAAGGGCAATCTGGCTGTAGCTATGGCAACCGGAGGCAAAATATTTGGCATATGCAACATATTCCGCTTCTCAATAGAGGCGGGCGATACCGTATACGAAAGCATGATTTGGGCCGCCTTCGGCTTTGTTCTGCTGCTGGCTGCCTATTTCCTGTTTGAATTCATGACACCCGTTTTCCGGATTGACGAGGAAATCGAGAAGGACAACAAGGCTGTAGGCTTTATTGCCATGGTATTATCTGTTTCGCTTTCCTACGTTATCGGGGCTGCGGTCATTTTCTAACCATCATAAAGGAGTTACAAGCATTGAAGTATTTATGGGGTACACTGTTCGTTCTGGCGCTGCTGTTTGTTGTAATTGGCGTTATCTATTGGATTGGAATGGAAGAAGAGGGGGAGAACACAGATGGAAGAACCGGTCATTTGTCCGTGGTGTCATACGGAGATCGTCTGGGATGAGGAGCTCGGTCCTGAGGAGCACTGCCCGCACTGCGAGAATGAATTGAATGCCTATCGCACGATCAGTCTGGAGCTGGATGGAGAAGATGAGGATGACGCATCCGGAAAATCCCAACTGAAGGAACGGCAATCGCGTTATGGCAGGGAAGAAGAGCAGGAGGAAATGGATGAGTTTCCTTACGGCGGCTACCGGGAGATTAGTCCTGCGCAGATGATGCTGCAGGGGAAAGTGGAAGCGATCCTTGATGGACAGGATGAAGTGCCTGAATGCCCCTCCTGCCGCGAATACATGCTGGAAGCCGGCGTTCAGGCGATCGGGCCCGAAGGCTTTACGGCCAAGGTTGACAAGCAGAGCGGCGCCGCCCTGCTGGAAGCCCCCTTCGAGGTCATCTGGTACGTCTGCCCTTCCTGCTTCCAAACATCGAGCCGTCTGGCCGGGGCAGACAGGGAGAAGCTGCTAAAACGTATAGCGGCGAGTGAGACAACGGAATAACAGAACATTATAAATTCCAGTTACTGGACAGCATGCCTTCCTTCCTCCCGGGGTATCTTACCTGAGGTATACACGGAACGGGGGGCATGCATATGGAGCAGGGAAAGCATACGGTACGTTCCCGCCTTGCTGCTGCGGCTTACCGCTTGCCGAGAACAGGCGGGGGAGCAGGCAGGCAGGAGGACAATCCGGAAGCTGCCGGCAAGCTGGACAAGCAGGCTGTTCTTCTGCTGATTGTCCAAAGCCTGCATGGCATCGCAACAGCGCTTTCAGGTACGTTTGTGCCCGTGTATCTGTGGAAGGCAAGTCAATCCTTCAGCGCAATCGGGTGGTTTACCCTTAGCCAGCACCTGATATCAGGCTTGACCTTCTGGCTGGTGGGCAAATGGGTGAAGGAATATAACAAGATGAATAGTCTAAGGGCGGGAGTAGTGCTATCCGGCCTTTTCTATTCCAGTGTGCTGCTGCTCGGCAAGCAGGCTGCACAGTACGTCATTCCGCTTGGCATGCTTAATGGAGTGGGGCTAGGATTTTTCTGGATGGCTTATAATGTCGTCTATTTTGAAATCACCGAACCGGATAACCGGGACCGGTTCAACGGGTGGGCAGGTCTGCTTGGTTCGGGAGCAGGAATTATAGCTCCATGGCTTTCCGGGCTTGTGATCGGTCTGATGAGCGGAGACCAGGGCTACCGGATTATTTTTACGGTATCACTGGTCATATTCGGTATCGCTACACTGCTCAGCTTCTTCTTGGCCAAGCGGGAATCAGTAGGCAAATATGAGTGGCTCTACGGATTTCGAGAGCTCGGCAGGAAGGGGAGTCTGTGGCGAAGTGTTACGTCTGCCCTCTTCATGCAGGGAATGCGTGAAGGGCTGTTTATGTTTCTGCTCGGCCTGCTGGTATTCCTGTCAACCGGGAAAGAACAAAGCCTAGGGAACTTCACCTTCTGGACCTCACTTGTAGGACTTATGAGCTTCTTATTGGTTGGCAGACGGCTGAATCCCCGCAACAGGAGTAAGGCCATGCTTGTCGGAACGGCTATTCTTGCGGCGTCAACAGCACTGCTGCTGGCAGGGACTGAATTTTATACTTTACTGGCGCTCGGTGTGGCAATTGCGATATTTATGCCGCTTTATGTTATCCCTATGACGTCGGCTGTGTTTGATATGATCGGATCAACGAGGGAAAGCGCGGTACACCGGGAGGAGCTGATTGTGCTGCGGGAGGCCGCCTTGATTACAGGACGGGCCGCGGGTCTAATTATCTTCCTCTCCGTTGTCACGGCTACCGATTCCAAGGCGGCGCTGACCTGGCTGCTTATAGCGGTTGGCGCTGCTCCCCTGCCC
Source organism: Paenibacillus sambharensis (assembly GCF_003233845.1). Lineage (GTDB taxonomy): Bacteria > Bacillota > Bacilli > Paenibacillales > Paenibacillaceae > Paenibacillus_I > Paenibacillus_I sambharensis. The sequence goes on from NZ_QKRB01000045.1 coordinate 7,105, forward strand.
GCCTGGCTGTTCATGCGCAGGCTGCTGACCCGTTCGGCAAGCAGTCGGCCAACCTGAGGAATAAGCTCAGCAATAGTGTTAAGGCTGGGAGGAGATATGTGAGATGGTACGTGTTGTAAACAGCGTAGCGGAATTAATTGGGAATACCCCGGCGGTGAGGCTGCGTCAGGCGCCTCCAGGCTCAGCTGAGCTGCTGGTTAAGCTCGAACGCTTCAATCCTAGCGGGAGCGTCAAGGACCGTGCCGCCTATTCACTGATCCGGGCAGTGGAGGAGAGCGGCCACCTCCAGCCTGGAGGCACGATTATTGAGCCGACAAGCGGCAATACGGGTATCGGCCTGGCCATGAATGCAGCGGTTCGGGGATACCGCCTGATTCTGGTAATGCCGGATAATATGACAATTGAGAGAATCCGGCTTGTCCGGGCTTATGGAGCGGAAGTTGTGCTGACGCCTGCGGCTGAACGCATGCCCGGTGCTATCCGCAAAGCACTGGAACTGCAGGCGGAAATCCCGGGCAGTATCATACCGAATCAGTTCGAGAATACGGCCAACCCGGCCATACACCGCACAACAACTGCGGAGGAAATCCTGCGGCAGACTGAAGGCAGGCTGGATGCCTTTGTCGCAACTGCCGGTACGGGAGGAACGATTACCGGGACCGGTGAGGCTTTGAAGGAACGTTTGCCGGATTTGTACATTGCTGTAGTAGAGCCGGAAGGCTCGCCCGTTCTGTCCGGCGGCTGCCCTGGGCCCCATAAGCTTGTCGGCACGAGTCCTGGTTTCGTCCCTGCCATTCTCAATACTGGCATCTACAATGAGATCGTACAGGTAACGGATGATGATGCGCTGGGTACAATGAAAATGCTGGCCAGGCAGGAGGGGCTGCTGCTGGGTCCATCGTCAGGTGCCTCTGTCTGGGCTGCGATGCGGATCGCCCAGCGGCTTGGGCCTGGCAAGCGGGTACTGTGCATCGCTCCGGATACCGGGGAACGTTACTTGAGCATGGATATTTTCTAAACCCAGCGCTTCAGCTCTCCTTGAATAATTCGCCGTCTTTCCCGGATATACTGCCGGATGAAGGACGGCTCTTTTGCATATTCCTGATAGCTGAACGGCCTTGTTGGATCCATGCGGACGGCAGGGGTTATTGTCCGGTACATGCTATCTACGACGGAGTTTATGGCAGAGGTGTTGAAGGGGTGACGCAGCAGTCTGCGCAGCAGCTTGCGGTAGGCAGACCTGTTGGCGGGAATAGAGAGAACCTTCCTAGTCAGTCTGTTATACCCCCTGATGCTTACCAGTCGGCTGCCGCATGGCTTGCCGAAGCAGTTGCGCCCCCATGTGCCCTCATAATCCCAGGGTATGATCCGGTATTTTCCAGAGCGGGCTTCCTCGTACAGGGCATAGTTTTGCTCAAAGCCGTCATAGTTTCCGGTTAATACCGCACCGGCCAGCCACCCTAAATAATTGCGGATATCCAGCTTGTGAAGAAGTATTCGCTGCAGCTTGGGACCGCTAAGAAGGTTGATGGAGCGGATAAATTGTTCCAGCCTGCGAACTGCCGCTGTTCCGCCTGCCACAAGCTCGTAACCGGAAAGATGAGCGGGGCCGCTGCTCCGGCTCGAGGGCAGGGAGAAGTCTGCATGATCATTGACCGCATACAGGATGGAACGGAATTGAATCCCCCGTGAGGCGAAGAAAGCCGTTGAGACAGCTTCGATCTCAAGATAAACGCCGAGCGGCTGGCCGTTGACCATGAGCTGGAAGTGGCGGGTTTTAGGCGCGGGAACCCCAATTCTGTTAAAGAAGTGGAAGGATAATGCGTTGCGGATCATGGAGGGATCTTCGTATTCCGCATTCCAATGAAAGGTATGGCCGCCTTTTATCCGCAGCTCGTAAGATTTCTTGGGACAGCTCCTGGTATGTCCGCCACGGACCATCAGAACAGCTTGATATACCCGCCTGCCGCTTGTCACACTGACAGGTATACGGATTGATTCGGAAGAATTCCGGTGAATAAGCGCCCATTGAGAGGGCAGGACGGATAGGTGCCGGACGGGCAGCGGGTTGGGGGCGGAAGTCATACAGTTTCCCTCCTGGGTTGGTACGAATGGTTACACACAAAAGCCTATCGTCATTGGACGATAGGCTTTTGTAGTAAACAGCATATTCGGATTACTGCTCGCCCGTTCCGCTCTCATTGGTCACGTACCAATGCGAAGGCCAGTTGCCCTGCTGGTAAGGCCAGTCAATAGTCTGACCGGGCTGGCTGCCAGCCGATCTGCCAGCCGATCTGCCAGCCGATCTGCCAGCTGACCGGCCAGTCGAGCGGCTGCCTGCACTTTGCTGCCCAGCGGAACGCTGTCCTCCCGAGCGACCGCCGGCGGAATGTCCGGCCGCCGGAGTGTCGCTTCCCGGAAGCAGCTGCTGCACAGGCGCGCCCCATATGCTGTCTTGGAATTGGGGAATTCCTACCGATTGGGCAGGAGCCTGGGTGCCTCTGCTTGCAGCGCCTATGCTTTTGTTCAGAACAGGCGATTTAACCTTTTTCTTGACCGTACGCTTACCAGTTATTTTCTTAGGCTTTCTCTTAATAGCCATGAATGTGATGCCTCCTTCCTTGTCCTCTATAAACTATGAATCAAATGTGAGCGGGTAAACGGGCAATTCGCATATTTTACAAGAAACAGGCAGCATCCCGGTCCGATCAAGCTTGTCCCACATATCGTTATAGGAGAAAGGCTGGGATGAAGGAGGCCACGCAGGAGATGACTGTTACCGGAAAGGAATGGCTCCAGTGTCAGGTCGAATTGCAGCTGGCAGGTGCGGAAAAGACACTTCTGGGAACATTGGCTGAGCTGGGGACTGACATGGCGGTGGTGGTGCATAGCAGCGGGAAGCCGTTCTATGTTCCTCTTCCTCAGATCAGAAGAATGAAGCTTAAGGAGCAGTGTGCCAATCCCTGCGACGGGCTAGTGGAGAAGGCAATAGCGGAGTACCCGGACTTGCTCGGCAGAGCCCGTACAGAAGGTAATGCAATTTCATACCGGAAGATGCTCCTTCACGCGAAAGGTATGTTCACGGAAGCAGTGCTGAACGGAGCGAATGCGGTCTTAAGCGGCTATTTGTCTAGCATCATGAATGACTACCTGGTCTTTTATTCCCCGGTATGGCAAACCGTTATGGTCCGGCTTGACCGGATCTGCTATATTTCTCCCTTCAGGGAAGGGGCAGCCCCATTCAATCTGCCGCCGGAGCAGCTGCCGCTTCGCCCGTCTTCCTTGACGCTTGCCCGGGCGTTTGAGCAGCAGCTGCAGAAGATGGCGGGGCGGGTCGTTTCCTTTAATCTGGATACAGGGCGAGGAGCAACAGGCATGCTTATCCGTGCAGAGGATAAGATGATTTGGCTGTGTACGGTAACGGGCCGGATGGAATGGCTGCATGCAAGCAGTATTAGCAGTGTGCATCTGCCTTAGAGCAGGACGGCTGCCAGGTCATTGAAAGTTTTGGCGTCCCTACGGGCGCATACATATTCCGCCAGCAGGCGGGAATCCTACTCGTGCAGGATTAATTTGGATGCCGGAAGGGGGAGAAAGCATGATGCAGATGACGGTTAAGGAACTGGAATATATCGCAGACTCGCTGTCGAACGAGAATTTGCTCATCAAGCAGTGTGCCGTGGCAGCAGCGGCAGCAGGAAACCCGGCGATCCGTCAGACCTGTTCGCAGATGATTGAGGTGCACAGACAGCATTACGCATTGCTTCTTAACATGCTTGAGCAGCATCAACAGACTGCTCCTGGCCATTAAGCAGGATTAGACAAGCTCTGAATAACGGAAGGAAGATGAACGTGGAACATACCAGATCGCAAAACAATTTGCAGCAGTACCAGCAGAATATGATGCGCCAGCTTCATAATCAGACCTTGGAGCAGCCTGGACAGAACCGGCAGCAGACTGAAGATAACAGGCCGATTCCTTATGCATCGTCTGTCGTCCAGCATTATAATCAGGCGGACAGCGGCCGCAGCCATTACCAGGGCAATCAGCATAACAGCGGCCAGCACACTGTACAACAGCAACAGCAGCAACAGCAAGGCATGCAGCAGCATTACAGCCAGCACTACAGCCAGCAGTATACCGGCCAGGTTCATGCTCCAGAAGACCAGCATCGTCAGGCATTAATGTCAGATGCTGATATGGCGGGAACTATTCTTGCGGACCTGAAGCGGGTATCCCGCGAATATGCGACAGCTGTCACGGAGGCCGCTTGCCCGGAAATCAGAAGAGGGTTCAATGACCTTCTGTCAAGCACGCTGCAGCTTCAGGGAAAGCTGTATGAACTGATGCGCGACCAGCACATGTACAGCACGCCTTCAGCAGCGGCACGGAATGAGATTTCCAGCAAGCTGGAGAACAATCGTAATGAAGCTGGCCAGACCGAGCACTACCTTCATCAGCTGGGGCTTCTGGGCGGCGTATCGCATGCCTTGCAGCCTTACGCGGTTACAGAGGCGAATGACGGACGGCGTCCTGGGACAGAGGGCAGCCATCAACCAGTATACATGTAAGCAAGGAACCGGCCGGCTGCTTCTCTGAAGAGGGCGACGGCCGGTTTCTTTTGACTTCATAATTATTACATAACAGGTAAAATAGTCAAAAGTCCCGGCCTGCTGCACGCATCTGAAAACTGTGGCGGAAATCTGCTTGTGATTTCGACAAAATACGACCGAAACCAGCGTCTATCCCGCCGATAGTCTTGTTTGTTTTTCGTTTAAGCGGGCCGTTCGAAGCAACTTTCCCGGAGGGTTTTTTTATTTTGCAGAAAACGTGCTATCGTTGTAATATAGGAATAACAATTGCAGACGGTAGCAGGAGGGTGCAGAAAGTGGATGAATTGAAACGTAAAGTTCTTGAGCTGTTGAAGGAAGACGCCAGAAGAGATACGGCTCTCATTGCCACGATGCTGGGTGTGCCGGAGGATCAGGTAGCGAAGGCTGTCAAGGAAATGGAAGACGACCATGTCATCGTCAAGTATACTGCGGTTGTGAATGGCAGCAAGGTGGATAACGATAAGGTAACGGCGTTGATTGAAGTTCAGATTACACCGGAACGCGGCCGCGGATTTGACTACCTCGCAGAACGCATCTACCTGTACCCGGAAGTGAAATCCGTTTATCTGATGTCAGGCGCCTATGATCTTCTCGTCGAGGTAGAGGGGAAAAACCTGAAGGAAGTGGCTTCCTTCGTATCGAACAAATTGTCTCCGCTGGAGTCGATATTATCAACCAAGACTTTCTTCATTCTCAAAAAATACAAACAGGACGGCATAATCTTCGAAGAGACCGAAGGCGATCATCGTCTGGTCATATCGCCGTAAAGGGTGGTTCCCATGATGAACGAGACAGTACGGCAGCCTCTGCAGCAGCGGGGGTCCATGACCGAATATTTGAATAAAGAGGCGCGTGCGATCAAGCCCTCGGGAATCCGCAAGTTTTTTGATCTTGTCAGCGGACGCAAGGACATCATAACGCTTGGGGTTGGCGAACCTGATTTTATAACCCCGTGGCATGTGCGTGAAGCCTGTGTATACTCGCTGGAGAGAGGCAAGACCCAGTACACATCCAATGCCGGCATGCCCGAGCTTCGTGAAGCGATTGGCCAATACCTGAACGACCGGTTTGCCGTTCCTTACGATCCGGCCAAGGAAATTCTCGTAACAGTAGGCGGCAGCGAGGCGATTGATCTTGCGCTGCGTGCGCTTGTGGCGCCAGGTGATGAAATACTGATCCCCGAGCCTTGCTACATCTCGTATTCGCCGATTACGGCGCTTGGCGGCGGCGTGCCGGTTGGGGTTGAAACCTTTGCCAAGGATAACTTCAAGCTTCGTGCTGACCAGCTGGAAGCGGCGATTACTCCCCGTTCGAAGGTACTGATCCTGTGCTACCCGAGCAATCCGACCGGCGGAACAATGACCCGTGAGGACTGGCTGCCGATCGCTGAACTGGTGGAGAAGCATGACCTGATTGTCATCTCGGATGAAATCTACGCAGAGCTTACTTATGATTCCAATCATGTCAGCTTTGCCTCGCTTCCTGGCATGAAGGACCGTACTATACTGGTCAGCGGCTTCTCGAAGGCATTTGCCATGACAGGCTGGCGGATGGGTTATGCATGCGGCCACCAGGATCTGATCGGGGCGATGCTGAAAATTCACCAGTACACGGTCATGTGTGCACCTGTTATGGGCCAGGTAGCAGCGCTTGAAGCGCTCACGAACGGTATGGAAGAGAAGGACCGGATGGTGGAATCCTATAACCAGCGGCGGCGCCTGATCGTGAAAGGGTTCCGCGAGATTGGGCTGGAATGCCACGAGCCGCAGGGCGCCTTCTATGCCTTCCCATCAATTCAATCTACTGGTCTGGATTCCGAGACGTTTGCTGAGCGGCTTCTGCTTGAAGCGAAGGTTGCTGCTGTTCCCGGCAATGTATTCGGACTTGGGGGAGAAGGACATCTGCGCTGTTCCTACGCAACTTCCGTTGCGCAGCTGACAGAGGCATTGGAGAAAATTGGAGAGTTTGTCGAAAAAGTCAAGAAATCTTGAAATTTTTGATAGGCAATCCGGTCTCTAACCTGATATAATTTAACAAAGTTATGCAGATCGTGATGTCGCTTGCGCAGCAGGAGCCAGGGAGGGAGAGACAATGCCACATACCGGGAAGGACCGGCCATCGACAGGCCGGAACGGACGGACAGCCAGAACGTTGTCTTCACCCATTCATTCACTGGAGGATGAAATCTACGTGCTGCGGAGGAAGATGGAGATGACCTATCTGGAGGAAGCGTCCTTCAGTGCGGACAGGGTCATTGAACTCAGCCGGAAGCTGGATATCAAGATTAACGAATATATGCGGTACAAGCAGCTGTGCTCAAACGGCTGAGCAGCTGTGCCGCCAATGGAAGCTCCCGCTGGGAGCTTCTTTTGTATGAACAGGAGAATGGGGCGGGACGGATATGCTATAGTGGTATTTATAAGGATTGAGATTGTTTACATACTGAGAGGAGCGGTAAAGCCAATGAAATTATATACTCGCACTGGCGATAAGGGACAAACCTCAATTAAAGGCGGACGGGTCAGCAAGGATGATGTCCGGATTGAGGCATATGGCACAATTGATGAGCTGAACGCTTTCGTAGGACAGACGGCTGCAGTCCTGGGACGTTCCGGCAAGCTGGATGACCTTGCTGCAGAGCTGATCGGTATCCAGCAGGAGCTGTTCGACTGCGGTTCGGATTTGGCTTTTGCCAAAGAGCCTTCCGTTTACAAGGTTGGTCCTGAGCCGGCTGCCAGACTGGAAGAGAGAATTGACGTCCTAATTACGGAGGCGCCGGAAATTACAAGGTTTATTCTTCCTGGGGGCTCCGAAGAGGCATCGCTGCTGCATGTTTGCCGTACCGTGTGCCGGCGTGCTGAACGAAGAGTGGTTACCCTGGCTGCCGAGCATGAAATTAATGGTGAGGCAGCGAAATATATCAACCGGCTGTCGGATTACTTCTTCGCAGCGGCCCGGGCTGCCAATGCCCGCTTAAGCGTACCGGATGTCGAGTATGTCCGCAGTGCGGAAGTATTCCGCAAGCCAAAATCCAAATGACGGACAAGTATTACAGCCCGATAACCTGGACAGTTGGCCCGGAGGATTCGGGCAAGCAGGTGAGGACGGTACTGGAGCGCAGGCTTGGCGTTTCCCGCAAGCTGCTGTCCCGACTGAAGCTGACGGAGGAAGGGCTTACCCTCAATGGCGGGCGGGTATATACCACGGCGTTGGTAGAAGAAGGGGACGAGCTGGCGCTGCGGATGGAGCGCGAGCAGTCAGACGACATTTTACCGCAGGAGATGCCGCTTGATATCGTCTATGAGGATGAATACCTCCTGCTTGTCAACAAGGAGGCCGGTGTGATTGTGCATCCGACGCACGGCCATTATACGGGCACGCTGGCTAACGGCATTGTTCATCACTGGCGGCAGAAGGGGGAGACGGTCCGTTTCCGTCCGATTCACCGGCTGGATCAGGAAACGTCGGGGCTTGTCGCCGTCGCCAAGAATCCCTACATTCATCAGCAGCTGTCCGAGCAAATGCAGCGGGGAGAGATTGGCAAGTCATATATTGCCTTCGTCTTTGGCAGGCCCGAGCCATCAGCTGCTACCATTGATGCGCCGATTGACCGGAATCCGGACGATCCTCACTACCGTATTGTCACACCATCAGGCTACCGGTCTGTCACGCATTATCAGACACTTGCAGTGTATGGAAAAGAGGAAGCCTCGAAGGTTGCGCTGCAGCTTGAGACGGGCCGTACTCATCAGATTCGGGTTCATATGCAGCATATCGGCTGCGCGCTGCTTGGAGATAAAATGTACCACCCGGCGGTTGAGAATCAAGCTGAGTTAAGAGAACGTGCAGAGCAGCTGATTACACGCCATTGCCTGCATGCGGCAGAGCTGTCCTTCACGCATCCAATGACAAGGCAGCAGATGATCTTCCAGGCCCGTCTGCCCGAGGATCTTCGGCTACTGGAGCATGAGCTGCGCAAGCTGGAACAGCCGGCACAGCAGTGACAACGATAATTTTTTGAAGGGAAGGATTTGGAGAAGATGAGTAAAACGTTAAAAGTCTATTACTACCCAAAATGCGGCACCTGCCGCAATGCGTTGAAATGGCTGGAGGCTAGAGGCTTTGAGCTGGAGCTGCAGAATCTGTTCGAGCAGGCGCCAACTGAAGGTGAAATCAGGGAGTGGCTGGAGCTGAGCGGTCTGGATGTGAAGAAGTTCTTCAACACCTCCGGCGAGGTTTACAAGGAACAGCAGCTTAAGGACAAGCTGCCTGGTATGACACAGGAAGAGAAGGTTGCCGCCTTAGCAGCCAACGGCAGATTGGTTAAGCGTCCGGTTGTGACCGATGGCAGCCGGTTGACGGTTGGCTTCAAGGAAGCTGAGTTTGAGCAGGTGTGGGCTGAGTAAGGGTTAACTATTTCCGGGGAAATGAATGTTTAAGCAAGTGGTGTAAGGAAACCGGGCTGATTAGGGTATGTGCCGCTCGGTTCCTGCTGGGAATAACCGATTTAGGGGAATGGGTGGTTAGACTTCTATGCGTATATCTATTGAATTGATTCCCAGGGATCTGACCCGGCTCCAACAGGAGCTGGATATGATAACAGCAAGCTACAGACAGATCAATATGGTTAACATCCCGGACTTGATGCGGCTGCAGGTCAGGAGCTGGGAAGGAGCTAAGCAGGCAGTTGACTGTTTGCCTGAAGCCGTTCCTCATATCAGGGCGATTGATTTTGACCTGCGGCAGCCCTTCGTGCTGGGTGAAGAGCTGATGCGCGGCGGTATACGTGAGGTATTGATCGTAGCCGGAGACCCGCCTGCTGACATGAAGCGGAAGGTCTTCCCTACCACTTCAACGGAGCTGATCCGCAAGCTAAGACAGGAATATCCGGAACTGAAGGTTTATGCAGCAATTGACCCTTACCGGGCCGGCCTGCGTGAAGAGCTTGAGTATGCACAGCGCAAGCTTGAGGCAGGAGCGGCAGGCTTTTTTACCCAGCCGTTCTTCGACCTGCGGCATATGGAATTATTTGCTGAGCAGCTGGAGGGAATTGAACTCTATTGGGGTGTTTCACCCGTCATGACGGACGGTTCGCAAGGCTACTGGGAAACAAAGAACCGAGCGGTGTTTCCGAGGGATTTCAGGCCGACGATGGAATGGAATGTGGCTTTCGCCCGCCGTGCCCTGCAGTTTGCGAAGGATTCAGGGAACTATTTTTATTTTATGCCGATTAAAGTTGATCTTAAGACTTATTTGGATGGTGTATTTGCCGAATAAAAAGTGACACAGCGGGTCCGTCCAGGACCCGCTTTTTCTCTGTAAATAATTCTCTGGGCCGTGGAAAGAGAGGCTTAGGACCTAAAGATTCGCCAAAAAACCAAGAGATTCATTGACGATTTATGTCGTAAATTTGTATAATTTTAATGCTGAACGTATTGGCATTATTATACATGCACCTACTGTCTCCATCAGGGTATGTCACCGGGAGCTGTACGGCATAGTCGGAGGGACAGAAGTGGATAAGCTGACAGTATTCAATGAACGCAACAAACTGCTTGTGAAGTTAGCCTGGTTATCGGTTGTGCTGGGGGTTGCCGCATCGGTTTTGGCGAAGAGCAACACGGAGACGGTTCTTGTTGTGGCTGGTGTGGGAGGAAGCATTTCGGCTGTCTTTACACTGCTAACGTATAAGAAGTGGCTCGTTCCGTACATTCAGTACATTGCGGCGGTGCTGTTGAGTGTGCTCGTGTACTCCTTCGCGGCTACGACGCCTAATGTGAACTCGCTAATTCTCCTTTTTTATGCATTTGCCATCATTACACTCTATCATAATTACATATCCATCTTGATTAATGGATTTATAGGACTTGTACTGATTAATATCTTCTACCAGGTCTACCGGACTGAAATATTCGGTGAGCTTGGGGTCGCCGGCTTTATTTCGCTTAATGTCGTCTTCAGTCTGGTCATGCTGATTACGGCTCTTCAGGCCCGAATCGGCGCCAAGCTTCAAGAAGAAACCGAGAAGAAATCCGCCGAAGCGCTTGCTTCCCAGCAGCAGGTGAGGGATATGCTGAAGGAGATTAAGCAAACGGTGGGTACCTTGTCAACGGTCCACACTTCACTGGACAGCCATCTGACCGAATCGGGCGAGGTTACTACTGAGCTCGCGGCAACCTTCCAGGAAGTATCAGCTGGCGTCGCTTCCCAGGCTTCCAGTGTCAGCGGGATCAGGGATTCCATTCAGGGGATCGACGGAAAAGTGACGACTGCGAGCGACAGCTCCCGCACCCTAATCGAAATTTCTCATAAGACAACTGATCTGACTAGGACAGGCAATGAGGAGCTGGGTTCGCTTAATGAGCGGATGCGCCAGGTATCAGGTACGGTAGACCAGGTTTCAGTGCTGATGAAGGAACTGCAGGAGCAGAGCCGCAGCATCGCAGAGCTGCTGCTGCAGATCGAGGAAATTTCCAATCAGACGAATCTGCTCGCGCTTAATGCATCTATTGAAGCAGCGCGTGCTGGTGAGCATGGCCGTGGATTTGCGATTGTAGCCGGAGAGGTGAAGAAGCTGGCGGAGTCAACCGGCAGTGCGGCAGAAAAGGTGGAAGCGATGATCCGCTCCATGCTGGATAAGACCGCTCACGTGGCGGCATTTGTGGAGGAAAGCCGTGTTGAAATGAAGCAGGGCCTTGCTACTACGGAAAAAACCAATCAGGTATTTCATCAGATTCATGAGAATACGGTGAGTGTGCAGGAGCAGACCGATGGTTTGACGCAGCTGCTTGGTGCTCTTAAGAAGGATTCGAACGTAATTGTGAATGAAGCCGTCTCAATTGCCAATATAACGGATCAATCCAGCGCATCGGTCGAGCAGGTGCTGGCGTCAGTTGAGCAGCAGAACGGCCGGATGAGTACAGTTATGGATGATTTCCGGAAGCTGACGGTTATTATTGAACAGCTGGAGAATCTGACCAAGCGGGCTGTCTGAGACGAATCTATGTTATAATGTCTGAAAAGAACATAGGAGCGATCGATAGATGGAACTGGCACAGGAGCAGCAGCCGCGGGCGCTGCTTGTAGATGGAATGGCGCTGTTGTTTCGCGGGTTTTTCGCCAATTCGTATGGAGGTTACATCCGCAAGACCAATGCTGGGCTTCCTACTAATGCGGTCTATGGATTTGTGAAGTATTTGCTGGATGCCTGCAAGGTATTTCAGCCTACCCATATTGTGTGCTGCTGGGATATGGGCAGTACAACGTTTCGGACCGGACAATATGCCGGGTACAAAGCCAATCGTCCTGAAGCGCCGAACGAGCTGCTGCCGCAGTTTGATTTGGTCAAGGAGGTTGTTGAGAGTTTTGGCATACCAAATGTCGGTGTAGCCGGGTTTGAGGCTGACGACTGTCTTGGCACTTTGGCCAAGATGTATCGTGAGCATGCCGAGGTTTTCATCCTAACAGGTGATCATGATATGCTGCAGCTGGTCGATGACCGAACAACTGTCGTGATCATGAAGAAGGGACACGGGAATTATGCGGTCTATACCCCGCAGTTCCTGCTGGAGGAAAGGCAGCTCAGCCCAGCCCAGATTGTTGATCTCAAGGGACTAATGGGAGATACAAGTGATAATTATCCGGGGGTACGCGGCATCGGCGAGAAGACGGCCTTGAAGCTTGTGCTTGAGTATGGATCAATTGACGGCATACTGGCTAATCTGGACAGTCTGTCGAAGTCGGTACGAACGAAGATAGAGGCAGATCTTGAGATGCTGCATATGTCCAGGGACTTGGCTACAATCCGCTGTGATGCTCCCGTGGAGCTTGAGTGGGAACGCTGTTTGTGGGTGATGGACAGGACAAGCGTGGCAAACAAGTTTGAAGAGCTGGAATTTGGCAGTCTGATGAAGCTGATTGGGTAAACCGTTTGCGGCACAATAAGCAATCTTACTTTCGTAAAAGACCTAGCTGGTAACGTGTCAAGCGTTGCGGCCAGGTCTTTTTTTTCGGTAATTAGGGCTGTTTTGTTTGCGCACAGCATGGAATCGCTTGACAGGACTAGTATTATGTTTTACTATTTAAACAGTAATAATTACTAATTATAAAGTGCGTTCACGGGTTTTAGGACAACAAGGGGTCTATAGATTGTTGTTAAAAATTATGTTAGTTTGTGTTCGTAAATTTTACATGTGGGGGGCTTGTATGGAGAAGTCAAATCGTTCAGACGGTGTATTCAAGCTGCCGGTTACCGTACTCAGCGGCTATCTTGGTTCGGGTAAGACGACGCTGCTGAATCACGTGCTGCATAACCGTCAAGGACTGCGGGTTGCCGTCATTGTCAATGACTTGAGCGAGGTAAATATTGATGCAGGATTGATCAAGGATGGAGGCGGTTTATCTCGGACTGATGAGAAGCTGGTAGAAATGTCCAACGGGTGTATATGCTGTACGCTTCGTGAAGATCTGCTGCAGGAGGTCGAAAGGCTGGCTGGAGAAGGACGCTTCGATTATATACTGATTGAATCTACCGGGGTCGGGGAACCGCTTCCAGTCGCCCAGACATTCAGCTACCGGGATGAGGAGCAGGGCATAGACCTGACCGAGTACTGCCGGCTGGACTGCATGGTAACGGTGGTAGATGCCTACCGGTTCTGGCATGACTTCTCGTCCGGCGAGACGCTGCTGGACCGGGGTCAGGAGGTAGGGGAAGAGGACAGCCGTGACGTTGTTGACCTGCTGATTGATCAGATCGAATTCTGTGATGTTCTGGTGCTGAATAAGTGCGATTTGGTAAGTGAAAAGGATCTGGCAGAGCTCGAAGGTATTCTTCGCAAGCTTCAGCCAAGGGCGAAGCTTATCCGTGCCGTACACGGGGAGATCGAACCGGCTGAAATCATGAATACCGGGTTGTTTGACTTTGAGAAGGCAAGCACATCCGCCGGTTGGATCAAGGAAATGGAGAAGCCTTCTCATACACCTGAAACAGAGGAATACGGCATCTCGTCGTTTGTATACGAGCGCGCGATTCCCTTCCATCCGCAGCGGCTTGCTGAATGGATGGCGAATTGGCCGGAGGAAATTGTGCGTGCGAAAGGAATCGTCTGGCTGGCTACCAGGAATTTGACCGCGCAATCGATCAGCCAGGCGGGCCCCTCCATCCAGTTTGGTCCGGCAGGCTACTGGGTGTCTGCACTGCCGGAGGAAGAGCGGCGCCAGCTGCTGCTTGAGGAGCCAGAGATTATGGAAACCTGGCATCCGGTATACGGAGACCGGATGAACAGAATTGTATTCATCGGCATGGATATCAACCGGCAGGAGCTGGAAGCAGCACTTGACCGCTGCCTGTTGAACGATGAGGAATTGGGCAAGGATTGGAAGTCTTTCGCTGACGAGCTGCCTGGTGCAGCCATGGAGACTGAGATGGCCTCCGTCAATTAAACGAGAGGGGTGAATGAGCATGAGAGTTATAGTAACTCTAGCCTGCACAGAGACAGGCGACCGCAATTATACGACCACGAAGAACAAGCGGACACATCCAGGACGGCTGGAGATGCGCAAATACTGCCCACGGTTGAAGCGGCATACGCTTCACAGGGAGACCAGATAGAGGATGGCGGCTGATTAGCCATCGTAAACGATACAGCCCGCCTTGTTCAAGGGCGGGCTGTTTTTTGTATTGCTTTACGTATTTTATGGACGTGTAGTTAAGCGAATGACGTTCCAAGAAGCAGGAGCAAGCTGAGCGCTGATCTTGGCTCCGTCGGCTTTCGCATTGCCGCCTGTATGCGGCTTGACCGTTCCTGGCGACTGGGCGGTATTAACGGCCTTAAGATCTTCATTTTCCAGGACGAGATGCTCAACAAGCTTGCAAGCTCCGAAGCTTCTGAGATCCGCTTCGAAGGACAGCTTCTCGCTTAAGTGACGGTTCACCGCGAAGATGGTGATCTCTCCGGTTTCTTCATTGTGGGTCGCGACCGACTCCAGATAAGGGACGTCCGTGATCTCCTTCGTATCATACTTAGGCGATTGGATGAGCGGTACCAGTGACTGCCCGCGGCCGTAAAGCGATGCGTGCATGAACGGATAGTAAATCGTCTGAGCCCATGCGGAACCGCCATTTTCAGTCATGATTGGTGCAATGACGTTGACAAGCTGAGCCAAGCAGGCCATCTTCACACGGTCTGCGTGCTTCAGCAAGCTGATGAGCATGCATCCTACGACAAGAGCATCCTCCATATTGTAGATGTCTTCCAATTGCGGCGGAGCAATTTGCCACGGATCCAGCTTTTTGTCGGATTCGTGCGAGTGGAACCAAACGTTCCATTCGTCGAAGGAGAGAAACATCTTTTTCTTGCTGCGTTTCTTGGCTTTCACGTAATCGCAGATGGCAGTCACACTGTCGATAAACTCATCCATCTGCACGGAACGCGCCAGGAAGGTGGCCGTGTCGTTGTCGGGATTTCCATAATACTGGTGCAGGGAAAGGTACTCGACATGGTCATAGGTATGATCGAGTACGGTCGCTTCCCATTCCGCGAAGGTAGGCATCGCGAGTGCGGAGCTTCCGCAAGCGACAAGCTCAATGGAAGGATCGACCCATTTCATGACTTTGGCTGCTTCATGTGCGAGTCTTCCATATTCCTCGGCTGTTTTGTGGCCGATCTGCCATGGGCCATCCATCTCATTGCCGAGACACCATGTCTTGATGTTATGCGGCTTACGATAACCGTGGCTGGCTCGGAGATCGCTCCAATAGCTGCCTGACGGATGGTTGGCATATTCGACGACATTCCGTGCTTCATCAATGCCCTGTGTTCCCAGATTGATGGCCCACATGACGTCAGAACCGGCTGCCTTGGACCAATCCACGAATTCGTTCATACCGAATTGATTAGGTTCTACCGTTCTCCATGCGAGGTCCAGCTTGCGCGGCCGGCTCTCGAGGGGACCGACTGCGTCCTTCCAGTCATACCCGGAAACGAAATTTCCGCCCGGATAACGTATGATGGGTACGCGCAAATCCTGAACCAGGCGAAGTACATCTTGGCGGAAGCCTTGCTCATTCGCCTGAGGGTGACCTGGTTCATAAATACCCCCGTATACGGCCCGGCCGAGATGCTCAATGAATGAACCGTACAACCGATCGTCAACATTACCGATAACAAAATCCTTATCCACTACCATTTTTGCCAGCAAAGCCATTCTGATCACACCTTTTCCAGAAATAATGGTTTGAATTACATACAGGACGTTCTAAGTAAATTAGATCATAGTTGCCATATTCTTTTCAATATTATAAATTTAAAACGCATACTTTTTATCTTGAATTTATATTTATGTGATTTTAACTAGGCGGTGGGGATTTGGTAATGAAGGTGAACGGGGACCCTGAATATATGGCGCTTTACGAAGCATTAGCCAGTGAGGTCAGATGGAGAATTATGGAGCTGGTCTCAGCCCAAGAGATGAATGCAAAGGACATTGCGACTTGCCTGGGTCTTACACCCGGTATCGTGACCATGCACCTCAGGAAACTGGAGCAGGCAGAATTGATAAGCTGTCAGCGGGTCCGGCGCAACGGGGGAACGCACAAGCTGTGCCGTCTCAAACAGGATGTTATCGAGATCGAACTGCCGTTTCAGGCTACAGCCCGTTCAAGTCGTGAGCAGTCGATTCCCGTTGGACATTATACGGCGTTCGAGGTTTTCCCAACTTGTGGACTGGCGACCAAGGAGAAGTATATTGGACACTTTGATGATCCGCGTTATTTTCTGGATCCCGAGCGGGTGAATGCGGCCATTCTATGGTTTGGCAGGGGTTATGTCGAATATAAGACACCAAATTACTTATTATCGGGAGATAATCCAGAGGAGATTGAAATTTCCGCTGAGTTTGCTTCAGAAGCTCCGGGGTTAAATGATCACTGGCCGTCGGATATCCGGTTCGTATTCAACGGCGTGACGCTTGGTACGTGGACAAGCCCGGCTGATTTCGGAAGAGCTGCCCGCGGAAAGCATACCCCGGACTGGTGGATGAGGGACGTTAATCAATACGGATTATGGAAGACGATTCGGGTGAATGCGGACGGCACGTTTATTGATGAGGAGCGGCTGTCCGATGTTACAATCGGAGACTTAAGACTGCACGAATCTTTCTGGACCTTGCGGTTTGCGGTGGATGAAACCGCCGAGCACGTAGGAGGATTGACGCTATATGGCTCCGGATTTGGCAACCATGACAAGGACATTGTGGTTAAAGTCTATTATGCCGGGAAATAATCATTTAGCACTGGAACATAGACGCTGCGGCAAGAAGATCTCTAACACAAACCAAGGCTGCCGTTTAACCCGGCAGCCTTGGTTTGTGTTAGAGATCCGGGATTGCTAGCTGACCTTGATCCTAAGGTTCATCCATTACCTCAGGAGCAGCGTTGCCTACGCCTTGATCCCCCGGGAAATCGCGGTCCAGTCCCTTGTGAAGCTGCCGATTCTCATAATCGAAACGATTGGGCGGGCGCTGATCAATTCTCCAGGGTCTGCTCTTCCCGAGTGATTCGGTAAGCAGCGCTGCTCCATAAGGACCCTCCGGAAATTCCTCGGCGGTCAGATCGTTGCGCTGTGATTCGACCGTACTGACATCACGGTACGTTCTCCGGTCTTCCTGCTTGAAGCCGTCAGCCACTAGAATCCCTCCCTTAATGGTGGTCTACCATTAAGATGCCCCAGTTAATCGGTAAAATTCACCGTGCCGACAACAAAGTAGAGAAACTGCTCCAGTTCAGCGGCTTCCTCGTCCGAGAGCTTGAAGACGTGAGCGAGATAGCCCTCTTCCTCCAGATCATCCGCGCCAAGAATCGCTGTTATGCCATTCTGTAAATCCGTTACGAGCTTCTTCCCGTAGAAACGGCTCGTGGTTGTAATGGACAGATCGAACCGCTTCATACCAGGCGTGATAAAGGTTACGAACCGTGTGGAAGTATCCTCAGTCGTATCAGACATAAAATCATAATCAGGCAGCATATTAGACCTCCGGGTTTAGATGTTGTTAGCTTCATTATAACTCTACTCCCGGAAAACTCCACTTTAAAGCTCTTCTTGTTCGTCTTGTCAAAAGCATACAGAGGTGGTATATTGAGTGCAGTCGAATATTTGATCGTGAGGAAGCACCTCTCCGCAGCTAAGCCGGAGGGGTGCTTTTTTTGTATGTACTGCCTGTGTGGTGGAGCTGCGGTGAGGGCACCCGGTCAGGGTTCGCAATAATCGGGAGGTGCAGAAGATGAGAGTTGTTTTCTTGAACACACTGGAGAAACAGCAGGAAGACGGGCGGGTTGTAACGGCGCAGGTAACCATCGGGGAGGAGCATGGCCGCTGGAGCGTTCAATGGCTGGAAGAGACAAATGGTGAGAGCAATCTTTGGTACGAAGGTACCTCATGGGAAGAGATGCTGGCAGCCTTCCGGCACGGTGCTGCCGTGAAGATGGGAGATGGCTATGAGCCAATGCTTGATGGCATGCTGGACGACCGCAAATCGGTATCTGGAGGGATCGCCGGGATGCTTCAATGTTACGCTGAGCAGCATGTCCGGGAGGAAATATTCGAAGAGCTGCGCGAGTGGCGCAGAGGCCGTGCGGCAGAAGAGAAGAAGGCAGCCTATGTTGTTGCCAATAACCGGATGCTGCGCATGATTGCGGCTTTTATCCCGCATACGGAGGAAGAGCTGAAGAATATACCGGGTTGGGGGGAAGCACGTACTGCCACTTATGGTTCGGCAGTTCTGGACATAACGACCCGTTATGAACGCTCGACGGCGTTTCCGCTCGACTGGGTGGAGGGTCAATTGGACCAGGAGATCTATACGAAGTGGCTGTTCCGGCAGAAGGAGGACAAGTACCGGATGGAAATGCAGCGTCATCAGGTGAACCGGCTGATCTTAAGCGGAATCCGTGAGGGCAGCAGTCTAGATGAGCTGCAGGAAGTATCCGGCATGCAGCGCAGAGACTTAATTATCCGAATTGAACAGCTTGATGAGGCCGGTTATGATACGACCCCGCTGTTAAGACAGGAGCTCGAGCGTTATCCGCAGGAGGAGCAGGAGAAGATTATTCTGGCCTTGCATACGGTTGGGGATATGTATCTGAAACCAGTCCTTCAGCATGTTTATAACGAAGAGGAGCTGCAGGGTAAGCCGCTGGAGCCGCTTTATGAGAAATTACGGCTAATCAGGCTTCATTATCGTCACAGCACAGGGGTGAAGGCAGGTTAATTTAGCGATCCTGCTGTGGCCGAGGGGTGGATCTGACAAAAACAGTAGTATACTTGACCCATATGATCAAGTATAATAGGAGCATAGAAGATGATCGAATAATGTCGAACAGAAGGGGGAAATGACATAATATGAAGGCAGAATATATCAATCCGTTTCTGGAATCGGCAAGAGTCGTCATTGAGCAGATGGTCAGTATCCGCCCGGAAACCGGGCAGCTAGGCATTAAAGAAGTTATTTTCGTCGAGAACTATATCTGGATACAAATTGGTATGACAGGTCAAATGAGCGGCGATATTGTATTTGGTATAAGTGAGCCTGTGGCTTTGAAGCTGGTTTCAGCTATGATGGGCGGGTTTGCAATTACTGAAATAGATGAGATTGGCAAGAGTGCGATCTCGGAGCTTGGCAACATGATTAGCGGTAACGCCAGCACGATGCTGTTTAATCAGGGCGTCAAGGTTGATATTACACCACCTAAGGTATTGCATTCCGCGCAGGCAGCCGGTTTTACTCCTCATAAAGCACTCACCATTCCGCTTATAATGGAAGGGATCGGCGAACTGGATATCCAGGTACTGATCGCGTAACATTTTACTCCCCGGCAGGGGAGTTTTTTTTGCTTATTGTGCCAGATTTTTAGTAAACTGATAAGCAGGTGATGCGAAATGCTGACAGGGAAGAAAGTACTGATAACCGGTGCAAGCAGCGGTATTGGGGCATTAACCGCCCAAATGCTGGCAAAGCGGGGGGCTGTCCCGATTCTGACCGGACGTAACGAAGCGAAGCTTAAGGAGGCGTCCTCGCTTATTGGGGGCAGGCACGGCGTCTACGTTCTGGATGTGAATGACAATGCAGAGGTACAACGGGTCACGCAGCAGATTATAGCAGACTACGAGGGCTTGGACGTGCTTCTTAACAATGCAGGTTATGCCGTCTTTGATTATTTTGAAGACGCGAAGGTTGAAGATTTTGAAGAGATGATGAATACGAATTACATGGGAATCGTCCGGTGTACGAAGGCAATTCTTCCCGTCTTTCTCCGCCAGGGGTATGGGCAGATCGTGAATGTCGCCTCAATGGCAGGGAAGATTGGAACGGCGAAGTCTACCGCTTATACGGCGACCAAGCATGCCGTACTGGGGTTCACGAATGCGCTGCGGGCTGAGATGAAGGGCAAAGGGATAACGGTGTCAGCCGTCAATCCGGGACCGATTGACACACCGTTCTTTACGAAGGCCGACCCGGAGGGGACTTATGTCCGGAACGTCCAAGCCTTTATGATGAAGCCCGAACGGGTATCCGCTGCCATTCTGAAGGTGATTGATAAAGGAATTGCGGAAGTAGATCTTCCGCTGTCGGCCGCTGCCGGAATCAAGCTGTATCAGCTGTTCCCGAGACTGGCAGACAGACTGGTCGGCCCTATGCTTAATAAAAAATAGTTTACAATCGAGACGCGGCATGAGGAGGATCATCATGGTGACAAGCTGGGAGCAGCTGGAACTCCGTTCCGAGCTTATCGGACAGTTGAAGGATTTTGAAATAACCGAACCGACAACGGTTCAGCAGGAAGCAATTCCTGCAATCGCATCCGGAAGAGACTTATATGCCAGATCTCAGACGGGTACGGGAAAGACGCTGGCCTATCTGCTGCCGCTGCTTAACCGCATGGATGCGGCTGTCCCGGATATTCAAGCGGTTGTACTTGCGCCGACACAGGAGCTCGCCATGCAGATTGTCCGTGTGGCGGAGCGCTATGCGGAGGCTTGCGGACTGCGGGTGCAGCAGCTGATCGGGGGAGCCGCATTGAAGCGGCAGGTTGAGAAGCTGAAGCTGAAGCCGCATCTCATTGTGGGAACGCCAGGCCGGATTAATGAGCTTGTAGGCCAGCGCAAGCTGAAGCTGCACAACGCGCGAACGATCGTGATTGATGAAGCGGACCAGATGTTTGAGCTTGGCTCGACCAAAGAGGTTGAAACGGTTATATCGGCTCTCGGCCCGGACCGCCAGATCGCCTTCTTCTCGGCGACGCTTCCAGAGGAGATGGAACGGCTTGCCGGCAGATGGATGAAGGAACCCGTGCGAATTGATGTGCAGCCTGAGCACCGGGTGGCTGAGACGATTAGCCACTATTACATCTTTAGCGAAGGCAGGGACAAGTTTGAGACGGCGAAGAAGCTTCTGCATGCCTTTGCGCCATCCTCGGCGCTTCTGTTCATGAATGACACAGACCAGATCGCGAATTGGGAAGCGAAGCTTTCGTTCGAAGGATTTACTGTTGAATCCCTGTATGGAGACGCAGATAAGCTGAAGCGGTCTCAGACACTTGAGCGTTTCAGAAGCGGCCGGTGCCAGCTGCTGCTTGCGACCGATGTCGCGGCAAGAGGGATTGATATCGAGCATCTGCCGCTTGTGCTGAATATCGATGCGCCGCAGGACCCCGACCGCTATGTGCACCGCGCCGGGCGGACAGGCCGGATGGGCCGGGAAGGTACCGTTTTTACAATCGTAACCTTCCGGGACAGTTACCTGGCTGAGAAGCTTTCCAAGCGCCTTGGTATTGAAATTAAAGAACGGGTCCTGTTCGGCGGGAAAATTCTGGCGCGTGAAGAGCTGAAGCGCGGCACAAGGAATAGTTCTTCCCCAAGGAGCGCTGGAACCGGCAGAACTCCTGCAACCAGGGGAGATAAGGATGTCAGGAGTGGTAAAGGACGCTCAGGAGATGCAGGTAAGGGCGCATCCAGCGGCTTGACCGGAGCTCCGTCTTCCCCTGCAGGCCGCAAGGAGCTTCCCCCAGGGCACGGCAGAGAGGCTGTAAGGAAGCTTTCGCCAGCCAAGGCAAAGGCGGAGAAGGAGAAGGAACGGAAGAACAAGGGAGCGCCCAAGTGGCTTAAGGCCAAGCGTGAGAACGGCAGCGAAGATCAGCAGAAGTAGAAGCATTAAGCCCAGGATGAGCAATCTCTTAATGACGGGCATTTGCTGGCTGCCAGCCTAGATTTGAGCCGCAGGTAGATGCGCTGGCTGCACCAGTGGATACCCTGCGGCTGTTTCTCATAGCCGGGCCAAACTATGAATATGAGGTGATACGGTGAGCAAGGAACCGATCTTGAAGGTAAGCGGGCTCACAGGAGGATACAGTCCAAGGAAACCTGTTCTGCATGATGTAACCTTCGGAATTCAGCCGGGGGAAATGGTGGGCCTCATTGGACTTAACGGTGCGGGTAAAAGCACGACAATCAAGCATATTCTGGGTTTGATGCAGCCTCACAGCGGAGATGTGCGCATCAAGGGTACGTCGCTTGATGATAACCCGGAGGTATACCGTTCGGCATTTGCCTATGTTCCAGAGACACCGGTGCTGTTTGACGAGCTTACGGTAGAGGACCATCTCCGTTTGACCGGAATGGCTTACGATGTGCCCGATTCCGCCTATACGAAGCGATGCGACGACCTGCTTAAGGAATTCCATATGAATCCGAAGAGAAAAGCATTCGCAGGCCATCTGTCCAAAGGGATGAAGCAGAAGGTCATGCTGATGAATGCGCTTCTGGCAGAGCCGCCGCTGTACATAATCGACGAACCGTTTGTGGGTCTTGACCCGCTAGGCATACGTTCGCTCCTTGAGCGTCTTGTAGAGGTTAAGCGCAAGGGGGCGGCCATTCTGATGAGCTCGCATATTCTTGCGACTGTAGAGTCGTACTGCGATCGTTACCTGGTGCTTCATGGCGGCAGACTGGTGGCCAGCGGTACCCTGGAGGATGTCAGGAAGACTGCAGGCGATTCTGCTTCTTCACTGGAAGAGGCCTTCTACAGACTGGTCATAGAAGAGGGAGACACCAATGGACCGGTCGCTTGAGGGGCTGTGGCGCAGACGGTCGGCCGACTTCTGGAAGGAAGCATCCCCTTACATCCGTTACATGCTGCAGAGCGGTTTTCCCGCCTTTCTCTCTCTCGTCGGCATTGCATTCCTCGTCAGCTATGGCAGCTTCCTGAGACAGGTGCCGGAGCATTACCCGATTGCCTTGACGGGAGCCGCCGTACTGCTGCCATTCGTCTGCTGGTCGCCGCTGCGCAGCTGGCTGGTTCCAGCGGATACCGTCTTTCTGATGCCGCGGGAGAGTGGAATGAAGCCTTACATACTCCGCTCGGCAAGGCGCGGCCTAATTGTCACATCCATCTGGACGGCGGTCGTTCTGATCGCTTTTCTGCCGCTTTACTACAAGGGAACAGTGCCGGTGCATCCGCTGGCAGCGGCAGCCGTGCTGGCCGTGCTGAAATGCCTGCATGCCTATGCAGCATGGATAGAGAGACGAATGACCTATTCGTCTGCCCGCAGATTGTATCGTCTGCTGAGGTGGGCACTGACCATCATCATACTCGTATCCTTGTTTACCTTCCCGCTGTGGAAAACACTGCTGTTCCTGCTCGGAGCCGCAGGTGTCGTATACGCGGCGCTCAAGCTGCCGCGCAAGCACAGATTTCCTTGGGAGCGGCTGATCATCGAGGAAGCGCGGACGAGACGGGGGTACTACCGTTTCTTCAGCATGTTTATTGATGTTCCTGCTGCAGGGACTGCAGTGGCCAAGCGCGCTTATCTGTCCTGGCTGCCATCTCTGGTGCCCTACAGGAGACGAAGCACTTATACCTTTCTGTATACCCAGACGATTACCAGAACGGAGACCGGAGGAATTCTGCTGCGACTGACAGGACTTGGGGCGCTGTCCTCGTTCTTTGCTGCGCAGAGCGGGTCACTTAACGGCTGGGCCGCTGTCGCTCTCTGCTGCTTGTTCACAGCAGTGCTTGGCATGCAGCTGGGAGCGGTCCGCCATGCCCACCGGTATACGGTATGGCAGCATGTATATCCGCTGCCTGTCGCGACGCGCTTTCAGTCGCTGCTGAGGGCTGCGCGCACTGCACATCTCATCTGTGCCGTACTGATTGCATGCTTTACTGTCATTCCGCTGGCTCTTCAGAGCTTGTGGCTGCCGGCAGCGACTGCCGCACTGTTCGTGCTTCTATATGCGGCTGTCATTGCCCCTTACCGCCTCTCAGCGAGAATGGCTAAGGAGAACGAGGATGACTAACAGATTCTAAGGAGGAAATTAATCATGGGAGATCCGCGAGTGAAGGAATTGGCCCGCATACTGGTGCATCATTCGATTGATGTGCAGCCCGGGGAGAAGATATTAATCATGGGAGATGCCGAGACGGCTCCGCTCATTAAGGAGGTTTACCGCTCGGTACTGAAAGCCGGGGGGCATCCCATGCTGCAGGTTGGCCTGGCCGAGCTGAACAAAATTATGTACGATGAGGCGAGCAGCGCACAGCTTGATGATGTAGACGTGCTTGAATGGCTGTATCATCGGGCTGATGGTCTGATACGCATTCTGGGTTCTGCAAACAACAAGGAACTGACGAACGTTGATCCCGAGAAGCTGAAGCAGCGCAGCCGTGCGACCTCCAAGCTTTCCCGTTATCTGATGCAGGGCGGCGCCAAGTGGGTGCTCACGATGTTTCCTACACAGGCGCAGGCACAGGACGCGGACATGTCGCTGGAGGAGTATGAGCATTTCGTCTACAGTGCAACCAATGTGGATTATGCGGCGATGGAGCGCTCCATGCTCGGTGCTATCGAGAAGTTTAACGCGGCCAGCAAGGTTCGTATTGTCGGCAAAGAGACGGATCTGACCGTTGATATCGCGGGCCGTTCGGCAGTTATCTGTGCAGGCAACCGCAACGTTCCCGATGGGGAGTTCTATTTTTCTCCGAATCACCTGCTCACGGAGGGCCATATCTATTATGAATGGCCAACCATTTATAACGGCAGGGAGATCTCGGGCATCCGACTGCGTTTTGAGAAGGGCAGGGTAGTGGATTCTTCAGCGGAAAAGGGCGAAGAAGCGCTTGCTGCTGCGCTGGATACGGATGAGGGGGCAAGATTTCTTGGCGAGCTTGGGATTGGCGTAAACTATGGCATTACACGGCCAACCAAAGATATTCTGTTCGATGAGAAAATCGGGGGCTCGGTCCACCTGGCTCTTGGACGAGCCTACGAAATGGGCGGCGCCGGCAATGAATCCGATATTCACTGGGACATGGTGAAGAACCTGAAAGATGGCGGCGAGATTTACTTGGACGGTGTTCTGGTCCAGAAGAATGGCCAGTGGGTATTCTGAGCCTGAAGATGGCTGCGATTCCTTCCCTTCCCTAGAACTGCCGGGCTGCCCGCTCAAGCTGCAGGCAGAACGAACGGTTATGCATAATGAAGAAGGAAGACAGGTCATAACGGTTATTGGCCGGCTCCAGAGTCACGAGCAGACGATGACGCATCTGCTTTATGGCATGCTGCACGAACTGATCGGCCCGTCTGGTACGCTCGCAGGTTACGTAAGCATACAGGGAATGATCGAACGGTTCATCCAGCAGGCTGACACCGGCACAGGAAAATTCCGTTTGAATGCCAGCTCTTCTGAGCGCCTGAAGCGCAGGAAGCAGCTCGGCATCAACGGCGGTGTCGTCCCAGCCGACTGTTTGCTTTGGCTTCTTGACCAGCTTGTCCCGTTCCACCCAAACCGCAAGCTCCTGTTTCCGGCGAATCCACCGTTCCCGGGAATGGGAGCTTATTATATTTTCTGCATGTTCGTGCTGTGCGTTCGTCATTTCAACTACCCCTTTAAAGTTCCTTCTGCAGAGCTTCCCGCTGCTATGAATGTCCGGTCGAATGAATAGCTGATATGGGATTCAAGACGCTCGCCCGCCAGGTGCCTTCTTACTAATTCTCTTCCGGAATCGGGCGTAATATCTCTATACCATACTCCTTCAGGATAGGCGATTACAACACATGCATCCGCACAGCGTCCGTTGCAGCGGGTGCGGGTGGTATGAATTAGGCGGTCGGCATTAAGGGCGGAGATTTCCTCTCTTATGGCCTGTGTGACTTCTTCCCCCAATCGCTTCATACAGCTGCCGCCATTGCAGATCAGCAGGTGACAGCTGGTCTCCTCCAAGTTCCATGTAGCCATTACGGGCTCCTCTCTGTACTTCATCCAAAATATGCCTTGTGAACTTACACATCCATAAGATTTCACTGCATCGGGCAGAAACTAATAGTAATTATTACTATTATAATAACAAGTATATGCGTGAGCGTCAATTTCGACCTGTATATAATAAAGGCTGTCACGGTCGATATTGGCCGTGACAGCCTTGGTGCTAAGCTGCTTAGTGGCGGCGCTAGACTCCGGTCTTGGCAGCCGTGACGTCCTGAACAGCCTGATAGATCGTATCATACAGCTCTTCCAGGTGAGGCTCCTCAATACAAGAAAACGCGACCCGAAGATCGGTTTCTCCCAGAGCGATTGTACCGATTCCATATTCATCCAGCAGCCGCTGACGCACGGATTCGGCATCTGCCTCTTTGAGCTTAAGGCACATGAAATAACCTGAGTTAAACGGATAATAGGTCCATACATCTTCATAGCGGCCGCTGTCGAGAAGCTCCTTAACCCGGTTGGCACGGCCCTTCATGATCGTGTACTTCTCTTCCTTCTGGGCTTCAAATTCCGGTGAATTCAGTGCATGCAGTACGAACGTCTGGGTAGGGTGCGGGCCGCTCGAGATCGTGGCACGGATAATACCCAGTGTCTTCTGCTCCAGCGCATTCAGCAGGTCAGCCGACTCGGATGCATAGGTGATGAAACCGACGCGGAAGCCCCATACATACTCTTCCTTCGTAGCCCCGTCCACCTTCACAGCAAGAACTCGCGGATGCAGGCCGGCAAGCTTGCCGAAGAGCGACTCTTGTGCAGAGTCCTCGAAGAACAGGCCGAAGTATGCGTCATCGGTAACCGCTACGACGTTTACCCCGGCTTCCGCTGCATCACGGATCGCTGCTGTGATTTCGTCATATTCCTGAGCCCCCGGCGTGTAACCGGTCGGATTGTTCGGGAAGTTCAGCAGAACGATCGCCTTGCCTTTGTCTTTCTGCGCGAGCAGCGCTTCCCGCAGCGCGGCGCTATTGAATCTGTATTGTTCATTATAGAGCGGATACTCGACGATTGTGGCGCCGCGCCGCACGCCGAAGGTCAGCTCATAATTTTCCCAGTTCTTGTTAGGTATAACGACGGCATCACCCGGCCCTGCGAACAGGTCAGCTACAATACTGAGCCCGTGCGTGAGCGCGTTGGTAACGATCGGATTGCCGAATGACTTTCCTTCGAGGGAAGGGTTTTCCTTCAGCATCTTGGACCGCCAGGCTGTACGAAGCTCCGGTTTGCCGGCAGGAGGGGCATATTCATACAAGTCTTTCGGATTGTAAGCGGAGAGTGTCTCCTGAATCACTTTGAGATGCATCGGCTGGCCCCCTTCGGTGGCGATGCCGATCGTTGCGTTGAACTTCTTCGCCTTGGCTTTGGCCTCCGCTGACTGGCTAAGAATACCTACCTTTGGGAAATAGATGGCTTTGCCAAGGTCGGACAATACAGCGTGGACATGCGGATTTTCCCGCTCAATCGTTTCATTCAACTGCTGGGCAAGTGGGTTCATGAATTCTTCTCTCATCCTTCCGAATAAGTCGTATCTTGGTCTCATGTCATGCAGAAACCGTTTGGCGACTATTATAACATCTTTTGGATACAAGGTACTATGATAAATGTCAGTTTTTTTGACGATGCCGGGACTAGTTGCGCGTTCTTTCACCCCTGTTGTATCATGACATCAGCAAGCCAGACAGGTTGAAGCTTAGGATTAAGGAGTGCCGATATGCTGCATGTTTCGCCCTCATCGCTCGTTCTGCTGCCGGCTTTCGCCAAAATTGTGTGTGAGCCCGGATGGAAATGGCAGAAGCGGGAAAAACCGATGGCTAACTATGATTTGTTCTATGTATGGAGCGGTGAAGGGGAGGTCGTCCTGAACGGGCGTCCTTACAAGGTGGGTAAGGGGAGCTGCTTCTTGTTCCGGCCGGGCGACCATACAAGCGCGACCCATGATCCGCAGAAGCCGCTTGTGCTGACCTATATTCACTTTGATGTGAATGAGCAGGTTGATATTATACCGGAGGCTTATCGCCGTCTGCATGAAGTGGTTGATTTTGAGTACCTGCTCTCGCGTTACGTCAGGCTCTTCCTTATCCAGACCTACGCAGCGGAGGAGGAAGCCAGACTGGTGCTCAAGATGCTGCTGATCCATCTGCTGCGCGAGGATAATGAAGGGCCAGTGGAGCGGAAGGCCAGTAATCAGCTGACCGAATCCATTCATGAGGTAGCCAATTATATTCGGCAAAATCCCGGCATTGCTCATCGTGTCGAGGACTTGGCGAAGCGCGCGCAGCTGTCTCCACGATACTTCTCGATCAAATTCAAGGAAATGACGGGCATGTCGGTGCAGACCTACATGATTCGGACCCGGATCGAACGGGCCCAGCATCTGCTGATGCATGCAGGCATGAATGTGACGGAAGTGGCGGATGCGCTAGGCTACCGGGATATCTTCTTCTTCAGCCGGCAGTTTAAGCAGTATACAGGAAAGAGTCCATCGGAAATCCGGTAAGCGGATTACAAGGCTGCAGGCGAGTGTGCGAGAATCGCCATGAGAAGCAGGAGCAAGAAGCACGGCTAAGGGCTGTGCTTCCGGCTTCAATTACCGCCTGCGGAATGAACAAAGAGGAGCTGACAAGCAGATAGATCTGCTCGCAGCTCCTCTTTGCTGTGGTTGATTAGGGGTGTCTCTCTAGAACCGCTGGTTAAGGCTGCTTCAATGTGCCAAGGGCTTCGCCCATCCGGACCTTCTTGCCCGGCATAAGGTCCTCCCGGAGAAGGAACGTGTCATCTTCCATAAGCAGTACAACCGTGGAGCCGAACTCGAAATAAGCGAGCTCTCCGCCGCGTTCGGTACTCTCTGCTGCGGGATCAATGTATTTGATACTGCTCACATTCATGGCTCCGACTTTAACGACCGCGATCTCCCCGGTCTGGTGCCGGATGTAGGTGACAAGCCGTTCATTGCGGCTCAGCACCCGGCGCATCTGTCTCAGGCCAAATTCATTGACCGGGTAAACCTTGCCCTTGATATGCTCGCGCTCGACGATCCGGCCTTCGACCGGCGCGTGGATGCGGTGATAATCAGTTGGACTCAGGTAGAGCACCAGGCAGAAGCCATGCTTGTAATTCTCCATTCGCGGCGAATAGGCAAGCAGTTCCTCAATGGTGTAATCCTGGCCTTTAATATTAAAAATAGAGCCGGCATCAACGGGACCGGCGCCTGTTATTAGCGCGTCTACAGGGCTGACAACCAAATCGGGAGCCTCGTCAATTATTCTCATTCCGGGCTTCAGCCTGCGGGTGAAGAATTCGTTAAGCGTCTTGTATTCACCGATCTGTTTCTCCGCTTCGTCCACCGAAATTCCGTAAATCTTGGCAAAACGGGGGATCAGCCTGCGGCTGGCAGTGGACTGGGCAAATCGTCCGGTAAGCTGCGAAATCCACTTTCTGGAGGTAAGCTCGGTCATTGACCTCAGCAGCCATCTCATCATGCGGGTACATTCACGTCCTCTCTGGCAAGCAAACCGCTTGCCTCGCCCCTAAGTGTGCCATATCCATCTGGACAAATCAATAGACCAGGCCGATCTTAATTCTCGTTTCCTGCTGCTCCGGCACAGCAAAATATACTAGTCTTGACAGTCTCCGCATGAGATTTATCTCACGCCAGGGGCTGTTTTTTGTACAGAACTAATCTCTACTTCTTGTATAGTGCGCCGCAGCAGTCTTTTTCGCGTTCACACCTCTGTCATATTTAGTCGAAATGATGTGATTGGAATCACAGCCTAGTGAAGGGGGGCTCCATACAATTTAAGAGAGTAAATAACGGGGGGAGCTTGCTGATGAAACAGAATCAAGAGCCGCAGTTAAAGGGAACCTTGGCCGCCGTATTGGTGCTGGCCGTCATATTGGCGGCATCCTGGACAGCTGTATTTGTGCTTTTTATCAATCGATAGTCAGGGGGACTTAGGTGTGCATATTCACAAGCTCGAAAAAATATGGCTGGCAATCGGGATTGCCATGCTGGCTCTATTTCTGACCGTTCTCGGCATCTCAACCTTTGCGTTCGGTATGGCGCCGCCGGGCGGGCATCATGCGATCGACCCGGAGAAGGCGCAGGAAACAGCCCCATTCAATAGTCTCGGACTTAAGAAGCTTGGCGACAACTCATATGAAGCTGTCATGCTGGCTTTCGCATTCGGTTATGAACCGCAGACCATTGAAGTTCCTGTCGGGGCCAAGGTGAAGTTTACGTTAACCAGTACAGATGTCGTGCACGGCTTCGCAATTCCGCGGACCAACGTCAATGTAATGGTTATACCAGGTGAGGTCAGCCATGTCACGCATACGTTTGACGAGCCGGGGGAGTACTTGATTCTGTGCAATGAGTACTGCGGGATCGGACATGAAATAATGCAGGCGAAGATCGTGGTGAAAGGGTGAAGACAATAGTGAGCGCAACTGCAACCAGGATACGAGATATTGAAGCCGCAGGCTCCAAGGAGGCAGCCGAATATAATCAGCGGCAGAACAAAGTCAAGCCCGCCAAGAGCTTCACTGCGTTTGACAAGCGCGACAGCGCCCTGGTACTGGCGCATCTAATGTTCGCCTTCGCTGCGCTGCTGGCAGGGGGCATAGCTGGTCTGCTTCAAGGACTAGTACGGGGCGGCATGGTCACACTGCCTGCAGGGATCGGTTATTATCAGCTTCTGACCGCGCATGGCGTGCTGATGGCCCTTATTTTCACAACCTATTTCATTATGGGCTTTATTTATGGCGGATTGGCACGTACATTAGGAGGGAAACTGCTGGCTAGCTCGCGTGCGCTGGGCTGGGGCGGGTTTGCGGTGATGTCGCTCGGCACGGTGCTCGGTACCATTATGATTCTGCTGAACAAAGCGACGGTTCTCTACACCTTCTATGCCCCGCTTAAGGCCGACAAGCTGTTCTATATTGCGCTGGTGCTTATCGTTGTGGGGAGCTGGATCAGCGGTGCTGGGATGATTCAGAATTATGTTTACTGGAAGCGCACGCATAAGGGCCAGACCTCGCCGCTGTTTGCCTTCATGGGTATCGTCACGATGGCGCTATGGCTGATCGCCACGCTGGGTGTTGCTGTTGAGGTGCTGTTTCAGCTGCTGCCCTGGTCGCTCGGCTGGACCAAGACGGTAAACGTGATGCTCAGCCGTACCTTGTTCTGGTACTTCGGACATCCGCTGGTCTACTTCTGGCTGCTGCCGGCGTATATGTGCTGGTATGTATGCATTCCGAAAATCATCGGCGGCCGGCTGTTCAGCGACGCTCTCGCCAGGCTGTCATTCCTGCTGTTCCTGTTGTTCTCCATTCCGGTAGGCTTCCACCATCAGCTGATGGAGCCGGGCATATCTCCGTTCTGGAAATACCTCCAGGTCGTGCTTACCTTCCTCGTTGTGATCCCGTCCCTTATGACTGCCTTCTCGCTGTTCGCAACCTTCGAGCTGGCGGGTAGGGCGAGAGGCGGAACAGGCTTATTCGGCTGGCTGAAGAAGCTGCCGTGGAAGGATGCCAGATTCTTCGCGCCTTTCATGGGCATGCTGATCTTCATTCCGGCAGGCGCTGGCGGGCTCATCAATGCGAGCAATCAGATGAATGCCGTGGTCCACAATACACTGTGGGTTACCGGCCACTTCCATCTGACCGTCGCATCAAGCGTGGCGCTGACCTTCTTCGGCATCACCTATTGGCTGATTCCTGCTGTGACAGGACGGAGGCTTACCCCGCGTCTGCATAAGTGGGGCATCATCCAGACTCTTGTCTGGGCCTTCGGCATGTTTATCATGTCGGGCGCGATGCATCTGGTCGGCCTGTTCGGTGCTCCGCGCCGGACGGCGTATACCACTTACGGGGACAGTGCGGAAGGGCTGTCATGGCTGCCTTACCAGGCTGCGATGGCAATCGGTGGCATCATTGTATTCATTGGTATCCTCATTCTGATCGGCATCATCATCGGTCTGTTCCGGGCGCCGCGCGGAGAAGAGGAATTTCCAATTGCTGAGCCGGAGCCGGATGCGCTGCCTGTGCCGCGTTACCTGGAACGGTGGAGTGTCTGGATCGGCATTGCGGTTGTCCTGATTCTTGTTGCCTATACCATCCCGGTTATGGATATGCTTCAGACCGATTCACCGGGTGCGAGGGGCTATGTGACCTGGTAAAATCGCCGCTGGGACAGTGCCGTTCCGGGATGTCTCCTCCGCGTGTATGCTGGATTAAACCATGCGTTGACATGCAGGCTGCAAGGCCTGCCAGCATGATGTCCGAGGAGGGATGCATCCGTCATGGCACCGTCCAAAGCTGCTTTTATTACACCCGGCTCCTTCGTTATCCCGTCACCGAGCGGCAGCTCGGTCGAACGGGTCGTCGAACATATCGTGCCGCTGCTTGACCGAAGCAGGGTTGAACCGCGGATTTACGGCAGGTCCAGCCGCAGGCTGAAACGGATCGGCAGCGTAAGAGGCGTGCGCTGTGAACGGTTTCCCGCTGTGGATAAGGCGCTGTACGTCCGCAAGGTAGGCCGTGCGGCTGCACGCTTCGGTCCCCGGCTTATCCAGGTGGAGAACCGGCCGGCATATGCGCTCAGGCTCAAGCGTCTGCTGCCGCGATGTGCCGTGTGGCTGAACCTTCATTCCTCGACGTTTATCGGCAGCCGCTATATCAGCAGGGAGAAGCTGAACCGCTGCCTGGCAGCCGTCGACCGGATTATTGTGAACAGTCACTATCTGCTTGGCTTGGTTGCCGCCATGGCACCGCAGCACGCCCACAAGCTGCGCGTTATTCACCTGGGGGTGGATACGAACCGCTTCATGTCACGGTTTACGCCGGAGGGCATGGAGCGAAGAGCGGCACTGAGGGCGGCAAGAGGCTGGGATGGCCGCAAGGTGGTGCTGTTCGTCGGCAGGCTGATTCCGAGGAAGGGTGTTCATCACCTGCTTCGTATCGTCCCTAAGCTCGCGGCAGCACATCCCGATGTACTTGTCGTGATTGTGGGCAGTCCTTACTACGGATCACACCGTATGACAACCTATGCCCGCCGTCTCCGGCAGCTGGCAGAAGCGGCTAAGGGGCATGTCCGGTTTGTTCCGTATGTATCCTATGCCGAAGTGCCGGATTGGTTCATCGCTGCTGATGTTGCCTGTGTACCCTCCGGTGCCGATGAGGCCTTCGGGCTTGTCAATGTGGAGGCGATGGCAGCCGGACTGCCTGTTGTGGCATCACGCGCAGGCGGCATGCCAGAGATCGTGGAGGACGGGGTGACCGGCTATCTGGTTGGACCCGAGCAGCTGGCTGAAGGACTTTACGACCGGCTATCCCTGCTGTTGTCAAACGCCGAGCTGCGCAGCTTCATGGGGAGCATGAGCAGGCAGCGTGTAGAACAGTACTTCAATTGGCAGCGGGCCGCGAACCAGTGGATAGAGCTGCTGAAGGAATTCGAAGAGCAGCAGGAAATCCATCACCGGAGCCTGCTCACACGATAAAACAAGTTGACAAAAGGTACCAACGGCATTTATGCTCTAGACATGAATCCACTAGGGGCGCCCTCGCGGGCTGAGATTAGGCATCTTGCCTTTGTCCCTTCGAACCTGATCTGGGTTATACCAGCGTAGGAAAGTGGGAATGTACGGACAGTTGCCGACACCGTTTAAGGCTGGGCCGCGCAGGATGAATGGCTGCGAGGTTGCCACAGCCTGCCGGATGAAGGCCTTGGTCTCTATCATTCTGCCGCTTCCACGCCGGAAGCGGCTTTGCTGTGTTTACAGGCAGAATCCCCGCTGGGGAATGATGCAAAGCAGCGCGCTGAAGGCATGTAAGCGGAATACGGGCAAACAGGCACAGAGCCGCAGCGAGCCGCAGCGGCGCGAATGCAGCCAGCCTGCCCGGATCACATTTTCCATGCGCCTCCTACTGGATTCCAATGTACGAAATTGTACGTATACCATGGGGAGGTTTTTTTGTTATGGCAATTTTGACAAATGCACTGCCGGGAAGCCGGAAAGTATATGTGACTGGCTCAAGAGAAGATATCAAGGTTCCTATGCGGGAAATTGAGCTGTCCGCGAGCGACGTGCGGGGCGTAGAGGTGCCGAATGAGCCGCTGCAGGTCTATGATGCAAGCGGTCCTTATACCGACCCGTCCTATGTAACCGATGTGGGCAAGGGCCTGCCGGCACTGCGGGCTGCATGGATCAGCGAGCGCGGGGATACCGAGCACTACGAAGGACGTGACGTCAGACCGGAAGACAACGGCTTTCGTTCTGAAGCCAAGGTGGCGGAGCAGGGTGCAGAGCAGTTCCCGAGCCTGAACCGCAAGCCGCTGCGCGCCAAAGCGGGCCGCAATGTGTCCCAGATGCACTACGCCAAGCAGGGCATTGTGACGCCGGAGATGGAATTTATCGCAATCCGTGAGGGCATGGACCCTGAGTTCGTCCGAGCTGAAGTGGCGGCAGGCCGTGCAGTCATCCCGGCTAATATCAATCACCCGGAGAGTGAGCCGATGATTATCGGCAGACATTTCCACGTTAAGATCAACGCAAATATCGGCAACTCGGCCGTAGCTTCTTCGATTGAGGAAGAAGTGGAGAAGATGACATGGGCAACCCGCTGGGGCGCAGATACGATCATGGATCTGTCTACCGGACGCAACATACATACCACCCGGGAGTGGATCGTCCGCAATTCGCCGGTACCTGTCGGCACCGTGCCGATCTACCAGGCGCTGGAGAAGGTTAACGGCGTGGCTGAAGACCTCAGCTGGGAAGTGTTCCGTGATACGCTGATCGAGCAGGCCGAGCAGGGCGTGGATTATTTTACCATCCATGCAGGCGTGCTGCTGCGCTACGTGCCGCTTACAGCCAAGCGGGTTACAGGCATCGTTTCACGGGGCGGTTCGATCATGGCGGCCTGGTGTCTGGCCCATCACAAGGAAAACTTCCTCTATACGCATTTTGAAGAAATCTGTGAAATTATGAAGGCTTATGATATAACGTTCTCGCTTGGAGACGGCCTGCGTCCCGGCTCGATTGCCGATGCCAATGACGATGCCCAGTTTGCGGAGCTGGAGACGCTCGGCGAGCTGACGAAGATCGCATGGAAGCATGATGTCCAGGTCATGATCGAAGGGCCCGGCCATGTGCCGCTGCATATGATCAAGGAAAATGTAGACCGCCAGATGGAGGTCTGCCAGGAAGCGCCGTTCTATACGCTGGGACCGCTGACGACAGACATCGCTCCAGGCTATGACCACATTACGTCCGCCATTGGCGCGGCGATGATCGGCTGGTTCGGCACTGCGATGCTGTGCTATGTTACACCGAAGGAGCATCTTGGTCTGCCGAACAAGGAAGATGTGAAGGAAGGCGTTATCGCCTATAAAATAGCAGCCCATGCCGCAGACCTTGCCAAGGGCCACCCGCGGGCGCGGCTGCGTGACGATGCGCTGTCCAAAGCACGGTTCGAGTTCCGCTGGCGCGACCAGTTCCATCTGTCCCTTGATCCGGAGCGGGCGATGTCCTATCACGATGAGACGCTGCCGGCAGAGGCGGCGAAGAATGC
This sequence comes from Paenibacillus sambharensis, assembly GCF_003233845.1. Lineage (GTDB taxonomy): Bacteria > Bacillota > Bacilli > Paenibacillales > Paenibacillaceae > Paenibacillus_I > Paenibacillus_I sambharensis. The sequence goes on from NZ_QKRB01000045.1 coordinate 42,603, forward strand.
CCACTTCTGCTCGATGTGCGGTCCCAAGTTCTGCAGCATGCGGATTACGCAGGATATCCGTGATTATGCGGCGGAGAACGGGCTGGAAACCCGCGAAGCGATCGAGGCGGGCATGAAGGAGCAGTCGGAGGCGTTCAAGGCATCCGGCGGGAAGATCTATGTCTAAACAAGAGCCGGATCAGCTCTTGGGCGGGAATGAACGCTATTCCCGCCAGATCCGGTTTGGGCCGATCGGCCGTGAAGGCCAGCGCCGGCTAAGCGATGCCACCGTGCTGATTGTGGGTGTTGGCGCGCTTGGCGCTTCCATCGCCCAGCATATGGTGCGGGCAGGTGTCGGGAGCGTCCGTATCGTCGACCGCGATTATGTGGAGCTCAGCAATCTGCAGCGCCAGGTGCTGTTCGATGAGGACGATGCCCGTGAGGCGCTTCCGAAGGCGGTCGCTGCGGCCGCCAAGCTGAAGCGGATTAACAGCGAGGTAAGAGTTGAGGCCTACGCCGCTGATGTGACTGCCGCAAGCGCTCCGGGGTTTGCCGAAGGCGCGGATCTGGTGCTGGATGGCACGGACAATGCGCCGACGAGGCTGGTGCTCAGCGACTTGTGCTACCGGCTCGGTATTCCTTTTCTCTATGGGGGCGCAACAGCTGCCAGCGGAATGAGCGGCGTGTTCATCCCCGGTGAAACGGCCTGCCTGCGCTGTCTGATCGGCGGCGAGGACGACGGATCAACCGAAACCTGCGATACGGCGGGGGTAATCTCGCCGACCGTCGATTTTGTCGCATCTCTGCAGGCTGCGGAGGCGCTGAAGTGGCTCACGGGAAATCATGAGGCAGTACGGCGGACCTGGCTCACGGCGGAGCTGTGGCCATTCCGGATCCGTGAGCTGCGGATGCCGCCGCCGGGCGCCGATTGTCCGGTATGCGGGGAACGTCATGTCCGCCAGACTGCGGGTGAGACTGCGGAGAATAATATTATCCCTGGAGGTAGTGAGGCTGATGCTGGTTCGGCGGCTGTTGTGCTGTGCGGACGCGATACCGTTCAGGTCACAATGGCAGGCAAGCCTGACATGCTGAAGCTTAGGGGCGAGCTGAGCCAGAAGGGCTGCAGAGTCGAGCAGAATCCGTATCTGCTGCGCACAGAGCTGCCGGATTCCGGCATCCGGCTTGTCATTTTCCCCGATGGAAGAGTGCTGGTACAGGGAACATCTGATTTGGAAGAGGCGGTGAGGCTGTGCAATGCTTATTTGCCGGCCGCATCAGCTTTGTTGCTGTAAAGAGGAGGCAGTGGACAGCTATGGGTAAAATGCGGGAGTTTTCCCTTTACGTTATTACAGGTGAGCAGTATCACCCCGGCCGCTCCATGCTGGAGGTTATGGAGGCGGCACTCGCGGGGGGAGCGGATATTGTACAGCTGCGCGAGAAAAATTTGCCGGCTTCCGAGCTGCTCGAGAAAGCGCGGGCACTCAGGGAACTGACCCGCCGCTACAATGTTCCGTTCATCGTGAATGATCATCCTGATATTGCACTCGCCGCCGAGGCGGACGGCGTGCATCTCGGGCAGGAGGATATGCCGATTGCGGAAGCCCGTGAACGGATGGGGGCTGACCGGATCATCGGGATTTCAACACATGCCATTGAAGAGGCGCGTGCAGCTGAACGTGACGGGGCCGATTATATCGGAGTCGGACCGGTGTTTCCGACTGGGACGAAGCCCGGACGGCAGGCAGTGACGACCTCGTATGTCCGGCAGGTTGCGGATGAGATCCGCATACCATGGGTTGCGATCGGCGGCATTACGCCGGATAACGCAGACCAGGTGCTGGCTGCAGGGGCTTCCAGGCTGTGCGCGGTATCGGCTGTCGTTGGCAGCAGCGATCCGGCATCCGTATGCCGGCGGCTGAAGGAGCAGATCGCTGCAGCCCGGGGAGAGCTGGTGCCGATTAAGCTGAACGGCAGGGAAGAGCAGGTTAGAGCGGGGACACTGGAGCAGCTGATACAATCCTACGGGCTGGCCGACAAGCGGATTGTGGCTGAGCTCGACGGTGCTATTGTACAGCGGAACCGGTGGGAGAGCACGCAGGTAAGGGCGGGTATGACGCTCGAGCTTGTGCATTTTGTAGGAGGGGGCTGAACATATGTCATCCGAGCAGCACCAGAAGGACGGGTTAACTATTGGCGGCAGAACGGTCAACTCCCGGCTCTTCCTCGGTACGGGACGGTTTCCGAGCCCTGCTGTCATGCAGCAGGCACTGGAGCAGTGCGGGGCCGACGTTATTACATTTGCCGTGCGCCGCGTGAATCTGGACTGGGTCCAGGATGATGCGATTCTGCAGCATCTGGAGGACCGGGGCCTGACTTACCTGCCGAATACATCCGGAGCGACGAATGCGGCGGAAGCGGTAAGGATTGCCAACTTGGCCAGAGCAGCCGGGCTCGGCAGCTGGATCAAGGTGGAGATCAGCGCCAATCCGCGTACGCTGCTGCCCGACCCGATCGAAACATTGAAGGCGACAGAGCTGCTGACGCTCGCAGGCTTTACGGTCCTGCCTTACACTTCTGATGATCCTGTGCTGTGCAAGCGGCTGGAGGAAGTCGGAGCTGCCGCTGTTATGCCAGGCGGTTCGCCAATCGGAACAGGGCTTGGCATTCTGAATCCTTATAATCTTGGTTTAATTGTTGAGGAAGCGAACGTGCCCGTCATAGTGGATGCGGGGCTTGGCAGTGCAGTAGATGCGGCTCAGGCGGCAGAGCTTGGGGCAGACGGCATTCTGGTCAACACGCCGATCGCGAAGGCGAAGGACCCCGTTGCTATGGCGAAGGCGATGGCAATGGCCTTCGAAGCGGGCAGACTGTCCCGTGCAGCCGGACGAATTCCGAAGAAGCGTTATGCCTCCGCTAGCAGCACGCCGGAAGGTGTGCCGGAAGCTTACTGGGCAGAAGGAGATTTGGGAGGCCGCAGCATCTCTCCGGAGCGGACTGCTGAACAATCTGCACACACGGGCCTGCAGGCGGGTTCAGATGCTGGTGCTGAGCGTCCCGTGACGGTGAAGGGCGGTTAACGGTATGGCAGAGCACATTCTGGTCCTTGGCGGCGGGATTATCGGATTGTCCTGTGCCTTCACGGCAGCAGAACGCGGCTTCCGCGTTACTGTAGTTGAGCCGCACATGCCCGGCGGCCAGGCCTCCGGAGCGGCGGCAGGCATGCTGGCTCCGTTCTCGGAAAATCCAGAGCAGCCGGATGATTTTTTTCACTTGTGCAGAGAAAGCCTGAAGCTCTACCCCGGGTGGATCAACCGTATTGAAGCTGCCTCCGGCGAGAAGATCGAGTGGCACGAGACGGGGAGCCTTAATGTGGTGTATCACGAAGCAGATATTAACCCGCTGTACAGCCGTATCCTGTGGCAGAACCGCTATGGAGCCGATGCCCGGCTGGTTATGCCGGAAGAGCTGCGTGAGATGGAGCCTGCACTGTCTCACGATGTGAAGGCTGCCGTATACTATCCGCACGAAAGCCATGTGTATGCTCCGGGGCTTGTGGCTGCGCTGGAGAAGGCATGCATCGCACGGGGGGTAACCATCGTCTGCCAAGCCGGAGACGTAGAAGATGTGCGTGTATCGGATTCGGGTATTGCTGTCACAACAGCGAATGCGGGAGACCTGTGGGCCGACCGGCTGGTTGTCTGTGCTGGGGCGTGGTCGGGCTTGTACGAGCGCTGGTTCGGCATCACGGTTCCCGTTCATCCGATCCGCGGGCAGATCTGCGCTTATGAGGTTCCTTTTGGCGAGGTCCGCCACATGATTTTCTCACCGCAGGCATACTGGACATCCAAGGCTAACGGAACACTGGTATGCGGAGCATCGGAGGATGTCGCCGGATTTGACACCTCTGTAACCGACAAGGGAATTGGCCGGCTGGTCCGCTATGGACCGAAGACACTGCCCATGCTGGAACAGCTGCCTGTGGTGCACCGCTGGGCGGGCCTCCGTCCCGCGACCCGCGATGGCCGGCCGCTGCTCGGCTTTGTCAGCGGAATGCCGCAGGTGGTGATGGCAGCAGGCCATTACCGCAACGGTATCCTGCTCAGTCCGGTCACCGCGGAAGCGGTCGTCAGCCTGCTGGAAGGCCGGCCGGCTCCGGTGCCGCTGACAGCATTCTCGCCAGGCCGGTTCACAGCCGTTGCGGGAGGGGGAAGGTTCAGATGATGAGGAAAATGCAGCAGAGCCAGCAGCGAGAGTACCCGCTGGCATTGACGATTGCCGGTTCTGATTCAGGCGGCGGAGCAGGGATTCAAGCAGATCTGAAGACCATGCAGGAGCTTGGCGTGTTCGGAACGAGTGCCTTGACAGCTGTAACCGCACAGAACAGCATGGGCGTGCATGGCGTATACCCGCTGTCCGTGGAAACAGTTGCCGCGCAGATGGATGCTGTGCTGTCGGATATGGGTGCCGATAGCGTCAAGACAGGCATGCTGTTTGCGCCTGATATTATCCGCGTGGTATCCGCGAAGCTGGGACAGTACGGAAGAATACCGGTTATCGTAGATCCGGTTATGATTGCCAAGGGCGGGGCTCCGCTGCTTCAGGAGGAAGCGGTGGAGACGATGAAGGTCCATCTGTTCCCGCTGTCGGAAGTGGTGACGCCGAACATACCGGAAGCCTGTGCACTGCTTGGGCTGCAGGAGGATGATATCCGGAGCGAGGCGGATATGGCGGAGGCCGGCCGGGCGCTGCTCCGTTATGGCTGCGGCGCCGTACTGATCAAAGGCGGTCACCTTCCGGCAGGATCAGCGGGAGGAGAATGCGTCGATGTGCTGGTAACTGGCGGAGCGGAGCCCTCCATGTTCCGTACGCCAAGACTGCCAACCAGGCATACGCATGGAACGGGCTGCACGCTGTCTTCTGCTATTGCGGCTATGCGGGCGCGCGGCGAGAATCTGCCAGACGCGGTCAGGGCAGCCAAGCATTTTGTCACCGCTGCTATCGCAGCGTCAGTGCCGACGGGACAGGGAATCGGCTCCTTGTGGCATGCCGCTCACAGGGAGGTTCCTGCAGGACGGTAGCGTGAGGTGGCCCTATTAGTTCCAAGATTTTGGCTGCTGATAGGAGAACACTGTGACGATGTCAGGAAATTTTTGAAAGATATCAATGAAAGAGACGGAGATCACCCATTGCGGGAGGTCTCCTTTTTATTGGCTCTGTAGAAGTCAATAGTATATATCCTATTTTGGATTTATACCAAGATGCCATTAGAGATAGTTTCTTTGCTCCCTTTCTTCCGTACTTATTATTCCTCCCTCGCTGCCCCTCTTTCAAAAGCCGTTAGATGGTTTCTTGATGTATCCCTCAGTCTGGTGAAAACGGCACGCATATCAGACGGAATTTCAAACGTCAGAAATCGTTCGTACATTGCGATGTTGTCAATTTCGCCTTCAACACCAAGTGAGTAAGCGTTTTTTAATGTTGAAGGTACGGAAACTAATGTGGGCGCAATGTTTTGAGGAACTGGTGTATTATACTTTTGGAAAAGCGGCAAGAGTGCTTCAATATGTCTCTGTTCGGCTTCTTTGATTTGTACGAAAGTCCTTACATCCCCGAATGCGTTAATTACCTCATCATATCTGGCCTGCGCTAAATATTCATCTTCAATTGCATAAGTAAGCATAGATGGCAGCGTATAGGATGAAGCTTGCAATGCTCCTTTTGCCCCGTAATCTGACGGTTCAGGCTGCCTGCATGCTCTAACTTCGGATGGAACGGTCAGGAAGGACAGAAACCATACAGCGTGATTTTGTTCGTCTGCAGAGGCGCGGCGGAATTTTTCCTGGATCGCCGGGTCAGAAGCCTTCTCGGCAATATCTAAATAAAAGTCTGTTGTCTCTTGTTCGTCCTTAAACGAAGCCCAAAGCCTATCTGTATAGCTTCCCTCGCATTGTTCGCTCATTTGAGGCATATGCTGACTGCCGGTTAAATTCACATAAATCTGCGAAAAAGTCTGATAATGCCGGATTTCATCTTGTCTTATCTCCTGAATTTGTTTTCGAACATCCTCGTTAGGCGCCAGGTTTGCTAGTTGCTCATAACAAGTAATTGCACTGTGCTCGCCGTTAATCGCTTTTGCAATATCATCAACTAACTGCCTGTCGCTTGACCTGTAAAACCTATATTGGTTGGGGTAATACATACATGGTCTCCCTTCAAACAAGAATACTTACACAATATGGGCTTAGGTTATTATGGTGATTTGTCCTTGATTTAGGTGGCTGATATTTTCGGAGTAGATGAAAACAATACGATTGCGGGTGATAGGCGTGGAGGAGCACTTTATCATTCTAGGCAGGAGTGCTGCTGCTTTCATAATATATTTGCTGATAACAAGAATTTTGGGCAAGCAGACATTATCGAATATGACATTTCACGATTTTGTCGCCGCAATCATATTAGGAGCGATCTCTGCAAACCTGGCCTTTAACGGGAAAATTCAAGTGACACATTTCCTTATTTCTATCGGTGTGTTTACTGGGGTGTCATACCTTCTCTCTAAATTAGCGGTGAAAAGCCGTAAGATAAGGAAAGTTATTTCGGGAGCGCCAACCGTATTAATTGAGAACGGAAAGATTCTTGAGGGAAATATGAAGAAGAATAAATACACGCTGGATGCGCTCAATGAAATGTTACGGGAAAAGGTTATTTATGACATAAATGAGGTTGAATATGTAATACTTGAGAGTAATGGGCGTATTTCGGTTATGCGCAAGAAGGAGTATAAAACCGTTACGTTAAAGGATTTGAATATGATAGTACCAGGAGAACAACGGTTCCCTGTGGAACTGATCATGGATGGACAAGCGATAAATGAAAATATGAGCCACGCTGGTGTAAGTATGGAAAAGCTTGTTGATGATGTAAAGAAACGAGGGAGAAGTCTCGAAGAGGTGTTCTATGCTGTAAGAAGTACGGACGGAGCAATTTATTACGACTTTCACTCGGACAGAATTATGCGGCCAATTGATAAAGAATAAAGGGCTTGAGCAGCACCGCTAGGAAAATCTCCCCTGATGCCCCCCACAATTAATCATTGGCCCCTGGACACGCCCCTGCCGCGTCAGTCTGCCTATTTTCCGCCCATAGACGCTTATCCTCAGTGACCTGCCTATAGACTCATGCATAAGATGCCCTATATTACCAAGTACGAAGGAGAGGGCACATGGCTAAGAACAGGAAGGGCAGGCCGGTAAAAGGAACCCGCAAGCGCAGGCCGCTTTATTATGTGGATAATCCAAAGACTTCGGAACTCAGTATGCTGGACGAATGGAATGCAGGCTCAGAAGCAGAATTGTCCGGGGGCAGCAGTGTCACGCCCAAGCCGAGGAATACGGCTAAGGTACATGCTGCGGGAAGCCGGATTTTTGCACCGAAACCGATAGTTGAGCCAATTGATTATTCACCTTCTTATTGGGAGGAATTGAGTGATCTGGATGAACTGGACGGTCTGGATGATCTCGATGAACCCGATGAACCCGATGAACCCGCTGAACTAAAAAAACCGGGTAACGTCATCCGGGATGCAGGGCAGCAAGAGCAGGAGCGCTTGAACAGGCTGGGCAGGCTTGAGGAGAAGAAGCTGCCTGATAAACCAGCTCCCATTATCTATACCGATGACCTGGCGGATGAATCTGTCACGGGGGCGAAAATTTCGCGCGGGGCAATTGACTCGGAGCGACTGAAGCCGGGCAGCATTACTGCAAAATCACTCGCAGATTATGCGGTAGAGAGCATTAAGCTGGCCGACCGCTCGGTTACGAGCACGAAGCTGGCTCATGAGTCGGTAGAGGAAGCCCATCTGGCTGCTAATTCCATTACCGGACGGAAAATCGCCGACCGCTCCATTACTGGCGATAAGCTCGCGGAAGGCAGCATCTCTTCGGAGAAGCTGGCGGACCGCACAATCAGCTCCGACAAAATCGCCGAGCGTTCAATTGGTCCGCGGCATCTCCAGGAAGCGTTCGTAACAACGGAACTGCTGGCCGACCGTTCGGTTACAGGAGACAAAATTATCAGCGGAGCAGTGGTGAGCGAGCATTTGGCCAATGAAGCTATAGATACGTCTAAGCTTGCTGACAATGCGGTCACAACGTCTAAACTGCGTAACGACAGCATTACGGGCAGCAAAATTAAGGATGGAGCTATAACTGGCAGCCATCTGCAGGATGGCCTGCTGCTGGCTCAGCATGTAGCACTTGGGGCAATCGAGGGAAAGCATCTGGCCCCGGAGTCGGTATCCGCAGATCACCTGGCGGCTTCATCAGTGGGCAGCAGGGCGCTGCAGACCGGAAGCGTAGGAGCCGAGCAGATGGTAACCGGGGCGGTTGGTGATCTGCAGCTGTCAGCAGAAGCGGTAAGGGCAAGGCATATTAAAACCGGGGAAGTCACCACAGGTCATTTGGCCGATGGAAGCATTACGACGGCAAAGCTTGCTGAACAGTCCATTACGACGATCAAGCTGGGGAACCATGCCGTCACGTCTACCAAGCTCGCGGATCAAAGTATTATTGCCAGTAAAATTGCAGCCGATGCCGTGACAGGAAGACATCTGGTGAAAGGGATCATTACATCTGATAAATTGGCGGACAGTTCCGTCAATGAGCAGCATCTGCGCGAGTCTGCGGTGCGGGCGAGGCATATCCTGCCAGGCTCCATCCAGAAGCAGCATGTGGAAGACGGTGCGGTCACGAGCGTTCACCTGGCGCCTGGCACTGTCAGTGATAAGCATATTCAGGCTGGTGCTGTGAGGAGCGCTCACCTGGCAGACGGATCAGTAGACCAGAGCAAGCTCGCTGAGAACAGTGTAAACGGCTATGCCATAGGTAACAGCATGGTGCAGAGCAGACATCTGGCTGACGGATCTATTACGTTTGATAAGCTGGCCGAAGGGGCAGTCAGATCTGAACATCTCGCTCGGGGTGCTGTAAGATCAGAGGCCATACGGAATGGTGCAGTCCAAGCGGATCATCTGGACAAAGGCGCAGTTGCACCGATCCATCTGTCAGCGGCAGCTGTCAGCGAAGAAGCGATTCAGGATGGTGCGGTATCGGAGGATAAGCTGCAGAACGAGATCATCAGGAGCCAGCATCTTACGGCAGGCGCGGTGCTGTCGAAGCATATCGGTGACTATGAGGTTAACTCGCTCAAGCTATCACCTGAAAGTGTATCCACTGATAAACTGACGGAGCTTGCGGTAACGGATTCGAAGCTGGCAGACGGAGCAGTAACGTCCAGGAAGCTGGCGGATGAGGCGGTAACCGGCGGGAAAATCGCGATAGGTGCTGTGGAGACAGCAGCTCTGGCAGACGGATCGGTAACAGCTGAGAAGCTGGCAGCTGGCGCAGTATGTGCCGAGCACCTGCAGGCAGGATCGGTGGACGGAAGCCGATTGGCGGCAGGAGCTATTGAAGCGGAGCATATCGCCGGTCAGGCAGTAGGCAGCGGTCAGATAGCGGACGGTGCCGTTGCAGCGAAGAAGCTGGCGGATGCGTCGGTGACGTCCTGGAAACTCGCGGACGGTGCGGTAACCGGCGAGAAAATCGCGGCAGGGGCCGTGGAGACAGCAGCGCTGGCTGACGGTGCAGTTGCAGCAAAGAAGCTGGCGGATGCGTCGGTGACGTCCTGGAAACTCGCGGACGGTGCGGTAACCAGCGGGAAAATTGCAGCAGGAGCTGTAGAGACAGCAGCGCTGGCAGACGGTGTGGTAACGGCTGAGAAGCTGGCAGCTGGCGCAGTATGTGCCGAGCACCTGCAGGCAGGGTCGGTGGACGGAAGCCGATTGGCGGCAGAAGCTGTTGCAGCGGAGCATATCGCCGATCAGGCGGTAGGCAGCAGTCAGATAGCGGATGGAGCCGTTGCAGCGAAGAAGCTGGCAGATGCGTCGGTAACGTCCTGGAAGCTAGCGGAGGGTGCAGTAACCGGCAGAAAAATCGCGTCAGGCGCAATTACAGCGGAGCATATCGCCGATCAGGCGGTAGGCAGTAGTCAGATAGCGGACGGCGCAGTGGCAGCCAAGAAGCTGGCAGATGGAGCAGTAACGTCCTGGAAACTGGCGGAGGGTGCGGTAACCGGCAGAAAAATCGTGGCAGGAGCCGTGGAGACAACCACACTGGCAGACGGAGCGGTAACGGCTGAGAAGCTGGCAGCAGGCGCAGTAGGCGCCGAGCACCTGCAGGCAGGATCGGTGGACGGAAGCCGGTTGGCTGCAGGAGCAGTAGGTTCGGAGCATATCGCCGTTCAGGCGGTAGGCAGCGGGCTGCTGGCGGATGACGCAGTCATTACAGAGAAGCTGGGGAACGCATCAGTTACGTCCGAGAAGCTGGCGGAAGAGGCGGTAACCGGCGGGAAAATCGCGTCAGGAGCCGTGGATACAGTCGCACTGGCAGATGGAGCGGTGACGGCTGAGAAGCTGGCAGATGACACAATTGTCGCCAGGCACCTGGCGGCAGGATCGGTGGACGGAAGCCGGTTGGCACCACGTGCAGTTGGAGCGGAGCATATCGCCGGTCAGGCGGTAGGCAGCGGCCAGATAGCGGACGGTGCAGTTACAGCGAAGAAGCTGGCAGACGGTGCAGTAACGTCCGGGAAGCTGGCGGATGAGGCGGTAACCGGCGGGAAAATCGCGTCCGGGGCCGTGGAGACAGCCGCGCTGGCAGACGGAGCGGTCACAGGGGAAAAGCTGGCAGCTGGCGCGATAGGCGCCGAGCACCTGCAGTCTGGCATGGTGGACGGAAGCCTCCTGGCGTCCGGGGCAGTTGCAGCGGAGCATATCGCCGCTCAGGCGATAGGCAGCGAGCAGATAGCGGACGGAGCGGTGACAGCTGAGAAGCTGGCGGATGGAGTGGTGACAGCTGAGAAGCTGGCAGCTGGCGCAATAGGGGTCGAGCACCTGCAGGCAGGGGTGGTGGACGGAATCCGGTTGGCATTCGGGGCAGTTGCAGCGGAGCATATCGCCGGTCAGGCGGTAGGCAGCGGCCAGCTGGCAGACGGAGCGGTGACAGCTGAGAAGCTGGTGGATGGCGCGGTCACAGCGGAGAAGCTGGCAGCTGGCGCAGTCATTACAGAGAAGCTGGCGGATGAGGCGGTAACCGGCGGAAAAATCGCATCAGGAGCCGTGGACACAGCCGCACTGGCAGACGGAGCAGTCACAGCGGAGAAGCTGGCAGCTGGCGCAATAGGCGCCGAGCACCTGCAGCCAGGCATGGTGGACGGAAGCCTCTTGGCGTCAGGGGCAGTTGAAGCGGAGCATATCGCCGGCCAGGCGGTATGCAGCGGACAGATAGCGGATGGTGCAGTTACAGCGAAGAAGCTGGCAGACGGCGCAGTAAGGTCTGGTAAGCTGGCGGATGAGGCGGTAACTGGCGGAAAAATCGCGTCCGGGGCCGTGGAGACAGCCGCGCTGGCAGACGGAGCGGTCACAGCGGAGAAGCTGGCAGCTGGAGCAGTAGGCGGCGAGCAGCTGGCGGACGGAGCGGTGACGGCTGAGAAGCTGGCAGCTGGAGCAATAGGCGGCGAGCACCTGCAAGCAGGGGTGGTGGACGGAAGCCGGTTGGCGACCGGGGCAGTTGCAGCGGAGCATATCGCAAGTCAGGCGGTAGGCAGCGAGCAGCTGGCAGACGGAGCGGTCACAGCGGAGAAGCTGGCAGCTGGCGCAGTTGCGGGAGATAAGCTGGCAGACGGAGCAGTCACTATTACGAAGCTGGCAGCGCGCTCTATAACCAGCAGCCACATTATACCGGGTTCTGTAACGACTGAGATAATTGACAATGCAGCAATTACGAAGGAGAAGCTTGCGCCGGAACTTATGGAGGAGCTGCTTGCCTCCATGCCGGTACAAGAGCAGGTTGGCCAGTTTACTGAAGGAGCTATCTGCGGTGAACTGCTGGCAGAAGGGGTCGTTGGCACGGGCCATTTGCAAGACAATATCATTGAAGGACGCCATATTCGGGAGGGTGCTGTCCATGCAAGTCATATTGCGGATGGCAGTCTGAAACCTTCCAAGCTCTCCTTCCAGCCGATCCACGCCTCACCTGGTTTGACGGGTGAAGTGCTTCAGCAGTTTGGAGTTGCTGTATTTGCCTTTGAGGGCATGGAAGAGCAGATGGATATTGTGATAGCCTTCGATGATGCCTTTAACGATCAGAGCTATGTCATGACGGCTTCTACGAACCACCCTTACTGTCATGCTTATATCAAACAAAAGTTCCGTGACTTTGCCGTTATCTCCGTTGTTCGTCAGCGGATTGGTGCAATAGAGGCAGGCGAACTGAACTGGATCGCAGTCGGTTAAACGGACCCGGGCAGTAGGGTTGAATGCTTACGGGCGAAAGAGTCAGCATGATGAGTAATAGGCAGTAAGATAGACATGGCGGTGCTGGGGAGGCTATCCCTGCGCCGCCATTTTTGACTTTTGCCTCGAAGGAGAAAACAACAATATCCCCGGTTGTCCTTATTTACTCCCGATACACTCCCCGGTTCAATCATTCTCCGTCATGCGACAGCGCTTATTCCGGCGTCATTTCTCTCCTGACTGCGATGCTGCACGTCTTACGAATCTCACATAACAGCTCCGTTCTTATGCCGTGTTACCTCCAGCAGCAGTGCCGTATCGTAAGCAGCAGGCAGAAAAAACGGCTTTTGTCTGGTTCCAACCGTACAGGTGCCGATACCGCACCTGTCTCCCGTACATACAATGAGATGGAAAAGGCCGGCGAAAGCGGTGGTTACCGGATATCCCTGCCGCTTGCCCATGCAGCCGGCCGCTTACGCAGCAGAGTTGCGTTAGGGAGGTGAGGGCATGAAGCCGGTTCGGCGAAAGGCAGCCGGCAGCCGGGGGCGAGGACGGGCCGGAGCCCGCAAGGGGCGCAGGCTGGTCCAGGCCAGGCGGAAGCCGCGTGCCGCACAGAGAAGGATAAGAGTCAACAGGAAGGGTAAGCCAGGCAAGACGGATAGTAAGCAGTCAACTGCCTGGAAAGAGAACATGCAGTCCAGTCCTGTCGCGGATGAGGAGTCATACTCCGGGCCGCCTGAAGGGGCAGGTTCACCGCCGGTCGTGTCGGTAATCATTCCGGTTATGAATGAAAGAAGAACAATAGCGGCAGTTATCAAGGAAGCAAGGAAGGTGCATCCGTCAACCGAGGTGATCGTCGTTGTGAACGGCTCGACGGACGGATCAGCAGAAGCAGCCCGCAGAGCTGGAGCAGTTGTGCTCGAATACGACCACGCGCTCGGGCATGATGTAGGCCGAAGCATCGGAGCAATGTCGGCAGGCGGGAAGGTGCTCCTGTTCATTGACGGTGATTTTGTTATCACTGCCGGAGAGCTGCGGCCTTATGTCCGGGCTGTCCTCGAACAGAAGGCGGATGTTGCCCTGAATAATTACCATGGACCCCGGCGGCGCAGGCAGGTGCATAACGTCGTACTCGCCAAGCATGCGCTCAATGCGATGCTGGGGCTCCCTGAGCTTGGCGGAGCATCCTTGACTGCTGTGCCTCACGCTATCAGCCGAAGGGCAATGACGGTTATTGGGACAGAAGCACTCGCCGTTCCGCCGCTCGCTCAGGCTAAGGCGGCAAGTGCTGAACTGGATATCCGGCTGGTTGACCGGGTACCAGTCGGCATTCGCAACCGTAAACGCCAATCAAGGGAACGCCGCAGCCCGCTTGAACGGCTGGTTACCGGCGATCATCTGGAGGCAGCGGCATGGCTGATTGGACAGCGGGGCCGGCGGGGCGGCTGTACGGATTTGCTGCGCAAACGGCAGCATTGTGAGGTGAGATGATGAAGAGGAGGCATGCTGCAGGATACCTCGGCAGGAAGAAACGTAAAGCCGGGGGACGGGGCAGGGCACGCAGCAGCCGGACGGGACGAAGAAGGGCTGCCGGTACCGCTTACGTACTGCCAGAGCATCAGTCCGCGGCAGCGGTTGTTTCGGTACAAAATGAAGAACAGACGATAGGCAGGGTGCTTCAAGAGCTGCGAAAACTTCCGCTTTGCGACATCATCACGGTTATTAACGGTACGACAGACGGCAGTCTTGCTGCGGCGCTGGATGTGCCGGGAATTACAATTGTTCACATGCCTGAACCTTTGGGCCATGATGTCGGCCGGGCGGTCGGCGCAGGAATGACCGATGCCGATATCGTGCTGTTCGTGGATGGCGATCTGCCAGTGCCCGCATCTGAACTCATGCCTTTCCTGACAGCCGTCAGCAAGGGGGCGGATGTGGCGCTGAATGATATCATGCCTTACCTCGGCAGGTTTGACAGGTGGGATGATGTTTCGGTGATCAAGGCATTCGTTAATACCGCACTTGGCCGCCGCAGCTTAAGAGCCAATTCGCTGACATCGGTTCCTCATGCCTTGTCACGCAAAGCGCTGGAGACGATAGGCACCGGCCGGCTGGCCGTACCACCGGCAGCGCAGGCTGCAGCGATTCTTGCGGGGCTGAAGGTGACGGCCTGCTATAGTGTGGACGTGATAACCCGCAACCGGGTTCGGAGGACCAATACGGGAAGAGGGAATGATGTGGCGAGGCTTATTATGGGGGACCACATGGAAGCGCTCAGTAATGCTATGGAGCAGGAAGGTCCGCGGCTCGGATTGCCGGATCTTGTACGCAGGCGCGAGGCAGCAGGGGGTGACAGACCATGGGGCACGGGCTGACGAGTATTATCATACCAGGCCATAACGGGCTGCAGCTGCTGCAGGACTGCGTAGCCTCCATCCGCAGGTATACCGACGAGTCCGTAACGCCCTATGAAATCATTGCGGTGGATGACGGGTCTACGGACGGCACGGCGGCGTGGTGCGCGGCGGAACAGGTTCCCTTCGTTCGGCTTCCGGCCTCGCATGGCTATCCAAAGGCATGCAATGCCGGTTTGCGGCTTGCTTCCGGGCGCAATCTGCTGCTGCTTAATAACGACGTGACAGCGACGCCAAGGTGGCTTCAGAATCTGCTAACCGCACTTCACAGCGGCAGCGATATCGGCATGGCCGGTCCTGTTACCAATTACGCAAGCGGACGCCAGCAGGTAGACTATCCTTTTGCGGATATGGACGAATTCCAACGAATTGCCGGGGAGGTAAATCAGTCGGACCCTGGCAAGTGGGAGGAAGTCCAGCGGCTGGTCGGATTCTGTATGGTGATTAAGCGTGAGGTATATGAACGTGCCGGCAGACTCGATGAACAATTTGCTCCAGGACACTATGAAGATGACGATTACTGCAGGCGCGTACATGGACTTGGCTGCAGGATGCTGATGTGCAGGGATACGCTCGTTCATCATACGGGCAGTGCCAGCTTCAACCGCACAGACCGGCAGGAGCTCCAGGCACTCCTGGAACGCAACAGAAAGCTGTTTATTGAAAAATGGAACACTGATCCGGCGCAGTTCATGTAAGAGGTGTGCTTCATTATACTCGGTGGGTGAAGGAGGAACATGGAGTGAGAGCAGTCATACTGGCAGGTGGTACCGGGTCCAGGCTTCGTCCGCTTACCAACCTGATCAATAAACACCTGCTTCCTGTGGGGGAGCAGCCCATGATCAGTCATGCGGTCAATAAGCTGAGGCAAGCAGGCGTTACGGATATCCTCATTATAACGAGCAGGTCGGCAGCGGGCATGTTTACAGCCTATCTGGGCAGCGGGGATAGCGAGGGTGTTGCTTTAACTTATAAGGTTCAGGAGCAGGCCGGAGGCATTGCGGAAGCATTGGCGCTGGCTGAAGGCTTTGTTGGTCTGGATGATAAGTTTATCGTTCTGCTTGGCGACAATCTGTTCGAGGATCCCCTTAAGCCGCATATTGAGGCATTCCGGCAGCAGAAGGATGGCGCGATGGTGCTGCTGAAGGAAGTGCATGATCCCGAACGCTATGGTGTGCCGGTGTTTACAGGTGATGGAAGCCGCATCGAGCGAATTGAGGAGAAGCCGGAGAATCCTTCATCGAGCTTCTGCGTTACTGGAATTTACATGTATGATGCTTCTGTATTCGACAGAGTCAGAGCCATTGAACCGTCCGCCAGAGGTGAACTGGAGATTACGGACGTAAACAATGCCTATGCGGCCGACGGCAAGCTGAGCAGCCGAAAGCTGGAGGGCTGGTGGACGGATGCGGGGACCTTTGATTCGTTGTACGAAGCATCCGCCAGAATGCGGGGAGCCAGAGGATGACGGGGGCCGCCATGCCGGCTATCCGTCCGGCGGCGGCTGCTGTATGGAGGCCTCGCCGCAAGCGGAGAAGAAGGGTGTCAGGCAGAGCAGCTTCCCTTAGCAAGCGGGGAAAGCGGCAGAAGCAGCGAAGCGGGAAGAAACGTGACGGGAACGGAATCGGGGCAAGGGCGGGAGCTGTGCTGAGAAGGCGGAGGCGGAAGAAAACCGGGAAGTACGGGGAAGCGCAAGCGCCAGTATTGGCACCGGCGGCATCCACAGCAGAGCCTTCCGAGCCGGCTGCCCGCGAAGGGAACACGGAGGAAGAGCGCGGTACGATTCATGAGGCTAGTGAAGCAGCGCTTGAGATGGCGAGATATGAAGCGGGAGAGAAGCTGGTGGAGGACCTTATGCCTCCCGGTATGATGCTCCCCGCCTTGTCACTGCGTGATGTTGTATCAGCGGGTATTCAACAGCTGGCCCCGCAGCTGCTGCCGCTGCTGGGAACGCAGGAGGTATTCGAGCGGCTGGAAGCTTCCATCCGGGAACGCAGTCCGCTATCGGTCGTAAGGCTGGGAGACGGCGAGCTGCTTGCCCTGGCACAGGGGCTTGTCTACGAACCGGAGGAGATAAGCCGTAAGGCTCCCTTTTTAAGCAATGCCGGTGTTAAGGTCCCCGACTTCGGGGCACGGGAGCGGCTTGCGGAAGCAGTCAGACAAGCGGATATTACGGGTGTTCCCGTGTCGCGCAGAGCCCATTTCCAGCCGCTCTTGTTCCAGGTCATTCAGCAGCATGGCATAAGCCTGCATGGACTGGGATTAACGACATCAACCATTAATTACAGTCTGCTGCAGGAGGGCTGGTTAAGCAGGCTTCTGGAGGGTAGACGAGTGCTGGTAATCGGCAATACAGCGCCAGCATTTGCCCGCAGGCTGGAGCAGAATGGTGTTCAGATCGCGGGGATTATTGCACCGGTCGCCGGTTTTCCGGATATAGACCGGGCTATTCAGGAAGCATCCGGAGTCGACTGCGATCTGGCGCTTGTATCCGCCGGGATACCGGCAGTTGTCATAGCGCAGCGTCTGGCCGCAGAGCAGGGCAAGGTCGCCCTGGACTTCGGCCACGCAGCGGATCAGGTCGCCGCACAGGTTGAAGCGTGATAGGAACCTTCATTTACGAAAGCGCATATAGGGATGGGAGATGAACAATTATGGCAGGTGTGACCCGGCAACGCCCCCGCAGGCGTTCACGGCGGCGCCGCTCCGCAGCCAGGCGCGTGACGGTTGCCAGCGTGTATAAGGAAGGTTACCAGCAGGGCTACAAACAGGGAGTCACGGCCGGGAGAGAAAGCTTCGACACCTTGTTCGATGGCACAAGCATTATTATTCCGACTTACAACAAGAGAGATTACTTGAAGCTATGTATCGAAAGCATTGCAAGGCATACCGATCTGCCTTACGAGATCATTGTTATTGACAATGCGTCTACTGATGGAACAGCTGAGTATCTGCAGAGCATCAGCGGCCAGATCAGGTACCGTGTCCTGGAGCAGAATCACGGTTTTGCAGGGGCGGTTAATCAAGGGTTAATGATGGCGAAAGGCAGCACGATCCTGCTGCTGAACAATGATACGCTTGTGACGCCCCGCTGGCTGGACAATATGCTGCAGTGCCTGAACAGCGACAGCCGGATCGGCATGGTTGGCCCCGTGACGAACTACATCAGCGGTGAACAGCGAATTGATGTGCCGTATGAGTCGGTCGACGACATGCTTCCTTTTGCCGAAGCCTTCAATCAGTGCGATCCCGCCAAGTGGCAGCGGACGGACCGGATCACCGGCTTCTGTCTGCTCTTCCGGCGGGAGCTGCTGGAGCGTACGGGATATTTTGACGAGGGCTATGTGGTAGGCAACTATGAAGACGACGATTACAACATACGGGTCAGGCTTCAGGGGTTTGAGCTGGCCCTTGCACGGGATACCTTCATTCATCATTACGGCAGTATCAGCATGAAGGCGCTTGGCGATCAGTTCATGGCGGTAAATAACGAGAATGAACGCTACTTCATGGCTAAATGGGGCAACCCGCATGCCTTGGTCTATGAAGCCAGGGAAGCGGCTCTTCGCATGGGAGATGCATCGGCAGGCTGGCCGCCGAACGGGGAGACCGGCTTCTACCCCTCATTCGTATTTGTAAAAGGGCTTGGAGATACAGTTTACTGGATCTCGGAGGGGCAGCGGCATCCGGTTGCCGGCACGGTTCAAGTCCCGGTCATCCACCTCTCCCAATTGGAGCTTAAACGCTGGCCGGTTGGAGCGCAGGTAGCAGCTGTCGAAGCAGAGAGCACCTGGCGGCTGGTCCCGGCCGAGCCGCTGACAGGAACAAGTGCGCTTGCCTCTGCACCGGACGGGACCCTGTATTATGTCGAGTCAGGCATACGCCGCAGGGTGGCAAGTCTTCATGCTGCTCAGGCATGGGGCTTGCTGGATAAGCCGCAGGCGGTTTTTCCCCCGGAAACCCTGATGTCACTGCCCGAAGGTCTGCCGGTTATCGCGCCTATACGGGTTGTTCAGCGGCTGTAGCAGGCGCAGCTTGCTGCCAGGTTCTGAGAAGAGGCTTGCCCTGCACTCAATCAGGCATGGGTAAGCCTCTTTTGTGCTCCGGAAGCAATATCGGGTGAAGTAGCATGTGCGCACAGTCCGCATATGCTGTATATAAAAACGGAAGGAATGTGAACTGTGCAGCAGCTAGTCAATGAAGTAATCGGGCATCTGTCCGTTTCCCAGCAGCAGATGGCGAGAGTTCTGGAGGCGGAACGGCATGTAGCCGTACGAGTGGCGCAGGTCGTTAACTCACTGCCGGATACCCATCCGGACTTTGGCGGATTTGATGGCCTGCTGGAGAGCTCGGCGACCGTATGCAAGAGCGTGGTGGCATATCTGAACGGTCTGGCAGATCTTCAGGAAACGCTGGCTGATCATCTGTCATCGATTATGAAGGAAATGGAAGGCACTGACGAGGAGTAAGCATGGAAGGGGCATGAGGATATGAACCGGGAACAGGCCTATATGCGCATGCTGGACGCATCGGCGAATATGCAGTGGAACGTGGCCATGATCTTGGAGGCGAAGGCAACAGAAGCGGAGAAGATCCGCAACTGGATGGTGAATCATCTGACCTCAGACGCCTTTACCGTCCAGCAGGACCTGCTAAAGGAAACGATGCAGGTTCATGATCAGGTCATCGAAATGATTGAGGGGCTGAATAAGCTCGGCCAAGGAATGAACGGCGTGCTTAAGGCGGTTGTCGGAGGGGAAGGCGGAAGCTCAGAAGATGGCATGGGAGGCATGTTCAGCGGCAACTTTGATATGGGAGACCAGTAAAATGGTCCGCCACAGCAGCCGTGAACATGAGGTGAAGCTTGAGCTGATTGCCTCCGTGGCCAAGAGCCAGCATGCGATGGCCGTTATCCTGCAAAATATTGCAGACCTGACGGATGTCTCTCCGCAGCTTGCCCGTTCCATTGGCGAGAACATCCGGCTGCTGACCGGACTGCAGGAGCGGATGGCAGATTCCATAACAGGCTCCTTTCCAGGGCGAAGGCGCAAGGGTAAGCCTGCTCCGCCATGGATAAGCCTGCCAGTCGGGGAGCGTCCGCCGGGACGCAGAGACCGAATTGGAGAACACGGGGAGGAATAGCAGGTGAAGAAAGCAGGGCAGTCCTCACGCAAGCGGCGGACGCGCAGCACGGCCGTACGGCGCAGTCCGCTGTTGAAACGAAGCGTGAAGAAAAGCAAGCAGCCGGCAGCCGGCCGGCCCAAGCGCCGCAGGAAGCAGGACGGGCGGGCTGGGCGCAAAAGGGCCGTCAAGCGGAATAAGCCGGCCTCGGCTGTGAAACGAAGAGTCCGCAAGACCGCGAATACGCGTACCTACAGTGAAGGCTACAATCAGGCCTATAACGAGGGTTATAATGCAGGGTTCGCCAAGGGCTTCGAGGACGGGCATCAAATCGCTTATGAGCATCAGATTTAGCAGGGTCCTATAGAGAATGCGTAAGGAAGTAAGGTTTGGACCAGCGGAACAGGCAGCACCGCCAATAGGCAGGGGCTGCCTGTTTTTTTGTTTGGCGCTCTCGGACAAGTGTCGTGCAGGGTATTTGCCGGGTGGCATTCTGCCTTTTTTGAGCATGGGCTGACAAGTGTCCATGTGTGATTGGCGGGGGCGACATATATTTAGGGTGTAAGTACCCGACAAGGCGGTGTTTCGTTGATGAAGAAAGATAGCGGGAAACGGTCTGCTGCCGCAGGCCGCACGGACGGGAGGCGGGAAGGCTTCATGCGCGGCTGGCGTGACGGCGCCTGCCAGGCCGCGGCTGCTGCGTCCGCTGCGTACGCAAGCCGGCCCCCCAGACGTTCGCTTCGCATTCTCTATATTCCGCAAGGCTTTGATGCCATTGACACAGGGGTTGCCGCAGCGCTCCGCGAGTGTGCGTCAGAGGTGAAGGTCGGCAAGGCTGAAACTATGCGGGAAATGGCCTCCGCCATCCGGCCGGATCTCATGCTGGTGCTCAATGGCCTTCATGTGTTTCCCGAGGATCATCTGGAGCAGGTCGATGCGGTCCGGGCTATGGGCATCAAGACAGCGATCTGGTTTGCCGACGATCCTTATGTGTCGGAGTATACGGCCTCAATCGCCCCCAGATATGACGTTGTATTTACTCATGAGCTGAGTACGGTGCCCTTTTACCGCAATCTGGGGTGTGCCGAGGTTCATTATCTGCCCTTCGCCGCATATTCGGAGCTCTTCAAGCCCCTTGCGGTCAGCTCGGAATATTGGAGTGATGTCTGTTTTATCGGCCAAGGCTTCTGGAACCGGATTCGGATGTTCGACGAAATTGCCGGTGAACTGAGCGGCCGCCGAGTCTTTATTGCGGGCGGTCTATGGGACCGGTTAAACCATTATAGCCGCCTGGCCCCCTCGATCCGTTCGGGATGGCTGCCTGTGGAGGATTCAGTCCGTTATTATAACGGAGCGAAGATCGTCATCAACCTGCACAGGACGGTTGAGCCGGGCAAGGACAACCGGAACACCTATAATCTCCCAGGGCGCTCCATTAACCCCAGAACCTTTGAGATCAGCGCTTGCGGTGCCTTTCAGTTGACGGACAAGAGAGAGGATCTGAGCAGCTACTATAAGCCGGGACTGGAGATTGAAACGTTCAGCAGCCCAGCGGAGCTAACGGCAAAAATCCGCAATTACCTGAAGCACGAGGAAGAGCGCAGCCAAATTGCGGTTCGCGGCCTGCTGCGAACGTTGAGAGATCACAATTACACCAATAGAGTGGATCGGCTCTTGTCATTTATCTAGATCCGGTCTGTACAGGAAAGGAGAGGTGCTTCATATGCAGCGCAAGAGAAGATTGCAGAGAACTGTCAGAACTGCCGGGGCCAACACTGCCGGGTCAGTTCGTTCCAGATCGGCTGCCCGGGGCCGTGCCAGCCGGCAGACGGCCGCAGACAGAGAATACGAGAGAGGCAGACAGGACGGCTATCCAAGCGGTTACCGGGACGGATATTGGCTCGGACAGTGTGAGCATGTGATTCGCCATGCCGAGCAGCCGTTTCCCGTGCGGCCGCTTCATGTGCTCTATGTCACCACGGGCAAGGGATATCCATACTCGCCGCTGGATGAGGCAGTTTCCGTTTCCCTGCGGCAGCTGGTTGGCGAGGTGACTATCATGGCTCCAGGGGAGAATGTTGCACAGACGGCCCTAAGCCTCCGCCCCGATCTGGTGCTGTTTCTGGATGCCCTCGACTTTGACACCACTCAGGTGGACCAGATACGAAGCGAGGGAATCCGTACAGCCGTGTGGTTTACGGATGATCCGTATTATACGGACAAAACATCACTGCTTGCTGCCCACTATGATGATGTCTTTACCTTGGAGAGCACCTGTGTTGATTATTACCGTTCGCTAGGATGCGAGCGTGTGTACCATCTTCCTCTCGCCGCTTTTCCGGCACATTTCAGGCCGCGTAACACGGCTGCGGATAACCGCAGGGAGGTTTGCTTCGTAGGCTCAGCCTACTGGAACCGGGTCGCATTCTTCGACCAGGTGGCGGAAGAGCTGGCCCAAAGAGACGTCCGCATCACGGGCATTTGGTGGGACCGGCTCCAGACCTACCCGATTTTGTCATCCAAGATCGAGCTTGGGAGGTGGATGGAGCCTTTGCAGACCTCTGAGACATACAGCGGCGCCAAGATTGTCATCAATATGCACCGTTCGCCGGATGATTCAACCTTCAATTTCAACAGTGCGGGGATCGGGGCGGCAACACCTAATCCGCGCACCTTCGAAATAGCCGGCTGTGGAACACTGCAGCTGACGGATGAGCGGTCCGATCTTGCGCGCTATTATACACCGGGTGTTGAGGTGGCGACCTATGGGACGCCTCAAGAGCTGATTGCCAAGATCGACTATTATCTTGCCCATGAGGAAGAACGGCAGACTGTCGCCATGCGGGGGCTGTACCGGACGATGAAAGAACACACCTACCTGCACCGGCTCCACTCCATGCTGCTTACCTTGTTCGGATAGCGCCAGATGTCTCGGGTACAGCCGGTCTCCCCTTAACCCGGTGAATTTGTACGAATGACAAGGGGTCAAATGTCGTGCCAGTTGGTCTGTCCCGTTAATATAGTGTACTACCCGTCACAAAGGAGGTGACCCGTACCCGCGGCAGTGAAGCACCGGGTATGGTGCCATGCATAATACAAAACCAAGGATGCTTGTATTTTCCCATCTCTGCAGTCCCGATTATGTGACTGGAGCCGAGAAGCTGCTGCTGTTCATGATCCGCGAGCTGCTTTCAAGCTACGACTGCACACTGGTTGTTCCCGGGGAGGGAATGATTGCGGGGGCTGCCAGGGAGATGGGGGTAAAGGTCTCCGTTGTGCCTGTGCCGCTTGTTGTATCGCTGTATCTCGGTCAGCCGGATTTTGAGGCTGAGATTCAGAAGGCTATGGAAGGCAATGAATGGAAAATGCTGACGGAGCTGCTGATGCGGTCGCAGCCGGATGCCGTGCTCGTCAGCACGGCTGTTCATCCGCTGCCGGCAGTTGCTGCCAAGTCGCTCGGCATCCCGACAGTATGGGCCATCATGGAGACGATGCGTGAGACGGAGTATACAACAGCTGCAGCCGCATGGATGGGGCGGCACGCTGACAGAATCATCGGTATTTCAGCTTCAACGCTAAGACCATTCCTGAACGCCGGGCTTGCAGACCAATGCACAGCTCTGCCGCCTTCCTGGCAAACAGCTGATCTTGCTCCTGAGAGCTGGACAGTCAACCGGGCCAGCGTGCGAAGACAGCTGGGGCTGGACCATCACCATGTGCTCATCGGCTATATTGCATCAGCCATCTATGAGAGTAAAGGACTTCATCATTTTATGGAGGCTGCGATACAGATTGCCCGGCAGCACCAGCATGCACAGTTTCTGATTGTCGGCAATCCGGTCGATGAAGGCTACTTTGGAAGCTGCCTGGATGCCGCCAAGAACAACGGGATCATGGACCAGATCCGGCTGATCCGGTTTGAGGAGAGGATTGAAAGGATCTATCCGGCCATGGATATCGTCGTCATTCCAAGCCTGACTGCAGAAGGGTTCGGCATGACGGCGCTGGAAGGCATGGTCTTCGGTAAGCCGGTTGTGTCCTATGCTTCGGGCGGGCTTGAGGAAATTCACCGTGCGACCGGCAACGAAGCTCTCGCCGTGCCAACGGGCGATGCCGCTGCTCTTGCAGAACGGATTAACCAGCTGACAGCGAACGCGGGACTGAGGAGCAGCATTGGCGAGCGCAGCAGCGGGGCTGCGGCCAGTGCGTTCGGCATTGAAGGCTACCGGGAGCGGCTGCATCAGTTTCTGGCCGCCCTGCAGGCGGTGAATCCTGCGCAGCATATACCAATGAAAGGCAGCGGGCCCGCCATCTATATCCGGGAAGGCACGGTGCTCAGGCCTTTTGCCAGCGAGGAGGCTTTCCGGCAGGAGGGCTACAGCTTTGAGCAGGTCAGGCAGGTACCGGACGCATTAGTGCGTGCCCTGCCGCATGGGGAACCGATTGGCGCTGTTCCGGCTGGCAGGAAGCGGCGCAGGAAGGTCAGACGGTTGAGGAAGCTGCGCAAGAATCGGGCGGCCAGCGGCCGGAGTCATACCCGGAACGCGCTCCGTGCAAAACGAGGCAAACCGAAGAAGACAGCTGGCCGCCGTGTTCGGCGTACATCAAGCCGTCAGCGGAGCAGGGCTAAGGGAAAGGCCCGGGCAGGCAGATGAAAGGACAGGTGAACATGTAATGCGCGTCGCAACCATATTGGGTACTAGACCGGAAATTATCCGGCTCAGCCTGATCGTCCGCAAGCTGGATCAGCTCGCGGATAAGCATGTACTGATATTTACGGGGCAGAACTTCTCGCCCTCATTAAGCGACATCTTCTTCCGCCAGCTTCAGCTGCGCAAGCCCGATTATACATTCAAGCTGCCGGGACAATCGCTTGGCAAGCAGCTGTCCGCCATGTTCGAGCAGACGGAGCAGGTTCTTGAGCAGGAGAAGCCAGATGTTGTGCTGGTGCTCGGCGATACCAACAGTGCGCTGTGCGCCGTTCTCGCCGAACGAATGGGTATTCCCGTGGTTCATATGGAAGCGGGCAACCGCTGCTATGATCTGGCGGTCCCGGAGGAGAAGAACCGCAAAGTCATTGATGCGGTATCAACCATTAACATGCCTTACACGTCATACAGCAAGGAGAATCTGCTGCGCGAGGGCTTCCCCGCCCAGCGGATTGTGAAGACCGGCAACCCGATCTATGAAGTCATCAAGCACTACACAGCTTCCATTGAAGCCAGTGATGTATTGGAGAGACTGGCGCTCAAGCCAGGCGAGTACGGAGTGGTAACGGCGCACCGGGCGGAAAATGTCGACGATCCTCATCGGCTGGCCGGTATTCTGGAAGGGCTGAACCGGACAGCCGAACGGCTGGGCAGGCGTTTGATCTGCAGCGTTCACCCTCGTACACGATCCCGGCTTATCCAGAATATCCAGAAGCCGATGCACAGTCTGGTGGAGTTTCATGAGCCGTTTGGCTTCTTTGACTTTGTCCTGCTGGAGAAGCATGCCTGCTTAGCCATCACCGACAGCGGTACTGTACAGGAGGAGTGCTGCTTGTTCCAGGTGCCGACTGTGACAATCAGACAGACCACAGAACGGCCGGAGACTGTAGACTGCGGCAGCAATGTCGTATGCGGACTGCAGCCGGACCGGATCGAGGGTGCTGCTGCCGTAATGACAGCATTGGCCGGCGGCTGGAAGCTGCCTGAAGGCTACGACACACCGGATGTTTCGGATAAGGTGGTAAAATTTTTGCTTGGAGGGAAATGGAATGTTTAATAATCAGCGTATCTTAGTAACCGGCGGGACAGGATCATGGGGGTATGAGCTGATCCGTCAGCTGCTTCCGCAGAATCCCAAGGAAATTATCGTATTCTCACGCAATGAGTCCAGCCAGGTTGCAATGAGTCGTACCTTCGAAGATGCGCGTCTGAGCTTCTGTATCGGGGATATCCGTGACCGGGAAGCGATGATGAAGGCCTGTGAGGGAGTTGACTACGTGTTCCACCTGGCTGCTCTCAAGCATGTTCCGGTGTGTGAGGATCAGCCGTATGAAGCGCTCAAGACGAATGTAATCGGCACCCAGAATGTAATTGAGGCAGCCATAGCAGGCAAGGTGAAGCGCGTAATCTATATCTCGACGGATAAAGCCGCGAATCCTTCCAACTTCTATGGCATGACGAAGGCAATCGGCGAGAAGCTGATCGTCTATGCCAACCTGCTGAAGACCTCGACCAAGTTTGTGTGTGTACGTGGCGGGAACGTGCTGGGCACGAACGGCAGCGTCATCCACCTGTTCATGGACCAAATCCGCGAGAAGCAGGAGGTTCGCATAACCGATATGCGCATGACACGGTTCTTCCTTACACTGGAGGATGCCATCCGGCTGCTGTTCAAGGCGTCGGAGGAGAGTGCCGGGGGAGAAATCTTCGTCATGGCCATGCCAACCTGCAAAATATCCGATCTTGCTGAGGTGCTGATGGAATCACTGGGCCGGAAGGTTCAGATGGTGGAAACCGGTATTCGCCCAGGCGAGAAAATCCATGAAATTCTGCTGACGGACTATGAAAGCCAGACGACCGTCGTCTATGACAACAACTATCTGGTCATCCTGCCAACTCTAGATATTCCAGGCCTTCGCGAGCGTTACCAGAATTGTCCGCAGGTCAAATTCGACAGCTACAGCTCTGCGGATTCGCTGATGACGAAGGATGAGATCAAGGCGATGCTGATGAGCGGGGGGTTCTTGTCATGAGAATGCTCGTCATCGGCGGCCGAGGGATGGCCGGCCATATGCTGGTCCGTTATTTTCGCCGGGTGACGGGCGCCCAGGTATTCAGCACGGTTCGCGACCCGAAGGGTGAAGAAGGAGAAATCCTTCTGGAAGCAACGGATATGAACGAGGTGCTGCGTGCCGTATGCGATACGAGTCCGCATTACATCGTGAATGCGGCAGGCGTTCTCAATCAATATGCCGAGAAGAAGCCTGCCGATGCTTACCTCGTGAACGGCCTGCTGCCCCATTGGCTGCGTTATGCAGCTAATGAGGCAGGCGCAAGGCTTATTCATATCAGCTCGGATTGCGTATTTTCCGGGTATGATGGCGGGTATACCGAAGACCAGCGGCCGGACGGCGTATCTGTCTACGCGGTTACCAAAGCGATTGGTGAGGTTTGGGACCCGCGGCATTTGACGATCCGAACCTCCATTATAGGGCCGGAGATAAGGGATAACGGGATTGGACTGCTCCAGTGGTTCCTGAAGCAGCAGGGAACGATTAAAGGGTATGAGCGTGTAATGTGGAACGGTGTCACGACACTGGAGCTGGCCAAAGCGGTGCACTATGCAATCGAGCAGCCTGAAGCTGGGGGGCTTGTACATCTTGCGGCACCTGAGCCGGTAAGCAAGCTGGAGCTGCTGCAGCTGTTCCAGAGAGTCTGGAACCGGAGCGATATCGCTATTGAGCCGGATGATGCGATACGCCTCGACCGCACCTTGAAATCGACAAGACCGGATTGGAATTATCAGGTGCCCGAATATCGAACAATGCTGGAGGAGCTGGCGGCATGGATGGAGGAAAACTAGGGAGTTCCCGCGTTTCCGGCCAGAGGCTGCTGATAACCGGCGCAGCAGGATTCACCGGCATGCATGCATGCCGGTATTTCTCTAAGCTCGGCTATGAGATTGCTGCGGTGGTCAGACCGGAGACATCAGACCGCGTGAGCAGCCTGCCTCACTTGTCTCTTCCGGGTGTCAAGCCTGCCGCCTGCAGCCTCACCGATTCTTCTGCGCTCTGCCGTCTGGCCCAGGCGGTGGAGCCGGATGCGGTCCTGCATCTGGCCGGCCGGAACGCGGTAAAACCTTCGTGGGAGAAGCCGGCTGAATGGCTGGAGACGAATATGATGGGTACGGTGTACCTGCTGGAGGCCATACGTGCCCTCGCAAGGCCCTGCAGGGTACTGGTGGCAGGATCTATGATCCGTTACCACTGGCCCGAGGGTAATGCGGCGCCGAGGCCGCCTCATCCTTACGGGCTCAGTAAAACAATGCAGGTGAGCGCCGCTCTTAGCTGGCATGCCCTGTACGGCATGGATGTTATGGTCGCTGAGCCGTCCAACCTGATCGGCCCGGGTCCGTCGACTGGAATCTGTGCCTTGATCACGGAGCATGCGGTTCGGGCAATGAAGCACCAGGAGCGCGGCGAGATTCAAGCCGGACCAATGCCGCCGTTCCGGCTCAGCTCCCGCACCGAGCGCCGTGACTATCTCGATGTCCGGGATGCAGTCGCTGCGTACGGAGCTTTGCTTGAAGCAGGGGGGCCGGGTGTCTGTTACCCTGTTGCTTCGGGTGTCTTCCGTTCACTCGGCGAAATAGCTGACTCATATGACCGGTTGACTGGCTCCGCCATCCAGTGGGAGGTTGGAAGCTCAACTGCGGCTTCCCCGGAGCCGGTTGACTGCTCGGCCCTTAAGCAGCTCGGCTGGGAGCCTGCGGTTTCATTCGACCAGTCCTTATCGGATATGCTGGCGTACCGGAAGGCCCAGGATGAAGCAGGGTGAGATGATTAGTGAAGTCACAGATCCAAAAGCGCCTTTTGGCGGCTAATAACGTGTGCGAGGTTCGTTAGCGTTCTGCGGCCGAAACTCCGTTTTAACAGGGAATGGTCGTAGTGAAACAGAGAATGGCGTCACAGGAATAAGATTGAACTGCACCCCGTCAAGTAGACAGTACAAAAAATAAAAGTTAGTTAAACGGCCTTCGTCCTGAATTCTATGGGGCTGAGGCCGTTTAGTTTTGCCTGTAACCGTTCATTATTGTAAAAGTGAATGTAGTCATCGATATCCTTCTTTAGTTCCTCATATGTGCGGTAGGTATGCAAATAATACTTCTCACATTTTAGGGTTCCCCAGAAAGACTCCATCGGACCGTTATCAATGCAACGGCCCACTCGGGACATACTCTGCGTCATATTAGCCTTGTCCAGCATTTCTTTGAACCTCAGTGACGTGTACTGGTAGCCACGGTCGCTATGAATTAAAGGCTTGCTATTAGGGGCTGCCTGTAAAGCCAAATCCAACGTTTGAAAGACGAGAGGATTATTATTCGAGTGACCAAGTACATAAGAAACAATCGATTTATCATGAAGATCGAGGATGGCACTTAAATAAGCCTTCTGGCTATTGCCATACTTAAACTCCGTGACATCTGTAACCCACTTTTCATTCGGCGCTTCCGCTTGGAACTTGCGGTTAAGCACGTTCTCAGCTACCTGCTGCGGCGTAGAACGCTCATACTTCTTTTTCTTTCTGCGGATGACGGACTGGATTCTCTTAATCCTCATCAGTCTTTGCACTCGCTTATGATTAATCGGATGTTGCCATTCTCGGCGCATATGTAACGTTAATTGCCGGTAACCAAAGGTGCCCTCAACTTTCTCGTACATGGACATCATCATCTCTGTCAGCTTTCTATTCTCCAGCTCACGTGAGCTAGGTGTTCGATTAAGCCACTTGTAATAGCTCGACCTCGGAATCCCAGCAACGCCGCATAAAAGCTGTATGGTCATTGACTCTGTGCGCTGGACAGCTTGAATGGCAAGGTAGATGTTCTCTTGCCGATGTTGGCTTAGGGACACCTCCTTTCGAACTCCTGTAACTTTTTTAAGAAAGCATTCTCCGCCCGGAGTCGCTCGATTTCGTACTCCAGTTTCTTCATCGCGTACTTTTGTTCATCGACTTCCGTTAACTCTTCAGGCGCCTTGGCACGCCCTCTACCATCCTGTAAAGCATCCTGTCCGCCTTCTGCATACTTTCTCACCCATCCGTATACTTGCTGGTAAGAAACCTGGAATTGCATTGCTGTCTTCGTGTAGTCTTGTCCATTCGCAAGGCAATATAGGACGATGTCGATCCTCTCTTGCCATGTTGTCTTACGTCCCTTGGTCATAGCTGTTGTTCCCCCTGTACAGGCTTTTAAGCTGCTATGACCAGTATACTTCTTAATCCAATTGAAGAGCAGCGCTCGACAAGCGATCCCGTACTTATCGATGACTTGGTTCTGTGACAATTTCCCCTCCAAGTAATCCTTAACCGCTTGATGCTTCAGCTCTTCGGAATAACTACGGTTGTGTTTACGGACCTCTAGTCCCTCAGTACCATACAACCGATAACGACGTTGCCAATTCGCAAGCGTAGACATGGCAATGCCATACTTCTTAACAGTTGCCCTCACTCCAATATGACCAGCTTCGATCTCTTGAAGGATTGCCAATTTTTCTAAAGCGTTCAGTTTATTTCTAGGCATGAAAAATGCTCCCTATACAGTAAACAGGTTTTTATTTTTCACCTGTCTACCGTATGGGGAGCATATCA
>NZ_QKRB01000046.1 GCF_003233845.1 Paenibacillus sambharensis
TGAATGACAACGGGGCTGCCCCTACTTACTACCTATCTATTAGATTTTATTCCCCAAGATTAAACCGTTTGACCGATTCCTGCAGCTTCGCCGCCATTTCAGCCAGCTGATGAGCAGAAGCTGTAATCTCTTGAATCGATGCCATCTGCTCTTCAACTGCTGCGGATGTGGTCGTCGCCCCTTCGGCCGAGTGCTCCGAAATCTTGGATAGCTCGTTCACCGAGGCCGCCACCTCTTCTGTGCCCGCCGAGATTTGCTCAGCTGTTGCGGAAATCGCTTGTATCTGCTCAATGATGCTGGCTGTGGACTGCTCAATATTCTGGAAGGCGGCCGCTGCAGCCTGACTTGTGCGAATCCCTTCATGAACTTGGTTATGAACATTCCCGTTCATATTCTTCGTTGCCCGTTCGATCAGCTGCAGCATGCTTCCGATGGCGGCACTGATCTCATCTGCTGTATGCTTGGACTGTTCGGACAGCTTACGGACTTCACCGGCAACAACAGCGAAGCCTCGTCCCGATTCGCCTGCTCTGGCCGCCTCAATCGCCGCATTCAAGGCCAGCAGGTTCGTTTGCTCCGCAATATCCACAATAGCCTGGTTCATCCCTCTCGTCTTATCCGACAGCTCAGTCAGCTCGTCCATGACTCCGGAGGTTTCCTTGACTGCCTCCAGAATCCGGTCCATCTGGCCCCGCACGTCATCGATCGTACGGCTGCCCGCTGCGACATCCTCCTCCGTTCTGCCTGCCGAGTCAACAATTGTTCCTGCTGAATTTGCGATTGAGCTGATACCGCTCGCCATCTCTTCCACAGCCCTTGCTGTCTGCTGAGCTGACTCCGCACCTGTTACGGCGCTATCCGCGGTTTGTGAAATAATTTCCGCTACATGCTGAACCGAGTCAGAGGTTTGTTCTGTACTTTCTTTAATCGTTTGCGACGATGTGGCAAGCAGCGCGGATGCGTGGCTCAGCTCGGTTACCATTGTCTGCAGAGAGAGCGTCATAGTATTGAAATCATGTGCAAGCTCGCCAAATTCGTTGCGGCTCGTTATGTTGACACGTTCATTAAGATTGCCTTCGCTAACCCGCTTAACACCTTGACGCAGTCTGCCCATCTGCACAACGAATACACGCACGATGAAGAACACGACAATAGCTGCAACCAGAGCGGATGCCCCGATAACAATCAGCGCCCGGATCAAAATCGGCTTAGCTGCAACCGTGTAATCATCCAGGGCTAATATACCGACTACTTTCCAGCCTGTCAGCTGATCCGCTCCGACATAAGTGCTGAGTTCCATTATCGCTGGCTGTTCAAGTACTTGAACGAAATGTACAATATCACGGCCTTCACGATTGACCGCTTCACTGTTTTTATCAACCGCCATATTAAAAGGCACGCCCGGCGCGTAGATACCTGCGTCAAATATGAAGCCTGACCCGGCAATAATTTTGTTCTCGGAATCAATAACAGCCAATGTACCCGTATCCCCTAATCTGGTACGCTTAACAATGTCAGAGAATGCCTGCAGGTCTGCTTTCAAGGACAAAATCCGGCCATCTTGCAGCGCCTTCGACACCATCACCGTCATCAGATTGGCAGCTGGATCAAAGGCTGTATCGGATATAACAGCTTCCCCATTCCTGGCTGCGCTTTCAGTAAACCAAACCGCATCTTTAAGAGCAGCGCCATCCTGCGGTTCAGGCAGAACAGCACCCGCTGTATGAATCATTTCACCCTGCTCGTCCACCAGTATAATGGATTGTATTTCCGGAAGCGCCTTAATCGATTCCGTAAGTATTCCTTCCACATCGGCTTCCTCACCGATCTCTTCCAACTGCCCTGACAGCTGATTAAGGCTGTTCACATGTGCCGTCATCCGGGTATGGGCATTATCCCTCACTAAATCCATATTCGAGTAGATCGATTCTTCAATCCGGAACCGGATTTCATCGTAAGCCTTCTGGTACGAAAAATAGCCGATCAGCACGCTGGGCACGACAAGCACCAGGAGAAAAGCAAAAATGAGTCTTGTTCTCATCATACGCGACTCGTGTGTACTGCGCTTCCACAGCCGCTTTGGCAGCTGCCTCTTCTGCGACCATAATTTCTTCAATGTTATCAGCACCCCTTAAGTAAGCATTATTCTACATTTATCGACAAAATAAGACACAACTTTAAGGGTAATGTTTTCCAGTACGACTGTTATTTTAATAGGCATCGGCATTAGAACAGGTGCTTCCTATTCGAATACTTTTCTAATAAACTTATATTACTTTCAACGAAGTGATTGAATCTCGATTTACGTGACACGATGGAGGAACAGCATGATCAACGTAGGGGACAAGCGAAGCAAACAATTGAACTATATCGGGTTGACCGAGCAGGATTTGACCTTCCTGAGCGAGCAGCGGGAAGACCAGGCTGCCAGCTCACAGGAACTCACATCCTTCGTTAACATGATTGAGACGGTTGCGAACGAGCTTGAGAACATCCAGTAAGCAATTCAATAGTAATAAGAAAGAAGCCCCGGGCAGGTCTGCAGCTGGCAGACTCGCCCGGGGCTTCTTATATTCCTTTATGCACCTGTTTCTTGCAGCTTGCGAATGCTTGCCAGCTTCACACAGATACAGAGCACGCGCATCGCCTTCTTCAGTTCCTCTAGCGTTGGATAGGTAGGCGCTATCCGTATATTCCGGTCCCTTGGATCATTGCCGTATGGATAGGTAGCTCCTGCCTTGGTCAGTGTAATCCCTGCTTCACCAGCTAGCCGGACAACTTCCCGGGCACAGCCGTCTATCGTGTTCAGGCTGATGAAGTAGCCGCCTTTGGGAGCCTTCCAGTCCGCAATCTCTCTGCCGCCCAGCTCCTCGTCAAGGATCTGAAGCACGGCATCGAACTTCGGTGCGACAATGGCTGCATGCTTCCGCATATGCTCATGCAGCGCATCCTTGTCCGGGAAATAACGGACATGTCTTAATTGATTGATTTTATCCGGGCCTATTGTCTGGAAGGACACCTGCTTGCGTATCGTTTCCAGGTTCCGCTCGCTTGCCGCCATGACGGCTACACCCGATCCAGGGAACGTGACCTTGGAGGTCGAAGCAAACATCAATACCCGGTCCGGATTGCCCGCTTCTCTGCATGCTTCTAACATATTCGCAAGTTCGGCCGGTTCATCCGTCAGATGATGAACACAGTATGCGTCATCCCAGAAAATGCGGAAGTCCGGCGCCTTGGCTTTCATCTCGGCCAGTCTGCGAACCACTTCATCCGAGTAGGTGATTCCCTCCGGATTACTGTATCTGGGTACGCACCACATCCCCTTGATGCTGCCATCCTCCCGGACAAGCCGCTCCACCGCATCCATGTCAGGGCCGTCTTCGAGCATATCCACGGTAATCATCTCGATATTGAAATGTTCGCAAATCGCAAAATGACGGTCGTACCCCGGACTCGGGCAGATAAACTTGATGCCAGGCACCTTCATCCAAGGTACCTCGCCGCCATATACGCCAGACAACAGCGCCCTTGCAACCGTGTCATGCATCATGGCAAGACTTGAGTTGCCGCCAACCATGACTTCACTCGGGCGCACACCAAGAATCCCGGCGAAGAAAACTTTCGCTTCCTTGATGCCATCCAGCCCTCCATAATTGCGGACATCAGGACCCTCCACATCGTGAAGGTTATCCGAACGGACGGTATCCAGCATGTTCATGGAGAGATCCAGCTGCTCGGGAGCAGGCTTGCCTCTGGACATGTCCAGGGACAGATGCTCCTGAACCACCTCTTCGTACTGCCGGCTAAGCTCACCATGAAGCTCCGCCAACCGCTCTGCACTCAACGTCTCATAAGCTTCTCGCAATGGCTTCCTCTCCTCTTCCTGAATTCATTACGCTTACACTACCTTAACATGGAAGCAGACAGCCAGCAACAGAGCAGAATACTCACAGTTGACGCAGCTTTCCCTTATTTATCTTCGCCGATGCGTTTAACTGATTACCAGGTTGGCTATACGTGTAATAGTAATAAAATTTATCTTCATGGTGGCAAGCAGGCGACGATTAGATAATCCACCCGAAGTATAGTATCATGAAGATAACTACAAAAGAGTTATTGGAGTGACGTGTCATTACTAAAACGATTGTGAATGGCGCCATGTCGATGCTGAAGAAGACAAGCCGTACGTTCTACATACCTATCAGCCGTCTAGAGCCTGGGCTTAAAGAAGCGGTCGCCTCTGCTTATCTTTGCATGCGTGCTATTGATGAGATTGAGGATCACCCGGATCTGCCCGATCAGACGAAGATCGATCTCCTCCGCGGAGTAAGTGAGGCGATTCGCGGCTTAGAACCCAGGACCGAGCTTGAAGCACTCCTCATCCCCCATGCGAATATTCTGCCGCCCGTATCGGTTCGTATCTATGAATGGCTAATGCTCTGCCCTTCATCCGCACAGGATATTGTGAAGCGTTACATTACCATGATGTCCGAGCAGATGGCGGAATGGGTGCACCGCAGATGGACCGTTCATACAGTAGCGGATCTGGATGCCTATACTTACAGCGTCGCCGGCATGGTGGGCGAAATGCTGTCCGAGCTGTGGCTGTGGTTTGACGGCACAGAGTCGGACCCTGTCAAGGCGGTTGCCTTTGGACGCGGCCTGCAGGCGGTCAACATTCTCCGTAACCGGAACGAGGATCTGGGGCGAGGCGTCGATTACTATCCGGAAGGCTGGGATAACGAAGAGATGATCCGCTATGCCAAGCGCAACCTGCAGCAGGCAGACAGCTATATAGCGGATTTAAAGCCGGGGCCGGCCCTGAAGTTCTGCAGCATCCCTCTTGCCCTGGCCCATGCGACTGTTAACGTCATTTCAACCGGCGGCACCAAGCTGTCCCGCCTGAATGTATTGGAGATTGTAAAGCGCGTTACCGGTTAGCCGGGTCCGAAACCTCTGTAGACAAGGTACTAGCCTTGTTTCGGAGGTTTTTTGTCGTTTCTATTGTAAAAATTGTCGCCACAGGCGATGAACAGCTTATTTTATGGGTAATATAACAACAAATCAAACATCTGGTTAAAGAAATGAGGGATAAAAAAACAATGGTACTCACACCTGAACAGCGTGTAACCCTTCACGGCTTCAATAATCTTACGAAATCATTGAGCTTTAATATGTACGATATCTGTTATACCCAGACCAAGGAAGAACGGGAAGCGTACCTTGAATATATTGATGAACAATATAACTCCGACCGCCTGAAGAAGATTCTCAAGCATGTGGCCGACATTATAGGGGCCCACGTGCTGAATGTCGCTCAGCAGGATTATGTGCCGCAGGGCGCTAGTGTAACGGTACTCGTCTCTGAGGGACCTATTGTGGAAGTGCCGCATGAAGCCTATCATGAATCGCCGGGCCCGCTGCCCGAATCGGTTGTGCTGCAGCTGGACAAGAGCCATATCACGGTTCATACCTATCCGGAATACCATCCGGACGAAGGCATCAGCACCTTCCGGGCGGATATTGATGTGTCAACCTGCGGGGAAATTTCGCCGCTTAAGGCGCTCAATTATCTGATTCATTCGTTCGATACCGATATCATGACGATCGATTACCGGGTGCGCGGCTTCACAAGGGATATCCATGGGCACAAGCTGTTTATCGACCACGATATCAGCTCCATTCAGAACTATATTCCGGATGAAGTAAAGGAAGAGTTCGATATGATCGACGTTAATGTCTATCAGGAGAACATCTTCCATACCAAGTGCAAGCTGAAGCAGTTTGACCTGAACAACTACCTCTTCGGCTATACGAAGGATAAGCTGACGGGCGAGCAGCAGGCCGAGATCACGGAGCGGCTGACGCTTGAGATGGATGAAATCTTCTATGGTAAAAATATGAGCAACGGCTCACCCGGTGTAAACTAATGACTAATTGTACGGCAAAAATCGCGGCGGGGCTGATGCAGTCCCGCTAACACACGGGGGCGTCCCTAAGCCTGGTATGGCTTAAGGACGCCCCTTATTGGGCTTGAGTAAGCTGTAATCAGCAGCTTCTGAGCAGAGCAGGATCAACCGCCGGCACCAAGCCTTCGGCAGCTGCCCTTGTGAGCAGCGCCTCCACTGCTGAATATCCATCCTCGCCAAGATCAGAGGAGAAGGAATTGACATAGAGGTCAATGTGCTGCTTGGCTACCTCAGGAGACATCTCCTGAGCATGGCTCATGACATAGTCACGTGAAGCCTCAGGATTCGCCCAGGCATACTGCAGCGAAGCCCGGACATATTCCGTCAGAGCCCTGGTGTCCATGCCTCTGCGGGCAATAATGGCTCCGAGCGGGATCGGCAGGCCCGTATCCGACTCCCACCAGCTGCCGAGATCAGTCAGCATGGTTAGTCCATAATTCTGGTATGTAAACCGCGCCTCGTGAATAACAAGGCCTGCATCAATTCGTCCGTCCCGCACCGCTGGCATAATATCATGGAAAGGCATAACGACAATCTCACCGACACCGCCTGGTACCTGCTGAGCTGCCCACAGCCGGAAGAGCAGATAAGCGGTGGAGCGTTCGCTTGGGACGGCCACCCGTTTGCCGGACAGCATTTCCGGCGTGCCCGCCTGCCCGTTCCCGCCGGCTGTCAGCACCAGCGGTCCGCAGCCGCGGCCGAGCGCTCCGCCGCAGGGCAGCAGTGCATAATCCGCCAGCACCCAGGGAAGCGCGGCATAAGAGATCTTCATCACTTCAGGGCCTTTACGCTCCGCTGCCAAGTGATTGGTTATATCTATATCCGCATACATAACCTCCAGCTCAGGCGCACCAGGGATCAATCCGCTGGCCCAGGCGTGGAATATAAAGGTATCATTCGGACATGGTGAATAGGCTATCTTCATCGTTACATTACCTCCCTTAACACGGCGCATGCCGACTCCAGTGATTGAAACGCATCTTGAATCCGCCAGGCCGCACGGTCCCGGGGACCAACCGCATTGGAGATCGCTCTGATCTCCATCACGGGCAGCTGAAACACCGATGCAGCCCAGGCTGCACCAAAGCCCTCCATCGCCTCGGCCGCTGCCCCTGGAACACGCCCTGCCAGTTCTGCAGCCTTCTCTGCCGTTCCGGTAACCGTGGCCAGCGTTAAGACAGGCGCCAGCCGGACAGGCATGCCGGCTGCCCGCAAGGCTTCTTCCAGCCGCTTAGAGGCCGCTTGGTCCGTGCCAAGCCGCGAACTGCCGAAGCCAAGGTGCTCCAGGCTGCTGAAGCCTTCTGCCGTTTCCGCTCCCAAGTCTGCAGCGATAATCTCACTTGCGACTACAATGGAGCCAATATCAGCCTGGCCGGCAAAGCCGCCCCCGATGCCCGCGCTGATGACCAGACTATAGTCTGAGGCAGATGCAAGCGCTCTTGTAGTGGAAACAGCCGCAGCTACCGGGCCGACGCCGCCTGCCATTACCTTGAACCTGTCGTCCTGCCCTATCCCGCGCAGTACAGCTTCACGTTCTGCCTCTACTGCCGTAATGATCAGAATGCTGCCCTGCCGTCCCTCTTCCTTCTGTTTACTTGTAACGGCTGCCGACTCAGCCCTTGGTTGCAGAGATTCTTTACCATCCATGACGCGCTTCTCCTTTTGTCCTCGCTGTATTGCAGTCCGATTGTCTGTCCAGACCAGTGTATCAGCTTCGGCAGCGGTCTACAAATTTTGCAGCCTGGGAAACCGTACAAAAAAACCAGTATCTCATAAGAGAACTGGCTTTACATTTGCATTCTGAGTTCTGCGTTCTGCGGCTGCTTCCGCAGGACTTTACTCGCCGTAGAGCAGATGCGTCGGGATGTCGAACAACACTTTCCCCACTAGCGCATCCCTGCTCACGAAGGGCGTATCCCACATATGGGAATCATAGCTGTCATTACGGTTATCCCCAAGGAACAGGTAATGCTCCTCCGGCACTTCAACCGGCCCGAACGTATACTGCATAGGCTCCATAATGTAAGGCTCATCTACAGCAGCACCATTCCGGTACAGCATACCGTCCTTCACCTCAATCGTGTCGCCCGGCAGGCCGATCAGCCTTTTCACATAGCGCTTGTCTTCATTCGCAACCGGAGGGTAGAACACAACGATGTCCTGGAAGGAGAGCTTCACATCCCAGGGCAGCTTCTCCACAACTAGCCGGTCGTGAATCTGGATGGTTGGCAGCATGGACCCCGACGGTACTTCCATAGCTTCCGCTACATAGGAACGGATTGTCAGAGACAGGATAAGTGCAAGCGCCAGTACCGGTATCCATTCTTTCAAGAACTTCTTCACCTTCATCAGATCTACCTACTTTCGTTTCAAGTTCGTCATTCGGATTGTAATGTACTCATATGCCTATTAGTATTTTACAGCAGCTATTGGTATAAAATCAAAAAACAAAGAGAGACCGTTCCCGGCCTCCCTGTTTCTGTGATTCTTCTAAAAGCCTCTACTGCTGGTTATCGTGCCCCGCGTCCCTTACCCGCAGCAGCCGCATGCTGTTCAAGGTAACGGCGAGCGTAGCGCCCATGTCGGCCAATATGGCAATCCAGAGGGTTAAGAGCCCCGGAGCCAGGAGGGCCAGCGCAGCCGCCTTAATCCCCAATGAGAAAACGATATTCTGCTTGATTATACCGACTGCCCTGCGGCTCAGCTTGATGGTGAACGGCAGCTTCTCCAAGTCGTCGGCCATCAGCACAATATCCGCCGTCTCAAGCGCCGCATCCGAGCCCGCTCCTCCCATTGCAATCCCTACATCAGCCGAAG
This sequence comes from Paenibacillus sambharensis, assembly GCF_003233845.1. Classification (GTDB taxonomy): domain Bacteria; phylum Bacillota; class Bacilli; order Paenibacillales; family Paenibacillaceae; genus Paenibacillus_I; species Paenibacillus_I sambharensis. Next base: position 8,790 of record NZ_QKRB01000046.1, read on the forward strand.
CAAGGGCAGGTGCGTCGTTGACTCCGTCTCCCACCATAGCCACATTTCCATACTTCTCCTTCAACCCCTTAACCGCTTCTACCTTATGCTGAGGCAGCAGCTCAGCCCGGTACTCATTCACACCGACTTCGGCAGCTACCGCCTCCGCAGCCAGCCGGTTGTCACCAGTCAGCACAGCCGTATGCATAACGCCTGCCTGCTTCAGTGCGGCTATCGTCTGCCTGCTCGTAGCGCGCAGCTCGTCCGCCACCGCGATCAGCAGTTCAATCCCGGAACCGGACCCCGCAGCCATTACCGTCTTGCCCTCCGCCTGAAGCCTCTCGATCTGTTCCGTCAGGCCGCCGTACTGCTGCGAATCAGCCAGCAGCTCCGCAAACAGCCTGGGGCTGCCTACCTGATACAAGCTGCCTTCTACAGCCGCCTGGGCGCCAAGTCCTGTCATGGACTTGAAGTTCTGCGCCTGCGGCAGAACAGCTCCGCTGTCCTCCGCCTTGCGGACTATTGCAGCTGCAAGCGGATGCGTGGAGCCCTTCTCGACTGCGGCAGCTTTGCCAAGCGCCTCATGCAGGGATGCTTCTCCTACCGGGACCAGATCGGTTACAACCGGAACACCGCGGGTCAAGGTACCCGTCTTATCGAATACGACGGCCTTTATTCTTCCGGCTTCCTCCAGATATACACCTCCTTTGATCAATACGCCGCGCTTCGCTGCACTGCCAATCGCCGTAACAATGGCAATCGGCGTCGAAATCACCAATGCGCATGGGCAGCCAACAACAAGAACAGCCAGACCCTCATATACCCAATGTGACCAATCCGCTCCCCCGATCAAGGGAGGCAGAACCGCTACGCCGAGTGCCACCAGCATGATGAACGGCGTATAGTAGCGGGCGAACCGGTCAACGAATGCCTGCGAAGGCGCCCTCTCGGCCTGGGCCTCCTCAACCAGGTGAATAATTTTGGCCAGCGTCGTGTCCGCCGAGGTCCGTGTGACCTCAATTATCAGCAGGCCCTCGCCATTGATCGTGCCGGCAAATACCTCATCTCCATCCCGCTTCCATGCAGGAATTGATTCGCCTGTAATGGCCGCCTGATTGATGCCGGACTCTCCGTTTATAATCACACCATCCATGGCAATCTTCTGTCCGGGCTTTACAACCATGCGGTCGCCCACACGGATATCCTCGACAGGTATTGAGACCTGTCGGCCGTTCCGTTCAATCGTCGCTTCCCGGGGAGCGATATCCATCAGGGACCGGATCGACTGCCGGGCCTTGTTCATGGAATAAGACTCCAGTGCCTCACTGACCGCAAACAGGAGCACGACGATGGCTCCTTCGCTCCATTCGCCGATTATCGCAGCACCAATTACCGCAATCGTCATCAGCGTATTCATATCAAAGCGAAGACTGGCCAGATTGCTTATTCCCTTCTTGAACATCCCGTACCCGCCTGTAATAATGGATGCGGAGAAGAGCATGATAGACAGAAGGCTCTCTTCCCAAGCCTGCAGCCAGAGGGCAATCACCCCTGCAGCGAGCAGCAGGCCGGATGCAATGACAGTCAGCACCGCCTTGTTTCGCCAGAACGGCTCCTTAGGCCGCTCTTCCACGCGCTGGTGCTCGGGATATAGCTTCAGGCGCTCGAATTCTCCCGCCTTCTCCAGCTCACCCAGCGATGCGGAGCCATAGACAGTGATTTTCGCCGCACCGAAGTTAACCTGCGCCTCCGTAACGCCCGGAAGCTCACGCACCTTCTTCTCGAAGGTTCCTGCACAGCCTGCGCAAGTAAAGCCCTGAACCCGATACACATGCCGGTCCCGTTCGTCTGCACCTGCTGCTGCACTATCCCGTCCGCCTTCCGGATTAGCCATGAAGCTCACCCTCCATTCCATGCGCTACAGCATTCCTGACCAGCTCCCGGACATGCTCATCATCCAGTGAATAGAACACCAGCTTGCCGTCCTTGCGGGATTTGGCCAGCCCCTTGTCACGCAGCAGCCGGAGATGATGAGAAGCAGTCGCTGTACTGGAACCAATGACATGAGCCACGTCGCAGACGCACATCTCGTCTTCAATAGTCAACGCATAGGCGATTTTCATCCGGGTTTCATCGGCCAGCGCCTTGAACATCCGTACCGGCACAGTCAGCTGCTGCTCGGACAGATTTTGCTGGACTCTCTGCACCTTCACTTCATCAAAGCATTCGATCTCACACAGCTCGCCATGCCGGGAACTCTGCTTAGTGGTTACCATAGCTAATGCCACCTTTCAGTAAAACATTCAAACGTCCATTTGATTATAGTGTACTGCATAATGAAACTATATTCAAATACTCGTTTGAATGTGTGTCGGGATTCCCGCTGGCTGGATATCAAAAAAACCGCCTGCTCCCTTTTACAAAAAGGGAACAGGCGGCTTATAAAGCGATGTATCCGATAGAAAATGCTGCTTGCTTAGCGGTCAAACCGACCAATCAGCAAGGAAGCCCCGTAGCCGACTACAAGCATGACCAGACAGATCAGAAGCGTACCAATCTGCGAGGTAAAGCCAGGGAACACAACCACAATGGAACCCACCACCATACCGATAATGACAGCGTAAGTCCCCACTGTATAATGGGCGAGCAGGAAGTGAATCAGTCTGCTCATGACAAGAATGCCGATCACGACTCCACAGCCAACCACACCAATGACCAGCAAATTCCGGTCCGATAATGCCCCGATAACGGTCGGGTAAGCGCCAAGCAGCAGGAGCACGAAAGAGCCGCTGATGCCCGGCAGGATCATGGCTGAGCTGGCAAGCCACCCAGCAAAGAACAGGAAGATATAATCTCCGGCCGTGAAATTCTGGATTACGCTATCGAGCCCGTCCTCCCGGGCAAAAGCAGTCAGCGCCACGAGCACGGCTGCTATCGCAACCAGCAGATAGTGCGAGGCGCGAAACGACTTTCTATACTCAATTTTCCGCAGAAGCAGTGGAATAATGCCCAGAATCAGACCCAGGAAGAAGAAGAAGGTTGGTTTCGGGTGATGCTCCAGCAGCCATTCCATCAGACCGCTTAAGGTGAACACCGCTGCCAGTATACCGATTCCAAGCGGTATCAGGAACGCAAAATGCTGCTTCCAATTGCGACTGAAGATGCCGTTAATGGCCTCCAGCAGCTGCTTGTAGATACCCAGCGCGAGCGCCATCGTCCCGCCGCTGACTCCCGGAATCAGATCGCTGATCCCCATCACTGCGCCTCTAATGATATTACGCCATTCCATCACGACTCACTGCTCCTATTCCACATTATAATATCTGTCTCTAAACTGCACCCGTAACAGGCTGTCTCCATTTTACAATATGTAGCATGCATAATTCGAGCATTATTATCCGCATTCGCCTATTACTTGAAACTTGCCTTATCGGCCAGCCTTCGGAGTAAAGGGACTGCTGTTATAATTCGATACAATACGTATCCAATCCCTGCACCTATCGTGTTAAAAATCAAGTCATCCACATCGGAATTCCGGTGACCGAGCATATTCTGGCTGATTTCAACGGCAAACGATACAGCCAGCCCAAACAGGCAGGTCAGCAGCAGGCTGTGGAATGCCTTGTGCAGCATAGGCGCCATCATGCCAAGAGGGACAAACAAGGCAATATTTCCTCCTGCGTACAACAGTCCGAAGACCGGGATGCCGTCCTGCATTCTTCGGAACTGCCGGATCGTCTCCTGCAGGGGAACCGTATTGTCGAATGGCAGGGGCAACAGCGGCCAAGTAAGTCCGCGCAGCGGAAAGAAGGTCATGTACAGGAAGCCCATGACATAAACGAAGCTCACCTGCATAAAGATTTCGTGGAGCACGCGATGCCGCTCTCTTCTACGGCTCCGCCACAGCCGGATTCTCCTTCTCTCCCAGATGATAACTGCTATAACAGCAAAAATGATGAAGCCGGTATCCAAGACAGAACAAACCCCTTTCTAAAGGCTAATTGTAACCTATACCGGATTACGGGGGCAATGGACCTGTCCATACAAAAAGCCCCCAGTCAGCCAGCCGGATACCGGATGAGCTGTAACTGAAGGGCTCGATTTAACAAACTCTTACTATTATTGCTGCTGCAGCCAATCAGGCCTCATACTCCCGTTTGGAGAAGCGGCTCGGCGACAAGCCGAAATGCTTCTTGAACGAACGGCTGAAATAATAAACATCCTGATAGCCGACCAAATGCGAGATATCCTTAAGCGAGGCGCGTGATGTAACCAGCATTTGCTTGGCGCGCTGCATGCGGATCCGGATCAGGTAATCGATCGGACTCATCCCGACATGATTTTTGAACAGGGTTGCATAATACCCCACGCTCAGGTTCGCCAGCTCAGCCAGGCTCTGAAGGGAGATCGGCTTCATGTAATGCTGCTGCATGTACTCCTTCGTCCTCTCCACCGCCTGAAGGGCCTCACGGTCCTGACAAACCTCCTCGCCATAGGCAAGCAGCCGTGAGAGGAAGGTATAGAACAGCGCTTTGGAGCGGAACTGCTCAATCTTGCCCGGCTTGTTCCAGTTGTGCAGCATGTCCTCCAGCACCTGAACATCGCCCTCCACATCCGCTGCATTCAGGAAGGAATGGGAGCCTTCCGGATCAGTAGGCATTTCACCCGAAGCATCGCTGTACAGGATCATATAAAATTCCAGCGGCATACTGTCTCTTGGAACGGAAACCGTCATTCTCCGGTCCGCTTCCATATGGAAGACACTTCCTCTCGAAGCTTCGTAATAGCTGCCGTCAAAGCAGAATTCACCTATGCCGCCGCGCACATAGACGAAACACGAAGCGGGCACTGCATAAGCATGCTGCTCAGCACCGGGCTCCTCCACCGTGTTAAATACCCCGACCAGCGAGAAGGATGCCTGCCCCAGCCGGTCGATTAACCAGGATCGATTCATTATCCCCACTCCTTTCCCTATCAACGCATTCAAGCAGTTTGTCTGTCTATCTTGTTCTTAGCAGCAAGTAAATAAAATATGGCGCTCCAATAATAGCCACCACTATACCCGCAGACACCTCGGTTGTACCCAGAATCACGCGCCCGATCGCATCAGCTGCGAGCACCAGCAGCGCACCCGTCATCGCACTTGCCGGGATCAGATACTGATGCTGCGGACCAATAAGCCTTCTTGTCAAATGTGGGGCGAGCAGGCCCACGAAGCCGATTCCGCCGCCTACCGCAACACATGCCGCTGCCAGCGCAACGGCTGCTGCTATCAGGGATTGCCTGGTACGCTCTACAGCCGTGCCAAGTCCAATGGCCACCTGCTCTGTCAGCGTAATAATATTCAGATGACGTGCATATAGCATCGTCAGCGGTACCAGGATCACGATCCATGGAAGCAGGGCAAGCACGTACTGCCAATTCGTTGCCCAAAGCGTACCTGCCAGCCATGTATATACAAACTGGTATTCATTCGAATCCATCATCGTGGCAAGAACCATCATGGCAGCATTGATACCGGCTGCCAGTGCCACACCAATGAGCACAATCCGGATCGGGCGGATGCCCTCTCCCCGCTTGTATGACAGTATGTACAGTGCTGCAGCTGTTGCGAAGGCTCCAAGCATGGCGACTACAGGCAGGGCAAAGATCGAGCTGAAGGTGCCCATCAACCCGGAAATCACATACAGGCTGACACCCAGACCCGCACCGCTCGTAATGCCAAGGATAGCCGGATCAGCCAGAGGATTGCGTGTTACAGCCTGCAGTACAGCTCCCGAGACGGCCAGACCGGCGCCTACAAGAATGGCCAATACGATGCGGGGAAGCCGGAACTCCAGCAGCACCAGCTCCTGCTTGGGTGTACCGTAGCCGAACAAAGTCTTCACGATGTCAACCGGCGGGATCCACTTATAGCCCATATTCGCGCTCGCCAGAAACATCAATACAATTGCACCGCCCAGGATGCTCATCACGAGCGCGGACCGGCTGCTCCTGTTGATGCTCATCAGAACTCCCTCCTTTCTTTCCTGGCAACATAGAGGAAGAAAGGTACGCCGATCATGGCGATCAGGGCGCCAAGGGGAACTTCCCTAGGAGGGTTGATCATGCGGGCGCCAAAGTCGCCAGCGACTACCAGGATAGCACCCAGCACGGCCGTACAGGGAATCACCCAGCGGTAATCCACCCCAACCAGCGAACGAGTCAGATGAGGGATGACCAAGCCCACGAAGGCCACCGGGCCTACGAGTGACACACTGCCGCCTGACAGCATGAACACAATGACCAGACTCGCCAGCCGGATCAGTCCGGTCCGCTGCCCGAGCCCGGCGGCTATTTCCTCGCCCAAACTAAGAACCGTAATGGAGCGTGCCAGCACAAATGCTGCGAGCAGCCCCGCGATAATCCATGGAAGTGCAATCTGTACCTGTATCCACCGGGTACCCGCAACGCCGCCAGCAAACCAGAAGGCCATCTCCTGGCCGACGCGGTAATGAAGCGCAAGCCCTTGACTGACCGCCAGAAACAATGCCGAGATAGCGGAACCAGCAAGCACCAGACGCACTGGGGAAAGTCCTCCCCGCACAGCGGAGCCTATGCCGAAGACAAGTGCTGTTGACATGGCTGCTCCTGCAAAGCAAAACAGCATAATGCCTTGATAGCTCTGAGCCGGAAAAAATGCAAAGCTGACTGCAAGCATAAGCGTTGCACCTGCATTAATGCCCAGTATGCCGGGATCAGCCATTGGATTGCGTGAAATACCCTGCATGATCGCACCGCTCACGGCAAAGCTGGCTCCTACCAGCGCGGCCGCTATTGTCCGCGGCAGCCGGAGCTCATAGATGATCTGATGGTCGGTAATAGCCGGGTTAAAAGCAATCAGCGACCGCCATACCTCGGCGAAGCTGATGTTCCGCGGACCAAATGCAATGGCAGCCCCCATCGCCAGGATCAGGAGGGCTGTCCCGGCAATCAAGATCAGAATGGCATTAACAGGCCTGGCCTTAACTGCCGGTATAGCTTGTTTACCAGAGGTCGGCGATTGCTGCGCCGAAGAATCCATATGTTCACCTACATCCAGTAATGAGAATCATTTTCACAACTCACATCTCCATTATTTGAGAAAGATTCTCATTTGTCAATATTTTTCTTCATGGTATGCTCATCAATCTTTCATGTCATGGCATGTTTTTCATTATAGCGAAATCCCGTTTTGCTTGCGAATATTGAATATTCTCTCCCATGCACCCGGGAAGGAAACGGCTTGCCTTTTGTCGAATGAAGTCAGATCGGCCCTTAGATTGTTGTCACCTTCGTAAAGGCCATTTCTACTGACTATATGCGAAAGAGAGGACCGTACCGTATGTTATCCCGGTCTCAAGCAAAGCGCGGACTTATTCTTCTTATGAGCTTCGTCCTGTTCAGCAGCATCGTGCCCTTATCAGGCTCCGCCCAAGCGGCAGGCTCCATCGTGAACCCGAAGCAGACCTACACGTACAATATCATGGTCCAGGATCTTAAGAAGCTGGAGCAGGCTTACCCGGAGCTGATCAAGACGCAAACCATCGGCAAAAGCGAATACGGTCGTGATATCTGGTCAGTTGATCTGGGCAGGGGACCTGCGGTAATTATGCTGAACGGTTCTCATCATGCCAGAGAATGGATGACAACCATCCTGCTGATGACCATGGTCGACCGTTACGCACAAGCTTATGTCCGGAATACGGCGTGGAACGGTTATGCCGTTCGGGAGCTGCTTGATCACGTTACCTTCCGAATCGTTCCCATGGTTAACCCGGATGGCGTAACCCTTCAGCAGCAAGGGCTGTCCGCCTTCCCGGAAGAGGATCATGCCGCTCTGCTGAAGATGAACGGCGGCAGCCGGAACTTCAAGCGCTGGAAGGCCAATGCCAAGGGGATTGATCTGAACAGGCAGTATCCGGCTGACTGGACAGGCATCCGAAATCCTGCCCCGGGGCCTTATTACATGAATTATAAAGGCGTTAAGCCGCTGCAGGCCAAGGAAGCGCAGGCTATGGCAGAAGCTACCCTTGCCGCTTCACCGGAGCTCGCGCTGGCCTACCATTCGTCAGGCGAGATTGTTTACTGGCATTTCCACACCAAGCCTGCCAGCATCGCCCGCGACAAGGCGCTTGTCCGGCGTTACAGCGCCATGACAGGCTACCGCATTGTTACCCCGACGGCCAATCCGTCTGGAGGAGGCTATACCGACTGGTTTATCAGCACCTTTGACCGCCCCGGCATGACACCAGAGCTTGCCCGCGCTGCCGGAGAGGTTCATGTACCCCTCACCGAGTGGGACCGGATCTGGAGGCAGCACCAGAATACCGGCTGGATGCTGGCGGCAGAAGGATACAGCCTCTGGATGGGCCGTCAGCAGGCTGTCAAGGCTGATCATGAGCTCCGGCTGACACGGACAGAGCGGGCTTCCAAGTGGCCGCAGCTCAAATCCGCCAAGCTCGATATTGTGTATCCTGGACGCTATGAGATTCTTAGAGTCAAGGGAGACTGGGCGGAGATCGCAACAGCCTCCGGCTCCAGATGGATCAGCAGCGGTGCTGCCGTACAAGGCACCTTCGAGGTTCTGCAGGATACCCGGCTGGAAGTCTCACCATCGACCGGTCTGTACGCCTCACCGCTGGACCGGCAGCCAACGTCAGCACGACTGTCCCGCCAGACGGTACAGGCTATAGAACGCTGGCAGGATTGGTACCTCATATCGACCTTCAGCGGAGCCCTCTGGGTGAAGGAATCGGAGGTCAGTACAGTTGGCACGTCAGAGCTTTCCGGGCAATCTGAAGCACAGGCTGAACAAGAGCTGAATGCCGAGCAGTCCGAGACGCAGCCTCAACAAGGGCTGAATGCCGAGCAGCGCTAGACGCGTCTAAGCCACTGCTGCCTGTCAGGCAGAGTCAAGCGCAGCCTGTGCAGCAGCATGCAGCCGTACCGGTCCTGTTCGATCAGAAATAACTCTCATAATATAACGGATGTGAAAGCGGTCGGCCAGGAGCCTATTCCTGACCGGCCGTTTGCCGTTTCCCGGGTTCAATGCCGCTCACTGGAGCAGCAGCTCTCGTTTCACGTAATGGAACCCGGACTCTCCCGCTGCCCACCCTGGTATGTTTAACGAATCCTAGACACGTTAATTGCCATAAATCGAAGCCTGCTCAATTGTAACGATTTTCAGCAACGCTAATCGGGGATTTTCGGTGAATTACTGGTTTATCAGAGTAATAACGGTGCTCAGATTCGTCCCTCGTATTTCAGGAGATTTCTCACGAAACGCTCACTCATTAACAACGTTTAAGAATCATAAGTACTGGAAGTTAAGCGGGTCCAATAGCTCTCTTTCATTATACGGACTTGAGATTTAATGAAATCGGCATTCTTTGTTAACATGTTTGCTTTGATATGTTATTGGAAGATCCGTGCAGTTGAAGGTAGAAAAGCAGTTTACAACATACTACCAGTAAAATCTGCGAATGTAACAGTTAAATAATGATATTATAATAAAGCTTTCAATTGACTGACAGCTTTATTTAATGGAGTGATAACGAATGGATTGGTTTAACAGAATTGAAAAAAGCAACTTAATAATGCCACACGAAGCGCAACCAGACTTTCAAATCGTAAAAATCCAAGCATCTGAATTCAAAACACCTAATGATCTTGCAAACAATATCATTCTTCAATGGATTGTTTGCCCTTTCTTACTAGACATTGATGGAGTATGTTTTCAAATCCCGATTTACTCTAACAATATGTATGAGTATTTATCGGACACTATCTTATGTAATTTTTCAAAAATACAGGGTATATATGAAGATGGCATTATGACAACAATAAGTTTAAATAAACTTAACTCAGAATCAGAACTGTATTACAAAAAACACCTTCTCGAATTAGGCCTCATTAGTCCAGTTGTAAAAGAGTTTTATATGAAAGAGAATACCCCCCTATCTCTCAATGTCGAGATTAATACCGAGAATATTGAATTAGACATTGAGAAGTTTCGGAAACGACTGCATGTTCCCGAAGACTCTTTAAGAATTTCAAGTGAACTTTGGGATTTTTTTGTGGACACTCACATTTCAAAAGAGGGCAATATTATTTTATCACCCATACACTGGACGTTTAATAATGATATATTAACATCCCCTACACTTGAGTATTTCTCAAGATATGCCAATAGAATTATTTTAACTATAAATAAAAACAACTCTCATATCCGTGCAATAGAGTTGAGTTGAAGCTCTTGATATCCCGCACCTTGCTTTTCGTTCCCATTAAGCGCAAAAAAACTGCCCGGAAAGTCCCAGCGACTTTAACCGGACAGTTTAATTAATTCTATCTGGAAAATCAACTCCGTGCGGTCAGCCGCAAAAACTTGCCGCTGGGCTTAGTTGCCCTTCAGGCAAATTCACAACCGAGAACCGCAGTTCACCGGCTTAACGGACTGCAGCAGCAAGCTCCTGACGGAGCGCCTGCAGCCCTTCCCTCATCTGCGGATCATCGGACTGCACCTTCTCTCTCAGCCGCTCCATCAGACGGAAAGCCGTTCGGCCGGTAATTGTGCCTGTCGGGGCAATCCGCTCGGCTTCCTGGAAACGTTTGACAGCGGAGGCAGTCCGTTCATCGTAGATACCTTCGGCTTTGCCCGTGCTGTAGCCCAGTGCTTCAAGCATTTGCTCCGCTGTCTGCACGCTCTGGCCATAGCTGCCCGTCTTCTGCACCTCATCGGTCGGCAGGGCCGGCAGTCTTGCATACTCCGGCATCTTAACCTCCTGATCAGGAGCGATGCCCTGCTCGTGAATCCAATTGCCGCTTGGTGTACGCCACTGCGAAGCCGTCAGCTTCAGTACGGAGCCGTCCTTGAACTGCTGGAAGGTCTGTACGATTCCCTTGCCGAAGGACTTGACCCCAACCAGCTTAGCGCCTGCAGAATCACGAAGCGCAGCGGCCAGCACTTCCGATGAGCTTGCCGAGCCTTCGTCAATCAGGACAACAATCGGCAGCGTCCAAGGCTTCTTCTGCTCCGAGCGGTAGGTAATTTCCTTCCGATCATTCTTATAGACCACCTGCAGGATCACTTTGTCCTTCGGAATAAGCCGGTTAGCGATTTCGATCGTCGGGTTAACCAGTCCGCCCGGATTCATCCTCAGATCAATCATTAGGCCTTTCATTCCCTGCTCCAGAAGGCGGTCTACCGCCTCATTAAATTCTACATCCGTCTTCTCTGCGAAGCGGGAGATTTGCACAACGCCAATTCCATCCTCAAGCAGCTCGGAAGTGACCGTGCGAACCGGAACACTAGCACGCGTAAGCGATACCTCGAATGGTTCCGCCAGTCCGCTTCGGCGGATTGTCAGCTTGACCTTCGTACCCGCCTCGCCTCGCGTCAGCTTGATCAGATCGTTCATCGTACGGCCTTTCGTCTCCTTGCCATCGACCGCTATAATGACATCGTCCTTAAGCAGACCTGCCTTCTCGGCCGGTGCTCCCTTAATGGCGGAATTAATGACGAATTCGCCGTCTTCCTCGCGAATCTCCACGCCAATCCCCACAATATGATCCTCATAGCGCTGAACGTAGCTGATGCCCTCTTCTCCAGTATAATAGACGGAATAAGGGTCTCCCAGTGAATCAGTCATTCCTTCGGCTGCCCCGTGGATCAGATCGGTCCCCTCCGCCCCGTCCAGATAATCAGACATAATCTCCTTATAGGTTCGATCCAGATTGGCGAAAGCCGGATCCTTCAGCATCGGATAACGGTATTCCATCCACCAGCGTCCACCCGCGAACCCGGCCACTCCGGCCGCCAGCAAACCGACGATCACGAGCAGTCTAAACCGCCGCCGCCTTGCCTCGGTCGTTGTCGAATACATGCTCATCTCCTCGTTTCCACCCCGTAATGTCCGCTCATCCTTCATCAGACAGCCCGCACACTCTCTAGTCGGGCACTAACAAACCGTTGGCTTGCTGTACAAGCACATAACAAGATTGTATGCTCAGTATCCTTCAGCTAGAAGCGCATCAGCCGCATTGATCCCGCCCCGGATACTATCCCAAAAACAGAATCGCCCGCTAGGCCCAGGCTTGCGCGGCCTTGATTATATCATCCGCCTGCCCGGCTCCGGCCGGAACAACCGCTGCTGCTGAGTATGGGCGGCGAAGCATATCAGCAATAGCAGCCGCAGGCATAATGGTCTCATCCTGCTTGTCCGGCTGCTCCAGCTCATTCGCATTTCTGCCGTCCACTAGCTCCTGCAGCAGCTGGGATGCCGAAACTACGCCTGAGCCAGCCTGCAGCAGGACCGGCAGCTTGTGCTCGATGAGCCAAGCCTCGTCCGCTTCTCCAATTGGTCTCGAGCCCGCTGCGTACTCCGCTTCCACAGACAAGCTTGCACAAGAGAAGCCCTGCACACCCGAGCGCTCAGCGTGGCGCGCAGCCTCTCGCAGTCTTTCCATACTCCAGCCGTGAGCGCCGAACGCCCGGCAGTATCCTTTTTGCCGCAGTGCATTCATTCCTTCCAGTATATAGCCGACATGCACGTTCGGATCATCTCCCTCCAGCAGGTAGAGATCCATTGCTTCACCCTCAACCAGCTCCAGGCTGTGCAGCAGCCGCCGTTCCAGCACTGTCTTGCGCATCCGGGGACCTGCATCGACCTCACCGCTCCCCATACCGATCCAGATCAGGCCATCCCTGTCTTGACCCAGGTCCTTCATCCACTGACCCAGCAGGCGGATGGTCTGATCCTCCGCATCCGGACTGATCATCACTGCATGACCGCCCAGCGCCCAATAATCATCCAGCAGGCTCTTCATATCCTTCAGATCCCCGCTAATCTGAGCCCCTAATGCTCCCACTGCAGGCAGCACAGCGGGCAGCTGTATCGAAAGACCGTTGATCGGCCAGTCATTCATAGGTCATCCCCCTCTTCGTCTATCGTTCATTATAATCCAACTGGATGCCGGATGAAATCATCCTGCATCTCTGCAAAGCTAGGAGCTTCCCTCTATGTCATAACTATTGTTAAGTGTCCTGCATTCCCCACGCTCCCCTTGTCCAGGTCCGCCTTTTCCGCTACAATCAAGGCTATATGCCTGATCGTAACGAATAGAAGAGAATGATAAGGAGTGGAGCAAACCGATGTATAAGTTGATTGCGATCGACTGTGACGATACACTGCTGAATGATGATGTCCAGGTTACCGAAGCCACCAAGCAGGCGCTCGCCGCCGCTATCGCGAAAGGGGTTACCGTTACACTGGCAACTGGCCGAATGTTCGCCTCCGCCCAGCAGATTGCACGCCAGATTGAGCTGAACGTGCCGATTATCACCTACCAGGGCTCCCTGGTAAAGAACCTGATCGACGAACGGGTGCTGTATGAACGCAGCGTGCCGACTGATGCCGCGCAGCAGATCTTCGAATACTGCGAGCAGAAGGGGCTGCACCTGCAGCTGTATATACGTGACGAGCTGTACACCACCGAGGAGAACGACAAGGTGAAGGGCTACTCGAAGCTCTCCAATGTTCCTTACAAGGTTCAGCCCGACTATACCAAGCTGCTGCTCGAGCCGCTTACCAAAATGCTGATCATCGACGACCCCGATCTGCTCGATACAGTCGCAGAAGAGCTGCGCGCCATCGTCGGCGACCGTGTACACATCACCAAGTCCAAAGCGCATTATCTGGAGTTCATGCATAAGGAAGGCACCAAGGGACATGCCGTTGCCTTCATGGCCGAACTGATCGGCTGCTCAATGGATGAAGTCATTGCAATCGGCGATGCATGGAATGACCGTGAGATGCTGGAGGTGGCCGGCCTTGGCGTCGCAATGGCAAATTCAGTTCCAGCGCTCAAGGAGATCGCCGACTATATTACCTTAAGCAACAATGAGGATGGCGTCCGTCATGTGATTGAGAAATTCATCCTGAACGCGGACAGCCAAGTTTAATCGAACAAGGGCTGCATACGAGTCACGCGACTCATGTGCAGCCCTTTTTTTCGGGTGGATACTCACCTAGTGCTCCTGTGTCTTAAATACCCGCCAGCACCTGATACCAGATGCCCCGCTTCGAGTAGAGTTCCTCACGCACCTTGGACCAGCCGCCCAGGTACCCGATATCAAACAAGCCGGCCGGCTCGATAAACTGTCCCTTCACTTCCTCGGCGACCTCCGGATTCGTTGGACGGAAACCATGCTTTGTAAACACACGCTGAGCTTCCGCCGAGCCAAGAAACTCGACGAACGCTTCCGCTACCTCACGCGAGCCGTGATCATCCACGTTCGTATCAACCACCGCAGCCGGATTCTGAATCAGGATCGTGTGCTCGGGCACCACGATATCATACGCTACGCCTTGATTGATACGCGCAATCAGCTCGTTCTCATAAGTAACGATGACATCGCCTACGCCGTATTCGAAGGCTGCCATGGAAGCACGGCCGCTCTTGTCAAGCGACTCCACGTTCGCATGAATATCAGCAAGAAACTGCTTGGCGAACGCAGGGTCAGGCTGACCAGTGCGCTCTTCCGAGATTCGCAGTCCTGCACCATAGATGGCATTGATATCCCATTGCGCTCCGCCCGACGTCTTCGGGTTCGGATAGAGCACTTTAACGCCTTCCTTGGTCAGATCTTCCCAATCCTGAATTCCAAGCGGATTACCATCCCGGGTTCCCATGACCACAATAGAATTCGTAATCATTCCTTCATAAACCCGGTCCCGCCAGTCATGCGTAATCATTCCGGCCTTCACAATCTTATCAATATCGGTCTCCATCGCCAGCACGGCAACATCTGCTTCAAAGCCGCCGACAATCGACCTCGCTTGCGTACCAGAGGCCTCATAGGACTCCTGGAACGTCACAAGCTGCCCGGTCTCCTGCTTCCACTTCTCCTGGAACATCGGCAGCAGCTCGGCAAAAGCATCCTTAACGACGGAATAAGCGCCAATAACCAGCGTCACGTCCCCCTGGGCGGGAGCAGAGCTAGGATCGGTTCCCTCCTCCTCCGCGGGCCCGGCGCAGGCAGCGCTGAGCAGCAGCAGAAGGACAGCCATGGTACCGAATATGGAGCGCCAGAGCACCGAGCTTCTCCCGGACCCTGCAAACTGTGTGCTCCGCCCGCGCTTACGCGCCGAAGATGTGTATAATTTCATCGTTCACACAACGCTTTCTGCATTTAGATATGAATGGGCATTGGGTCTTCCTTCAGCCTGTTCTCCATCATCCAGCTGTCGCTCTGGTTGAACATATAGGCGCGATGCACCAGCACACGCACTTCATCACCCGGATGCAGCATTTCCTTCTCCAGGGAGCGGTAGGTAATCAGCGTAACATTACCGACTTCCACCTCAACCATCCACTCACTGCCGCGAAAATGAACATGCTTGATCTTTCCCTGCTCCGTTGCAGACTGCAGGCGGAATTCGCTAGGATTACCGACTTCAATAAATTCCGGACGGATTAGAGCCTGTGCTCCCGGCCAGCCGGCCGCCTCTTCAAATCCCTTTAGCTTGGACACATCTTCCACAATCGTCGATTCGCCTATGAAGCTTGCCACAAACTGTGTTTGCGGACTTTTATAGATATCCCAAGGCGAGCCCTTTTGCTCCAGACGGCCTTTGTTAATAATCATGATCTCATCCGCTACCTCAATCGCCTCATCCTGGTCGTGGGTCACGAAGATCGAAGTAATGCCGACACGCTCGATCATTTCCTTTAGCCATGTCCGAAGCTCCTGCCTGATCTTCGCATCAATAGCCGCGAAAGGCTCATCAAGGAGCAGCAGCTGCGGCTCCGGCGCAAGCGCACGGGCAAACGCCACACGCTGGCGCTGTCCCCCGGACAGCTGATGCGGATAACGGTGCTCAAATCCCTTGAGGCCTGTCAGCTCCACCAGCTCCATAACCCGGTCACGAATCTGGCTCTTCGAGAACTTCTTGATCTTCAGGCCGAAAGCGACATTGTCATAGACGGTCATATGCTTGAACAGCGCATAATTCTGAAAGACAAAGCCTATGCCCCGCTCCTGCGGAGGAAGATCATTTACCCGCTTGCCGTGAAACACAATATCACCGGAGGAAGGCGTTTCAAGCCCGGCGAGCATACGCAGAATGGACGTTTTACCGCCGCCGCTTGGGCCAAGCAGGCCGATCAGATGGCCTTTCTCAATCGAGAAGCTGACATCCCGCACCGCATGAAAATCACCAAAAGACTTGTTTAACCCGCTGACTTCGATATGCATGGCTTAGTGCACTTCCTTTCGCTTCTTTGCCCACTCCATCAGGAGAAGCAAACCGATTGATATAGCGGCCAACACAAGCGCGACGCTGTTGGCGGCGACAATATTGAAATTCTCAACGTCTTGATATACAAGCGTCGTTGCCGTCTGGGTTTTGTTAATAATATTCCCCGATACGACAAGTACAGCACCAAATTCGCCCATTGATCTTGCAACGGTAAGCACCACGCCATAGATCACGCCCCAGCGGATCGACGGCCAGGTGACATGCCAGAAGGTATACCACGGGTAAGCGCCAAGCGTTGACGCCGCTTCCTCCTGCTGCGCACCAATTTCCTGCAGGACCGGCATGACTTCCCTGACCATCATCGGAAACGTGACGAACAGCGTCGCAATCACCATACCCGGCATCGCATAAACTACTTTAAAACCGATATCTTCGAAGAATGTTCCGATCACCGTATTCGGACCAAGCAGCAGCACAATCATCAGGCCCCCGATAACCGGCGATACCGCGAAGGGCAAATCAACGATGCTGTTAAGCAGCTGCTTCATCCGGCGGCCAAGCCAGGTTGCCCGTACAAGGTAGAGAGCAAGCATAACACCGAATAAAGTATTAAGTGCTGTAACAATAATAACAATCAAGAATGTCATCCACAGCGCATGCAGCGATTGCGGACGGGTCAGCGCTTCAACAAAGCCAGCCCAGCCATCTGCCCAAGATCCGGAGAAGATCCCCATAAGCGGCGCAATCAGCAGCACCAGGAACACGGCATAGGTAAGCGGAATCCATAGCTTCTTCATACGCCTGACCTCCTCGACTGAATCACATTAAGGACCCAGAGAATGAGGAAGGACAGTGTCAGCAAAATGATCGAGACCGCCGCAGCACCCTGCGGATTGTCGCTCTCCACTTCACCGAAGATATAGACCGAAGCAATCAAGGTCTTGCCGGGAATGTTGCCCGCAACAAGCACGACCGCTCCAAACTCTGCCAGCCCGCGGGAGAATGCAAGCATAGCCCCGCTCAATATTCCAGGCAGCATAGTCGGAAATATAACCTGCAGGAATGTCTTGGCCTTGGATGCCCCAAGCGTGTATGCCGCCTCTTCCTCGGCCTTATCCATCTCCTCCAGCAGCGGCTGTACCGCCCGGATAACGAACGGGAAGGTGACGAACAGCATTGCTATGACGATCGCCGGTTCGTGGAATACAATCTCGATACCAAGCCTCTGTGCGATGTCGCCGACGAAGCTGCCGGGACCAAGCAGCAGCAGAATCATCAGCCCGCCTACTGCCGTTGGCAGAGCGAAGGGCAGATCGACCAGACTGTTGAGAATGCGTCTTCCGAAGAATCTGTAACGGATAAGCACCCAGCCGATCATGGTTCCGATCAATACGTTGATGACCGTTGCTATGAGGGCCAGCCGAATCGTCAGGAGGACGGCTTTCCAGGCCAGAGGATCGCTTATGCTTTCCCAGAATGGCGCCCACCCCAGTGAGAACGATTGTGTGTAGACGCCGAGTATCGGCAGCACGATCAGAATAATAAAATAGAGCATTATGGCGCTTCTGAAGCCGAAGCTCCACCACCGGCTGCGCAGCATGTAGTTCACGAAATTCTTACCTCCCAGACCTTCGGTATATCCGATCAACCTGCTAATGTTATAACTGGCTTTTTAATTCCTATTATTTTACTAGGTATTATTTACTTTAGCAGAAGCGTGCCTGAATCGTCAATCCTTAAATAAGATTTATTGATGAGATACTTAAAGTATAGTAATGAGACAAGCAAAGGGTGCATATTTGCGGTAAAGTCTCTATGATTTGTGCGTCTGGAAGATCAAGATTTGTTCACAAATACCGATTTGCACGCAACAAAAATAAAGGACTGCGAGAGTTCCCCCCCACAATCCTCTTCATTATGAAAGACTTCAGCCTATAGGTTCTCGCCTCACTGTACCCGTCCTCTGCGGGCCGGCTCTGCTTCGGCCGCAACCACAAACCCAAAATACAAGGCAATCGCGCCAGTCAGGAAATGCAGCACATGATCGGGCAGGTCTCCATGCAGCATACCGAACAGACTGCCGGTGAAGACTCCCAGCACAGCAAGTGCCAGATAGAACACCCCAATGACCTGAGAAAACCGAAGGCTGTACCCTTCATGAGAGGCTGCCAGCAGACCTAATACGCCGACAACCAGATACATAATACGATGTACCATATCCAGCTGCAGCAGGCCGAGCAGCCTAGGACTAATAAAGCCGGTTAAACTAAGCAGCAGGAACACAAGCCCTGTCAAAGCGGAAAAACGTCTCACTGCCATCGGATTCCCCCCGTCACGATAGGTCCGGCTCGCCTATTCAGCGGCGCGTACGGCGCCAAGCAGCCGGCAGAGGGAGGCTCGCCTCCCTTCTTATGACACTATGCATGTACGATCGGAAAAATGACCACGCCCGGCTGCTTACTCGCCTTCAATAAAATAACGGCTCTCACCCAGCGTGATTACCGCCTGCCCTTGAGTCAGATCGGTAATCCAGTTCACGAATCTCTCCGCCTCGGGCTCCTTCGGCAGACAGGTGACCGTCACCTTGTCGGTGAAATCGGTCCCGCCCACCCGGATTTGCCTGCCGTGCAGCTCGTTCTCGATTTTGCCATACCAGGTGTAGTCGACTTCGACAAACACTTCCCGGTGCAGCACCTTGATAATCGCTTCGGCAGCTTCAATGCCCGCTACCGCGCCGTCGGTATAAGCCCGGATCAGACCGCCAGCTCCGAGCATAATACCACCGAAGTACCGGGTTACGACAATCACAACATCCTTCAGCCCCTGGTTGCGCATAACCTCCAGAATCGGCTTGCCGGCCGTGCCGCTGGGCTCTCCGTCATCCGACTGCTTCTGGATTTCATCGCGTTCCCCAACCATATAGGCTGAGCAGTTGTGCGTTGCATTCCAATGCTTCTTCTTGATCTCTTCAATATAAGCAACTGCTTCCTCTTCACTGGCGACAGGCTTGGCGTGTCCGATGAACCGCGACTTCTTGATCACGATTTCCTTGCTGGCTTCCTGCCGCAGCGTCTTGTAACGCTCGAGCATCCGGCGATCCGGCAGCAGCGCCTGTTACAGGCGCGCTTCCAGCTCTGCCTTCTCTTTCTCGAAGCCCGGCTTGCCGAGCAGCGCGAACATATTCTTCTTGTAAGCTTCAACGCCCGGCTGATCGAACGGATTCACGCCAAGCAGGTAACCGCTGATGCCGCAAGCCTTCTCGAAGAAATAAACCATGTATCCGAATGTGTAAGGACTCATATCCTTCAGGTTAACGATCAGGTTCGGCACGTTGCCGTCCGTATGTGCAAGCAGCGTACCCTGGAACGCCTTCTTGTTGACAAAATCCATCGTCTTGCCTTCGAGGAAGTTCAGCCCGTCCAGGTCGGCCGGATCATGCCCGATTTCGATATGCTCGCTAACCTCATTCACCTGAATTACCGTTTCGAACAGGTTGCGTGCACCCTCCTGAATGAACTGGCCCATCGAATGCAGGTCAGTCGAGAAGTCGACGGAAGCCGGGTAGATGCCCTTGTAATCCTTGCCTTCGCTCTCACCGAACAGCTGCTTCCACCATTCGGATACGAAATGCAGGGACGGCTCATAGTTCACCAGGATTTCAATCGCCTTGCCCTTGCGGTAGAGCGCGTTACGTACAGCCGCGTACTGATAGCTCTCGTTCTCGCTCAGATTCGGGTTGGCGTATTCCTTGGATGCATCAGCTGCGCCCTTCATCATTGCTTCGATGTCGATGCCGGCTGCTGCGATTGGCAGCAGGCCAACTGCAGTCAGAACGGAGTAGCGTCCGCCTACGTCATCCGGAATAACGAACGACTCGTAGCCTTCTTCGGTCGCCAGCTTTTTCAGTGCGCCCTTCTCGCGGTCGGTAGTTGCGTAGATACGCTTGCGCGCTTCTTCCTTGCCGTATTTCTTCTCCAGCTGCTCACGGAAAACACGGAAAGCAATCGCCGGCTCGGTCGTCGTGCCGGATTTGGAGATCACATTGATCGACCAGTCGCGGCCTTCCAGCAGCTGCAGCAGATGCGTTACGTATGTAGAACTGATGTTGTTGCCTGCGAACAGCACTTGAGGCGTCTTGCGCTCGCCCTTCGGCAGCAGGTTATAGAAGGAATGGGACAGCATCTCGATTGCTGCTCTGGCACCAAGATAAGAGCCGCCAATACCGATGACAACCAGCACCTCGGAATCCGACTTGATCTTCTCCGCTGCCTTCTGGATCCTTGCAAATTCTTCTTTATCATAATTGGTCGGCAGGTCGATCCAGCCCAAGTAATCCGACCCGGCACCTGTGCCGTTGTGCAGCTGCTCATGCGCGAGCTTCACTGCATCCTTTAAATAGTCCACTTCATGCTGGCCTACGAAGGTCAGCGCTTTGCTGTAATCAAATGAAACGGTTTTTGCCATGTTTTCTCTTCCTCCTACCGGATAATGTATAACAGATAGCTTGTCCTGAAGCTTTCATACCCACTGGGACGAAACACGTCCCGACAGTTACGGCCTAGCCTTAGAATACTGGATTTGAAGGCCAAACACAAGGAAACAGATCACACCTGCCTATAAAGAATTTTGAGTCCTGCTATCACGTTTTATTATGTGAATCGGGCGGGCTCCAAGTAAGCTGGACTTGCCGCTCCGATGTGGTTACTATGAAGGTATAGATTAGGAGAGGCAAGGTGACGGTTAACTATGCAGACTGTCGGATTTATTGGACTAGGAACGATGGGTGGCCCAATGGCGGAAAATCTTCTTCGGAAGGGGTATCAGGTAACCGTTTATAACCGTACCCCCGGCAAGTCGGATGAGCTTCTTGCGAGCGGTGCGAATGCAGCCCAATCTCCGCTGGAGGTTGCCAGAACCTGTGAATTGATCTTTACCATGATCAGCAACGACCAGGCCATAGATGAGGTCTATTATGGCAGCGAGGGCATTCTGAACGGATTGCAGCCGGACACCATCGTTGTAGACAGCAGCACAATCTCGCCGGCCCTGGCCCGGAGGCTCGCTGCGGATATCGCGGAGAAGCACGCAGATTTCCTCGATGCGCCGGTAACCGGAAGCAAGCCCGCAGCCATTGATGGCACCCTTGTTTTCATGGTAGGCGGTGACAAGGAAATCGTCAGAAGGGTCGAACCAGCCTTTCTCAGTATGGGACGCGAAGTCATCTATATGGGATCTTCGGGGAGCGGTGCTACTGCCAAGCTTGCCCACAACACGATCGTCGGCATCAATGCGGCCGGCTTAATTGAAGGCATG
Source organism: Paenibacillus sambharensis (assembly GCF_003233845.1). Lineage (GTDB taxonomy): Bacteria > Bacillota > Bacilli > Paenibacillales > Paenibacillaceae > Paenibacillus_I > Paenibacillus_I sambharensis. The sequence continues at coordinate 30,365 of NZ_QKRB01000046.1, forward strand.
GCTATCGCCGCCAAAGGCGGGATCAACGGCGATTCCTTCCTGAGACTCGTTCAGTCCGGCGGCGCCGCCAGCAAGCAGGCAGATCTGAAGGGCCGCAAGATTCTGGAGCATGATTTTTCCGTACAATTCTCACTCGCTCTCATGCTTAAGGATCTAAAGCTGTCTTCTGTACTGACCGATACGCTTGGCGTTTCGACACCAATGCTTGAAGCTTCGAAGAGCCTCTTCCAGCTTGGGCAGTCCGCTGGCCACGGTGAGCTGGACTTAGCCGCCCTTGCCTACTGTTACGAAGAATGGATCGGCAGACGAATTGGCGGGGAGGAGCAAGATTCCGGGGAGTCACAACCTCCGCAAGGCGGGGAACGGCGTCGTAAAGCCCGGCTGTCGCTGGACATTCCGCTTATGATGTCTGTCTATCAGTGGGAACAGGAAGGCGCATTCTCCGGACAATCCATAGTGGGCTCGCTGCGCGATCTGTCTGAAGGAGGTCTGCAGGTTGCCACCACCTATCCGCTCGAGATGGATATGTTCGTCGTCATTCACTTCCAGAACGATGCCAACCTGCCCCCGATAACAGCCCGGATTATCCGGATCGAACAGCATGACGATCTCTTCTACTATGGCTGTATGCTGTCCGGTATTCCGCTGTATCAGAGACAGCAGCTGGAGCAGTATATTGACCGTAAGCTGGCTGAGAAGAACTGATCGCTGTCACGGCTGCTGACTCATTTATCCGGTATCTGCAAAAGACCAAGGACCGTCCATCACTCCCTTACGGGAGCTGTGGACGGTCCTTGGTCTTCTTACATAAGTTGAGAAAAGCTCAACAGCCCTTCTCAGCCATAACAGCTTACTCTGCCAGGTATGAGCAGCAGTAATCGGTTACCGATTCAACCTGCAGCTTGAACTTGGAATTGCCGGGAACGATAAATTCACCTTCACCATTGATATGAAGCCACTCGCTGGCATCGGGAAGCAGTACCTTAAGCTCTCCTGCCATGATCTCCATAATTTCCTTGGCATCGGTGCCAAACTCGTATTCGCCTGGCATCATGATACCGAGCGTCTTCTTCGTGCCGTCCGGGAACAGAACGGTACGGCTGGTCACTTTGCCGTCAAAGTAGACGTTTGCCTGCTTTACGACAGTTACATGTTCGAATTGAGTCATGATTCATCTATCCCCTTCTCCTTGTAGTGAAAAAGGACCGCGGATTTCCCGCGGTCCCTTCTTCCTGCGGCAGCCTGCCGCCTTCGGACACAAGCCGCCGCCTATAGCAAACGTGAGACGTGTTACAGCAGAGCCTTCACTTTGCTTACAACGTTCTCAACCGTAAAGCCGTATTCCTTGATGACACGGTCGCCAGGAGCGGAAGCGCCGAATCTGTCGATCGCGAGCACATCGCCCTTGTCGCCGACATAACGGTGCCATCCGAACGGATGAGCCATCTCGATAGCCAGACGTGCCGGTACATCCGGAAGAATAACCGAATCCTTGTACGCCTTGTCCTGCTTCTCGAACAAATCCCAGCTCGGCATGCTGACTACGCGCACTTCGATGCCTTCTTCAGCCAGTGCCTTCTGTGCTGCAACAGCCAGCTGAACCTCAGAGCCGGTTGCCAGAAGCTGAGCCTGCGGCTTGCCGTTCTTCGCATCGGATACGACATAAGCGCCGCGCTCGATACCGGAGACAGCATGATCTGCTGTACCAGGCAGGATCGGCAGGTTCTGACGGGTCAGAACAAGCGCTACCGGGTTGTCCTTGTTCGCTACCGCATAACGCCATGCAGCAGATGTTTCGTTGCCGTCAGCCGGACGGATTACCGTCAGACCAGGAATGATGCGAATCGAAGCCAGCTGCTCAATCGGCTCATGTGTAGGACCGTCTTCGCCGACAGCGATACTGTCATGCGTCAGCACGTACACAACTGGAAGCTTCATCAGCGCAGCAAGACGAATCGCCGGACGCAGATAGTCGGTGAATACGAAGAATGTACCGCCGAATACTTTCACGCCGCCATGAAGCATCATGCCGTTCATAGCTGCTGCCATACCGAACTCACGAACACCGAAGTAAATGTTGCGGCCTTCGTAGCTGCCCGGCTTGAAGTTGGTCAGGCCGTTCAGATGAGTCATAGTGGAGCTCTCCAGGTCAGCGGAGCCGCCAAGCAGGTTAGGCACGTTAGGTGCCAGACCGTTCAGGGCGTTGCCGGATGCAACACGCGTGGACAGCGCCTTGTCTTCTGCCGCATACTTCGGCAGGTCCTTGTCCCAGCCTTCAGGTAGCTCGCCGTTAACGGCTGCTTCGAATTGAGCCGCAAGCTGCGGATGCGCCTGCTTGTACTCTGCAACCAGCTTGTCCCAAGCAGCATTAGCTTCAGCGCCTTTGGACTTCACATCAGCGAAATGAGCGCGCACTTCGTCCGGCACGTGGAACTGTGCATCCTCCGGCCAGCCATACGCCTGCTTCGTCAGCTTCGTCTCATCCGGACCAAGCGGCGAACCGTGAGTACCGCCGTGGCCGCCCTTGCCGCCTTTGTTCGGGCTGCCGTAGCCGATAACGGTCTTCACTTCGATCAGGGTAGGCTTGTCCGTTTCCTTCTGTGCCTTCTCGATCGCTTTCGACAGCGCGCCCAGATCATTGCCGTCTTCAACACGGAGCACCTGCCAGCCATAGGCTTCGAAGCGCTTCTCAACATTCTCGGAGAACGACAGGTTCAGTTCGCCGTCAAGCGAGATATCGTTCGAATCATACAGTACAACCAGCTTGCCAAGCTTCAGATGACCAGCGAGGGAGGCCGCTTCACTTGAGATGCCCTCCATGAGGTCGCCGTCGCCGCAGATGGAATACGTGTAGTGATCGATAACATTGAATTTATCTTTATTATAAGTAGCCGCGAGATGGGCTTCTGCCATGGCCATACCTACTGCCATTGCAATGCCTTGGCCCAGCGGGCCGGTTGTCGCGTCGACGCCTGCCGTATGTCCGAATTCCGGATGGCCTGGCGTTAAGGAATCCCATTGACGGAAATTCTGGATTTCTTCCATCGGGAGATCATATCCGCTGAGGTGCAGCAGGCTGTACAACAGCATGGAGCCGTGTCCGGCGGAAAGCACGAACCGGTCACGGTTGATCCAGCTTGGATTAGCAGGATTATGGTTCATGGTGCTGGCAAAAAGCTGATAACCCATCGGGGCAGAGCCCATCGGCATACCAGGATGTCCGGATTTAGCCTTCTCGATTGCATCAATAGCAAGTGTGCGAATCGTGTCGATCGAAAGCTGGTCGATAGACTTGTTCTTGACTGTCATTGCATGTTTCCTCCCATTCCTGTTCTAGTGAGCCGGAATAAAGTCCTATCCAGAGCTTCAATTGGCTTTGAATATTGTACCATTAGCGCTTCAGGTTTTCCATAGGTGACGTAATAACGCGGTAAAGCGAAGAGAGCTGCCGGTCAGGCAGCTAGCTGAACACAACCGTCTTATTCTGATGCACGAGGACGCGGTCCTCGATATGCCACTTGACCGCGCGAGCCAGAACGACCCGCTCAATTGTGCGGCCGATCCGCTTCAGCTCGGTGACATCATCGCGGTGGCTGACACGCTGTACGTCCTGCTCGATGATCGGACCGCCGTCCAGCTCCTCTGTCACATAATGAGCGGTTGCGCCGATAATTTTCACGCCGCGCTTATAAGCCTGCGCATACGGCTTGCCGCCGACGAAGGCCGGCAGGAAGGAGTGGTGAATGTTGATAATCCGGTTCGGATAATATTCGATAAATTTAGGCGTAATGATCTGCATATAGCGTGCAAGCACGATCAGGTCAGCCTTGTCGGCCACCGCCTCCAGCTGCTGGCGCTCGGCTTCTTCCTTCGTATCCGGCGTTACCGGAATATGGTGGTACGTGATGCCGAACGACTCCACCAGCTCGCGCATATCCGGATGGTTGCTGATTACCATTGCAATGTCAGCATCAAGATCGCCCGCCTGCCACTGCCACAGCAGCTCCAGCAGACAATGATCCTCCTTCGAAACGAAGATCGCAAGACGCTTCTTCCGGGCGGCCCGGAACGTCAGCCACTTCATATCGAAGCGGTCAGCAACGCGGGCAAAATCCTCCTGCAGCTGCGGCAGCTGCTTCGGCAGATCGTTTAGGTCAAACTCAAAGCGGATGAAGAACATGCCGCCCTCCGGGTCCATCGTATATTGATCGGACTGGACAATATTCGCTCCATGCTCATATAGAAACTGCGACACCGCAGCCACTATGCCCGGACGGTCCGGACAGGAGATCAGCATCCGGGCGCGGTTCTCATTGTTCGCACGGCGTGCCGACTGCTGCGGCTGGTATGTATTCTGCTGCATAACGGTATAATCTTCCTTCCCTTGGTTATGTATGTAAGCAGAATGCAGAAGGCAGACTCTGCGGGTCGAGCTATGGCTCTATGTCCAACTGCCGCTGTTCCTGCCTTGCTGCCCTCCGCCTGCCATTATAGTGCCGGAAACGCCTGGCATAGCGCACTTCCGTATAATTTCATGACCTTATTCTGGCCGATTATTCTAGCCGATTAAGCATTTACAAGCAGTTCCTTGCCTGCAAACCAAGCCGTTAAGCGCTGGTTGACAGCTTCCTCGCTGAGCTCTTCAGGGAGCACACGATTTTCCATGACGAGGTCATACAGTCGGTCCATTGGCTCACGGGGGTCGGCTTTCTTCGCCTTGGCGTCATTCTTAAGCGTGTCCCACACCGACAGCACATACGTCCGGTAGTCGATCTCTTCCTTCTCGAAGAAATAATGCAGACGCTCCACATGGTCGAAGAATGTCTCGCCAAACCGCTCCATCGCATCTCCGCGCAGCAGTGCAATCTCAGCCTCGTACATCGGTCTTGTGGTCTTGTCCTCCTTGCCGATCCAAGGCGTCTCAAGAATGAACGGCTTGCCTGCAAGCAGTTCATGGTTCACAATCCGCTTAATTGTATCATGGCCAATATAGCCAGCTCCGATCGGCGCGTGGCGGTCCTTCTTGGCCCCCGAAGGATTCTTCGAGTCATTGATATGAACTACTGCAACGCGGTCCAGACCGACAATCTTATCGAAGCTTGCCAGTACGCCGTCGAGGTCGCCTACAAGATCGTATCCCGCATCATGCATGTGACATGTGTCCATACAGATCGTCAACCGGTCATTGCGGCTGACCTTCTCAATAATGGCGGCAAGCTCCTCGAACGAGCGTCCGACCTCGGTACCTTTGCCCGCCATGGTCTCTAGCGCGATATTAACATCACAATCCTTCGTCGCTTCCAGCACTTCGTTCAGTCCCTCAGCGATCCGGGCAATGCCGTATTCCGCATCCTTGTCCGTATAGGCGCCAGGGTGCAGAACAATATTCTTCACACCAATCTGCTCTGTGCGGCGCATTTCTTCCTGCAGGAACCGGACCGCGAGCTCGAAGGTATCTTCCTTATACGAGCCCAGATTAATAATGTAAGGCGCATGAACGACGATCTCGCCGATTCCATGGGCTTTCATTACTTCCTTGCCCTCTTCAATATATAGGCTTTCAATCGGCTTGCGCCGAGTATTCTGCGGTGCTCCCGTATAGATCATGAAAGAGCTTGAGCCGTACGATACCGCCTCCTGTGCGGCAGTCAGAAGCCCCTTGTCCGAGAATGAAACATGAGATCCTATTTTTAACATGCGGCTACCCGCTCCTTTCGGCATCCAGACATACATCAGTCCTTATTTTACAGGGTATATCGAAATAAATCTAGGAATAAGGTATAATTCAGGATGAGGTGAAGGTAAAGATGGATTGGACATCCAACTGGTTTATGTATTTTATCCTCTTCTGGGCGGTTGTGATGGTCGTCTTCATGTCGATCGGCGGCTTCTTCATGTTCCGCAAGTTCCTGAAGGTGCTTCCGATGCGCGATGGCAAATCCAAGCTCGACTGGCAGAACTATTGGGTGGAACGCAGCCGGCCGATGTGGACGGATGAATCGAAGCAGTTCCTGGACGTGCTGGTATCACCTGTACCCGGACCGTTCCGCGATATTGCCAAACATTCAATTGCCGCTAAGATCGGTCAGGTCGCCATTGAGAGCGGTGCTTCTTCCGTAACAAGAGATCACTGCATAGAAGGATACATCCGGGCTACCCCGGCACGCGACTACAGGAGCCTGGTCTCATTTTTGGATAAGAAAGGCATTGACTACACACCCTACAAGCATCTGATAAACAAGTAACGAGCCGCCGGCAAGGGCGGCTTTTTGCATCTCCTGTTTCGATTGACCCTTAACCTTAAGGGGTATAAAGTCTCTAAAGATAGATACAGGGAGGAGATTGCAGTATGACCAAGCAACCGGATAAGAAACCTATAAGACGCGTTATGGAATTGGGTGCAATCCTGCTGATGACAGGCTCCATCCTGTCCGCCTGTTCAGGCGGGGACGAGGTCAATCAGCCCACCCCTAATCATGATCAGCAAACGGCGGATCCAACTGATCCGCAGCAGGGGCGTACATCGCCTGATTCCGGGGACGTAACAGAGGATAACCCGGGAGCAGCGCCTTCAGCACCTGACAGCGACACGAATAATCCGGCAGACGAAGCTATTACCGATGACGATGCAGACCAAAGAGATACAGGGGACGGCAATGTTATTCAGGGTCAGGGCACCTATACCGGACAGCCGGATAACCATTCCGTCGAGATTATGACAGAGGAAGGCCCTATGGTTTTACAAATTGATGAGGATATAGCACTTGTGCTAGAAGGCATCGAGCCTGATTCCAAGGTTCGGTATGACTATATTGAGAAGCAGCTGGACGTGAACGGCGATACTGTCACTCAGAGATGGCTGACGGACATTAAGCTGGATTAATACACGATAAAAATTCGAAGCAGCGGAGATCCTGCAAACAGCAGCTGTTATAATGGGAGTACGCAAGTATTTGAAATATTTGAACTACTGAGGACGGATGGTGAGGTTTGGATGCGTGTTGCGGTAACAGGCGGAACTGGATTTATCGGCTCCAGATTAGTAGACAGGCTGCTGGATCGCGGGGATGACGTATGGATTATCACCCGCTCTGTAGGGCATGTGATGAAGCGCCACCCCAAGCTGCGGGCGATGACCTGGGATCAAATCAACAATGGCACGCACGGTGTAAAGCAGCTTGACGCCCTTGTTAATCTGGCCGGTGAATCCATCAATCAGCGCTGGACTGATGCCGCCAAGCAGCGCATTATGCAATCCAGGCTGAAGGCGGCAGCCGGCTTGGAGCGGCTCGTGGAATCGCTCGAACATAGGCCAATGGTTGTCGTTAACGCATCCGGAATCTCCTATTACGGAACATCCGAGACGGAAACCTTCACAGAGAACAGCCCTCAGCAGATTACGGATTTTCTGGCTGAGGTTGTGGACAAGTGGGAGGAAGCAGCCGACCGCATTCCGACTGACCGGCTTGTCAAGCTCCGTGTCGGCATTGTGCTGTCTGCCAAGGGCGGCGCCTTCCCGCTGATGGCGCTGCCCTACCGCCTCTTTGGGGGCGGCCGGGTTGGCAGCGGCAAGCAGTGGATCTCCTGGATTCACATTGAAGACATGCTGCGCCTGATTCTCTTCTGTCTAGATCAGGATATGACGGGACCAGTCAATGCCGTGGCGCCGGACCCGGTTACGAATGACCGGTTCGGCCGTGCCATCGGCAGGGCAATGAAGCGCCCGCACTGGTTCCCGGTGCCTGCTGCTCTCATGCGTACCCTGTTTGGCGAGCTGTCCGTGCTGCTGCTCGAGGGCCAGAAGTGCCTGCCGCAGGCAGCGCTTGATGCCGGGTTTGAATACCGTTACCCGACCATTGACCAGGCCATGCAGGATCTGGTGGGTAAATAGGCGGATAAACTTGAAATGTCAGGAGCTGTCCTATAAGGACGGCTCCTGCTGCTGTTTAGCATTTTCGAAGCCGGCTCAATTGTAAACGAACCTCAGCATACTTATTTGGCGATTTGCTCTGGTGATACTTTCCCGCCCATCTTGAATAATACCGGAATAAGTGCTAGCAAGAACATGCCCACAGCTAACGTAGACAGAATTATCTCATTCCATGCAATTAAATCCTCTGTAAACATCTGATAGAGAATCAATGAATTGATGGGGATGTTTAGCAATAACCCCGTGAGTAGTCCCGGCGCATATCTTTTCATTACTACTGTGGCAATCAGATGCGGGAATACAGCATTAATAATCATGGAGCCTAAGAAGCCTACGAAGATCCACTTCGTAAAATCGGATTCCGACAGATAAACATAACTAAATGCCGACAAATAAGCCAAAACCGTTATAACAAGGACAGCAAAATGGAATTCACCTGCAGTAACCGGCTTCTGAAATCTCGAAGAGTGCTGCGACCACTTGGGCAGCCAAATGGCTTCTTCCATATTATGCAGTGTAATAGCTAAGCAGAAAAAGACTGCGAGGTGCTCCATCCGGCTTTTCCTCCTCGTTAGAATGATCGTTTCCTATTCACTATGTGCTCTGATTCTTTACCCCCCACTCACATAACTCTTCCATAATGGGCAGCAGTGTTTTCGCTTTACCCGTCAGGCTGTACTCGACTTTGGGAGGAATCTGAGGATACTCCTTCCGCTTAACCATGCCATCTGCCTCCAGCTCTTTCAGCTGTGAGCTCAAGGTTTTATACGTAATTGTCCCGATCTGCCTCTTCAGGTCATTGAACCGCACCGGCTCATTTTCAGCCAGAAGATACAGAATCACCATTTTCCACTTGCCGCCAATAACCGATATTGTATATCCAAAAGGTGTGTCTTGAATGTGTTTTACTTTACCTTTAAACTCCCCCATACCCATGCTCTCACTATCCTTTCTGATAGTACCTGTCATAAAAGTGCGTACTGTTTTTTCATTTAGTTTCATCTTATACTGGCCTTACTTTGAGGTAAAGGAGAGACTGAGATGACTCGAAAAACAATACGCCTGCTGATGCCGCAGTGGCAAGGGGGAAACAATCCAAATTACTCTTTCGGAGCCGAACTGCTTGCTTGGCTTGCCCCGGATAATGACGATCAACCCTTACTCCATGTTCCCGTTCAAGCTTATGATGGAACCCCTCTTGAGAATGAGAACGGTATGAATGGAAGAACGCAGCTTCTGGAGCAATTAAAGTCCGCTCATCATCTCATTGAGGCTCACAAGCCGGAGCGCATCGTCATGTTTGGCGGTGACTGCCTGGTCGAGCAGGCTCCATTCGCCTACTTGAATGAGCGGTACGGAGGGGAGTTAGGTTTAATATGGGTTGATGCTCATTCTGATTTAGTAAGATATGTCGGTTATGATAACGGACATACATTGCCGCTCGGAAATCTATTGGGGATCGGAGACGATGAATTCGTCAAGCAGGTGAAGGTCCCGCTGAAACCAGAAAATGTTTTTATTGCCGGCTTAAAAGTGCCTACCGAACAAGAAACTGAGGTCATTTCAGAAGCGTTTCAACGGCTGGGCATATATCCTGCGGAAGAAGACTCAAAAGTGATTGAAAGACTTGGCATCAGAACAGCTGGAGCCGAGGAGTTAACGGACAATCTGGATGTAATTAAAGAATGGATCAGAGCTAGCGGAATTAAGCATCTGGCTATCCACCTTGATGTAGATGTGCTTGACCCCAAGGCATTCCGTTCTCAATTATTCGCCAATCCCTCTGCACCCGTTAACTATTCTCCTGAAGGAACCATGCAGCTGCCCCAGCTGTTGACTCTGCTGAAGGAACTATCCGCTGTAACAGACGTTGTTGGCCTCGGGATAACGGAGCATCTTCCATGGGATTCCATTAACCTGAAGAAGCTGCTTGGAGAGATCCCTATACTCAATAGCTGATTGATGACAGCCTCAGAAAAAAGAAAAGCACTTCAATACAGCCAAATACTGTATACTAAAAAGGCAGATGTATTATAGTTACAATACTGGATAAGTGGTGGATTTTAATCCTTCAAAGAGAAATCAACTGCTGTACTCGTAATGATTGGGTCAAAGGTTATTACTGGGGGCAACGAGATGAATAGAATAACTGTGACAGTCCTAGCATGTCTTTGTTTAATTATCGGCTTGTCCGGTTGTTCCAATAGCGAGAAAGTTGAGATAAACACCCCCGCATTCCTATACAACTCTTCATCGAATACAGGAACTAGCATTGAAGTTTCTATTAGTGGGCAATATGACAAAGATAATAACTTTCAAGGTTCTCTAACCATTGGTGGGATGGAATATCCAACTATACTTTTTAAACATGGGTTTGGATTAATCGCTTATGATAAAGCAGAAAGAACCATTCTCGGATTGATTTTTTACGATAACGAAACCAAAGACTACAGCATACATCTAACCGAAGGCAAATTGTATGGAGCCTTACAAGGTGACAATAGCGAGGGCGGAACTCTTATTATAAGCTCTCCTGCTGTAGATAAGGAACAAGCTGTAGAGGTTCACACGAGGCTAACAGGACTATGTACAGAATTTGAACATAACGAAGGTCTATGCTCAAGGTAACTTAAGCAAGGTCCGTTTTATGTTGAAAGCTCCAGTCTTACTCACAGAACCACGAAAAAGTAGACCATCACCTTGGTACGGGGCGGTCTACTTTTTTTGTCCAGCCAGCCAAGAAACCTGGTACCCACACTTATAATTCTCCCTTGGGATAATTACATTCATCCCTTTATTACCATGTTCAATTCACCCCTATATAGGTGCGGGATACACCATCGGCTTCGTCTACAATTTGGCATAACTCACTGCTGGGGCCGATGAACCACTCGCTCTCGGATATTGGAAAATCCATTTAGCTCATGTTATAGGACCGGTTCAGTAACGGCAACTCTTGTTCGGCCGCAGCAGGAGCCTGGTTCCGGTTACTGGGCAGCAGTACTCGTTCGTATGGGCACCTATATAGTCGGTATTCAGGATGGAGGACATCTCACCGCTGCCGGTATACTGAATCTCGCTGCCCGGTTCTCATACCCGATAGCCCTTTCCCTTGCGGCCAGTCGGCTGCCAGGCGAGAGGTAGCTCTCGCTGTATAAGGTGTAGGCGCTGCTTAGCGACTTAATTGCAACCGACATTCCGATCTCTGCATCTTATGCAACTGCTTAAACCGACGTGATCCATTACGAGAAAAAATCATCCTTTGAAATTCTGCTAGGAACCAGCCCAAGAACAAAGCTTTTTCTCTTAAACTGGAACAAGTGATTTTATAGCTTCAATTGCCGCTTTAGCATCTATTCTTCCAAATCCATAACGTTCATCCCAAGCCGAGGCATTAGGTGGATTTTTTCTTGCTGCTTTATCAACAATTTCGCGGGTTTGATCTATGCTTAGCTTAATGCCCTGTGCATTTGCCTCAGCAAGAATTAAAGCAACAACACCAGTTATTGCTGGTGATGCCATACTCGTTCCCGACATCGTGGTCGTGCCGTCTTTAGAACCTGATTTCGCGGCTATAACAGTATGCCCTGGGGCGCTGATTTCAGGTTTCTGGCGCCCATCTCTCGTCGGACCAGCACTTGAAAAGGCGGAGATCGTCTTCTTGGGATCATAAGCATTATACGAACCCACCACAATACTTTTATGCCCACATGCAATGGACCCGAGCGTATGAGAGTTATTATTAGGAGAAGCAAACTTAGATTGGTTGTTCGGTTGTCTACGGCTAGGATCATCCCGCTCAACCCATGCATGAAAATCACCATCTATTACCTTTTTACCATGAAGTCGCAATGTCCAAGTCCCCGGGGATACGCCGCGTTCGAGGAAAACGCCGATCAAATTATCTTGGTTGTTAGGATCATGTTTTCGATGAGCCACGAACATGACAACTTGTCCCGTTTGATTTTTGGCGGTAGCATTTGACCCGAGTTGTACGGTGCCAATACTCAAGCCCGTTGGGTCGATCACCTCAAGAACAAACTCATCCCCTCCGTTGTACCATATCTCAAGCTCATTGGAGGTATAATCGTTAGGCTTTATTTCCCAGCGCAGGTCGAAGGTATTACCTTCAACTATTTTCCCGCTTGCGTGGATACCATCTCCGTATGAATTGGCTGCCGCAATAACAATAGCACGATTAGGCTTTTCATTAAGTATCGCATCAAATCCTTGTTCAACAAGGGAGGTACCGTCATGAGGGCCTCCATTGGTACCCAAGCTAAGGTTAACGACACATGGCCTTTCTCCTGCCGTGTCAAAAATATATCTAACGGCTTCTAATACCTGTGCCGAATCACCAAAAAAGTGACCAACAGCTCTAGCTCCATCCCAAGGAATATCATTGGCAGCAAGCTCAACAAACACAAGATCAGCTTTTGGCGCTACTCCGGGAGTTCCTGTACCCTTTCCATTTCCAGCTGCGATATCCATAACATGAGTTCCATGCCAAGGTTCATCATGAATGTAATGAATTAATTCATCTGGGATCATTAGTGCTTCATAAGGGTTTTCCGCCTGAATTGCCTGATTTATTTCCTCCTTGCTAAAGACCCTGCCATACCCAAAGGGACCGGTGTAGGTTTCCCCTGTGGCATGCTGATTCCAAAGAGTAAGCAGCCTTGTTGAATCATCGCTATTTCTAAAATTGTTATGGACAGCATCGCAACCGATATCCACTATTCCAACCACTACCCCGTGGCCCGCATGGTCTTTCGCTATACTGGGCGGCAAGAGATCGGTTCGCGCGTTTATCTCCTCAGTTGTCTTATTAAGGGTTGTGCTCACAGGCTGAGCTAGTTTTAAGCTAAGTACAGCACTTGATTTCCTTACATTCTCAAGCTCATTCATATCAACACGAGCAGTAACAATTCGACCACTTTTATCCGGTGCCAAGCCCATATCAGCCTTATGCTTGACTCCCGGGATGGTATTCCATTCGTCAATATCCGTAACCTTAGCGATTACCGGTATGAAATGTTCTTCACCATCAACAGCAGTTGTTAGATTGGTTTTTTCTCTTGTATTTCTCTCAATTATCCTTTGCAGTTTGGGGTCAATTTCAGTAAGTACTCGGTCAGTAGTTTCTTCGAGGCGCATTGATATTCTCCTTTGTGGTAGAAATAGTTATAGACCTTGTATTAAGACCACTAGCATAGTTTGTATTGAAAGAATTTTCTTTATCCAAACAATTTTTTGGTGTTTTATGGTTTCCATTAAGGGAGTTATTTATAGCGCATGATCCGTTGAGTCGAGCAGGGCTTTACAAATTAGAAAAGGCCACCAAATCAATTCAAGCTGTCCATTTTGTAGAACAAGGTCACTTGTCATACAGAAAATATATAAACAAAAAGACGACTCCCAAGGAACTATTCCTTAAGATAAGGTCTCTTACGCTGCTATCCATTCTTGCGAAAGGTATACACCGGGCCATTTGCGCCCGCAAGCTGCAGGGAGTCGCCTTCAGACAGCCGGTAAAGCTTATAGGGAACCATAGGGCTGCCATTAAGCTTGCTGCCATTGCGGGAGCCAAGGTCTTTGACCGCAACTCCTTCCTCAGAATTGGAGCTGACTTCAATGTGAGTGCGGGATACACCATCGGCTTCATCCACAATCTGGCATAACTCACTGCTGCGGCCGATAAACCACTGGCCTGCAGCTAATGGAAACACAGTATCGGATTTATCATGGGACCGGTTTAATACCGGCAGGCATCTTTCGGGAAGCACAGCGGTCAAATCCAGGCTACTCTGCCCGCTGCGGTTCTGCGGCAGCAATACTGTTTCATCTGCATGGGCACCTATGTAAGCAGTGTTCATGTTAAATGGCATTTCACCGCCGCCGGTGTGCGGCATTCCGCTGCTCTGTTCTTCCAGGATGTGTTCCACTCTGTAAGCATCATACACCGTGTTTCCCGAAGAATTGGCGCTGCCGGCCCGCCTATCCGCTGCATTCGCCGCTCCCATACGGCTTTGCGAATTTTTTTCCTGCTCCGCCTCACGCCAGTTGCCCTGAAGCATGCTCTCTTCCTTTTCCGGAAAGCTCCATCTGGAAGACCTCGCACCGTTCAGCAATGGTCCCGAGTCCATCACGCCATCTGCCATCGTATCCTCCTCATCATCCGTCTCTCCGCCAGCCATCCGCTTCCAAGCAAGCAGAAGCCCTCCAGCAATAAGCAGAGTGAGTCCGCTGCTTAGTAGCAGCTGGTTGGTTGACGGGTTATCCAGATAGAGAAACCTCCAGCAGCTTGCACAAGCCAAAACAGCTATTGCAGCCGCAATCCACTTGGCTCTTGCCGTATCTCCACTGGGGCCGCCACCATCAGCATTTTGATGAGATGCGTCTGCAACCACCGGCTGTATACCCATACGTCCATTATCCCATTCCTGCCCGGCAGCCGGTTCGAATCGTACCCGTTTGTCAGCTCCAAAGCTCGTTCGGCTGCTGCCGCCCTGCCGGACGGCTTCGGCTTCATGATCACCGTCAGGTGATGAAAATATGGAATCAAGCAGCTCCGCTTTTGCCTTCCGGTCTGCTTGTCCGCGCCCCCGCTGCCCGTTAACCCCCATTAATTCCGGGTTCCCGGATGCCCCGGCATGCAATCCTTGACTGGAGCCATACTCATAACCCCTGGAAGCAATGCCTGCTGCTGTCTGTCCGCGGCTGGTCCTTGCTTTCGCTGTGCTGTCTGTCGCAGTCGGACTCGCAGCAGCTGCTGCCGCAAAAGGCTCACCAATCAGCTTAAGCAGCAGTTCCCGCAATCTGCTAAGAGGCATTCCCGGCTGCTCCAGTAGCTTCAGTATCTGCTGCAGGCCGGCTCCATCCACCGCTGGCACCCTTGCTACCCAGCGAACCGCCAAGGTCAGCAGCCTGGCAGTCACGGAGGTCTGCTCAGACATCGCCTGATCCTTCATCGGAATGTAGGCCAGACGCAGCCCGTCAAACCGTTCCCCTTCCATGAACATCATGTTCTCATGCAGCAGGCAGCAGGACTCCCTCAGCAGATAATGACGGCAATCATCCATAGCCTCCACAACAGCGAGCAGAAGCTCGTAATACTGCTGCATGGTAATAGCCTTCGTCTGCAGCACATTGGACAGCATTCGCTTGCCTGTAATCGTAAAGCGGAAGGTAATCCCGCCATCAACCTCCAGCCAGTCTACCGGCAGCAGCCGCGGCGAGCTCTCCGCTTGCAGCATCTGCAAATCCACTTCATCCAGCTCGTCTCTGCGCATCGGAGGGTTCCGCGTAATAATCATTTCATGCCCCCGCTGCATGGCAAAATCCACTATAAACGGCTCCACGTATGCAGCCTCCTCTATCTACATAATAAATCCGGCTCCAATGCTGCTCATCCTGCGAACCAGAACACTGCTGCCCCCGGTAAAACAGCAAGCATAAACGGAAAGCGGATCGTTACCTTCTCTTCGGCCGCTGCCGGTCCATTCAAGTTGTTGAAGCCATCAAGCAGCTTCAGGTGAATACCCGCCAAACGAAGCTGGCCGTTCAGCGGTTTCCCCCGGCGGGCTTTCTTCCAGACGAGAATAATGAACCCTGCCGCACCCGCAAAAAGTATGGAATACATGGTTACACCCCAAACGCCCGCAACCCCTGTCCAAGCCCCCAAAGCGCTGAACAGCTTGACATCTCCCGCGCCTACACCGCCAAACACATACAGCACATACATCAGTGCAAAGCCTACCGACACCCCAAGCAGGGCGCTGCCAAGCCCTAACCATCCCCCGGCCGCCAAATGGGCCAGCAGCCCTGCGGCACAGCAGGGGACAGTCAACCAATTGGGGATTGTCATCGACCGGATATCCGTTATGAAGGCTGCAGCCAGCAGGACAGCAGCGCCTGCTGCAGACCACCATGCAATCATCAAAACCATCACCGCCATTCTATCCTTATATAGTTACTAATCCGGCAACACTCTCATCTTCTCTGCCGGTTACCACGCTAACCCTCATCCATCCTCGCCACGATAAAATGCCCGCTTACTGCTGCACCGCTGCTGTCTTCAACCTGGACCTCCCAAGTACCCGATGTGGTATTCCCCGATACATGCCATTCCCAGGTTACAATGCCGTGCTCGTCAGCAGTTGCCTGGCCCAAATGCTTCGCCCGGCTTGTACCGCTCTTATATATTACTGTTAGCGAAACCGCCTGGTTAGGAGCAGCGGATGCAATGACTCTTGCCTTGCGGCCCGGCCGTACCGGTGAAGGCTCGATCGCGATAATCCGCAGCTCAGACTGTTCCTCTGTCCCGCCGGTATGAACCTTGGCAGAAGCCGAATCGCTGAGCCACACCCTCTCCCTTGCTGTAGCGGTCAGCGTTATGGACTGCTTCGTGAATGGCAGGCCGAGCGGAAAATCATAATCGAGCACTACCGTAAAGTACGGATGCTCCCGTGTCTGGATATCTGGCAGCGACAGCTCACGCAGACCGATACGTTCCGTCTGCAGTTCAGTGTCCTCAGCAAGCTCGTTAACGACCGGCATAACCAGTCCTCTTCCAAGCTCGGTCGCAGCCATATTTTGCAGTGGTCTCCAGTCCCCATTCAGGGCTCCGCTCACTAAGGCCCCGGCTGGCTCCGGCAAATACTCCGCCAGCTCCGCCGCTACAGGTCCAATTTCTCCAAGCTCAATCTGCGGCAGCGTCGGTACAGCGGACAGGCTGCCGGGCAGCCGTTCCGCCGCCAGTGCAGCCGGATAAATATGCGCCGCCGACTGCCTGACTACCTGTGAAGCCGTGTCCTGTAGAACCATCTGGGCAGTTGCCATACGGATCATTAAGATCAGGAACAGCAGCACGAACAGAAATACAGGCAGTGCGACGGATGCCTCCACTGCCATTGCGCCCCGCTCATCCCGTAGTGGCTTAATAAGACCAAGCCGCCGTCTTAGTTGTCTCATAACGGTTTCCGACAACCTTTCCTTGTAATGGGCTGACATAACCGACCATCCTCATGACACCCGGAAGGAACCATAACCGTACAGACGCCTTCACTTCCCCTGATACTGCAGCGGGAATCTCGTGCAGCCTGTATCCGGTGTTATGCTCAATAACAGCTGACATACGGGAGAGTTTATCAGCCTCGCTTCCGTGGATGAGAAGGAACAGACGCAGATAATCCTTATAGCGAAGCTCTCCGGGTATATACTTGGAGATGGGCGTAGTTCCGTCCCGGAACAGCTCGGCCATATCCTCAAGCGTCTTCTCAATACCGTAGACAACTGCTGCCGCAAGAATAAGCAGAGGGTGTCCAAGTGAACGGCACTCAATCAGTCCTTCCATCGTCCGTACGGCTAGACGTATCGTGAAGATTTCTCCGTAGGCGAGCCCGAGGTTCATCTTCTGGTCGTGGCTGCCGTACAAGATATATTCCACTTCCTGCCTTTCAGCTGCGAACACTGGTACCGGCGACACGGTCCCGCCCCCAGCGGGGGAAGGCATCAGTCCCAGCTGGTCAGGGCTAAGCGAGGTAAAGCGGTGAACAGCGTATTCATTAATATACAGCTCATCCCGTATGGACAGCATCGTGTCCGAAAGCCCGCCGAATACTTGATCGGCTGAAGACATCGACTCTGCTGCTGTTCCCCCGCTGTCCAATTCACCGGCCGGAGCTCTTGCGCTTCCCGAAGGTGATAATTCCACCGCTTCACCGGCGGCTGATACCTGCTCATTCAGGCTCCTGTTGTGCTCATACAGCCCCTTCAGCTCCTCGAAGGCTGCTGCCGCTTCCTCGGAGTGCTGCATATCGGCGACACGGTCCAGAAGCTGGCGGGCTTCACTCATCTTGGACTCTGCCTGCCTTTCCAGTGCCTTGCGTTCATCGTCAGCTGCCTGATCATACCGGATAGCCCTTTCTCTTGCGGCCAGCCGGCTGCCAGGCGAGAGATAGCGCTCGCTGTACAAGGTATAGGCGCTGCTTAACGATGCAGCCGCAACCGGCATTCCGCTGTCTGAAGCTGCATAGCCGCCAACAGCAGCATACACTGATGACTGGAAGCGGCTTGCTGCCTGCTGTATGGCGCCTGCATCCGTCTTTTGCTCATCCAGCTCTGTCTGATATTCGTCAAACCATCTATCAGGCAGAACCAGCCGCTCGGTATCCTGCTGATTGCCGGACACCCCTGTCCCACTGCCTGTTAGCCCTCCCATTCCCCCGCTGCTGCCCCCGTTACTTCCCGCAGATTGCCCAGACTGGATACTTGTTTGAGCAGCCGTGGACAAAGCCGCTGCTGCTTGTTTCATGCGTTCGTTGACAGCCTTCGCACTTGCAACCTCCCCCGCTGCCAGCCCAAGCAGCCGGTCATGCTCCGGTTTAAACCTCGTTCCCGCATTTCCAACTTGGGATGCTGTGGATCTGGCGGAAGCCGCATACTGTGCAATCTCATCCTCATACTCCGGTTCTGTGCCTTCTTCGCGTGCCGCATCACTCGCAATCCAGCTTTGGTAGCTGGCATAGCCGGAGACAACGCTGAAGGCGGAAGGGACCAGTCCGCCAATTCCCGACTGCTCTGCCTCCTGTGCCGCCTGCCGCTGGTAAGCCAACGCCTGCAGCAGATGCTTTTGCCGCTTGTCATACAGCTTCCTCAACTCATCCATACGCTGAACCGTCTCCTTGGCTTCTTTCATTGAAGAAGACAGAGGCTTTAGCCGATTAGCCAGCTCCATCGCAAAGTCAGCAGGCGCCTTATATTTCATATCCTCGAGAATCTGCCGCCTGAGCACCGGATGCAGCCCAAGACTGTCGCCGTCAAAAGCCTGAAGATTCTCTACCTTTCCCCTCAGCAGCTGAAAGGACTGCTCGCGCTGAATTAACATGCCGTCCTCAATCGAATCCTGAAGGATAGTCAGCGAATCAGTACCACCTCTGCCGAATAATCCGTACCGGCTGTACAGCGTCTCATCGTAAGCAGACAGTACGGATCGGACACCGGCATACGCGGCACTTTCCACCTGGCGTTCAAAGGCGGCAATCCGGGCGTAATCGATCAGGACGGACATGAAGAGCAGTACCACGGAAGCAATCATGACAAGGTAAAGTGATACTGAACCATTCACGGACCGGAATGCGCTTCGTCCCTCCCTCTTTACCAGCCGGGGTATCTCTTTCCCCCTCTTGCTTCTGCCGCCATTCCGCCCCCCGCCGCTATTCCTTCGGCGGATATGTCTTATGTCATCCATATAACAAATTCACCTGCTTTCCTAGCCTGCTGCGCTAAACTCATCACAGCCGCCTGCCCAGCGTACAACTCGCATTTTCCATTAAGGCCTTCCCCGCTGTTTAACAATTTCACCGGCCTCCTGCCGCTTGGCTGCTGCCGCTGGTCCCGTGCCGAATTTCGCCGCATAATAACGGGCCAAATCCACCGTACGGATGAATTCCACCGGGTCCGCAACCGTACTGACCGCTCTTCCCTCCATCGTGGAGCTTCCCGTCATCCTGGTGATTGCCCCCACCGTCAAGGGTGAAACGAGATGCATATCTATCGTACGAATTAATTTCTGGCGGTCAGACCCCATTGTTCCAGAGAGCGTTGCCGGCAGTCTTGCAGCGGCCTGCTTCATCTTCTTCAGCTGCAGACCCGACTCTTCTCCTTCCCTCTCCCCGGCGGCCGGGAGATCAAGCTCGACTCTTCCGCCATCACTTCCCGCCACCAACCCAAAAATACCATCCAGCATATCGTCTTCGGCAAGCCGCCAATATAAGCCGTCGTACATCCCGGTGGGTGCAAGGCCTGTCGCCGGATCCCTGTGGCTGTTATCCCAGCGGAAGGCAGCCCGGTCAGCAGCAGATGAAGCGTTGTAGTATAGAATGACTCTCTGGTAAACGACCAGTCCAAGCAGCATCATGAGCAGTATAGAGATGAAGACAAGCGGAAACACCGTTGTCGATTCCAGCACCGCACTTCCCTTCTCATCACGCCAGGCCCTGGCAAGCTTGTTAGGAGAAAATCTCATTGGATCTCGTTTCCGCCTTGCCCATCAGTTTAGTTAGAAATTCAACAATCCAGCTCCGGAACAATATAACAATAATGATAATGACAGCGATGATGAGAATAACCTCCAGCGTTCCAAGCCCTTCTTCCGATTTCCACAGCTTCCGTGCATGATTCTTCATCATAGTTAACATGATAAAATCCTCCTGTAATCCGCCGGCTTTGCGCCCGTGCGGTTATATAATTTGGCTTAAATTTACGTAGTCATTCCAATATCGGTGCCTGAACCAGCTAAGACATCATCAGCACGGCAGGTGCACCGACCAGCACCATTAATACGAAGAAAATGGCTGTCAGCGGAAAAGCCAGCTTCGAGGACGCTTCCTCTCCCTTCACCTTGGCAAGCGCCTTGCGCTTTTCCCAGAGCGTAAGGGACAGCTCCCGCAGGGAGACAACAAAGCTGTCGCCCCCTTTGCGGCTGTTAAGCAGCAGAACCGCAGTGAAAACGGATACCTCCTGGACACCGCAGCGTTTGCCGAAGGCTTCCAGCGACTGGCCGAATGGCTCGCCGTTCCGGTACGCATTCATCGCCCTGCGCAGCTCCTTGTACAGCGGATGGTCTTCCTTACCGGCCTCAGCGCAGCGGAACAGCGCGGTCTGTACGGTCTCGCCTGCCCCTACCAGCAGCATTAGCTTACTGAGCAGATCCGGCAGTGTTCGAATCATCTCCCTTCTGCGCTCCTCCACCTTGTTGAATAACCCGCGTATCCTCGCAGCCGGAACCAGCCCCAGCATCAGAACGCCCATGGCCAGCATGGCGGGTTCATCCGCCAGCAGGCCCAGTAATGCCAGGCCGGTTAACGATGCGTAACCGAGCCCCACTGTCTCTGCGATGAACATTCTGGAGCGGCGAGGGGTTACGGCTTCACCTTCAATCAGCAGTAGTCTAACGTGCAGGACCGCAAGGAACGACTGCAGTATTTCGAACAGTCTCCACTTCTCCAGTGCCAGCATGAACGGCCTGCCGATCAGCCTCTCCAGCTGTGATGACTTGGCTGCGGCCTGCAATCCGTTCTCCCTCTTCCTGGTTACCCGTTCCGAGTTCCAGAACATCCAGCCCCATAAGCCTGCAAGCACACCCACAATCAATGCCTGCATGGCATCCCTCCTCTCCTGTAATCTGGCGGCGCATTTCACGCTTCTGTTAAACCGCTTCCCCTAAACTTCAATGGTCATCCACTTGCGAATCAGCAGATAACAGCCATACAGCACACCCAGCGCTGCAGTCAGCAGCAGATATCCCATTCCACTGTAGAGCGGCGCCATATAGTCGGGAGCTGTCAGCGAAAGAAAGGCCATAAACACGAAGGGCACGGCCAGCATAACCTTGGACTCAAACCGTTTGCGTGCGATCAGCACTGCAATCTCCTGCTCGACCTCCATCTTGTCGCCAATCATCTGTGCCGTCCGTCTGACGATGCCAACCATGTCGCCGCCCGACCGCTTAGCCGTAGCCAGTACATCAGCAAACTGGGTAATATCATCAATTCGGGCACGGTCAGCAAATGCACGCAGGCATCTTTCAGGCGTTTCGCCATTACGGAGGCAGCTCCCCATAAAAAGAAACTCGCGAATGATCTCTATTCTCGCATCCGGGTAGACCAGCTTAAGATCCTCCGGAACCGTGCAGATCGCATTCTCTACGGAACGACCCGCGGCCAGTGAAGAAGCAATGGACTGCAGCGCTTCCTTGAACTGCCGCTTCAGCCGCGTCCTCTTCCAGTCAATCAGCCACCTGCGTACATACCGGGGGGTAAACCAGCCCAGAGCAGACATCAGCAGTGAAATAAGGACCGAGTTGTAGAACAGATACGCGCCGACAAAGACAACAGCCGCACCGCCGCATACCGAGCCAACCAGCTGCAATCTAGAGAGGCGGGCATTCTGATAATCCGGCAAAATCACCCCGCATCAACCTCCCTTCTCTGAAAACCGGCCATCTCCCATTTACGTGTATCGATGAGCCCTCTTCCGGTTGGTACCAGGCCGCCAACTGCGGACATCTCTTCTCCGGCTCCCCCCTCATGCTCCGCATAACGGTAGAGCGTATTAAGCTGCACGTCGCCGTCATGAAATCCGGCAACCTCTGCAATCTCCGTTACACGCCGGGAGCCGTCACGCAGCCGCGATAGATGGACCATAATATCAATGGCCGAAGCAATCTGCCCCCGAATTGCCGGTATCGGCAGCTCTGCCGCTGACAGGACCATCGTTTCCAGCCTGGCAATCATATCCTTCGCACTGTTCGCATGCCCAGTTGACAAACTTCCATCATGCCCAGTGTTCATGGCCTGCAGCATGTCCAGCGCTTCCCCGCCGCGCACCTCGCCAACCACTATGCGATCAGGCCGCATACGGAGCGATGCCCGGATCAGCTCGCGGATGGTGACTGCCCCTTTGCCCTCCGTATTGGCGTTACGGGCTTCCAGCGAAACCAGGTTCGGCACGTTGCGGATTTGCAGCTCAGCGGAATCCTCAATGGTCACCACACGCTCGTCTGCCGGGATGAAGCGGGACAGCGCATTGAGGAAGGTTGTCTTTCCTGTACCCGTACCGCCGCTTATGAAGAGGTTATACTTGGCTTCAACCAGCCTTCCCAGCAGTTCAGCCGCCTCTGATGGCAGTGCGCCTCGCGCAATCAAGTCATCCATCAGCAGCTGCCGCTCGGGGAACTTCCGGATGGTCAGTGTCGGACCCTTAAGAGCCACCGGCGGCAGTACGACATGTATCCTTGAGCCATCCTTCAGCCTCGCATCCACGATCGGGCTCGATTCGTTCACCACCCGGTTCACCGAGCCGACAATGGACTGGATCAGATCCTCGAGCCTTTCCCTGCTCTCGAAGCTCTGCGGGTAGCGGCTGATTAATCCGGCACGCTCGATGAATATCTCTTCATGGCCATTGATCATAATTTCCGTGACCGCAGGATCGTCCAGCAGGGGCTGCAGCATATCCAAACCGCGAAATGAATGGAACAGCCGCCGGACCGCCTGATGCTTGCCCGCGGCCGTCAGGACACGGCTTGCAGACCATTCGAACACAACCTGTTCAATAACGCCCAGCAGCTCGCTGTCCTCCACTGCCCCCTGCAGATCAATGCGCTGCTTAACCCGCTCCCGCAGCAGCAGTATGTCTTCCTCCGCAAGCAATGGCCTCTCCTCCCTTCAAGCCGAGCTTATCCAGAAGCATAACGACAGCTGCCTGGAATGGCAGTGAACCGAGCAGCTGGCCCGGCTGCATCCACTTCCATTCCGGGATATAAGGCAGAATGCCCGCCACGGTCATCCCGTGTGTATCCCGCAGCTCCTCTTCCGGCAGCATTCCCTCCAGCATCCGCGTCTGCACCCAGCAGATCGCGTCCATTAGCTGATCCCGGCTATCGGGCCAGCTTCGCTCCATATACTGAAGTGCAATCTCATTCTTGCGCCTTACAATAGCGTCCCTTGTGGTCAGCCAGACAATGGAACTGCTCTTCTCAAAGATGACGCGATGACAGTCATGCATCACGTTGTCCAAATCAACAATGATCAGGTCGTAGTCACCTTCTGACCGCAGCAGCTCAAGCAGCCTGTCCGTATCCTCAGGCGTCATGGCGAACCGCTCGTCCGGGTGCGAACCGCCCGCCAGGAAATCCGCTCTCAATACAGGATGCTGCCTGCGCAGCTTGCGCATCAGGTCCCCTGCCGTATCCGGCTGGGACTTAAGAGCATACAGCAGGCGTGACAGCCCTTCCTCCTGAGCCCCTCCCAGCAGCAGCGGAGTCGCATCGAACGGCTCAAGATTCAGATAGAACACATGCAGGCCGGAAACCGCTGCCTGATGAGCCATATTCAAGGCCGTTACCGTCTTGCCGATCCCCCCTGCCGCCGAATAGACGGCAGCTATCTTCGTCCCGTTCCGTTCTGCTGCCCCGTGAGAAGAACGAGCCTTCCCCGCCAAACGCCGGTCTGCAATCTGCCGCAGCAGCTGAGGCAGCGGCTGGTACTGCAGCAGTTCTTCTGCGCCAGCATTCAATCCCGTCAGCTCACCCAGTCTGCGGACCAGCGCCAGCTTAATGACGGACGGAGCGCAGGAGGCGAATGCCTCCTCCATGAAGTCAGGAGCGGCCAGCATCATGTCTACCGCATAACCGCCCTTCATGTACTGCCTCAGAGCTGCCGTTGAAGTAAAGCCTGTAATCCTCCATTCGGAGCCCTGAGGAGAGCTCCGTACATAATCGGCCAGACGCTTGATATACCCCTCCTCCTTCACCGCTACCGCCAATTGATACATCCTGATTTCCCCTTCCTGTTGTTCTGAATACAAACCCGATGCTCTTACATCCATACCAGCAGAGACTTCCGCCGCTTCCAGCTGACACACTGGGCCGGTTTCCTGCCAAGACGCAAAAAAAAAGCACCGCTTACGCCCGCAGAGAATCTGCAAGGCCGTAAACGGTGCTTCCGTTACCGGTCAATCGTGTAATTTTGGGATAAATTTACCACGTTTCTATTCCTTCGTCAATAGACGAGTTTAGAGGCCGCATGCTATCCGAAGAACAATCCGATCTCGCGGGCTGCGCTTTCCGGTGAATCCGAGCCGTGAACAATATTGCTGTCAACGATAAGTGCGTAGTCTCCCCTGATCGTGCCTGGACCTGCTTCTGCCGGATTGGTCTTGCCGATCAGCGTGCGCGCGTTCTGCACAGCATTCGGTCCCTCCCAAACCATAGCGAATACTGGACCGGAGGTGATAAAATCGACCAGCTCACCAAAAAATTTCTTCTCCCTGTGCTCGCCGTAATGCTCCTCAGCCAGCGCCCGGGGAATGGTCATAACCTTCGCATCCGCCAGCGTCAGGCCCTTCTGCTCGAAACGCGACACGACAGCACCAATCAAGCCTCTCTGCACACCGTCGGGTTTCACCATGACAAACGTCTTTTCCATACTAATTCAGCCCTTTCAACGAGATAGATATAATGCTATTCGAAAAGCGCACTGCGGCCAGCAGCCTTCGCTGCCCTGCCGTCTTCCGGCCGGATTACTTGCGCAGCAGCGGCTTATTCGGCAAATAGTGGAGGGATTTGATATAACGGATCGTCCGTGTCTTCCCCCTCATGACCATGGAATGAGTCTCGGCCCGCTGATCCGGCAAATAACGGACCCCGCCAAGAAATTCGCCCGGCGTTACACCGGTTGCGGCAAATATGACATCCCCGGTGCCAACCATATCGTCCATTGTCAGAACGCGGCGCGGGTCTGTGATGCCCATGTCGATGCAGCGTTGAAACTGCTCGTCGTTCTCCGGCATGAGCCTGCCCTGAATTTCTCCGCCCAGGCATTTCAGCGCAGCAGCGGCGAGCACCCCTTCGGGAGCGCCTCCCGAGCCGACATACAAGTCTATACCCGTTTCAGGAAAGGACGGCGCCATTGCACCGGCAACATCGCCGTCAGAGAGAAACTTGATCCGTACACCGGCTGCGCGAAGCTCAGCCGTAATCTCCGCATGGCGGTCCCGGTCCAGCAGAATCACAGTCAGATCCGACAGCGGCTTGCCAAGCGCAAGCGCAGCCTTCTCAACTGTCGTCCGGATCGGGTCCAGCACGTTCAGCTTGCCGGCCAAGGCCGGTCCAACCGCGAGCTTCTCCATGTACATATCCGGCGCATGCAGCAGCTGTCCCTTCCCAGCAACAGCCAGAACAGACATTGCGTTGTTCAGACCCTTGGCGACAATCTCCGTACCTTCCAGCGGATCGACCGCCACATCCACCTTCGGACCGTTGCCGCTCCCCACTTCCTCGCCGATAAACAGCATCGGCGCCTCATCCATTTCACCTTCCCCGATGACGACCGTTCCCTCAATCGATACGGAATCGAACATTCGGCGCATTGCCTCGGTTGCTGCTCCATCTGCGCTGTTCTTGTCTCCCCGCCCCATCCAAGGGGATGCCGACAATGCCGCAAGCTCCGTCACACGTACCAGTTCAAGCGCTAGTTCCCTCTCCATACCGAACCTCCCTATTCTGTCTTGCCTGATCTATCCCGTTTCATTCATCCATCCCATGATGATACCGGCTGTTTCCTCAATGGAACGGCGGGTTACATCAATGACCCGGCAGCCCGCCGTTTCCATAACCCCCCTTGCGTAAGCAAGCTCTTCCTCAATCCGCTTCTCGGTTGCATAGGAAGCGCTCTGCGGCAGCCCCATGGACTTCAGCCGTTCACTTCGAATCATCCTCATATGCGAAGCTTCCATTGTCAGCCCAACTATTAGCCTGCCGGGTGTTCCCAGCAGCTCGGCAGGGGGCTTCACCTCGGGAATGAGCGGGTAGTTCGCCACCCGCACCCCCTTGTGAGCCAGATAAATGCTGAGCGGCGTCTTCGACGTCCGGGATACGCCAATCAGCACAACATCGGCCTGAAGCAGGCCTCTCGCATCCTTGCCGTCATCGAACTTGACGGCGAACTCGACCGCCTCAATCCGCCTGTAATAATCATCGTCCAGCTTATGGAGCAGCCCGGGCTCACGCTTCGGCATGCCGTTGAACGTGTCTATGTAAGCCTGCATCATCGGACCGAGCACATCGACAGCGCGCACGCCGTGCCGCAGCGCTTCCTCCCGCATCATCTCCCGGAGCTCGGGCTGTACAAGCGTAAAGGCGATGAAGCCGCCGTTCTGGGAGGCTTCCGCCACTACCTGTGAAATCTCGTCCTCATCCTTCACAGGAGCATACCGCTTAATCCGCACCTTGTCGCCGCCAAACTGCCGCATTGTTGCCTGGGCAACCGCTTCCGCCGTCTCTCCCACTCCATCCGAGCAAATATAAATCGTCTGCTGTGCCGTCATCCGTCCGCCTGCCCTCCCAACTGTGCAGCGGACACGATATCACCGAAGAGACTGATGACATGCGTCTTCGTAATCCAGCCCGTCGCCTCACGCCCGCTGCCCGAGCTGCTGTCTATGACCGGTAGGCAGTCCAGTTCATGAGTGACCATCTTGCGCACGGCATCCCGGACAAGCTCATCGGGCGCCGCTGTCACAATGTTCGGATAGCGGGTCATCACCATGCTGACCGGAATTGCCTCGGCATTCGGATTGCCAAGCGTCACCTTCAACAGGTCCTTCGGCGTAATAATGCCGACAAACCGCTGCTGACTGTCTACGACCAGCAGCGTGTTCACATTCTCGGTGAACAATGTCACAACCGCATCATGCACGGACTGGGTCTCCGCAACACTGACCGGTACCGCCTGCACCTCCCTAACTTTTAAGTGGTTGAAGCCGTTCAGCCTTCCGGACTCCGCCCGGTAAGCCGTACCCAGGAAGTAACCGACCTTGGGCTTGGCGTCAAGCATGCCCAGCATCACCAGCAGGGAAAGATCCGACCTCAGAGTCGGACGGCTTACTCCCAGCATCTCAGCCAGCTGGTCGCCTGTGACAGGCGCATGCTGCTTGACCAGACTGATTAATTCCAATTGACGCGCCGTGAGTTCGATTCCCATCCCCACCTGTATATATAAAATCAATTATTCGATATATAATGTAGCATAGTTAAATATAATACACAATATTTCCCTCCACAATGACATATATCACAAAGAAACCCGGTTCGTTAACCGAACCGGGTTCACTTTATGTTCAAATTCGCGGCATATATGATGTATTAATCTTTCCGCCGCTAAGGGGGCGATGAGCAGCTGTCGCTTCATCCCTACGCCTGATCAGCTGTCATCTCCAGAAACTGCTCGACATCCCTAACAGAGAGTGCAACCGCTTCTCTCCAGAAGGACACATCGTCAAGACGGACACCCAGATGCTTCTCGGCCAGCTCTTCTACCGTAAGGCTGCCTGTATCACGAAGCAGATTAACGTAACGTTCCGCAAAGGCGGGACCTTCCGCCGCCGCTCTTGCATAGATGCCGCTGCTGAACAGGAATCCAAACGTATACGGGAAGTTATAGAATGGCACTTCTGTCAGGTAGAAGTGAAGCTTCGAAGCCCAAAAATGCGGATGCACTTCGCCCAGCACACCGCCGAACGCTTCCCGCTGCGCCTTCTCCATAAGCTCCGACAGCTCATCCGCACTGACAAGACCCTGGCGACGGCGGTCGTAGAAGCGGGTTTCAAATAGGAACCGGGCATGAATATTCATGAAAAATGCGACCGAACGCTGAATCTTATCCTCGATCAGCGACAGCTTCTCTTCCCGGTCCTGTGCCGCCCGTACAGCTGAGTCGGACACGATCATCTCGGCAAATGTGGATGCCGTCTCTGCCACATTCATCGCATATTCCTGTGCAAACGGCGGCAGATCGTTCATCACATGCTGATGATAGGCGTGGCCAAGCTCATGCGCGAGCGTCGACACATTCGATGCCGTTCCCGAATAAGTCATGAATATTCTCGTCTCGCCGCTGACCGGAAGAGAGGTACAGAAGCCGCCCGGACGTTTGCCGCTGCGGTCCTCGGCTTCGATCCAGCCCTTCTCGAAGGCCATCTTCGTAAACTCGGCAAGGTCGGGGCTGAAGCCTGCAAACTGCTCTTCAATGAATGAAGCCGCTTCTTCATAGCCAACCTTGCGGACACTCTTGCCAAGAGGAGCTTCCACGTCATGCCAGTCCAGCTGCTCAAGGCCGAGCAGCTTGGCCTTGCGTTTCAAGTATTCAACCAGCGCAGGCTTGCCTTCCTCTACCGCCTGCCACATCGCCTGCAGAGTTGCTTCGCTCATGCGGTTCATCTGCAGCGGCTCCTTCAGTACAGAATCCCAGCCCCTGTGCTCGTACAGCTTCAGCCGAAATCCCGCCAGCCGGTTCAAGGCATCGGCACACAGATCCTCCTGGCGCGTCCATTCCTTCTCCCATACATTGAAAGCAGCCGCACGGACAGTCCTGTCTGCATGGGACAGAAGATTATCCAGCTGACCGGCAGAGTACACACGCTTCTCACCCGTTTCATCGGCGGCTTCAAATCTGGCCAGACTGACAATCGTGTTGTACAGCTCGCCCCAACCATGGTATCCGTTCACCGCCAGGTCTCCAGCGAGCGCCTCCTGCTCGGGAGAGAGCTTCTCCTTGGCCAGCTCCCGCCTCTCATTCAAATAAAAGGCCACGCGGGAAGCCGGTTCTTCAGCCAGCCAGCGTGTCCACAAGGCATCGTCCGCCTTGCCCAGCGCTTCATCATACCGCGTCATCAGCCCTTCAAAAGCAGCGACCAGATTCCGGATTCTGTCGTTCAGACCGATCGCTCTGCGGTCGGTCACATTCTCTGCCATCAGGCAGCCCGTAAACGAATCCGCTTCACGCAGGCGAGCCATAATGCTCTGCGCCTGATTCGTCCAGCCCGTAAGCTGTGAGGCTGTTACCTCCTGACCTGCCTCATTCAGTGAATCCGCCAAAGCACGAATGTCCGACTGCAGCTGCTCCAGCATCCGTGCGAAGGCTGGTGACTCCGAGCCTCCTTCATAGAGACTGTCCAAATCCCAGCGTACCGGTAATTTATCCATACCACTCTCTCCTCTCGCAATCCTTCAATATGTATGTACAGCATGAACGAGCTAACGCCTGCCAGCCTGCCGATTTGCGGAAATCAGGCCGGCAGTGTATAACTTTAGTATGTGATAAGACGACCAAACAGCCCTATTCGTTTCAAAAAATATGACAAGCAAATCGCCCGTCCGCTTCATCTTGCGGGCCTGCGATTTCGGCTACAGGAGGAACTTCAGATGGCAGGACCACTGCAAATATCACCCGATACCGCGATCAAGCTTTCCAAACAGCTGGGCGTACCGCTTGAGCACCTAATGCATATGCCAAGACATATTCTTCTGCAGAAGCTCGCCGAACTTGCCGCTACTGAACAAGCTGCCGGCGCCTCGGCCGCCGGAGACGGTCCAGGCAGCACGGACAGCAGCGCAAGCAAGGAAGCGCCGCGCCAGAGTGATCAGGATGAACCCTCATGATCCCATTCGAGCGCGCGCTTCCTTACGACCTGGTCATGAATGACCTGTATATCCCGGAATGTCCCTATTGCCACAGCTCCAACGTGCTGATACCAGTCAAGCCTGCTGAGCTTGACGATATCCGCTCCGGCAAGAAAAGGCTGCTTGTCTTCCCCTGCTGCCGCAGCAGGCTTACCATCATCGACGCAGATCGTGACTATCTGCTCAGCGACCAGGATTTGCCACGCAGACGGTAGCCCTGCCGTCTGCTGCCCCCTAAGCCTCTTCCATCTCCTCGGGAAGCTCCATCTCCTTCGCCTTCATCTCTTCCCTCAGAAGCTGCCACTGCTCTCTAGAGGCACGGATCATGGCAGCATCCACAATGCTCTTATCGTTAATGACCCGGCCGAACCACTTGACAGCTGCATACGGTTCATCCACCCTGCGGTGAAGCTCACCGATCAGATACATCAGCTTGGCATTGTTTACCGACACGCCTTCAACCTCATACACCTTGATATAAGCATCCAGGGCAAATTTCAGGAACCGCTGCTCCTGCTCCTTGTTGGACTTGTAACGGTAGAGCCATGCTATATGGTGGAGCAGCCCCGCGACAACCCGGTCCTTCTCCCCGATAATCTGGGCGCAAATAAGGGACAGCTTGTACGTGGCTAATGCCTCTTCCCAGCTGCGCGGTCCGCCATAGTCCCGGGAAACCCAGTTAACGCCGATCTTCTCATAGTATAATTTCCTCTGGCGGTCGTTCAGCTCCTGCTTGGCGTTCTCTGTAGAGGCGAAGCCGCACATTGGGCAGACACGAACCACATAGTAGTCGGGATTAACTTCTTCCTTGTAGTAATGGCAGAAGTCTGTATCCGTCTTAATCGATTTCTTGAAGCTAGGTCGAACGCGGGAGCTCATGAATTCATTCTCGCAGCAAGGACATTTAATCTTGACTTGAAATAATGGCTCTAACACCTCAAGCCTCCTCATGTTGGTCTGTGTTGATAAAGTGATGGGCGGGGCCTGACAATCTTTCGAGCAGCATCGCCTGCAGCTCCGGCGGTATGTCCGTCTCCTGCAGCGCTCTCCGCATGCAATCCAGCCAGGCTTCAGCCCGCTGCTTGTCAATTGGGAAAGGCATATGTCTTGCCCGCATCATCGGATGGCCGTACTGATCAGAATACAGCTGGGGCCCCCCGAAAAATTGGGTCAAAAACAAAAACTGCTTCTCCATCACAGGTGTAATGTCTTCGGGAAATAGCGGAGAAAGCAGTTCGTGCTCCTGTACTTTTGGGTAAAAAGCTTCAACAATCGCTCTCACGGCAGGTTCTCCGCCGATCGCGTCGAAAAGAGTATGAGAAGCGCTCATGCAAGTGCTCATCTCCATCTTAGAATATAGTAAGCGGAAAGTCATCCGACTCACCGTACAACCATTATAGCATACTTACCTATCGAAAGAGGGGAATACGGTTGTCCTTCAAAGTGCTCTACGAAACGATCATGATCTTGTTTATATTGACTTACGGTATCATCATTGTCGCCCCCCCGGACGACCATCCCTATCTAACAGATGCCCATCTGGCGGTCATCGACTGGATTGTCCTCGGCATTCTGTTCATCGAGTTTGTCTGGAGGTTTATCAAGGCGGAGAAACGGGGGAAGTTTGTTCTTCGCAGCTGGTGGGAAATAATCGCGCTTATTCCATTCGACCCGTCCTTCCGGCTCGTCCGGCTGCTCCGGCTGATCCGGCTCATCGCTCTGATCCGCTCAACGCCGCTGATGTGGCATCTGCTCCGCTCGGGAACGATTCTGCAGATACTCTGTTTCACGTTAGTCGTTATCCTGTGGAGCTCTGTCGGTGTGTTCCTGCTTGAAACAGGTATCAACGACAATATACAGAGCTTCGGGGATGCCGTCTGGTGGTCCATCGTGACAACGACGACCGTCGGCTATGGCGATATCTCCCCAGTGTCCAACGGCGGAAGGATTATCGCAGTATTCCTGATGATTACCGGGATCGGGATGATCGGAACCATTACCGCCAATCTTGCCAACCACTGGATTGAGTACAGCCAGATGAGCAAGGCTGAGAAGCCGGATGCCGAGAGGGATCTGAAGAGCCAGGTGAAGAACTGGGTCGACCGGATCGGAACAATGGACGATAAGGAATACCAATTGATGCTGGATACGCTTAAAATGCTGCGGGAGAGCGCCTCCGACAAGGATCCCGCTTCCGGTATTGACTCGGTAGGTCTGCCGACGCATACAGTACAGCAGGACTCCAAGCTGACTAAGTAGATTTTCGATGTTGCAAAACGCCAAAAAAAGCCCGCTTGGCGGGCTTTTTTTGGCGTATGTAGCAGCTATTGCGGCCGGACAGACCCTGTCCTTCCGTCTTAATAGCCCTCCCAGTCTTCCTCTCCGGGAACAAGGGATTGGCGGATAACATAAACAAATGCGCAAACGAGGATGCCGGCGATTACACTCATTAGGATCACCCCATGCATTTCGATGTAATGCTATTGTACCATACTGCTGTCGATTTTTCAGTCTTTTTTGCAAGCGTTTTCTAACTTTTTTTGAACACCTCTGCAGCAAAGATTTATGCCCTGTAGGGATGTTTGTCCCTCCTCTCTCATACCTATGAATTATGAACCAGGATATGAGTTAGCCGGGAGGTCGTTTACATTGCTTCGTACACTGTTAAGGCCGCTGCCCCTGCTGGCCTGGAGCTGCTCAGCACTCCTTCTGCTGCTGGCCTGCTTCCCTGAGGAGTCGCTACAAGCCTCTTCACGCGGTTTATCAATCTGGTGGGATGTTCTGTTCCCCTCCCTCTTTCCCTTCTTCATTATTTCGGAGCTGATGCTCGGCTTCGGCGTCGTACACTTCTTCGGCACCCTGCTGGACCCGCTGATGCGCCCGCTCTTCCGGCTGCCCGGCATTGCAGGCTTCGTCGTGACAATGGGCTACGTCTCCGGCTATCCGGTAGGGGCAAGACTTACCGCACAGCTCAGGGAGAAAAATCAGGTCACCCGCGCCGAAGGCGAGCGGATGGTGGCCTTCACCACGACATCGGACCCGATCTTCCTGATCGGCGCAGTGTCGGTCGGGTTTTTCCACAACGCCCAACTGGCGCTTATCCTTGCAGCCTCGCACTATGGCGCCGCCTTCCTCATCGGACTGCTGGCACGGTTCCATGACCGCAAAGCTCCTTCCACGCCACGCAGACAGGAGGCGGATAGTCCGCCGCTGCTTCGTGCCGCACTCGAAGCGATGCATAATGCGCGGATTTCTGACGGACGCGTGCTTGGAAAACTGCTCGAGGATGCCATTTCTTCCGCTCTTCGTCTAATGATCGTCGTTGGGGGCCTCGTCGTTTTTTTCTCCGCTGTCATGGAAATGCTGAGCGCCACAGGTACACTTGATCTGCTGTCTTCAGGCGTTCAGTCTCTGCTGCATGCTGCCGGTCTGCCCCATCAGCTGTCCGCCCCGCTTGTAAACGGGCTGTTCGAGGTCACGCTTGGCGCCAAGGCGGCATCCGAGTCGGGCGCCCCTCTGATCCACCAGGCAGCAGCTGCAGCATGGGTGCTTTCCTGGGCGGGGCTGTCCGTGCATGCACAGGTTGCCAGTCTGGTCAGCAGCACCGACATCCGCTACAAGCCCCTGCTTCTGGCCCGCTTCCTTCACAGTGTGCTGGCCTGTGCCCTGGTATACCTGCTGTGGGGCTGGCTTGGCCCATAAACCTGAGCGGCACTTCCGGGATATTACCCACTTTCATTGTAATCCGACCTTATTTTCGGGTATCATCAGGGTAGAAATGAATTCGGAAGGAGCCATCACCCTTGAGATATGTCGTAATAGACCGGGGCGACCCGTATTCGAAGGAGCTTGTCGAACGCTTTCACGAACTGGCCGCTGACAAAGGCTTCATACGGGACGACCATGAACCCGAGAAAGTCATTTCGATTGGCGGAGACGGCACCATGCTGCATGCTTTCCACAAGTTCACGGACCGCGTGAGTGATATCAGCTTTGTGGGGGTCCATACGGGACATCTGGGCTTCTTCGCCGACTGGCAGGCGCATGAACTGGAGGAGCTCGTTGAGGTCATGTCGACCTCCGAGCCAAGTTACGTGCGCTACCCGCTGGTCGATATTGAGCTGGAGACGCCTATGGGCAAGACGAACTACACAGCCGTGAATGAATTCACACTGAAGGGCGTCGATGGTACGCTGGTCGCCCAGATTGACATTAATAATGAGCTATTCGAAATGTTCCGGGGGGACGGGATCGTCATCTCCACCCCTTCCGGCAGCACGGCGTATAACAAGAGTGTCGGGGGAGCCGTTATTCATCCGTCCATTTCATCTCTGCAAATCGCCGAAATTGCCTCTATTAATAACCGGGTCTACCGAACGCTCGGGTCATCCGTCGTCCTGCCGCAGCATCATCACTGCGATATTATCTCCAAGAAGGAGCAGCGCCTTCTGCTGACTGTCGACCATCTCAGCATACAGCGCAATGATATCCAGTCCGTCAGATGCAGAGTATCGGACAGGAAGGTCTGTTTTGCCAGATACCGCCCGTTCCCGTTCTGGAACCGGGTGCGTGAAGCATTCATGGGCTATGAGGTCAAATAGCAGCAGTGCTGCCCAGCACAAATCGCCTGACATCAGCTTGAGAGCTGGCGTCAGGCGATTGACCTGTTGGCGGAAACAGCTCCAGAAACAGAACGTTTCCAGCTGCCCGCCCGTTATTTGCTGCTTAATGATCCTTGGACTCAGAAGTACCTGTTACCGTCTGCCCGTGCAGAAGCCCGCCTTCTTCCCATGCAATGTTCAGCGACCGGGCTTGCGCAAAATCGGCGCCACTCGATACCTGCAAGTGAAGATGCGGCTCACTGGAATTGCCTGAATTGCCGCAGCGGCCGATCAGCTCTCCCCGCTTCACCTGGTCTCCCGCCTGGACGGCGGCTGATCCCTGCTGCAGATGCGCCAGTATACTGTACTCGCCGCCGCCATGATCGATGACGACCACATTCCCCGCCGGCTCGGCCTTGTTCATCACGCCTACAGGCTCGTTATCCGCAATGTCATTGGTCACGTGAACAACCGTTCCGTCCGCCGGAGCCAGCACCGGCTCACCGAATGCATAGTAGCTCTCGTTAAGCTGCGGGTCCCCCTTATAGCTGTAGCCGTCCACCGCCTTTACAAGATCAGCCGCATACCGCTGAGACTCATAAGCATAGTGATAGTTGGACAGTTCATTATGCCCTCCCCATACGACGAGCCACTCTCCCTCGAAGGGATATGCGTATGTGTTGGCCGTTGTTTGCCCGTCTGTCTCCGGATAGGAACTAAGGTGCAGCACCTGCAGGCCCGCTATGTCGCCTTCGGCATCATGCGCAGCCATGACACCCTTGCTTCCTGAGGAATCCGTCCATACCCGGGTATCGAGTCCATTCAGCACAAGCCGTGATACCGGCTCGAACGCTTCAACCCCTTCTGTAAAAGAGTCTGCCAGCTCCTTCAGCTGCTCGTAGCTCACCGCTTCCTGCATCGCGCTGCTGAACTGCCCATACAGCTCTTGGTACCGGCCTGCAAGCAGAGCTGCCGCTGTGTCCTCGGGCTGAACCGTACGCCCTTTATCCTTTGCTTCCGTATTCTCCGTCTGCTGCGGGGCACCCATTCCTGACTCTTCTGCGCCAATCTCCTGACTGCCCGCTGTCTGCTCCGCTTGATTGCCCGGATTTCCTGCAGATGAACATCCCGCAAGTGTCAGGCTGAGCGCCATACCTGCCGTCAGACAGTATGTCCGGATAGCTGACTTGCTGTTAATCATTCTTATCCCCTCCCATGCACCCAGCTTAACACCGCAGACTTATTTCTCCTGTAAGCCCGTGTGAACGACAGCTTAATTATTCGCCGTCTTACCATCGCATGAACCCCATAATTAAGGTACTGTTAAGGTTCATCATGCCCCCGCGGGACACAAGACGTGCTACAATTCAGGATATAAAGAACAACTGGAGGAAGTCTGACATGAACGATGCGCCTATCTTGATCGTCGATGATGAACGCGCCATAACTCATCTGCTTGTGACTGTCCTTCGCAAGGAAGGGTTCACGCATATTGATACGGCAGGAAGCGCGGAGGAAGCGGAAGCGGCCTGTGGACGGACTGCCTATGCTCTAATAATTCTGGATGTTATGCTGCCGGGCCGCAGCGGCGTGGAGATCTGCCCTTTTCTCCGTCAGAAGACCGACGCGCCGATCCTGTTCCTCTCCGCCCGCACCTCCGACTACGACAAGCTGACCGGATTCGCCGTGGGCGGTGATGACTACATTGCCAAGCCGTTTAACCCGCTGGAGGTCGTGGCCCGCATCCGTTCCCAGCTGCGCCGGCATCTCCGGCATGCCGAGACTGCCTCGAGACAGCAGGCTATATCGGCGGAAGACGAGGAAGCCAAGATCCAGCCTGCCAAGGTGTACGATTATGGCAGGTTCCAGGTGGATGAACATGCTGGCGAGCTGCGGGTTGGCGGCAGGGCCGTAGCTTGTCCGGCTCTCGTGTTCCAGCTGCTGCTCTTCCTGTGCAAGCATCCAAACCGCCTGTTCACGAAGAGCGAGCTGTATGAGCGGGTCTGGGGAGAAGACAGCTGGAGTGACGACAATACCGTAATGGTACACATTCACCGGATCAGGGAGCGGATTGAAGAGAACCCCTCATCGCCGCTGTATCTCGTGAATGTCAGAGGCCTCGGCTACAAGCTTGTGCCGCCGCCTAGCGGGCAGCGCCAGACAGATTCAGCCTCTGCAAGGAGCAGCCTCGCTGGACAGGATGCGCAGAGCGGAAGTGAAGCGACATGAATATCAAACGCAGACTGACTCTGCGGTTCATTCTCCAGTTGGCTGCCGTGGGCGGCCTTGTGCTCGTTATTGCGGGAACGGCGATTTACTGGATGCTGCTTCAGTATGCGGAGATTAGTCTGACCAGGGATTTTGCAACCGTCGGGCTTGAGAGCCTGGTCGAAACCTCCCGGATCACCCCCGAAGGCTTGGCAGAATTTGATCCCGAGCTGCTGAAGCAGGTGGAGGCAAGCGGCGGGTGGCTGCAGAGCCTGGATGAGAGCGGCAGGGTAGTTGCATCCTACCATGTACCAGAGGACGTGCCGGATGCCTACGACCCTGGCCAGCTGGTTGCTTACTGGAACGGCAGCGCCGACTTCCCATACCGCACCTATCTGTGGATCAGGGAGAAGGACGGCGTCATGCTTACGCTGCTGTACGGGGTGCCGGATACCGCCTCCCGGCTGCTTAAGACGGCCGTGCTTGCCGGGCCGGAGGCAGAAGGCGAGAAGCTGATGCTGCCTGCAAAGCTGGAGCAGTCGCTGGAGCAGGCTGGTGCTTCCCTGCTGCTGCTGGACAGAACCGGGGTGGTGAGAGCCGCATTCGGCTCCCGGATACAGGCCCCTGAGCGATTTTCGCCCCAGGAGCTTGCCCTTCAGACCCGCTATCCCGAGCGATACGGATTTGATGCCAGCCTGCATTATAACGAAGAGAACGGCCAGACGCTTGTGCTGCGGGTACCGCTTGACCGCGCGGCTCAGCCCGGTGAACAGCCGCTTATACCCGAGGAGGCGCGTATCGTGCTGACCGGGGCGGGAATCGTGCTTGCTGCCATGCTGATCCTGTTCGGGCTGCTGGCCGTCTGGAATGCCCGCAACTTCGGGCTGCCGATGATCCACATGCTCAGCTGGCTGGAGGCGCTGGGAAGCGGCCGGTATGATGAGCCTGAGGGACGCAGGGGCCAGCCGCGAAGCCGCAGGCCCAGCGGCGGCTGGCGTTCCGGCTACCGGGTATACGCTGATGTCCTGCAGTCCCTGTCCGCTCTATCGCTAACCTTGAAGCGCAATGATGAGGAGCGTGCCCGAACGGAAGCGATCCGTGAGGAATGGATTGCCGGCGTAACGCATGATCTCAAGACGCCGCTCTCGTCGGTCAGCGGCTTCTCCCATATGCTGGCGGCGGAGCAGTATGACTGGTCGGCTGATGAGGTCCGATCCTTCGCAACTATTATGGTTGAGAAGACGGCTTATATGGACCGGCTCGTCAGCGACCTGTCCCTGACCTCCCAGCTGAAGAGCGGAGCACGGCCGCCCGCAAGCGAGCCCGTAGAGCTGAACGCCTTCCTGAAAAATGCCGTTAAGCAGGCAGCAAGCCACCCGCGTTTTGACAACAGTGATGTGCGCTTCGTTCCTGCACTGCAGCCTGTCACGATCGAAACATATACCCCATGGCTGCAGCGGATTGTCGATAACCTGACCGCCAATGCGCTCCTGCATAACCCGCCCGGCACATCGCTGACCGTCTCCCTTCAGGAGGACGGAAGTACAGGCAGGGGCGATCCAGCTCGTGTTGTGATCCGGTTTGAGGATAACGGCAGCGGCATGGATGAAGAAGTGGCCGCACGGCTGTTTGACCGCTACTTCAAGGGGACAGACACAGACAGTCCTTCGGAGGGCAGCGGCCTCGGCATGGCCATTACGAAGGGTCTCGTTGAAGCGATGAATGGAACGATAACGGTGGAGACAGCAAAAGGCCGGGGAACGGTGATCAAGCTCTTCTTCGCTTGATCTTCCGCCACCCGGCTTCCTTAGTCCATCTATTCAGCTTCAGCTTCATCCGGCAGGCAGCCGCTCTCGCGCTGCTCCCAGTAATCATTCAGCAGCCGGAGAAATACATTCGGAAAGGCCATTTCCTTCATGTCATCCTGCCTGATCCACCGGTAGCCTTCCGGCAGCCGGTCTACCAAGGCGGCCGAGGCAAGGGGCAATCCGGCATGGTCATACGAAGCGGCAGTCTCACGCTGCGCCGCTTCTGCGGTTTCGCCGCTGCCGGCCATATAGGCGGCGGGCTGTTCTGCTGCCAAGCCGGTATAAGCGCCGGCTTGGGTTCCGCCTGCGGACGCCGCATCCTTCAGCACAAATCCGAAATCGGCCAGGTACACCTGGAGATCCCACCGGATATGGCTGAACACATGCTCGGCGTCCCGCCACCAGCGGCGCGGCCGGATCAGCAGCCGCGCCTCCTCCGCCAGCGCGCGGCCCATCAGGGCCATGCGCGCTTCACGGTTTGCGCCTGGGGAGGCGGCAGCTTCGCCCGCCGCCGCAGGCGCATCCAGGGCGGCTGTGCTGCGCCGCCGCCCTCGGACAGGCCCGGCCGCTGCTGCCGAACCGGCAGCGACTGGGCCTGCGGAGCCGCCGCCCGGCGCGAGCACGTGCGGCAGCTCCCACATGCGCGCGAGCAGGCCGGACTCCGGCCGCTGGCGCACAAGGATGGCGCCGGCATGCGGCCCGGCGCCCTCCACGAGGGCGGCCAGCCGCAGCTCGGGCCGCGGCGGCTTCGCCTTCGTCTTCACCGGCAGTTCAAGCTCCCTGCCGGCCAGCCGTCCGGCGCACTCGGCCATCACCGGGCAGATCAGACAGCCCGGGGATTTGGGCGTGCAGATCAGTGCGCCAAGCTCCATAATGCCCTGATTGAAGTCGCCCGCAGCCCCTTCCGGAATCAGCGCGGCTGCAATCCGCTCGATCCCTGTCCGGACAGATGGCTTCGCGATATCATCCTCCAGGCAGAAGTATCGGGACAATACCCGCATCACGTTGCCGTCAACCGCCGGTTCAGGCCTGTTGAAGGCGATGCTCATTATGGCGCCCGCTGTATAGGGGCCAACCCCTTTGAGCGCAGCAACTGCTGTCTTGTCATCCGGTACACTGCCGCCATACTCACTCACTACCTGCTGTGCGCCTGCCTGCAGGTTTCTTGCCCTCGAATAATAACCGAGTCCCTCCCAGCACTTCAGCACCTCTTCTTCTGGAGCTTCCGCGAGATGCCGAATTGTCGGAAACTTATCCATGAAGCGCTTATAATAAGGAATCACGGTATCCACGCGCGTCTGCTGCAGCATAATTTCGGATACCCAGACCCGGTAAGGGTCGCGGTTCTCACGCCATGGAAGGTCCCGCTTGACAGAGCGGTACCATCCAAGAAGCTCCATCCCAAAAAATAGTCCAGGCCCCGCTGACGCCTGTTCCAGCGCGGCCTGCTGCTTATTCGTCATTGCCATGCGTCTCTTCCCCTTTAGCTGCTGCCGGCTGAGCACCTTTCAACCGTTTAATGTAGCCTTGGACATCCAGACTGGAATGCTCGGGCAGCCCGATCCCCTTCCGGTTGATCTGCCTGTACCGCGATGGAGAGATGCCGGTCTCCTGCTTGAACAGACGGGACAAGTAGTGATTCTTCATACCCAAGGCCCCGGCTATATCCGCCACACTCACATCGCTTGCCACAAGGAGTGCCCGTGCCATCTCCATTCGGCGCTGATTCACATAATGAATGGGTGACTGTCCGATAACACTCTTAAACATGGAGATAAAATAATTCGGATGCAGATAAGCTACCTTCGCCAGATCGTCCAGCGTAATATTCTCGCCCAGGTGATCATCAATGTATTGCATCACTGCTGCCATCTTGGTTACCAGCTCGTTTGCAGCAAGCTGCTCATCCAGAATCTCGCAGCCTTCCCAGTAGAGCGAAATAACTTCCAGCAGAGCTGCTTTGAC
This sequence comes from Paenibacillus sambharensis, assembly GCF_003233845.1. Classification (GTDB taxonomy): domain Bacteria; phylum Bacillota; class Bacilli; order Paenibacillales; family Paenibacillaceae; genus Paenibacillus_I; species Paenibacillus_I sambharensis. The sequence continues at coordinate 70,901 of NZ_QKRB01000046.1, forward strand.
GAGCAGGCCCTTAGCCAGCGTTGGCGAAGAATACGCGTCCACCATTTTACGGAACAATTCAGCTGCTGCATCAAAGTCTTGAGGCACAATATAGGCCGGCAGCTCCAAATTCTCATACATACCGGCATCGCCAAGATTAGTCCGGTAATGGCACCAGTACACGGAGACTTTCTCTTTGTCATAGATACCAAATGTCTGCTCGCAGCCTGCTGGCAGCAGGAAGAGCTGGCCAGGCCGGGATTCGTACCGTTTATTATTTAATACAACATAGCCCTCGCCGCTCATAATCAGTACCAGTCTGTAAAAGTCAGGCTGGATGCCGCTGATCACTTTACCGGGCTCTACTTCACTAAAAGCTGCCATGACGACATCCACCTGAAGATTCTTCAATATATTCTCAACAATAGACAGATACTGTGGTTTCATAGCCGCTCCTTACCCTTGCTTGTCATCTCTTGCTCCCATTATACAAGCTTGTGATTCCATTAATAAAGCGAGAAATATCTGCCATACGCGGCTGATCATCCTTCCACGACCCGTTATCTTATAATAAAGTTTACCAACTATACCCACATTAAGATTTGTCCAAATAATCCCCTTAATCCATCCGGTCAGCATGTTCGGCAATGGCAAAGGCTGAGGCCAGGGAACGTTCATGGCTGATTGATACATGCAGCCTAATCGGATATTCGAGCTTAAGCCGCAGCAGCGCTTCATCACAAATTGTGCATACCGGCTTGCCCAGCTTATCCGGCAGAACTTCAATATCCTTGAAGCCCACGGCTGTTCCGATCCCGCACCCAAGGGCTTTCACAACAGCCTCCTTGACTGCAAACCGTCCAGCCACATACTCTGCGAGTGATTCGCCCTTGCTCTTGGCCCTCTCATATTCCGCATCAGTCAAGGTTCTGTGCATGAAGCGCTCCCCCGCTGTTCCCGCAAGAATTTTACGTATCCTGGCTATCTCCACCACATCATGTCCCACACCAATGATCACCGGCTTGTCCGCCTTTCCATAAGCGTATCTTACAAATAGCTTGACCCATTATAACGGAAGGCAGGCGCTGTCTGCCAGCAGGCGGATAAAGTCCCATTATTTTTTTGAGCTTTAGGGCTTGCCGCTCTGGTTATGCCTCACTTTCCGCGGGTATACAACTAATAGGCTAGATTAATGTCAATCTTAACTGCTAAACAAAAGGCATAGATACCCAGTACAACAGTTCAGAAGGAGTGAAAAGACATGGGAGATCGCGTACAAGGTAAGGTTGCATTTATAACAGGCGGCGGTTCCGGGATAGGCCGTGCAGCCGCTGAAAGACTTGCCCGCGAAGGAGCAAGAGTGGCACTAGTCGGTCTAACCGAAGATCACCTGGAAGAAGTCGAGCAAAGCATCCAAGCAGCCGGCGGCGAAGCGGTCTCCATTCAGGCGGATGTCTCGAACGAGCAGGACATCAAGGAGGCTTACGACCAGGTATTGAAGAAGTGGGGGCAGATTGATATCGTATTCGCCAACGCAGGCATCAACGGCACGGTCGGTCCGATCGAAACACTCGAATTCGATGAGTGGAACAAGACGCTGCAGACTAATCTGAGCGGCACGTTCTTTACAGTGAAGCATGCGATCACGCCGATGAAGGACAGCGGCGGCAGCATAATCATTACCAGCTCGATTAACGGCAACCGGGTATTCACCAGCTTCGGGATGAGTGCTTATAGCACAACGAAGGCCGGTCAGGTCGCTTTCATGAAGATGGCGGCGCTCGAGCTTGCCCGTTACAAGATCCGGGTCAATGCCGTATGTCCTGGAGCGATTGATACCAATATTGATGAAAGCACGAACAAGAAGCCTGAACTCGAAGAGATTGCTATAGCTGTGGAAATGCCGCCAGAAGGAGAGCATCCTCTCCGTCGTGAGCCCGGAACAGCTGAACAAGTAGCAAACTTGGTGCTATTCCTCTCATCCGATGAATCTGACCATATTACCGGCTCTTCCATCTATATAGACGGAGCTGAATCCCTGATCCACTAGGGCAGTTCTGACGAAAACCAAGAGGACTGTTAGCGTTATTGGCCGCATTAGCCGCCAACCGTTAACAGTCCTCTTCCAATATACCGCCCCCTGCGCTCCTGCTTCTACTGGGCAGGCTGGTGTTCTTCCGTTCTTGCCCGCCCAGTAAGGTGCTCTTTCAGCAGCGTACGGAGTTTATCGAGACGAATCGGCTTGCTGATAAAGTCCGCCATGCCTGCAGCCAGACATTTATCCCTGTCACCCGGCAGGACATTAGCGGTCATGGCAATAATATGTGGACGATGTTCTTGCGGAATTTGTTCGCAGATGTGCCGGGTAGCCTCCAGCCCATCCATTACAGGCATCTGGATATCCATTAGAATAATACCATAACGCCTGATCTTCAGACGGTTCAGTACTTCCTGACCGTTCTCAGCTACATCCGCCTTATAGCCCAGCTTCTCCAGCATGCGGATCGCCAGCTTCTGGTTGACCTCATTATCTTCCGCCACGAGTATCTGCACATCCGCGTCCGGCTCTTCCGTAATCCTGTCAATCCCGCTCTGATAGTAGCCATCTGTCAGATAATCCGATGGTAAGCCGGGAAGCGGATATGTTTTCAACGGCAGATCCACGCTCTCTCCCAGCAAAGCTCCCCCCGCCTCTTCGTAGGTCTGCTGGTCACCTGCCGCGGTTTCTTCCATGGCAGCCAGAAAGTCAGAGAAGGATAGCGGTTCATCGGGCAGGCTGGCGTTCTCCTGGCTGTCTTCATTTCCCGAAGAGAGCAGCCGCTTTACCCGGATCGTGAAGATGAAGCTCGCGCCCTTATTCTGCTCGGTTTCCACCCGGATCGTCCCGCCCATAAGTTCAATCAAATTCTTGCAGATGGCAAGGCCGAGTCCAGTGCCGCCATATTTGCGGGACATAGACGAATCCAGCTGGGAGAATGGCTGAAAGAGGAGGGGAAGCTTCTCTTCAGGTATTCCGACACCGGTATCCTGCACCGATATTTCGACGTCCAACGTGCACCCATGGTCGTTTAGCAGCTTAGCCTCCAGATGAACGCTGCCTTCACTCGTGAATTTCACGGCATTGCCGACCAGATTGATAAGCACCTGCCGAAGCTTAGTCACATCGCTCACGATCGGAATTTCCAGCTGCGGATCGATCACATAGGTCATTTCCAGATTGCGTTTTTTGGATTTTGCCATAAAGAGGTCGAACGTCTCGCCTACACAGGAAGACAGCTGGAACGGTACCTCCTCGAGCTCCATCTTGCCCGATTCAATTTTGGAGTAATCGAGAATATCATTAATAACCGACAGCAGGGCCTCTCCGCTCTTCCCGATTATCTCTGCGTATTCGCGCTGCTCCTCTGTCATCTCGGTTTCCAGCATTAATGCCGTCATGCCGATTACCCCGTTCATGGGCGTGCGGATCTCATGGCTTACCATCGCCAGAAAATCCGTCTTCGCGCGGGCCGCAATCTCCGCCGCTTCCTTCGCTGTCATCAGCCGCTCTTCAAACTGCTTCTGTTCGGTAACATCGCTTATCGTGCACGCGAAGATCCGCTCGTTATCCACAATGGCCTTGCCAATCTGGATCTCAGCGAAGAAGGAGGTTCCATCCTTGCGAACCGGCACCACTTCCAGAAGCTCACCCTCAGAATTTTCCCCCGCCGAGCCATTGGCGCGCGCTTCATAATCAATGGACGCCAGAGAGGGAACCAGCAGCGTTATGGGCTTGCCCAGCACTTCCTCTTCCTTGAAGCCGAACATCCGCTCAAGTGCCGGGTTAACAGTCATAATACCGCCGTTCTCATCGAACGTAATCATCGTGTCGATGGATGTTTCACGGATAATTCTCGCCTGTGCTTCCGCTTTGCTTAGCTTGTAGGCGGTACGCATAAGCTCCTTATTCATCTTCTCAAGCTCTCTTGTCTTCTGATGCAGCAGCTCCGTCTGGAGCTGAAGCTTCTTGTTGCTTATATACAAATTAACGAAGCCCTCGATCTTCGTCCGCAGAATCTGCGGCACGAAGGGCTTCAGCATATAGTCGATCGCACCCACTGAATAGCCGGTATAAAAATGCTCGCTCTCCTTGCTTGTTGCGGTGATGAAGATGATCGGTATTTCCTTCGTCTTCTCCCGCGCCTTGATTAACCGCGCCGTTTCAAAGCCATCCATTCCCGGCATTTGGACATCTAGCACAATGACAGCGAAGTCGTCCTTCAACAGACAACGGAGAGCTTCTTCACCTGACAGGCACTTGACCAGATTGTAATTAAAATCGCCAAGCACCGCCTCAAGCGTGAGCAGGTTATCAGGGTGATCGTCCACAAGCAATATGTTTATTGGTCCTTCATAGGGAATCATGGGCGTGCACCTGCCTTTCCCGAATTCAACCTGCCGCAGGACCAGGGCACCAGCAGCCTGGGCAGGCGCCAACCGGTTAACGAATTTTCCGGTAGAGCCGATTGGTTGTATCGAGTTCCTCATATTTGTCGGCATGCTTCGTGAAGTTAATGGACTCTTTCGTCCCCAGGGCCAGAATCCCAAATGTGCTCAAGCTGTCGTAGAGCAGCCCATGCACATGGTCCTGGAGCGACTTGTTGAAGTAAATCATAACATTACGGCAAAAGATGACATTAAACTCGTTAAATGAACCGTCCGTAACCAGATTATGCTGGCCAAAGACGATATTAGACTTTAAGAAAGACTGGAAAATGACAGAATCGTATCTTGCTGTATAGTAATGAGAAAATGACTGTGTGCCCCCCGCCTCCATATAGTTGCGGGTATACAACTGCATTCTCTCCAGTGGAAATACACCTTTCTTCGCCTGGTCGAGCACATCGGCATTGGTATCTGTGGCGTAAATACGCGTTTTCTCCAGCAGTCCTTCTTCGTGAAGCAGAATAGCCATCGAGTACACTTCTTCGCCAGTGGAACACCCCGCATGCCAGACCCGAATGAAGGGATACGTCTTCAGCATTGGTACAACCTTCTCACGGAATGATCGGAATGCATCAGGATCCCGGAACATTTCGGTCACATGAATCGTCATGTCCGCAAGCAGCCGTTCCATACAGGAACGGTCATGCAGCACGCGCTCGGCTAATGCCGTAATCGTCGCAAGCCTCTCGGAGTGGACCCTATGCCAGACCCGCCTTCTAACCGACGAGAAGGCATAATTCCGAAAGTCATATCCATACATACGGTATAGGGCTTCAAGCAGCAGCTCAATCTCAATGCGCTCGCGCTCTTCCACCTCATTCAATTGTTGTTTATTGATATAACCACACCCTCATTAAGGACAGCAGCTGCTCTGTATTAACCGGCTTGGCGATATAATCTGAAGCCCCTGCCTCAATGCATTTCTCGCGGTCATCCTTCATTGCTTTGGCCGTGACCGCAATAATCGGCAGCTTGTCAAACTGAGGCATCTCGCGGATTGCCCTCATCGCCTCATAACCGTCCATCTCCGGCATCATAATATCCATCAGTACAAGATCGAAATCCGGTGTTTTTTCCAGTGTATCGAGAGCCTCCCTGCCGTTCTCGGCAAAGGTGATATTCATCTTATAGCTCTCCAGCACACTGGAAAGCGCGAATACATTCCGGATGTCATCATCTACGATCAGTATATTTTTTCCTTCGAAGATACTTTCAATACTATGCAGCTTCCTGAGCATATTCCGTTTGTCGTCGGGAAGATTGGCCTCTACCCGGTGCAGGAACAATGTCGTTTCATCCAGAAGCCGTTCTGGTGATTTGACATCCTTGATAATAATCGTACCTGCGAACTTCTTGAGCTTGAGCTCTTCCTTCTTGTCGAGCTCTTTGCCGGTATAGATGATAATAGGCAGCTCATGCAGCGATTCATCCTTGCGGATTTGGTCGAGCAGCTCGAAGCCCGAGATGTCGGGCAGCCCAAGATCCAGTACCATGCAGTCATAATGCTGGGCACGAAGCTCCTCAAGAGCTTCCTGTCCGGTTGAGACGGCGGTAATCAGCACATCATCATGGCCGATCAGCTCGACTATGCTGTTGCGCTGCACCTGATCATCCTCAACAACGAGCAGACGCTTCATATCCCGTTCTATGAACGATTCAATTTGCGAGAATACTTCCTCAAGCTTATCCTTCGAGGATGGTTTCTTCACGTAAGCGAGCGCACCCATTGACAATCCCTGCTGGATTTCATCAACAACTGATATCACATGGACCGGGATATGACGCGTATCCGAGTGATGCTTCAGCTGATTCAGGATCGACCAGCCGTCCATAACCGGAAGCTGGATATCGAGCAGGATGGCATCCGGCTTGTAATTGCGGGCATATGCCAGACCCTTGTCGCCCTGCATGGCGACAATGCCTTTGAAGCCGCGCTCACGTGCGATATCAAGGAGGACTCTCGCAAACGTCATATCGTCTTCGATAATGAGTACCACTTTATCGTCCGGCTGAATCTTATCGATGTCATCTTCTATCTTGGCGTTCAGCATAGATGGCTCGCGGACACGCTGCGACTCAGCTGAAGGAGCGGCCTGCAGGGCGGTTTCGGCCAATTCCTCCGGTGCAATGCCGGAGAGTATGCTGTCCTCCTGGTCCGACGCGCTCTCACTGGCAACATGGAACTCTGGGATGAAGAGCGTGAACGTACTTCCCTTGCCTTCTTCGCTCTCCAGCGTTATGCCGCCTCCAAGCAGTCCTGCAAGCTCCCGGCTGATCGCTAGGCCGAGTCCGGTCCCGCCATAGATGCGGCTTGTCGTCCCGTCTACCTGCTGGAATGCCTCGAAGATCAGCTGCTGTTTATCCTCCGGTATGCCTATCCCTGTATCCTTCACTTCGAAGGCGACCATATTAACCGTATCATCCTGCGGGAACTCATTCGGCTGTGCCTTACGAATCGTCAGCTCAACAGAGCCTTTCGATGTAAACTTAAAGGCATTGGATAATAGATTCTTAAGAATTTGCTTCAAACGGTGGTTATCTGTATAAATTTCCTCCGGGACGTCTTCTTCCATCGTGGTCAGAAACTTAATCCCCTTCTGTTCCCCAAGAGGACCGAAGCTCCGCTGTATGAACGCTTCAAGCTCTGTTAACGGAATATGCTCAGTTACGACATCCATCTTGCCAGCACTGATCTTCGAGAGATCGAGAATCTCGTCAATCAGCTTCAACAGGTCACTTCCCGAGGCGTAGATCGTTCCTGCAAACTCCACCTGCTTCGGCGTAAGGTTGCCCTCCTTGTTATCCATCAGCATCTGGGAAAGAATCAGCAGGCTGTTAAGCGGAGTACGCAGCTCATGTGACATATTCGTGAGAAACTCGGATTTATACTTGGATGATAGCGCAAGCTGGACGGTCTGCTTCTCCAGCGCCAGCTTCGTCTTCTCAATCTGTTCGTTCTTCTGCTCGGTCTGCTTCATCTGAAGCTCCAGCAGATGAGTCTTCTTAAGCAGCTCTTCATTGGTCTGTTCCAGCTCTTCCTGCTGGCTCTGCAAAACCTCTTCCGACTTCTTCAGCTGCTTCGTATGCTCCTCGAGCCGCTCATTCGAACGCCTCATCTCCTCCTGCTGCGAGATAAGCTCCTCCGATTGCACCTGCAGCTCCTCACTGAGCGCCTGGGATTCCTTAAGCAGCTCTTCGACACGCATGCGCCCGAACAAATTATTCAGCACATTGCAAAGGTTATTCGCCAGTTCCTCAAGAAGCTCCTTATGCTTATCCTGAAGCGGATGGATAGAAGCAAGCTCAATGACGGCTATAACACGGTCTTGATAAACGACTGGCTGCAGTATGATGTAATTCACCGCTGTCTCGCCAGTTCCTGAACGAATGCGGATATAGTCACCCGGCACGCCATTCATCTCAATGACAGAACCATCAACTGCGCACTGTCCCACCAATCCCTGGCCTAAAGCGAACTCCTGCTCCAGATCAGCTTCTTCCCGGAGCGCGTAGGCTCCCTGCAGCTTCAATCTTGGCTGCTCGCCAAGTCCTTCGCGCACATAGAGCGCACCATACCCGGCGCCGACTATAGGAGCCAGTGTCTTGATAAAGGTGTCTCCGAGATTGCCCATGTCCGTATCATGCTGGATTTTGGATATAATCTCGGCAAGATTACCCTTAATCCAATTATCCTCTTCAATCTGTTCCCTGTACTTCTGTTCCAGGGCTGTCTTGCGTTCCAGGTTGTCAGCAAGCGAATTAAACGCTTTGCCGACATCGCCAAATTCATCCTTGCGCAGATTACGGACTCTGGCGCGGTTCTCCGATGTACCATCCGCAAATCCGCGGATCATGACAGACAGACTCTGCAGGCCTTGATTAATACTGCTCATATTCCAGTACAAGGTAATGAAGGCAAGCACGAGACCGACACCTGTCGCCACACTGACCACAGTGATCGTATCCCTGCTGACCCCGCTCAATTCCTCGAAGGAATTATCCACGTGTCGGCGGTAGTAATTGGTCAGATAATCAATATCGGCTGTCAGTTCATTCTGATACCGCAGTCCTTCCCGTTCCCGCAGCGCTATAGCCTCCGCACCTTTGCCTGCCGAAATCAGTTTGACAACCTGGTCTTTGTAAGCGACGAACAGCTCGCCCTTCTGGGCAATCTGCTGTATAACCCGCAGTTCTTCATCACTGCTGTTCTTGTATCCCAACAGGTTGTTGTACGCAGCCGCAGCCGCTTCCTGTGACTCTTCAATTCCCGGCAGGTTATCCGCAAGGTTATCAGAAGTCGGCACCGTTAATATGTTAACAAGATGCTTGGCAATTGAGTTTACCTTCCCGCGCATCTCATAGGCATTAACGAGTTTGTCATACCGCCGGTCCTTCACATGACTGATTTCGTCTTCAATCCGGTTAAGATTATTGATACCTACTCCCGACAAAATAACGATAAGCGAAATAAGAATGCCGGAGCCCAGCAGCAGCTTTGATTTAATTTTCATGGATCCTATCCTCACCCGTCATCTATATATTTTCTAACTCTAGCAGCCACCATACAGTTTAACATATAAACACAAATAGAAGACAAGCCCCTTCGGGCTTGCCTTACACGCCTATATATTCGCTTATCGCTTCTAATGAATACATTCTGCTCATTTGCTGCTCCAGCTCCATATCAGTAAGTTGTCCAGCCTATCCTGTTGATCGTCCCTTTAGCTCATCTTAGAGAATTAATGGACATTTGCAATCACAAGCACTTTGCCCCGATCGAGCTCCTGCTCATAGCGTGCTGCTTCCTGTTCATCCAACCCTACCGCTTCCAGCTTGGCACGCAGCTCATCACCACGCGAGCGGAACAGATTGGCCATGGAATTAAATACGCCCTCTTCCGAGCGGTCAATCTCCTTCGTATTCGCTGCCTCATTAAGTGCTTCTGTACGGTCACCGTCATGAGCCAGTACATGAATATCGTCCTGCCCATACCCTCTAAGGTTAAGTTCCCGGACAGCATGCATGGCAGCCATTTGTGTATCCACAACTTGTACAGTCGGTTTCATGTTCGCTTCCTCCTTGTCCTCTTCGGTTTATGGGTTCTAATTACTGACGCTTAATAAAGATTTAACCCGTAATAACAGGCTTGAAACAACAATTTTCGTCTTTTTATTCACCGTATACCCAGAAGGCTTCGACTGATGTGATCTTTCCGTTTTCAGGGTCCTTGAAGACTTTGAGCGCCGTCGCTCCCTTGATATAGACATCGCCGTCTTCCGCTTCATAATCCGGTTCGCCCAGCGCTGCGCGGATAAGCTCCGCCTTGAGCGGGATCACGTATTCACCAAGTGTGAGCAGCGGCTTGTCCTTCGATGGCTGCACGACAATATATTCCACCACACCGTCATAGAAGCCGACGGTGGCATGCTCATACTCATATTCATATATACCAGGCAGCAGCTCGTCCTCCGATATCGAGTCCGGAGGTCCTGCATTCACCAGCGTTTCCTCTTCAGTCCAGCTCATATCAAAGCCGTTAACCTGATCAATATCTTCTCTTAGCTCTGCCGTATATCCGGCTTCAGGGTACTGCAGGTCTGCATGTTGAACAATATCCAGTTGTGGAGCTGAAGTCTCTGCTTCCGGTAAAATCTGTCCACTGTCAGAAGGCGCGAGGCCATTACCAACGGATGAGGTCGTATTAAACATCGCAAGCATGAGAACGACGGCTGTCAGCATTTTTTTCATGAGGCACCATCCCTTTCCGTCCGTTCGCTTTACTTTCGCTTTACCCGGTGGTCCCAGCCCTTAAACAAAACCTTATGCGCCCAAATACCTGTGTCCACAGATTGATTTAGCAACCAATGGGTAATAAATCAGAAAACAGATACAGCGGAAGGAGCTGGAGCCGATGCTGCTCGAATGTTTACACCACAGCCCAAGAAGTACATGGGCCTATGCATACGATTCAAGAACCATTCATCTGCGTCTGCGCACTAAGCGGGATGACGTCGAAACGGTATATGCGCTGGCGGGCGATAAATATGACTGGGACGCCCATTACAAGGAGCTGGAGATGGAGAAGATCGCTTCCGATCATTTCTTCGACTACTGGGAAATCGGCATCCGGCCAGAGCATAAGCGTTTCTCCTACGGGTTCCGCCTGCATGCCGGCGACGAAACCGTATGGATGGTGGAATCCGGGATCTATCACGAGCAGCCGATGCCTCCGGGCGGCTACTATGAGTTCCCTTATATTCATGAAGTCGATATATTCCAGGCACCAGAATGGGCCAAGGATGCCGTCTTCTATCAGATCATGCCAGACCGGTTCGCTAACGGCGATCCGTCCAATGATCCGGAGGGAACAGCCGAATGGGGCGGCCAGCCGCAGACAGAGGGCTTTTTTGGCGGGGATCTGAAGGGTGTGCTGGAGCACCTGGATTATCTGACGGAGCTAGGGATCAATGCCATCTATTTCACGCCTATCTTCAAATCACCGTCCAATCACAAGTACGATACGATCGACTATATGGAAATCGACCCGCAGTTCGGGACGAAGGAAGATCTTAAGAAGCTCGTGAAAGCCTGCCATGAGCGGGGCATCCGTGTGGTGCTGGACGCTGTATTCAACCACTCCGGCGTACTGTTCGGCCCCTTCCAGGATGTCGTGAAGAACGGAGAGAATTCAAAGTACAAGGACTGGTTCCATATCCACAGCTTCCCTGTGGAGGTCAAGGAGAACAGAGCCAACTACGATACCTTCGGCTTCTTCGGCCACATGCCGAAATTTAATACGGCCAACCCTCAGGTCAAACAGTACCTGCTTAGAGTAGCTACCCACTGGCTGGAGGAATACGAGCTCGATGGCTGGCGGCTGGATGTCGCCAATGAGATTGACCACATGTTCTGGCGGGAGTTCCGCCAGGCAGTCAAGGCGATCAATCCGGAGGCTTACATTATCGGCGAGGTTTGGAGCGATTCCACGATGTGGCTGCTCGGTGACCAGTTCGATTCCGTAATGAACTACCCGTTCTCGGATAAGGCGCTCGCTTATTTTGAGTCCTGCTATATGGATGGCTATACGTTTGCCAACGAGATCAGCCGGCTGCTGATGCGCTATCCGCAGCAGACCAATGAAGTGGTCTTCAACCTGCTGTGCAGCCATGACACACCAAGGGTGCTGACCAGGCTTGGAGGAGACAAGAGACGGCTTAAGCAAGCAGTCGTGTTCCTGCTGACGTATATCGGCACGCCGTGTATTTTCTACGGAGATGAGATTGGCCTGCAGGGCGAGGGTGACCCGGACTGCCGCAAGTGCATGGAGTGGGATCCGGAGCGCCAGGATACAGAGCTGCTGGATTTCTACAAAATGCTGATTGCCCTGCGCAAGAACAACCCTGTGCTCCGCCATGGCCGCTTCCGCTTCCTGATGGCCGAACCAGGCGACTGCCGCATCATCTACGAACGGCTGGATGAGGAGAAGCATTTCACGGTGTGGATCAACAATACGGAGGAGCAGTCCACGCTCAGCCACCCCATGGTCACCAACGACTGGAAGGATGCGCTGACAGAAGAGGCCGTTGAAACGCAGGACGGCATCATGAACATCGAGCTTGAACCGCTCGGCTACCGGATCCTGTACCGGAATATTGCGAAGAAGTAGGGCGGTGTATTGTATTGAGCCGCACATGACGCAGCACCCCCGAGGCTTCATGCCCACGGGGGTGCTGCTGCGTTTGCGCTATGGTCACCATTCGGACAGCTCATCAATCGCATGCTGAATTTTTCGGTCCGCGTCTGTCTCCAGATTCTTATAGGCAAATAAGATTAGAAAAGAATCAATGTTGTAGTTCTTGTAAGCCACCATATCGGCAGTTGCTGTCTGATCAAGAAATTCTGACCATCCTTCCAGCTGCTCCTGCTCGGAAGAGAATGCGAAGATATAGAGTTCGCCTTCGTCCGGTATCGTAAAAACTTCAGGTTCCACACCTTGCAGAGTCCGTTCGAACACACTTTTTGACCTGCTTGCCCTCTCGCTAAGTGTTATCCCCTGCCCCTCAATGGCTGCGATAATCTGATCCACGGATGTGACAGGGCTGCGGCTCAGGACCACCACCTCCTGTGCTGTAAGCACAAGGGGTTTATCTGATTCGAATCCGCTGCGGATATTAACTGGTTTCGCGAGTGTAATGTTGACCATAGCGCCATCGGTAAGATCTTTTACTGCAAGCTTGTTCCCCGCTTCATCCGAGTAAGTGGTCACAGGCGTAAGTTGAACACTGCAGCCGTATCCAATAGCGTTGATATCACCCTTCTTGCCCTTGTTCACCTCATCTGTGCAGTCCACCACAAGCTTATCAGTTGTGATTTCCTCTATCTGTCCCTGAAAGGACTTGGTCTTACTGCCGCAGCCTGCCAGCGTTAGAGCGAATATCGCGCATACAGTACACATTAGTACGACTCGCCTCATCACCAACCACCCCCATACCCTTAAAGACGGCGCCCAAAATGATAAAGTTGCGCTGCCAGACATGCTGCGCGCCACGGACTGTCAGGGCTGCTCGGACACGGCTGGTAGGCCCGTGGCTGAGCGCGGTTGGCAGTTAGCCTCAGCAGGCCGCTGGTCGCGGATGGTATGGCCACGGCTGGTCACGGCTGGGACGGCTGTTACTGACAGAATCCCGCTACGTTACTGACAGATCCCACTACTCGTGAGGTGAAGCTGCCCGGTAGGACAGCAGGAACTGTCAGGGTGCCACCAGCATCCCCGTACGGACCAAACTCTGACGAAAACGCGGCCCCCTCTCACCTCTCGCATGGACGAAGCTGCCCGATAGGACAGTTGCTGCCAGGGACCATCAGCATCCCCTTACGGACCAAACTCTGATGAAAACGCGGCCCCCTCTCACTTCTCGCATGGACGAAGCTGCCCGATAGGACAGTTGCTGCCAGGGACCATCAGCATCCCCTTACGGACCAAACTCTGATGAAAACGCGGCCCCCTCTCACCTCTCGCATGGACGAAGCTGCCCGATAGGACAGTTGCTGCCAGGGACCATCAGCATCCCCTCACGGACCAAATTCCTGCAAAAGTACATCTATTCAACGGTGTGCAGACCGACTTGACCAAATTCCTGCTAAAGTGCAGGTATTTTTCGGGAATACCCCCGAAAGATCACATGGTCACAGAAAAGCCTGCACTTTAGCAGGTTTTTCGTAATCCAATGGCTCTAATCACTAAAAAGCCTGCAGATTTGCAGGAATTGTGGCAAGAGATACAGGAAGAAGTTAATGCGTTGACAAGTTGCTGCCGGGAGGTTGCCGACAGGCCTGCCGCTGCCATGCCGCCGCCGCTAGGCTTGCCGCTCAGGCGCTGCCGGGACGCCGCCACGGCTCACCCGGTTGCCGTCGGCTTGCCGGTGTCGGCTTGCCGGTGCCATGCCGCCGACAGGTTTGCCGCACTGGCGCTGCCGGGACGCCGCACGGCTCCCCAGATTGCCGCCGGCTAGCCGCACTGGCGCTGCCAGATTGCGCCAGCCGCCACGGCGCTGCCGAGCTATACTGCTGCCTGAATAAGCGCAGTCAGCGCAAGAAGGGCACGATCCAGCAGCACAATGCCGCTGAGTCGTGCCCTTCCTTATTAGTTCGGCAGAAGCTCCGTATTCAGGCTCCTCATCCACTAGTTCGGCAGAAGCTCAGTATCCAGGCTCTTCATCGCGATGGCCGTTTCGGCCGGATCGTAGTTCTCAGGAACTGGCTCCTCTTCACCAGCAGCCGACTCACTGGCCTCGGATTCTGCGGCCCCCCTTTGGCTTCCGCCTGCAATTTCCTCGTACAGCTCCAGATACTTGCGCGCGGACTGGCTCCAGCTGTAGTCGCCTGCAAAGGCGTTCTTCACAACAGCCTTCCAGTTATCCGGCATATGGTAGAAGTGCAGCGCACGGCGGATCGTGTACACCATGTCATGCGTTGTGTACGGGCCGAAGGTGAAGCCGTTGCCTTCCCCGGTAAACTCGTTGTATGACTGGACGGTATCCTTCAGGCCGCCCGTCTCCCGGACAATCGGCAGCGAGCCGTAGCGCATCGCCAGCAGCTGGCTGATTCCGCAGGGCTCAAACCGTGACGGCATCAGGAACATATCCGAGCCGGCATAGATTTGGTGGGCCAGATGCTCATCAAATTTCAGCTGTACGGCCAGCTTCTCCGGACGTTCCAGTGACTTGTGAAGCAGCAGCTGCTCATAGTGATAATCTCCCGCTCCGAGGATGACGATCTGGATATCGTCATGCTCCATCAGACCATCTATGGCATCTGCCACCAGGTCAAAGCCCTTCTGCACTGTGATCCGGCTGACCATGCCGATGACCGGCACCTCCGGTCTCTCAGGCAGGCCTACCATACGCTGGAGTGCAGTCTTATTCTCGCGCTTCTTCGCCAGATTAGTCCGGTATTTCATGTAAATACGCGGATCGGTTGCCGGGTTGAAGACCTTCTCATCAATGCCGTTCACAATGCCGCTGAGCTTGCTGCCGAGATAACGCAGTTCTCCGTCCAGCCCTTCTCCGTATTCCGGTGTCCGGATTTCCTCCGCATATGTGCCGCTAACGGTAGTCACACGATCCGCGAATACCAAACCTGCCTTCAGGAAGTTCACATTGCCATGAAACTCTACCTTGCCATGAGAGAAATACTCATGATCCAGGCCAAGCAGGTCGCTCAGCACCTCATACGGGAACACGCCCTGGAACTGCAGGTTATGAATCGTGAATACGTTCCGGATCGCTGCATACCGCTCATCATGCCGGTAATGCTTGTCGAGCAGCGCTCCGACCATGCCGGTATGCCAGTCATGCGTATGAATAACGTCCGGGATATAATCGACGTAACGAAGCATCTCCAGCACGGCCCGGCAGTAATACGAGAAGCGCTCCCCGTCATCTCCGTAGCCGTACACACCCTCCCGCTTAAAGTAATGCTCGTTGTCAATGAAGTACACGGTGATGCCTTCATGCGTCAGCTCCCATAAGCCGCAGTAGACCATACGCCAGCCGACAGGCACCTGAAACTCAGCGACGAGCTTCATCTTCTCCCGGTAGGTCTCGGATACCGCCTGATATTTGGGCAGGACAATCCGAACGTCCACACCCTCCTTGCGAAGCGCCTTGGGAAGCGCCCCAATCACATCGGCAAGCCCGCCTGTTTTGACGAACGGACTGCCTTCTGCAGCAGCGAATAATACATTCATCCGTTATTCAGTCCCTTCGATTTTCTCGTCTTGGTACCGGTCCTGCTGACAGCAGCCGTCTTCTTCCGGTCCGCGGCCGTCTCCTGACGCCCTGCCTTCTTCAGCCAGATCACGCTCATCGGAGGCAGTGTAAGCTCTGTACTGTACGGCCTTCCATGCCACTCGGTCTTCTCGGCCTTGTGGAAGCCATCTGTTACGGTACCTTCTCCTCCATATGTCACATCATCGCTGTTCAGAATCTCCATGTAGGTGCCGGGGCCTGGAAGACCGATCCGGTACTGCTTCCGTTCTACCGGTGAGAAGTTACAGACGATGATGACCCGCTCACCCTTCGCCCTGCCACAGCGCATATAGACAATGACATTCTGCTGGTTGTCGTGGTGATCAATCCATTCATAGCCCTCCAGCTTGTGATCCAGCTGCCATAGCGCCTTCTCCTGAAGGTAGAGCTGATTAAGGTGCTTGGTATACTGCAGCATACTGGAATGCGTATCGTATTCATCCAGCAGGAACCAGTCCAGCTCCTGCTCATCCTTCCATTCGTCAAACTGGCCAAACTCCGAGCCCATGAACAGCAGCTTCTTGCCCGGGAAGCTCATCCAGTAGCCCAGGAAGGCTCGCAGGCCCGCAAACTTCATCTTGTAGTCACCCGGCATCTTGTTCAGGAGCGACTTCTTGCCATGCACCACCTCGTCGTGGGAGAGAGGCAGCACGAAGTTCTCCGAGAACGCATAGCAGATCGGGAAGGTCAGCAGGTTATGGAGGTGCTGCCGGTCGATCGGATCTGTCTCGGCATATTTCAGCGTATCGTTCATCCAGCCCATGTTCCACTTGTAGTTAAAGCCCAGCCCGCCGTCCTCAATAGGTGCCGTTACAAGCGGCCATGCGCTTGATTCTTCCGCCATCATCAGAGTGTTGGGATAACGCAGGAACACGGTCTCATTAAGCTTGCGCAGCAGCGCGATGCCTTCTTCATTTTCCACACCGCCATGCACATTCGGCTTCCAGCTGCCCGGCGGCTTCTCGAAGTCATGCCGGATCATGCTCGTCACAGCGTCCACCCGAAGACCGTCAATATGATACACGTCCATCCAGAACAGCGCGTTCGAGATCAGGAAGGTCTGCACCTCAGGCTTGCCGTAGTCGAAGCCAAGCGTCCCCCAGCCGGGGCGGTCAGCCACCACCGGATCGGCATGCTCGTACAGCGGCGAACCGTCGAACTGCCTCAGGCCATGCGCGTCACGGACAAAATGTCCCGGCACCCAGTCCATAATGACGCCTATCCCCCGGTTATGGCAGGTATTGATCAGATGCATCAGCTCATGCGGCTTGCCAAACCTGCTGGTCGCCGCAAAATAGCCCGTCGCCTGATATCCCCACGATTTGTCGTACGGATGCTCGGTCAGCGGCAGCAGCTCAATGTGGGTGTAGCCCAAATCTGCGACATAATCAACCAGCTCATCAGCCAATTCCGTGTATGTATAATAGCTGCCGTCCTCATGCTTCTTCCAGCTCGAGAGATTAACCTCATAGATCAGCAGCGGCCGATCGTAGGCCGGCTTCCGCTTCTTGATCCAGTCCCGGTCGGTCCACTTAAAGCCTTCCAGAGCCGTTACAATCGAAGCCGTGTCAGGCTTCACCTCACAGTGGAACGCGTAAGGGTCTGACTTTAGCAGCTTCTCACCCTGAGCTGTCAAAATTTCATATTTATATAGAGTTCCTTCCCCAAGCCCAGGGACAAATAATGTCCAAAGTCCAGAATCAGGCACTCTCTCCAACGGGCTGCTGGTTCCATCCCAGCCGTTATAATCCGATGCCAAGCCGACCTGCTGCGCGTTAGGCGCCCAGACGGTAAACCGTACACCTGCTTCTCCATCCTCGGTTACCGGGTGAGCCCCCATCTTCCGGTAGCTCTGGTGGTAGGTTCCTTCATGAAACAAGTAGACTTCTTCGGAGGTCAGTCCGCTGTTCTGCAATCCCTCACACACCCTTTTCACTTTTTTTGAAAACTTTACCCGCTAAGCCTGTACTTGAAGCATATTTTGCCGTGTGAACCGCATAAAATCGTGCTACACCAAAAAAATTCGGGAAAGGGCCGACTAACACCTGCCATTGGTTTCATAATCCGGCTAATCGTTTATTTACAGAGTACCAAATGGAAAATGTGGAGGGACAAGAAATGAAGAGACAGAAATGTATCGCAATGTTATTGGCGGGTGGAGAAGGAAAACGACTTGCACCGTTGACACAAAAGCTGGCCAAACCTGCGGTCCCGTTCGGCGGACGTTATCGGATCATCGATTTTCCGCTGAGCAACTGCATGAATTCCGGTATCTCCACTATTGGTGTACTCACCCAGTACAAAGCCGAGTCCCTGCACAACCATATTGCTGACGGAGGCTGCTGGAGCTGTAATGATCAGCCTGCTAATATTTTCCTGATGCAGGGTAGTGAAACTGGGGTGACCTTTGAAGGAACGGCAGATGCCATTTATAAAAATACCGCACAGGTTGACCAGTACGAACCTGAGCATGTGCTCATTTTGTCAGGTGACCATATCTATCAGATGGATTACAATCAAATGCTTGAATCTCATATACAGTCGGGCGCCGATGCCACGATTGCAGTTAAGCAGGTGCCTTGGAAGGACGCGCACCGCTTCGGTATCATGAATACGGACGACAGTCTTAAAGTTACGTCTTTCGTGGAAAAGCCCGAGAAGCCGGAGAGCAACCTTGCTTCCATGGGTATTTATCTGTTCCGCTGGTCTTTCCTGAAGGAGCAGCTGCAGATGGACGCAGCGAACGATGCTTCGTCCCACGATTTCGGTAAAGACGTTATTCCAGCCATACTGGAGCAGCAGGCCAATGTGTATGCCTATGCATTCCAGGGCTACTGGCGGGATGTAGGTACTGTGGACAGCTTGTGGGAAGCCCATATGGATATTCTCGACGGCGAAATCAGCCTGGAGGAATCCAAGTGGCCGATGCAAACCAATGAAACAACTATCCGGGCGCTGTCCTATCTGCACCCGCTGGCCGATATTCGCGAATCGGTCATTCACCCGCATTCCGCGGTTGAAGGCGATGTGGAACGCTCCTTCGTCTTCAGTGGTGTTCAGGTTGGCCGCGGCAGCGAGATCAAGGACAGCATTATAATGCCGAATGTTAAGATCGGGCGTAATGTAACCATATACCGGGCTATCATCGGTGAAGGCAGCGTCATTGAAGATGGAGCCATAGTAGGTGAATCCAACGGCGATATCACCGTACTTGGAGCTGATGAGCTAGTCTATGCCCGTACATCCGCATTCATGACTGAGAATGAAGAGCTGCTGAAGGGGCTTGTCCGCAGAGACGCAGCCGCTACCAGTGAGAGTTACCGTATCTAGAACATAGTCTGACTATAAACGGGACGGCCGCACAATTGTCTGTGCAGGCCGTTCTTTCCTATCATCCGGCAGCTTACATTGGTGTGATTCAATGGCAAGTTAGCAGGTTAATGTCAAACTATATAACAGCATAACAGCTAAGCTTATTCAGGTTGAATCTTGTTTCCAAGGAGGCGTAGTGATGGCAGCACTTGGAACGTCGGCAGTCTTCTTGCTGACTGCTGGCTTCTTGATTTACTTGCTCTGGACAAGCCTGCCAGTCAGCAGCAAGATACCTGCCAGAGCGGCCGCCTTCCAGCGGACCGAAACACAGGAAGAACAGGACAGGCGCACAGACCATCCCTTGTATAGACAGGCCATGCAGGCTGCGGCGGAAGCAGAGAACCAGATTGCTGAGATCCGGAGGATGGCGGACGGCTTAACTGAGCCCGCTGCTGTGGACAGACTCGAGCGTCTATGCCGGATTGCCGGCACGATCATTAGCGAAACACGTGACTACCCTGGACTTCTGCCTGTCGCGAAGCGCTTCTATTCGTTCGATCTCCCAACCGCCTCAAGACTATGCAGCCATTACAGCAGGCTCATACATAGCGACTACTACAATCAAGAGATGGAATATATGGTCAAGCGTATTGAGTACATGCTGGAAGCGATGAACAGACGATTCATCAAGCGTTTGAACCGGATGCTCCATCAAGACTTGATCCGGCTCGATCTTGAGCTGTCAACCATCGAGCACACCCTCCATACGGACGGAGACCGAACCACATATGCCAAATCAAACATCTGACAGGAGGAATTGACTTATGCAGCAGACCCAACCATGGATGGAAGATACCAACGTAATGCAGCAGGCATGGCTTCCCGACAATGCTAAGGCGGGAGACAGCCAGGAAGCCCGGCGGCTTGCAGCAGCCCTTGCAACCGACGACCCTTCCTCTGTTTCCCGGTTCGGATCGGACATCCAGGAGGAGATTGCGGAGTTTACGAGTACCGTCCTGGATCATATCCGTGCAAGGGACGCGGGCGATATCGGCGAGGTGATGACCGACCTCATTACGAAGATTCAGCAGATACCGACGCAAGGAACGGAACGTGAGCGCCAGCGCAGGCTTCTCGTCTCCATTCCCGCTGTGAGCAAGCTGATCAACCGTGTGAAGCGTTCCGCTCTGAAATCCAATACACTTGAAGCTCAGGTGGAGGCCGTGCGGGCTAAGCTGGAGCTCGCGCATGACACGCTGGAGCAGGACATCGTCATGCTCGAGCAGGTGCTTGTGAAGAATGTCAGCTACTTCAAGCAGCTTGAGCTGCATATCGCAGCTATCCAGTTCCGCCTGCAGGAGATCACGAATGAAGAGCTGCCAGACCTTAAGGTCAAGGCTGATAAAGCAGAAGACCCTTGGGCTGTCCAACAGCTGAACGATACGGCAAACTTCGCCAAGCGCCTCGAAGCACGGCTGGATGACTTCCGCCGGACCCGCTATCTGTCGCTGGCTCAAGCGCCAAAGATCCGGCTGCTCCAGCACAGTGCCCAAATGATGATAGATAAAATCCAGGCCGTGCTTCACCAGCTGATTCCCGTCTGGAAGATGGATCTCATTACGGGGGTTGCAGAGGAGCGTGCATCCCGCGCTCTTGCCCTCCACGACCGCATCAAGGATGCGATCGAGAGCAGTCTAAGAAACAGTGCTGAACGCACCCGCCTTCTGAATGCTGAGGTTGCAGCAGCCAGTGATAAGGGGCTCGTTGGGCTCGATACACTGCGCAGC
Organism: Paenibacillus sambharensis; assembly: GCF_003233845.1. Taxonomy (GTDB): domain Bacteria; phylum Bacillota; class Bacilli; order Paenibacillales; family Paenibacillaceae; genus Paenibacillus_I; species Paenibacillus_I sambharensis. The sequence goes on from NZ_QKRB01000046.1 coordinate 91,773, forward strand.
GTGCACGACCAGCTGATCCATGCGCTGGAGGATACGATGCGTATCTACCAGGAAGGAAGCCAGCAACGCGAAGAGGCTGCAGCTGAGCTTGCCGCGATGGAGCAGGAGCTGAAATCCCGCCTTGCAGAGGTGGCAAACAGCACGAGCGCATAGATACCGTTGGAGAGAAGACCGTCCCAGTTGCATGGACGGTCTTCCCTTTTTTCATAACACTTCACAAAAATGTTCATTGACTTCCAAAACTGTGATAAGTTTGATTGCGTGCCAAAAATGTCTGTGGTAAACTAACAAAGGATCGCGGATGTTGCAGCATCCACGACCCCAAGTACACAGCCGCTTGCTAAGGGCGGTTGGCTTTTACACGGTAACGATCCACAGTAGACCGCATACCTTTGCAGAGGGCGGTCTACTTCTTTTTATCGAAAGAAAGTACCATCACAACCAGTGTCGCAAATGAAATCATCAGCGTCAAAGCTTGATGTACCTCCATGACCTCTCACCTCCCCTCCGGGAGAATAGCTGACCGCCCAATGCCAGCCATCTATGTACTTACTTATTAGTATAACATTTTACATCTGATTATGGTTACTTTTCCCAATTTTAGAAGTTGTCCTTACAAAAAAAATATTTTTACTGCCCGCCAATAAGCCTGAAACGGCTTGTCTGGCCTGTCCAGAGCTGCTGCCGTCCCTCCCTCCGCAGTCCCCATACAAAAAAGAGACACGAATAATCCGCTAAGATTACTCGTGCCCTGAATTCATTACTCCACTGCCGGAACCTCTAGCCCTGTTCCTGGCCGCTTCTTGCTCTTCCTGAATGCTCTTATCAGATGAATGAGTCCCTTGAAGAAATGTCCGTTCACCATCAGCAGCAAGCCATCAACCATCGGCATGGTTACGATCCCTGCCGTCATCCTGTTAATCCCTCTGAACGGCAGATAATAGACAGACATCATAATTAGATTAGCCGTGCTTCTCTTGCCGATCTTCTTCAGGAACCAATAAGCGAAGACGACGGCCAGGAAGATGAATCTGCCGAAGACTCCCTTGGCATACTGGCACTGCTCGATGGTATCGTTATAGCCAAGCGGCTGCTCACGGTCCCAGGTGGACACCGGCACCTGCCGTCCCAGCAGATGCTCAAATTCCTCTACCGGAACATTCGCTACCCTGCCGGAGTAGTACGACGGGTACTTGTGCTTGTCATACGGAAGCGGTGCGCCGGTCCCTTGGACCCAGAGCTTGCCGGTAAGCCTAATATCTGCGCTTGAGGCGCCGACCATTATCCGGTAATCGGCCTCCTCGATTTCCCACTCGTTCGTCTTCACGTTGAAATAACGGAATGTCTTATCATCAAATGGAATGGTTACCGTCTTGGTTTCCCCGGCATTAATAAATACCTTCTTGAAGCCTTTCAGTTCTTTAGCTGGTCTGAAGATCGCATCCGATTCACAGCCGACATACAGCTGGGCGACCTCCATACCCGCCACCTTCCCGGTATTAGTGAGTGAGAATGTGACCCCGTGATGATCCACCCGGATATCCGAGTAATCAAATGTGGTGTAGCTGAGCCCGTAACCGAAAGGGAACAGAACCTCAACATTAGCCGTATCATAATAACGGTAGCCAATAAACAGACCTTCTCTGTATTCCACACTAGTTTCACCACCGGGAAAATAACGGCTGGAAGGTGTATCCTCATACCGCAGCGGGTAGGTTTCGGCTAGTTTGCCCGAAGGATTCACATCTCCCGACAGCACTCTAAGAATCGCTCTCGCCCCAGCCTGCCCGCCCAGATAACCGTGCAGCAGTCCCTTAACCTGATCGATCCAAGGCATTTCCACCGCGGAGCCGCAGGACAGAATCGCCACGATGTTCGGGTTCACTTCATGAATGGCATGGAGCAGTTCAATCTGGTTTGCGGGAATCTTCATATTATGCCTGTCCAGTCCATCGGCCTCCGTCACTTCATCCAGCCCGATATACAGCAGTACGACATCAGCTTGGCTGGCGAGCTTGCTAGCCTTTTCTATCTTGTCCTTATTGGTCTTTCCATAACGGTCAAAGCCGGGTTCATAACCGATACTAACCAGGCCGGATTCCTCGAAGCAGTCCATGGTATGGTCGAGTATCGTCGGATTAACGAGCGAAGAGCCCGCCCCCTGATACCGGGCATTCTGGGCAAAGTCGCCTATAACGGCAACCTTCTGGCCGAATTTGAGCGGCAGGATTTGATCCTTGTTCTTGAGCAGCACGATAGACTCTTCCGCAACCTTCTGGGATACCCGGTGATGTCGTTCCTCTTGAAACTTCAGATACGGCTTCTGAAACGCCTCTTCCGTTGTGAAAATCAGATCAAGCAGCCGGTCGACACATTCATTCAGCTGTTCCTCCTGAATCCTGCCGCTTCGTACAGCCTCTATAATCTCTTCGTTGGTTTCGCCTCTTGTGGTCGGCATCTCCAGCTCGTTGCCGGCAAGCAAGCCGGCCACCCTGTCATTGCCTGCGCCCCAGTCGGTGACGACGGTACCTGTGTAGCCCCATTCCTTCCGGAGGATATCCTGCATGAGATGCATGTTCTCATTCGTGTAGCTACCGTTCAACCGGTTATAGGAGGTCATGATCGCCTTCGTCTTGCCTTCCTTGACAGCGATTTCGAAGGCGGTCAAATAGATTTCTCTGAGCGTTCTCTCATCGACGACCGCATCGATGGACATCCGCCGCTTCTCCTGATTATTAGCGGCAAAATGCTTCACACAAGCGGAAATCCCCCGCGATTGTATTCCTCTTATATAGCCTGCAGCCATTTTGCCGGCAAGATAAGGGTCTTCGCTGTAATACTCGAAATTTCTGCCGCACAGCGGGTTTCGCTTCATGTTGACACCGGGTCCAAGCAGAACGTTTACCTTATGGGATAACGCCTCGTCGCCAAGATATTCTCCAACCTTCTCGCCGAGCTCGATATTCCAGCTGTTTGCCACAGTTGCTGCGGTCGGATAACAGGTAGCCGGAAACCCTGCATTCAGGCCCAGCTTGCTCGCTGCTGCCGCCTGCTTTCGGATTCCGTGCGGACCATCGGCAAAGAAGATGCTCTTGATGCCTAGGCGTTCAATCTCTTTCGTTTGCCATATATCTTTACCCGACATTAAATAAGCTTTTTCCTGCAGTGTCATCTTCTCAATGATGTCTTTATATTTCATCCGCTGATCCTCTTTTTTAGAGTGTGCCTTATATAGAATCGTAGACATAAGAGTATTCTACAATAGATTCTATACATTTACTAACCGATTCTCTTAACATGCAATTAGGCTTTTGTATCCAGCGATTCTTTGCAAAGTGAAGAAAACAGGAAACTCATTCGTTTCCTGTTTTCGGTTGCCGCGCGAAGGCGGTGAGTATGGGGTTTAATTAAAACCGATAATTTTTTGCGATACTTTATAGGCGCCGACCGAAATACTCCGCCCGAAACGTCCCGGCAGATGGATGAGATTTCCCAGCAAGCCATACCTTAATTTATGATACAGCTCTGAATCTCTATCTCTGAGATACCGCCATAGATCTTTTTTCTTCTGCAGATTTTCCTTCGTGCCCGAACGGATTAACAAGATGGCGGAAATGACCGTGACGATTTCCAGATGGTGGAGCAAGTAACGCTTCAGCTTGGGATTGTCGATCCTCTCAAGCTGCACCTGCTCGATCATCAGCTTATTAACTTTTATCTGCTGGTCGATTCGGCGGATCATGACGCTTTCGTTCACCGACTGATCCTCTCTGCCGATGTAATAGCGATACAAATCAACGTTCAAATAATAGATCCTCTTGACGTGCTCAAGCGGTTTGTACACATACAGGTTATCGACGTAGAAAGTGTGCTTCGGCAGCTCTAATCCGCAGTCCCGGAGCAGCTGTGTCCGGTAGATGATCGAATGCATCATCAGATACTGGCCTTTGCCGAAATACTCGGTATCATCCCAATGAAATACCTTGTTCTCGGGAAGAACATTTTCGTATTTCATCACTTTCTTGTACTTCGCGCCTTCCTTCTCATAAACGAAATTGCTGATCAGCATATCAACCGGATTGTTCTCTTCGGCAAAACTCCGCAAGAGCCGCAGTACCTTGTCATAGGCTCTCATATCCACCCAGTCATCGCTGTCCACAACCTTGAAGAACAGTCCGGTCGCATGCCTAAGGCCGGCATTCACAGCCTCCCCGTGACCGCCGTTCTGCTGATGGATCACCTTCACAATAGCCGGAAATCTTCTAGCATAATCGTCCGCAATCTCTGCCGTTGCGTCTGCAGATCCGTCGTTGACGATCAGAAGCTCGACATCTTCCCGGCCTGGCAGGAGAGACTCAATGCAAACTCTCATATACTCTTGAGAATTATAACAAGGGATTACTACTGACAAGAGTTTCATGTTATACAACCTTCTTTGCTGGTAATCATTTTTGCTTAAAGATGATCTTCAGGATCGGGTAGAAAATCCAGAAGGAGATTGCGCTGTTGATAATCATCGTGATAACGTCTGCGGTCGTTTCACCAACAGAGCCCATGCCCCATGTGTTCATGAACAAGTTGTAAATCGGGGCTTTGTAGAAGCCCTGGGCCGCAGCAGCACCAATTGTAATCAGAATATAAGCAACGAGGTACCAGAAGGCAGCCTTCCAGATATTCGTGTTGGACTTGAACGTAATCTTCCGCTGGGCAAAGAAGTTGATCACCTGAGCGATCGCGATTGTTACCTGTACGGCGAGAAAATAGGCAAGCCCGCCGCCGCCGCCCGCAGACAAGGCCCCTGCAGCGTAATCGAATACGTAATAAGGCGTTCCATCGAAGTTCTGCCCGAACTGCAAGGTCTGGAAATTAATCTGGACCAGCGAGGTTTTTGCAAAAATCATCTTGAATAAGGGCATCAACACCAGCTGTAAAACGGTAATCCCGTTGCTCAGCATGAAGAACACAATGAATTGCGCGGTATTCGGATGCTTCTCTTTATATCTTGTCCAGAAACTGACCGGACCATCGATTAATCTCTTGAATCCTGTAGTATTACTCATAATACCCTCCTCCTGCCGCGGGAGCCAGTGTTACTTCTTACCTGTCGTGCTCCTGGCCAGCTTCTTTCTTTCCTTCATGAAATGACGGGCACCCTTGAAGAAATGTCCGTTAACAATCATTAAGATCCCGTCCAGCATCGGCATGCTGATCATACCGCCAGTCATCCGGGATACGCCTCTGAAAGGCATATGATAGACGGACATCATAATCAGATTTGCCGTATCTCGTTTGCCGGTTTTTCTCAGGAACCAGTAAGCAAAGGAAAGAAGCCGGAAGGCAAGTCTCGCCAATCCGCCCTTGGCATACTGGCACTGCGCAATCGTGTCGTTATACCCGAGGGGCCTGGTGCGGTCCCAGGTGGATACCGGCACTTTGCGGCCAAGCAGGGCTTCAAATTCACCGATTTCCACGTAATTGGTTTTCCCGGAATAATAGGCCGGCAGCTGTTCCTTGTTATAAGGCAGCGGTGCTCCTGTACCTTCCACGAACAGGGTACCCTCCAGTCTAATGTCCGAGACCGATGCGCCAATCATAACCGAGTAGTTCGCTTCTTCAACTTCCCACTTGTTGGTCTTGACATTAAAGTAACGGAACGTTTTGTCATCAAATGCGATGGTTACACGCTGCTGTTCCCCCGCGCGCAGGAATACCTTGACAAAGCCCTTCAATTCCTTGGCTGGCCTGAAGATCGAATCGGACTGGCAGCCTACATACAGTTGGGCAATTTCCATACCGTCCCTATCGCCCGTATTGGTCAAGGTAAAGCTGACGCCATCCTGGCCAATCTCAATGCCGGAGTATTCAAAGGTTGTATAACTTAGACCGTATCCGAAGGGAAAACGGACGTTCACGTCTGCAGTATCGAAATACCGGTAACCGATGAACAGCCCCTCCCTGTACTCCACGCTGACCTCCTTGCCGGGGAAATACCGGTAAGATGGTGTGTCCTCATAGCGGATCGGGTACGATTCAGCCAGCTTGCCCGATGGATTCGTCTCGCCGGACAATATCCGCAGGACAGCCTTTGCGCCCGCCTGACCGCTTAAATAAGCATGCAGCAGGCCTTTCACCTTATCGATCCACGGCATTTCCACTACCGAGCCGCAGGAGAGAACCACTACAATGTTCGGGTTCACACGGTACAGCGCATCCAGCAGGTCGATTTGATTCTGGGGAATCATCGCGTTTTGCCGGTCCAGACCCTCCGCTTCGGTTACTTCATCCAAACCCATATATAATAGAACGACTTCAGCCTGTCCGGCCAGTTCAACTGCTTTCGCTATCTTGCTCTTGCTTGGTTTGCCATAACGTTCATAGCCGGGCTCGTAACCGATCATCGTAATGCCCGATTCTTCAAATCCGGCTAGCGCATGGTCCAGCTTCGTTGGATTAACGATCGAGGAGCCGGCGCCCTGATATCGGGACTTCTCCGCAAATTCGCCAATGACGGCTGCTTTGACGCCCTTCTTCAGCGGCAGAATCTGATCTTCATTCTTAAGCAGCACGATCGACTCTTCCGCGGCCTTCTGCGCCACGCTGTGATGCTCTTCCATGTCAAACTCTTGCTTGTACGGCTTGGCGTATACTTCTTCTGTCGTAAAGATTAGATCAAGCATTCGGTCTACGGCTTCATCGAGCAGTTCTTCCTTGATCGTACCGTTCTTGATGGCCTCAATAATTTCCCGATTTGTTTCCCCTGCTGTTCCCGGCATCTCAAGCTCATTGCCGGCAATCAGCCCCGCGACGCGGTCGTTGCTGCCTCCCCAGTCTGTTACGACAACACCCTGGAAATCCCATTCATCACGCAGGATATCCCGCATAATATGGTTGTTTTCATTAGTGTGTACACCATTCAGCATGTTGTAGGCGGACATGACTGACTTCGTTTCCCCTTCCTTCACCGCAATCTCGAAGGCGGTAAGATAGATTTCACGAAGCGTTCTTTCATCTACGATGGTATCGATAACCATACGTCTTTCTTCCTGGTTGTTCACGGCAAAATGCTTCACGCATGCTGAAATGCCGTGCGCTTGAATTCCCCGGATCATCCCCGCAGCCAATTTGCCCGCCAGATACGGATCCTCGCTGAAATATTCGAAATTTCGGCCGGCTAACGGATTTCTCTTCATATTAATACCGGGACCAAGCAGCACGTTTACCTTCTGGGCGACTGCTTCTCTGCCCAAGTAATCACCGATGGTCTCCGCCAGCTGTTCGTTCCAGCTGTTAGCTAATGTGGCAGCTGTCGGAAAGCAGGTCGCAGGCAAGCTTTCGTTCAGGCCCAGATGGTCCGCAGCTTCCGCCTGCTTCCGGATGCCATGCGGCCCGTCTGCAAGGAAGATACTGTTAATGCCAAGGCGCTGAATGTCCTGCGTTTGCCAGAAATCCTTGCCTGACATTAACGATGCCTTTTCCTCCAACGTCATCTTGTCGATTAGTTCTTTATATTTCATCGTATGGTCCTCTTTTTAACTTTGGCGGTACCCTCCTACGAAGTACCGCCAAAGAGTTATTTTGAAATTAAGATTCCGTCATTACGCAGCAGCAGGAGCAGCAGGCTTGCGCTTGCGGAAGACAAAGTAGAAGCCCGCGATAATTCCGAGTGCTACAACAATGTCAACAATAATGGTGATGACCATCCACTGAGGCATATCTGTACTGCTTCTGTTCTCGATGCCATTGCTGTTCGCAACAGTATAAAGCACGTTATGCGCGTTTTCTCTAAGCGCCCACAGCGCATCGTTGCTCTTCTCATTGATCGTCGGCACACCGAACGGCGCCACCCCAGTCAAGAGAATATCGTTGCCGCTGCGGAAGGCCAGATCAGCGATCATATACGGATAGCTAGGCTGAATGAAGAAGTCCGTATTGACGATTCCCTTAAAGCCCCACTCGTTGCGGAGTACTTCCTTCAGCAGAGCGGAGCTTGCACCCGCCCAGGTGTTGCCAATGCTATTAAAGCCGGACATCGCACCGTGTGCGTCGCCTTCTTTGACAGCATACTCGAAGCCTCTCAGGTAAATCTCACGCATTGCCTGCTCGTTGCTCCAGGTCAGAACGCCTTTAACGCGGTTATTCTCCTGATCGTTAAGTGCAAAGTGCTTCATATAAGCGATCCCGCCGTGGCTTTGATAGCCTTTGGTAACCTCGGCAGCGAATTTACCGGACAGCAGACCATCTTCGGAATAATATTCGAAGTTTCTTCCGCTGAAAGCGGTACGATGGATGTTAACTCCCGGTGCATACCAGCCCGTAACGTTATACGCTACTGCTTCCGCTCCTACCGCCTCGCCCATCGCCTTGGCAAGCTCGATGTTCCAGGTTTGAGCAAGCATAGTCTCTGAAGGGAAGGCAACTCCAGACATCGGATCCTTGGACAGAAGTGCGCTGATGCCTGCTGGACCGTCATAATCGACTGTTGCCGGTTTGCCGACAGATGTGACTTCAAGCGTCCGGTAGCCGCCCAGTGTTCCGAGCGATACCAGGTCACTGACGGACATCTGGTCAAGCAGGTCGTTCCAGCTCTCGTCATTGTAGTCAACACCAACATAGTCACTTAGCTTCTTGCCATTATCAGCACCTGTTGTCGGCGCATTCTCCTGCTTGTCCGCAGGGATGTCATAGCGCTTGCTGTTGATATAGTCGACGAACGCAGCGTCAACAATTGTTCCTCTGACCTGCTGGGACTCGCCCTCTTCAGTCGCCACGGTGTACGTGTCGCTGGTCTTAAGCACGTCCATATTGGCAAAGCCGTCTTCTCTGGAAAGGTAGCTTTCGATACTTCCCATACCGGTTACCAAATCGTCGAACTGGTTGACAGCAGTCTGCTGATCGCTGGAACGGCCGTCCGTATTGTAGACAACCTCAGCGAGTGTCTGTGAAGCTACGTCAGCGATCTTGTCGTGCGAGTTCTTCATAAGAAGCAGCTGATATTCGCCTGCCTCGAGCACATACGATCCTGTGCTGCTGTAAGCTCCCTTGTAATCGTAAGAAGCCATGTCTTCCACTTTGAAGGTAAGTGTTACGGTCTCTGATTTGCCTGGCTCAAGCAGTCCCGTCTTTGCGAAAGCTGCCAGTTCAATGGAAGACTTCTCGATTTTCCCGGTGTATGGCGCGGAGTAATAGAGCTGAACAACCTCTTTACCTGCAACCGAGCCTGTGTTTGTGACATTTACCTGGGCCGAGATATCCGTATCGTTCCAGGTCAGACTGCCCGGCACGACTTCCTGGTTAAACGTCGTATAGCTAAGTCCATGGCCGAATGGGAACATGACCTTCTCGTCATAATTGATCGCACCCACTGCCGCAGCCGTTTCATAATAGCGATAGCCGATATAAATACCCTCGGAATAGTTAACGTACGTCAATGGGACATTATTCTTATCAGCGGCTAACGAATAGGAACCGTTGCCGTTGTCGATTACGTAGTTGTAGTCGCCAAAGTTCTGCATCGCTGGTGCGTCAAGCACATCGGCTGCGAACAGGTCCACTGTCTTACCGGACGGGTTAAGCTCACCGGCCAGCACTTTACCGAGCGAAGCGAAGCCTGTTTGACCAGGACCGGCAACCGTTACAATACTCTTGATCTGGCTGTAGTCTCTAACCCAGTCCAGTTCGAAGGTGTTCGAGCTGTTTACAACGAGAAGAATCTTGTTGAAGTGCTTCGTAACGGCATCAATCATGCCCAGTTCACGAGTGCTCAGCTCCAGGTAATGCTTGTTCGGGTCCAGATCATCCGGATTACCGAAACGCTCCCCGCTTGGCCCCATTGTGCTGCCGTTCGGGTCGTAGGTGTCCGGGCCATCCAGAACGGATGGAAGGTCTCTTCCTTCGCCGCCTGCGCGAGCGATGAAGATAACCGCAGTGTCGGAGAACTCCGCCGCCTGCTTCATTCTTTCCTCAGTGTAGAACTCCGAGGCCACAGGCTCTGGAATCGTCCAGTCATAGCCTTCAATACCGGATACCGGTCTCTTGATCCCGGTAGCAACATAGTCGTTATACAGCTGCTCGTTAATTTCAAATCCGGCTGCTTCGAGGCCGGCTTTCGGCGTTACAGCCGTCGATGCGTCTGCTGCGCCTGATCCGGAGCCGAGGTATACAGGAGCCGTAAAGCTCCAGCCGAACACGTTCACTTTCTTGTTCTCAGTCATAGGCAGCATGCTGTCATTATTCTGGAGAACGACAATCCCTTCGTCCGTAATAAGCTGGGTAATCTTCTCGGAATGGGCACGAGCCTCCTGCGCCTCCGGTGTTGTGATATCGATCTTGCTGAAGTAAGACGTGATGACGTCAGAGTAGTAAGCCAACGCAATGTTTGCCCCCACGCCAACAATCAACAACAAGGACAGCAGTGAACTCATGATGATACGAAACTTCTTCCTGCTCTTACCTGCCATATCTTTTTGCCCCCATTAAAATGTTTTAAAATCGCTTTCATGCATGACAATGAAAAATTGTGCGCGCTTTTTCGATTGCAAAAACAAGCTTACCGTATCTGTGTCGAAAGAAGAATAAACGAAAAGTTAGGGGGGTGTAACTTTTAGTTTAGTGAATAAAAAAAATCGTAATGATGCGATTATAGTTCACACCATCACGATTTGCTCTTATCTTTTATATAATTCCTGAATAAGGAAATTGCTGTTGTCTGAAATCCGTTTTTCCTGGTCATCAAATAGATATTTTGTGGAATATTCTCCCTGAATCTTATGACCTTCAGCTTGTCATTTTGCACAGCCTGTTCGATAAAATCAATAGACACTGCAACGAATCCGCTCATCTCGCACAGCCTGTGAGCCGTCAAGACACTGCCGTATTGATGCATCACATTCGGCGTAAAGCCTTGCTCCAGGCATTTCTCCACAAAGGCATGCTCTCTTCGCTTGTCAGTCGCCTTTACGATCAGCGGCTCGTTCTCCAGATCTGTGATCGATATCACATCCCTCGCCGCCAGCGGATGTTCTCGCGATACAACTGCCACCATCTCGCCTGTCGTGATCAAGTCCACATCGCAATTATCGAATTCGTCCGGGCCGAGCACAATGCCAATATCCACTTCGTCCTGCAGCATCTCATCCACCGGATATTCATCCGAGGATTCCCTCAGCTTGATCTTGATGTCGGGATATATTGCTGAGAAGCCGTACAGGTAATCGGCCGGCAGCTCCCAGGACGCGGAATATGTAACGACGATGTGCAGGCCGCCCTTCTTCCCGCTAAGAATGCTGATTTCCTTCTTGATATCCTCAAGCAGATAGCGGATATGCTTCGCACGGGCATGCAGCAGCTCGCCGGCTTCCGTCGCTTCCATCCCCCGCGGCCCCCTGGTGAACAGCTCAGCTTCAAGCTCCATCTCCAGCTGCTTGATCGTCTTGCTTATGCCCTGCGGTGTAATAAATAAGTCCTTGGCCGCAGCGCTGACGCTCTTCTTCTCGTAGACCTTGATGAAATACTCTAATGCCTCTATATTCATAGTTGCTTCCTTTCGATAGTTGCGGGCATAATAGTAACGTTAAGTATAGCATATATCCATATTAACGAATTGACATATTTATTGGATATTCATAAAGGAGACCCCTATGTATGATTACCTGGTCGTAGGCGCCGGACTGTTCGGAGCCGTCTTTGCTTACGAAGCGACTCAAAGAGGCAAACGCTGCCTGGTTATTGACAAGAGAGACCATATCGGCGGAAACGTATATACCGAAGAGGTGGAAGGGATCCATGTCCACAAATACGGCGCCCATATTTTCCATACCAACAGCAGGAAAATATGGGAGTACGTCAATCGTTTCGCTGATTTTAACCGTTATACCAACTCTCCGCTTGCGAATTATAAAGGCGAAATTTATAACCTGCCCTTCAATATGAACACATTCCACAAGCTCTGGGGCGCTGTTAAGCCCGAAGAAGCAAAGCAGATTATCGAAGACCAGAAGAAGGCCGCCGGAATCGTTAAACCCCGGAATCTTGAGGAGCAGGCGATCTCCCTGGTCGGTACCGATATCTACGAGAAGCTGATCAAGGGCTACACGGAGAAGCAGTGGGGAAGGTCCGCCAAGGATCTGCCGAGCTTTATCATTAACCGTCTGCCAGTCCGGTTCACCTACGACAACAACTACTTCAACGACCGCTATCAGGGCATTCCCATCGGCGGCTACCACGAGATTATTAAGAACATGCTGGATGGCATTGATGTCCGGTTGAACGTTGACTTCTTTGAAGAGCGCGAGCAGCTCACTGGTTTAGCCACGAAGACCGTCTTCACAGGAATGATCGACCAATACTACGGCTTCAGGTACGGCGTCCTCGAATACCGTAGCTTGAGGTTTGAGACCAGGGTTCTGGATATGGACAATTACCAAGGCAATGCTGTCGTCAACTTTACAGACGCGGACACGCCCTATACACGCATCATTGAACATAAGCACTTCGATTACGGCACCCAGCCCAAGACAGTTGTAACTGAAGAATATCCAATGGAATGGAAGCCGGGGCTTGAGCCTTACTATCCGATCAACGATGACAAGAACACCCATACCTTCAGGCAGTACAAGGAGCTGGCCGATCAGGAATCGAATGTCATATTTGGCGGCAGGTTAGCCTCGTATAAGTATTACGATATGCATCAGGTGATCGGAGAAGCCTTGACCACAATCCAAACTGAGTTTGGCGAATAATGGTTTCATGCAAAGGGGGAGTCGCGACTTGCGATTCGCCCCTTTATTTATGCCAGAACAAATGAACGAAAGTCCAATGCCCCACTGCCTTCGAATGTAAAATAAAGTGCCTGCTTTCCCTCTGGCATGCTTGTCTTCTCCGAGCTGTAATAAACAAATTCCTTGCTGGGATGAATGGGGATCCTTGAGAAAGGGTGCGAATGCAGGGCATTCGATACCAGCATGTACCCGGATGCGCTGCCGCGGACGCAGACCGATATTTTCCCCGTATCCCCCATTAAGAAATACTTGTAGCCCGCTGCCGCCCCGTTTCGCATATTCGCAATCAGCTGCGTCGGATTATCCTCCCTGTCCTTCCCGCTCTGGGTAAAATACGGATGTTCCCGAAACGTAATATTGCCAAAATAAACGCCGTATCTGCCTGCGCCCTTAGCCGACGTAAGATGGCATGCAATGCGGGACTCATACTCCCCCCTGCCTGCTAGAGGGCCATTATTTAACCCGCAGCTGGTCATCTCGACTTGAGCAATCGTCCCATCCTCTCGAATCTCGATCGGCTCCGCACAACCCTGCCTGGAATAATGGTGCCGATTGGTCTGCCTGTGATAAAAGACATACCACTGCTCTCCCACCTGGACAATGCTGCCATGATTGTTCCCGATGTAGTTATAAGCCTCTTGATCTGAGCTTCGGCCGCTCAGGTACAGATCCCCGTTACTGATAATGGTTCCTCCGTACTTAAAATCCCCGGTGGGGCTTGTGCTCGTCGCATAGCACAGCTCATGTCCATTGATGGAGGAGTAAATAAAGTAGTAGGTGTCCCTGATTTTCCGTATCGAGCTGGCCTCGAAAAATTCATGCCCTTCAAACCCGGTGCCTTCCGCTTCACCCGCCTTGGGAAATAGAAGCTTGGGTTCACCGGCGACCGTCTTCATGTCCGGCTCCAGCGGTATGACATACCCGCCATTGAATGATCGTTTCCTGCCTCTGGTCAGAAAAGCCGGCACTCCCCTCTTGGGAGCGAACCCGGAATACAAATATACGCTGCCGACATCATCCACCAGGACGCCAGGATCGAACAGCATCGGGTCTCCTTTCTTGTCCCACAGCTTGGTGCCATCCGGCAGACTGACATAACCGTAAAACTCATAGCTGCCTGCGGGCGTGTCGCATACGGCTACCCCCATGACACTGCTGAATGAAACCGTATAATACAAGTAGTATCTGCCATCTCTCCCCTGCGCGACATCGGGAGCAAACAGCTGGTAGAGCCCCAGCTTGTTCATTGGATCCTGCGTTTTCCTGTAGATGACGCCTTCGTACCGCCAATCGCTGAGATCGCTGACCGGCGCTGACCAGCAGACATAGTCATTCAGGCAGAACAGCTTTCCGTTAAACCGGTCATGGGAGCCGAAAACGTACAGCCGGTCCCCGAACACATAAGGCTCCCCGTCGGGTATATATTCGAAACTGGGCAAATAAGGGTTGAAGCATTGTTTATTCATGATGGTGTCCGTCCTAGTCCTAGTCTCCGCAAGTATACGGGACCGCTTTTTACAAGAGAAAGCGTATACAATCGTGTTTAATTTGGGAGCAAGGAAGCAGTAGATAGATAATACCCGACTTTAAGTTTAACCAACAAACACCTGGAGTGATATCAACCATTAGTTTGTTTGTCTAAACTTTTAGTTGCTGGGAGTATACGTCCACCTCACATCCGGGCAAACGCAAAGAAGCCTCCCCGAGCATTCGCTCGCAGGAAGCTTCTTCTTTAATATATGCAAATGCAATTTGGCTGTCGGACCTAGATGGCCGAAGGACATGTTGTCCTTCTTACATCATGCCGCCCATACCGCCCATGCCGCCCATGTCTGGCATGCCGCCGCCGCCTTTGTTCTCTTCAGGCTTGTCGGCAACAACTGCTTCAGTGGTCAGGAACATAGCCGCTACGGAAGCCGCGTTCTGCAGTGCGGAACGGGTAACCTTCGCAGGGTCAACGATACCTGCTTCGAACATGTTCACCCATGCGCCGGTTGCCGCGTTGTAGCCTACGCCAACCTTCTCGTTCTTCAGACGCTCTACGATAACAGAGCCTTCTTGGCCTGCGTTCGCAGCAATCGTGCGGATTGGCTCTTCGAGAGCGCGGAGCACGATGTTAACGCCTGTTTGCTCGTCGCCGTCAGCTTGAACAGCAGACACCGCGTTGTATACGTTAACCAGCGCTGTACCGCCACCGGAAACGATACCTTCTTCAACAGCAGCACGCGTGGAGTTCAGAGCGTCCTCGATGCGGAGCTTGCGCTCTTTCAGCTCAGTTTCGGTAGCTGCGCCAACCTTGATTACCGCTACGCCGCCAGCCAGCTTAGCCAGACGCTCCTGCAGCTTCTCACGGTCGAACTCGGAAGTTGTTTCTTCGAGCTGAGCCTTGATTTGGTTAACGCGGGAATCGATATCGTCCTTGTTGCCGTTGCCGTCAACCACGATCGTGTTCTCTTTCGTTACGCGTACTTGACGAGCGGAACCAAGCTGCTCAACCGTAGTCGACTTCAGCTCAAGGCCGAGCTCTTCGGTGATCACCTGGCCGCCAGTCAGGGCAGCGATATCCTGCAGCATCGCTTTGCGGCGGTCGCCGAAGCCAGGAGCTTTAACGCCTACGCATGTGAATGTGCCGCGCAGCTTGTTGACAACCAGCGTAGCCAGCGCTTCGCCTTCGATGTCTTCAGCAACGATAACCAGCTGCTTGCCGGATTGAACAACCTTCTCGAGAACCGGCAGGATCTCTTGAATGTTCGTGATTTTCTTGTCGGTGATCAGGATGTAAGGATTGTCAAGAACAGCTTCCATCTTGTCCGTATCCGTGATCATGTATGGAGAGATATATCCGCGGTCGAACTGCATGCCTTCAACCACTTCAAGCTCCGTAGCGAAGCCTTTGGATTCTTCTACTGTGATAACGCCGTCGTTGCCGACTTTCTCCATGGCTTCAGCAATCAGCTCGCCAACTTCGTCGTCAGCGGAGGAGATAGCTGCAACTTGTGCGATGGACTGCTTGCCTTCGATCGGCTTCGCGATTTGCTTCAGCTCTTCTACAGCGGCTTTAACAGCCTTCTCGATACCCTTGCGGATAACCATTGGGTTCGCGCCAGCCGTTACGTTCTTCAGACCTTCACGGATCATTGCTTGCGCAAGAACCGTCGCAGTCGTTGTACCGTCACCTGCTACGTCGTTGGTCTTCGTTGCAACTTCTTTAACCAGCTGTGCACCCATGTTCTCGAATGCATCTTCCAGCTCGATTTCCTTCGCGATGGATACACCATCGTTCGTGATCAGCGGGCTGCCGAATTTCTTCTCGAGTACTACGTTACGGCCTTTCGGTCCGAGTGTTACCTTAACCGCATTAGCAAGCGCGTCAACACCACGGAGCATTGCACGGCGAGCGTCTTCACTGAATTTAATTTCCTTAGCCATTCGTAAATAACCTCCTTGGATTTCAGTTCATGCCGGCATAACAGCCGGCTCATGTACAATGTGCGTCCCCGGACTTTCAATTCCTGCCCTTAAGAGGACCTCATTCTTGTGTGTATGTGTGTCGCATGACCAGCAGGTGCATGCGTCTTATCCGAAGATGGCGTGAATGTCGCTTTCCTTCATAATCAAATATTCTTTACCTTCGTATTTGATCTCCGTGCCTGCGTATTTGGAGAACAGGACGCGATCGCCTTCTTTTACTTCAAGCGGTACACGTGCGCCGTCTTTCAGCGACCCGCTTCCTACAGCGACAACTTTACCTTCCTGCGGCTTTTCCTTCGCCGTATCCGGCAGAACGATTCCGCTGGCAGTCGTCTCCTCTTTCGCGATCGGTTCAATCAATACGCGTTCACCCAAAGGTCTGATCATGAAAAATAGCCTCCTTTTAAAATGGTTCCTATGTCTGTTAGCACTCGACGTCGTCTAGTGCTAATAACCATTTTTATAATACTCAACTTGTAATCAGATTTCAAGTCCTTCGGCCGAAAATAAGGATAAATTTTCTTGCACTCGGCTCAGCTTGCTGTAACAGGCGCAAAAAAGCCAGACCGGCTGCCGGTCTGGCCTCATCACCACTGCATTTGATTCGCAGCTCAAACACTTGCCTCTGATCACTATTCCTCTTCGGGCTCGCTCATAGCGGACGCTCTATCCCGTTCCATCCGGCGATAAACCGAGACGGACAGATACACACTGAACTCATACAGCAGGATCAGCGGGAAAATAACGAGCAGGTCGGATACTACATCCGGCGGTGTCACAAGCACCCCTATGAAGACCAGCAGGAAGTAGGCCAGACGGCGCATCTTGCGCAGCCGGACCGGATTCAGGATGCCGAGCCTTGTCAGAAACATGATGACAATCGGCAGCTCGAAGAGCAGCGCAATCGGAATGACGATGTTGAACATAAAGGTGAAATACTGGATAACGCCGTAAGTCTCCTCCAGCCCCAGCTGTTCATTGATCTGCCTTGTGAAGCCGAATGCCAGCGGAAATACGACAAAATATGAGAATGCCAGGCCTGCCAGAAACATAAGCAGTGCGAACGGCACATAACGCAGCGTAGCCCGCTGTTCTCTCGGCTCCAGAGCCGGCTTAATGAAAGCCCACAGCTGATAGAAGCCGAACGGGATGACCAGAACAAGCGAGGTGACCAGC
The DNA here is from genome assembly GCF_003233845.1 of Paenibacillus sambharensis. GTDB lineage: Bacteria > Bacillota > Bacilli > Paenibacillales > Paenibacillaceae > Paenibacillus_I > Paenibacillus_I sambharensis. Next base: position 109,196 of record NZ_QKRB01000046.1, read on the forward strand.
GCGAACTTCATATATAATCCAATGCCGTCCCAGAAGGAAAAGGCATGCAGCGCCAGATCCTTGGCCTGGTCGGTTGTTGTTAAGTATTCGTAAATAGGCTGAGCTGCCACCAGTCCGCCGATGAGACCCAGCACCAGGACCGCTCCTACGGCCAGCAGCCGCTTGCGCAGCTCCCCGATGTGTTCCATCAGCGACATCAGCTTGTGTTCATCGCTCAGCAGCCCGCCAAGCTTGTCCCGATTCGGACCTGCCAATCGTGTCACTTCCTTCCATCCGCTTGCACCTTCAAAAAAAAAGCGTATCCCGGTTACTCCGGAAGCCGCTTATTGTTTGTTTGATCATCCGACTCGGATCGGCTGACATCCACGCGCTTCTTGTCGCTGCGGTCATCATCTTCCATGATGTCCTTCGCACCATTCTTGAATTCCCTAAGCGTTCTTCCGAATGCTCTTCCAAGCTCCGGCAGCTTGCTTGGCCCGAACAACAGCAGGGCTACAAGAATCAACAGGATAAAACCAGTGGGTCCGATACTAGGCATGCTCTCCAACCTCCTTCATCTAAATAACTCACGCCGCTGTATATGGCAGCGCATGCCCGGTCAGGCTTGACAATGGGCAGGGTCAACAGCCGTGAAGGCCGCCGTAGCCCATGCTTACGATATCCCTCTTCGTGATCGTGTCTCCCGCGAGTATGCGCAGCAGAAGCACGTCGAATGAGGTATAGGGATCATGCATGACACAGCCTGGAAGCCCGAGAATCGGCACTCCCTGCAGATAGCCCATCAGCAGCATGGAGCCCGGTAGCATCGGGGTTCCGTAGCTGACGATCTCTGCTCCGGCTGCTTGGATAGCACCCGGTGTACGGTCATCCGGATCGACAGACATGCCGCCTGTAATTAATATCATATCATACCCTTGGCCTAGCAAATAGTGGATTTCGTTGACAATTACTTGTCGATCATCCGGCGCGAAGCGCTGCTCAGCCACTTCAGAGCCCAGCATCTCCAGCTTCGCCTTCACAGCCGGGCCGAATTTGTCCGTAATCCGTCCGCTGAAGACCTCGCCTCCAGTGGTCAGCAGACCTGCGCGAAGCTTGCGAAGCGGCCTCATCCGGATTGGACCGGCAGCGCCGTGCTGTTCCCGCCACTGCCTGGCAAGGGCTTCAACGGCCTCCACCTTCTCACGCTTAACCACCAGCGGAATGGCACGCGTAGCCGCCAGCGGCTGGCCTGCACCCACAACCGCATGGGTCCTGACAGTGGCAAGCGCGATCTCCCCAAGTGAGTTGATTTGATGCACCAGCTCCTCGGGAATGTCAGCGATGCCGGGCTCGTCAAGCGAGGAACGAAGCGTCACCTTGCCTTCATGCGTCCCGCTGCACGCAACGCCGTCGCCTGCCAGCGCCAGGGCCATCCGTTCCGCCGCTTCATCCTCATGCAGCTCGTCCTCGCCAAGCTCCATAACGTAGATATGCTCCTTACCGATATCAAGCAGTTTCGGAATGTCCGCTTCGGTGATCACGTACCCCCTCTTGAACAGCCGGCCCTTGAACTGGCCAGGGATAATCTGGGTCAGATCATGCGCCAGTGCCATGCCGACTGCTTCAGCCGACGGCACTTCACGAAGCACGGTTGTACGCTTGTTACCGTTCATCCGCATGCTCCCCGACACGGCCGGAAAGGATGGCAAGCGCGTGCGGCAGCTGGTCGATAATCGCCATCAGGTTCTCCTGCACGCCCTTCGGGCTTCCCGGCAGGTTGATAATAAGCGATTGACCCCGAAGCCCGGCAATGCCTCGTGACAGCATGGCTTGGCGTGTCTTCTGCAGGGAAGCCATGCGCATCGCTTCTGCAATGCCAGGCACCTGGCGGTCGATCACACGTATGGTCGCCTCCGGCGTCAAATCCCTGGCCGCAAGGCCTGTGCCCCCAGTCGTCAGCACCAGGTCTGCCTTATAATAATCCGTCATCTCGATTAGTGCTGCCATGATTTCATCCTGCTCATCCGGCACGATCCGGTAATCGACTATTTCCCCGCCGATCTCCTCTTCCACAAGCTCCCTGATGACCTGTGCGCTCGTGTCCTCCCGTTCGCCCCGCGAGCCCTTATCACTTGCCGTCAGTATTGCCACTTTCCAACGCATCGTCATCCCTCCCACCGTGACCTTCGTTCTGCTTCTAATCAGGTTACTCGTCTATCCGGTAATCCCCGCTCTTGCCGCCGGTCTTGCTGATTAGGCGGGTTGGGCCAATTACCATGTCTTTCTGGAGCGCCTTGCACATATCGTAGACGGTTAAAGCAGCAGCCGACACCGCCGTGAGCGCCTCCATCTCAACCCCTGTCTTGCCTGTTGTTCTCACAATCGCTTCAATAATAAGCTCGTCCGCCCCATTGTCCTTGAAGGAAATATCAATGCCGGTAAGCGGAAGCGGGTGGCACATCGGTATCCAGTCCGATGTGTTCTTGGCGGCCATAATGCCCGCCACCTGAGCCACTGCCAGGACATCTCCCTTCTGGATGCCTCCCGCCTTGATCCGGGCCAGCGTATCCGGCGCCATCTTAATTGCCGTGGCTGCTGCTGCCGTACGGGCCGTCGTCTCTTTATCCGATACATCCACCATTCTTGCTCTGCCCTGCTCGTTAAAATGCGTCAGCTCAGTCCCCACCGAAGGTCCCTCCTTATTCTGCTGCATAGTAGCCAGTCTCTGTTATCAGTCCGTGCAGCCTGGCATCATGATCTTCCATCGGAACCTCGCTGACCAGCTGGAATTCGTAGCACAGTCCTACCCACTGCGTCGCCCGCCCGGATTGTTCCGCTTCATCAAACCTGGCCCGAAGACGGTCATAATAGCCGCCCCCATAGCCAAGCCTCCCTCCAGACCGGTCGAAAGCGAGGCCCGGTGTTACAACAATGTCCGGCAGCCTGCTGTCCGGCCAAGGCGCCGCAAGTTCCGGACTCGGTTCCAGTATGCCGTATGCTCCCGCAGCAAGCTCCTCCCAGCTTCGCAGCCGGAACAGCTCCATGGAACGGTCTGCCGGGTTGCTGCGGGGCACAATCACCTCAATTCCGAGAGACCAGCAGGTAGCAATAAGAGGCCTTGTATCCAGCTCAGACCGAAATCCTACGTACAGCATGACACTCCCTGCCCCAGCGGCTGACAGCCAGTCCGCTGCCCGGGTGCAGGCTTCCTCCGATCTGCGGTGCCTCTCTTCCGGCGCCAGTGAATCCCGCTTAGCCGCCATGAGCTGGCGGAGCTGCTGCTTGGTCTTCTCCTCATTCCCTGTGGCCAAGAGAATACCGCCTTTCAATCATTTCCATTCATCTGCTTCTAGTTTACCACTGTATGCCCGTTTCGCCAATGCACCTGGCTTTCATAGCCTGCATCCGCAGCTATGCCTGTTAAGTGCGCAAACCCGCCCATTTACTGCCGGATATAGGCAATAGCGTATCCCCCGCATCCAGCTTTTATCAGCAGACCCTGCGCATACAGGAGCTGTTAATTCAGGATACTAACGGTTAACGCCAGTAACGGATGCTGCAGATTAGGAGGGACGACAGATGCGACTCAGGAAGGCATTGCTGTGGAGTACAATTATATTACTTGCCGGCACAGGCTTATACGCGGCTCTGCGCCAGCTTAATCCTTCATACACCTACATTACGCCCGGTGAGAAAGTATTGAATCCGGCCAGGGAGGCTTCGGGCATCCGCCAGCTTCAGACTGATCCTTACGGCATTCAGGTGGATAACGACATGATTGCTTTCGGCAGACAAGCCTTCTACGAGCAGACCTTCGGCAATGAGGTGTTCTTCTCCGATATATTGGGTATAACAGACGGTGCGTTCACCATACCAAATATCGCCAAGGCGGTAGCCAAGCTGCGCGGTCAAGGAACGACCAATCTTCAGGTCGAAGCAGCCAAAACCGTCAAGCTCGGCGACCGTGTCATCCATAAAGGCGAGCTGATCGATACGGGGCTTGATGTAGCCAAGGGAGCGTACATGCCTCTCGGCATCCGGTTATCCAATTCGGAAGGCAAGACCAAGGTCGGTGTCGGCTGTATTATGTGCCATGCCATCTCTGACCTAGAGACCGGTAAAGTCATTGAAGGAGTTACCAACCCGGATATTAATGTTGGCTTACTCCTGGCGCTCGGAACCAATAGCGCTGCCTTCTTCACCCATACGGGCATCACCGATGAACAGATCGGCAAGCTGGCGGAAGGGCTGGATGATTACAAGCACACCTACATCAACAGCCAAGGCCAGCGCAAGCAGCTTCCGGACCCGCAGAAGCTGGAAGCCATGGTTGATGCTGAGCTGGTAAAATGGCCGCCGGGTTATGTCGACACGATGATCGACCGCAAGTCAAACCCTGTCCAGATTCCCGATTCCTTCACACTGGGTGACCATCCTTACAGCTGGAGCGGCCTAGCCGCCGGCGGTCCATTCAAGGGGCTCGCAATCCTGTCAGGCATACCGAATGGCCAAAACATGGATCCGCTAAACCAGTCTGAAATTAGTGAACCGGTATTTGGGATAGATAAAGAGCAGTATGTCGGCATGATCCTGCAAAATGCCGCCAATCCGAAATACCGGTACAGCACGGACCAGGGCAGCAAGCCGTCCAAGTTCTTTGAGAAAATCGATCCTACTCCCGGCGCTACAGGGGTCAATCATTTGGTGCCCACACCGGCATTCCCCCGTTCTTCACTGGTTTCTCTGGTGGGCAATATCGCTAGTGTTCCAGGCCATACAGTCAGCCGCCATACTCTTGCGATGGCCGCTTATCAGAATGCACTCGTCCCGCCGCCTTCACGGCTTGGGAAGCTGGACCGGCAGCTGGCGAGGAAGGGACAAGATGTGTTCAAGAGGGCGGGGTGCATTTCCTGCCATGCAGGTGAATTCCTGACGAATAACCGGATTATTGCCAGCCACATTATCGGCACCAATCCGTCCCGGGCGAAGGCGCTGAGCGGCTCTAAGAAGTTCTTCGCCCCCCCGCTAATGTATACATTTGATACACCTGTACCGCTTCCCGAACATCCCAAAACCTTCAAAATAGGCATTGATTATCTCAGCGAGGACGAGGTTAAGATGTCGGTTGCCCATGACGGAAAAGGCGGGTATAAGGTCCCCAGCCTAAACGGGCTGTATTGGTCAGCCCCTTACCTGCATGACGGAGGCGTTGCCGTCGGCCCGAAGGGCGGCACTCAGCTCGGCATACCCGGTACACTGTACCAAGGCATCGTACCCGATCCTGTCAACAGTTTGCGTGCCATGATCGATCGTGATCTGCGCAAACAGGTTGTAGAAGCCAACCATAACCACAAGGATCTTCGGAAGCTGAATATTGAAGGTGTCGGGCATGACCATTACGTCGATTCGAAGAACGGCTTTACCAAAGAGGAGCAGGACGCGCTGATTCATTATCTGCTAACGCTCCATGATAAGGAATAAGCCTGACTCCCGCGTCTGAAAAGAAGAGTCGCACGAGCACTCCGGGACATGGTAAACTTAATCCGTATAACCTTTTGTGCATGTACAGCATGTGCATTTAATTACGGATTGAAAGTCTTGGAGGTCAGGTCTCATGCTTCTGCAGGTTTCAGGTTTATCCAAGAGCTATGGCGTAAAGCCCGTGCTCTCTAATATTACCTTTCAAATACAGCCGCGCGAACGGGTTGGGCTTGTCGGTGTTAACGGCGCCGGCAAGTCCACACTGCTGCAGATCATCGCCGGTGAAATGACAGCCGATTCCGGAACGATCCACAAGCTCAAGGAGACGAAGGTCGGCTACTTGGCCCAGAACAGCGGGCTTCATTCCGACCTTACCATTGAAGCGGAGATGCGAGCGGTATTTAGCGACCTGCTCAGCACCGAGCAGGAGCTTCGTGAGCTAGAGCAGCAGATAGCCGACCCTGCTGTGCAGCAGGATGAGAAGCGCTACGAGGATGTGCTGGCGCGATACGCCTCACGCTCCGAATGGTTCCGGGAGCGCGGCGGCTTCGAAATTGACACCAGGATCCGCAGCGTCCTGCATGGAATGGGCTTCGGCTCCTTCCCTCCGGACACCCGGATTTCCACCTTGAGCGGCGGCCAGAAGACAAGGCTCGCCCTTGCCCGGATTCTGCTTCAGTCCCCGGATCTGCTGATGCTTGACGAGCCGACGAACCATCTGGACATTGAGACGCTCACCTGGCTCGAGGATTATCTGCGCAGCTATAGCGGCGCTATCCTCGTCGTCTCCCATGACCGTTACTTCCTCGATGCGCTCGCGGGTACGATTGTCGAAATCGAGCGTCATCAGGCCAAGCGGTATACCGGCAATTACTCCAGATATATAGAGGTCAAGGAAGCGGAATATGAAGCTGCCATGAAGCAGTTCGAGAAGCAGCAGGACGAGATCGCGCGGATGGAGGAGTTCATCCAGAAGAACATTGTCCGCGCATCCACCACCAAGCGCGCCCAGAGCCGGCGGAAGGCGCTGGACAAGATGGACAGGCTCGACAAGCCGCTGGGCGACCTGAAGAAAGCCCATTTCCGCTTCGAAATCGACAAGCAGACCGGCAAGGATGTGCTGGATGTGCAGGATTTGTCCGTATCCTTCGACCCTGCTGCCAGTCCGCTGTTCCGCAAGGTGTCATTTCAGCTCCAGCGCGGTGAAACAGTAGCACTCATCGGCCCGAACGGTATTGGCAAGTCTACGCTTCTTAAGGTACTAACCGACCAGCTATCCCCCAAGGAAGGCTCCTTCCGGTTCGGGTCGAATGTTAAGCTCGGTTATTATGATCAGGAGCAGACCGCCCTTACGCCATCCAATACTGTACTGGAAGAGGTATGGAGCGCATACCCGCATCTTGAGGAAGCCCGCATCCGCACCGTCCTTGGCAACTTCCTGTTCAGCGGTGAGGATGTTCTGAAGAAGATCGCTGCGCTCAGCGGCGGCGAGAAGGCACGCGTGGCACTGGCCAAGCTTATGCTTGAGCGTGCCAATGTCCTCATCCTTGATGAGCCCACCAACCATCTTGATCTTTACAGCAAAGAAGTGCTCGAATCGGCTTTGTTCGACTATGAGGGCACACTGCTCTTCATCTCGCATGACCGTTACTTCCTGAACAAGATGGCGGAACGGATTGTCGAACTCACTCCGGAGGGCGCCAATCATTTCCTGGGAAATTATGACGATATGATGGAGAAAAAACGGGAAATCGAAGAGCTTCGTCAGGAGCGGGAATCGACAGCAAAAGCCGGCTCAACCCGGCTGCAGGCCGAAGCAGCCGAGGTTACGGGCTATGAAGCCGAGAAGCAGGCCAAACGGGACGAGCGGCAGCGCCAGCGCAAGCTTGAACAGCTTGAGGCGGAAATCGCCGAGCTTGAAGGGGCTATTGCCGAAGTAGAAGCCGAGCTGACTCTGCCGGATGTTTACAACGACTATGTGCTCGTCCAGGAGAAGCAGGCGCTTATCGACGAGAAGAAAGCCGCCCTGCAGGCCGCTTATGAAGCTTGGGAGCAGCTGCTTGCTTAACAGCGGCAGCCCGCTGCGCTTGGCTGTTAACATGGGGCTGTCCCGTAAGTCATAACGACTTGGTGACAGTCCTTTTCATCATATGAACTCTCCACCAGGCAAGCGCTCTCAAGCGCTCTTGCTTCTTAGACAGGCCAATATTTGCATATCCCCTGTTGACTCTCACGCCGCGTGATCCTTTATTGTTGCTGCAAGGAGGTGATGACCAGTGGCTTATACGGTGAAACAGCTGGCTGAGCTCTCGGATGTCAGTGTGCGGACTCTACACTATTATGATGAGATCGGCTTGCTGAAGCCTGCCTATTACGGTGATAACGGGTACCGGTATTATGAACGGGAGCAGCTGCTGCAGCTGCAGAGCATCCTGTTCTACCGCGAGCTTGACGTCCCGCTTGCCGACCTGCAGAGGCTGCTTGCAGCCGAATCAGAGGACAAGATTCAGACACTGCATGAGCACCGGCGTCATCTTCTGGAGAAGAAGGACCGGCTGGAGATGCTTGTCGCGACCATTGACAGCACGATCCGGCAGTTAAAAGGAGATGAGGACATGAGCGATAAGGAATTATACCGCGGCTTCGACGCGCAGAAGCAGGAGCAGTATGAACGGGAGATGCGCACGAAATACGGCGACAAGCCGGTTGATGAGAGTACCAGCCGCCTGAAGGACTGGAACAACAAGGATTATGAAGCCGTTCAGGAGGAATACGATCAGCTGCACCGGGCTTTCACCCAGCTGCTTGAGCAGGGGCTTCAGCCCAGTGAGGAAGAGGTACAGAAGCTTGTAAAACAGCACTATGATGTTGTCAGCCGCTTCTATGACCCCTCGCCTGAAATGTACAGCGGCCTTGGCGACCTCTACGTGGAGCACCCGGATTTCCGGAAGCTGTATGACAGCTACCACCCGCGTCTGGCGGATTACATGCGGCAGGCCATGCGGTTATTCGCGGCCCGCATGCAGCCCTAGATGCAAAGCGCAGCGTCACGAATGCAAGAGGAACGGCACCATACAGCAGCTTAACTGCCGTATGGTGCCGTTCCTTTGTTATGCCTATTTCGCTTTCCCCGCTATTGCCGCGGCGCATCCTTCGGAAGCAGGAAGGACAGCAGACCCAGCAGCGGCAGCAGACTGCATGCAATCATGACAGGTCCCATCCCCCATACATCGCCAGCCGAGCCGATCGCAAGTCCGCCGATCGCCCCCATTCCGAAGGCCAGACCCACAATCAGGCCTGATGCCATGCCGACATTCCCTGGAAGCAGCTCCTGCGCATAGACGACACTGACAGAGAAGCCGGACATCACGATGAAGCCAAGCACCACAACAACCGGATATACCCACATGAGCGGCAGATGCGGCAGCAGCAGCGCAAACGGGATGGCGCCGACAATGGAGAAGATGATCATCCGTTTGCGCCCGTATTTGTCCCCCCACAGCCCGCCGAAATAAGTGCCCGCTACCCCTGCAGCCATATACAGGAAGAGCGGAATCTGTGCGTTCTCTATCCGGATACCATAGATATCTCGCAGGTAAAATTGATAATAATTGACAATGCCCGCCGCGTACCAGGATCTCGCGAACACGATGAACACAAGCAGGAACATCGCAAGGCCGACCCGGCGGTTAACTTCAGCCGACCCGCTTCCGGCATGGAGCTCAACGTGCGAACCAGCCTGCTTACGTTTCTTGACCGGTCTGCCCCTCTCGGCAAGCTGAATCCGGTACCAGGGTACGACAGTCAGCAGGACCAGGATCGCCGCCGCTGCCAGAATAGTAGCCCATATCGCGCCAATCTGACCCAGCGGAATGAAGATCAGCAGCGTCATCAGAGGCGCGAGCGCCTGACCCGCATTCCCGCCCACCTGATAGATAGACTGGGCCAGCCCTCTTCTGCCGCCCGCAGCAAAATATACGACCCGTGAACCCTCTGGGTGGAAGATCGCCGAGCCAAAGCCGACAAACATGACACTTGCCAGCAGCAGCCAGAAGTTAGGAGCCAGTGCTATACCGGCTATACCGACCAGGCTCAGCCCCATGCCAAACGGCAGCATGGATGGTGTCGGACGCTTGTCGGAATAGACGCCAACAAGAGGCTGCAGCACGGATGATGTCATATTGAGCGCAAATCCGATCCAGCCGATTTGCGTATAAGACAAGTTCAGCGCTCCCTTGAAAACGGGATACATGGCCGTGACAACCGTCTGCATGGAATCGTTAAGCATATGTACGATACTAATAGCGAAGAGCATGGAGTACACGGTCGACTGCGTTACGGCTGCGGCCGTACGTGTTGATGCAGCTGTTTGCATAGTATGTGAGTTCCTCTCTGCCCACATGAGTTGTCTCACGCGGGCTATTGTAAATAACAGTAAACACAGTTTAGAACGCTGCCGTACTGCCGTCAAATACGCTGCTCCCTCATTTTGGGCCATATCGTCCGCAGCATACCTGTCAAGGCATAGCTTTCATCGTCTCCCACAGCTTTTTGGCTGTACGGCCCGCGCCTGCCCTCCGGCAAAACATTTGAAACAAAACACGCTTGTTAACGTTTTAAATAGTACATGCCTTTAAATGGGGCTCCAGACCAGCAGACAAGCCGCCCTTCCGCGGGCGAAACCTGTAGTCTGCCGTTCAATTATGGCGGAAAACAAGGTACAATGAGTTCAGGGCCTGTCCTTCTGGCCCGATATAAGAAAGGAATGATAACCTTGACCAGTCGAACAGTCACCGCATCCTTATTCCTGACCGTCTGCCTGTTTGTTCTGCCCTTCTTCACTCATCCCGCTAAAGCCGGTGTAATGGACAGGATCAAGGATATTTATAATGCACCCGAGAAGGTGGAGGAGCTGGAGTCCAAGTATCTTGAGACACAAGCCGCTCTAGAGCAGCAGATGAAGCAAGCTGAGCAGGCAGCAGACCTCTATGCCAAGCAGCAGGAAGAGCTGCTCCGCCGGAATGAGGAGTACAGGCAGCGCAATGAAGCGCTAAGCGAGCAGAATGCTCAGTTGGCCGGCCGTCTTGCGGCCATGGAGAAGAGCCAGGCTGAACGGGCATCCTTCACCCGGAAAATCGCCCAATCTGTGCTGGTATTTGCCGGCATGGGGCTGCTCTACCTGCTGTCGGTCCGTGTATGGCGCTATCTCGTATGGCGCAGACAGAAGCAGACGGGCGGGGGTTCCATTCTGTGAAGGTTACAGCTCCCCAGCCGGTCGGACATGTGCGGGTTGAGCTTGAGAATGGAGAAGTGCTGCATGTGCTGCACCCTAAATCCGTGATCGCTTACCAGGGCCCCCCCGGACACCGGGAAGACAAGATTACCGACCTCGCCGATGCCTACCGTAAGAAGCGCTGGATTCGTTCCCGCATGAGGGGGCCGTCCGAGTTTATTATCGGCCTTCCTCCTGGCTGCATGCTGCAGACCATCGACATTGAGGAGGGCGGCGATCTCCTCTTTGACTTTCGGCATGTGCTCTTCTTCACGGAAGGCATTGGAACAGCGACACGGGTTCAGAAGATCAAGACAGCCTGGATCACAAGAGAGCTGATCCGCATCCGGTTCAGCGGCCCCGGCCAGCTGGGTGTTATCACCACCGGTGATCTCGTGCCCATGCAGCTCCAGCCGGAAACACCGCTGTTCGTAGAAGCCGGCTCGCTGGTAGCTTATCCGGAATCCGCGAAGGTGAAGCTCTCCGTCTACGGCAACCAAATTGCCAGTCAGCATATGAATGTACAGTGGCAGCTTACGGGCAGGGGGCCGGTCCTCATTCAGACCGGCTCCCGCGATCAGGCACTTACAGAGGAGCTGCAGGGAGGCGGGTTCGTCAAGCGGCTGCTGCGGGAGCTGCTGCCCTTCGGCGGTGTCTATATTAAATAAGTCATATCTATCATAAGTCCCGCCTGCTTCGCTACGTATCTTGCGAGGCAGGCGGGACTTTGCCCAAGATTATGAAGTTAAGAAAACCTGTGTCAATCAGCCGATTGTTTCGAGCAGCACCCGCAGACGCTCCTCGTGCGCACGCGGAATGAACTCATGCCCAAAATACCGGTGTACCGATATTTGCTTCTGGCAGGTTAAATGATTGTAGACCGCAAAGATGGTTGAAGGCGGCGTGATTAAATCGACCAGCCCGACCGACATCCATGTACGGCAGCTGACACGGCCTGCCAGATTCATAATGTCAAAGTAGGAAAGCGTCCGCTTCGCCTGCTGCTCAATCTCCGGATCTCCCCCTACCTTCCTGAAGTATTCGTTCAGCTCGCCGTATGGACCTTCTGGCGTAATATCGATGGCCCGGTTAAAGTTCGACAAGTACGGGTAATCGGCAGCTGCCACAACAGGAATCGGGGATAAGGCAGCAGCCGCCAGAGTCAGTGCGCCACCCTGGCTGCCCCCGCAAACGCCGATCCGGGATGCGTCCACCTGCTCCAGCGAAGCCAGCACCTCAAGCGTCCGGACTGTATCCGCATAGACGGCACGGTAATAATATTCTTCCGGTGACAGGATGCCCCGTGTCATCCACCCGGCCGGTCCGCCGTTACTATAGATGGTCGTGTCCTGACTGCCCCCATGCTGGCCCCGGCAGAACATCTGCAGAGCCGCATAGCCATGAGCCGCCCAGTTAACGGTATCATGCAGATTGCCGTCCATCGCCCAATTGTACCCATGGAACAAGGCCAGAGCCGGATGCGGTCCTTCTCCCTTCGGCAGGGCCAGCCATCCCTCGATACGCGCCCCGCCATAGCTGCTATATGTAATCCGGTAGACAGAGACACCTTTGACCGGATAGTCGTAGGGTGTCATTTTGACCTCAAGCGGAATGCGTTGCAAATCCTCAAGCGTCTTGTCCCAAAACTCGTCGAAATCCTGCTCTTTCGTCAGCTGCGGTTTGTACTCTTCCAGTTCATGAAGCGGAAGATCATACGGCTGTGCCACTCGCTATCACCTCATCGTCCAATATGAATGCCTATTAAGGTTTCTTCGGACTGCCGCATATTTCCTGCTGCCTTTCGCTAATCGTTGTTAATCTGCTCCAGCACGCGCGCCAGTATGGTTTCTTCCTCTGCCTTCATAGAGGCAGTAAGCTCTTTTAATATTCCGAGTATTGCATAATCAGGGGAGTTCCCGCTTACCAGCCTGCTCTTAATGAACCTGTTAAGAAGATTACCGGCTTTCCGCTCAACAGCAGTATAAGGAGACGCAAATCCGCCATAACTCAGGCTGCCATGCTCCTCTAGAAAAGCCAATCGGCGAAGCATTATTTTTTTGTGCTCCCACAATAAGAAGAGAGGCCGCAGGTCGACTTCATGCGTCTCGCGTATTTCCTGCTCGTAATACTGCTCAAGCTTGTCATAAACAGCCAGACCATAGTAATCATCTGCTTGATTGGCGATGCTCCGGAACCGGCCGCTTGTATTGCTTGAGCTAAGATAGTCCCATAGCTGATCCGCTATCCAGGCCAAATCCAGCCTATAACCTGAACTGCCATCCGTTCTGAGCATATAAGTAAAGTTATGATGGTCGGAATGCCGGCTGTTAGGCTGATGCTTATGCTGAACAATGCCTTGTATGGCTGCTTCGAACTGATCGTACGCAACCTCACGAAAGCTGTACTTTACCTGATCGAATCCGCCGATGTGAAGCGTTCCGGCAGCGTGATCATACCCGTACACCAGCACAGCATGCGGAAAATGCTTACGCTGATAGGCAGCGGTGCCAGGGATCCAAAACTCGTCCACATGAGTGTAAAGATACAGTCCCCTGTTAATGCAGTCTACGAAGAAATTTACCGCATAAGGGTACCAGTTAGTTAGTGAATCTGCCGTAACTCTCTCACTGCAAAAAAAGCTGTTTTCATAAAATTCCGGGTATAGCGTGAAGAAGTCGAACGCATCGGAAGGGTGGTAAGCGAGGAAGGTCTTGCTGCACCTGAGTTGAATGTAGTTGCTGTAAATCCAGGCTTGTGAGGAGTCGTAACAGGAAAGAATTGAGAATGGTATTGCGTGCTTGGGGTATACGCTCACCAAGGGATAAGACACAGCGAGTATTCGCCTGCTCATAGGCATTCTCCTTTTAAGGTTCGGGTGGGTTTGAAGCGGGGATTACACAGAATAAATACGGGGGGACTAATTCAGTGACATAGTACAACTGCTGTCAACCCGCGTCAATAGCATTTACAAACAATTAACAATAACAAATATATCAGTTTGCCCGTCATGCATACGTATTATTGTGGATTGAAAAGGGGTGTCCCTTAGTCATCTACGATGACTAAGGGACACCCCATGTATATTCACGCTAGCGACACAAAATCAGCCATCGAGTGCAGCTTCAGCGACTCTGCCGCAGCCGGTGCAAACGCCTTACCGTCCAGATCACGGGCCAGAAACTGCACAGTTACAGGCACGCCCGGCACCAGATCGAAGAAATTATCAGTGAAGATCCCTTCCTGTGCTGCCTGCAGCCATACCTGCTTTGCAAGCACATCCGTTTCCAGCCGGTACGCTATTCCCTCCGCGCCTTGCAACTCCGTGATTTGAACTGCCGGCTTCGCCAGCTTAATTTCCTTCGCGGGTACAAAATAGTGCTCCTTACGGTCCAGAATCTCGCTTCCGCTAGTGAGTGTCGCCTGCAGAACAACCTCTGCCGGATCATACTCGCCATAAAGCTCTACGGCCGGTGCGGAGTAAACCACCGCCGTGCTGTTAGGCTGAAGCACAGCCGCAACAGCCAGCGAACGAATGACTGTACCGTCAAACTTGTAAGCGTTGATAAGCAGTGTGCCATCGAATGCTTCCGGAAGGTCCGTCATCACATGAAGGTCAACCCGGCTGTCTTCAGAATCTATGGAGACGGCAATATCCTTCATGCTTGACCGGATATAATACTGGGCAGCCTTCCAGCGTCCGTAATAATCCATGCTCGCCCAGGACGCAACCGGCCAGCAGTCATTCAGCTGCCAGTAAAGGGTGCCCATACAGTAAGGCTTCCGGCGGCGGTGGGCTTCAACGGCCATCTTCATGGCCTCTCCCTGCAGCACCTGGCTCATATACAGGAAGGACGGGAAGTCCTTCGGATTTTTAAGATACATGTCCATATACTCTTTAATCAGCCTGTTGCCGGAATTATGCCGCTGGTGACAGACCATTACATCCGACTCCAGCTCCATGTCTGCTTCCTCTGCATAGGAGCGGACCGTCCGCTCTTCCGGGAACGACTGGAACCCGTATTCGCTCATGAAGCGGCCCAGCTTGGACTTGTAATTCTCGAACGGCTCAACAGCGTGCCATACGCCCCAATAATGAATGTCTCCAGTGGATGTCTCCGGATGGGCATGCTGATGAATATCGCCGGTCAGATCCTGCATCGGTGAGGACGGCCAATAATCGGCCAGCGGATCAAATGTGCTCACTGCCAGCGGAAGAATCCGGTGGAATATCGCCTCATAATCGGCCCACAGCTTCTCGCGCTGCTCCTGTGTATACTGCTGCTTCCAGCCCCAGCCCGCATTCTCGTCGTAATGGGCCCATGCCGAGTCAATCTCATTATTGCCGCACCAGAGTGCGATGGACGGATGATTGCGCAGACGCTTCACATTCTGCTCTGCTTCGATCCGGATATTCTCAAGAAAGGCTCCGTCTCCCGGATACATACTGCAGGCAAACATGAAGTCCTGCCAGACCAGCAGGCCGTATTCGTCACACAGCTCGTAGAAGCGGTCTGCTTCATAGATCCCCCCGCCCCAGACACGAATCATATTCATGTTGGACTGTACCGCACTTGCGATTTCATGCCGGTAACGTTCCTCCGTCACCTCGGTAACGAAGCTGTCATTCGGAATATGATTGGCACCCTTGGCGAAGACCGGCTTGCCATTAAGCTCAAAATAGAAGCTGGTTCCTTCAGCATCCTTCTCCCGCACCAGCCGGATAGACCGCAGTCCGGTTCGAGCACTGCGGCTCGCCACTTCACGGCCGCCGTCATGAAGCGAGACTGTGAACGTGTACAGCCGCTGCTTACCAAGCCCCCTGCTCCACCAAAGCTCCGGCTCGCGGATCACAGCTTCCAGCTCAACTGTATTGACACCGGCCGAAAGCCGCACTTCCTTGTGCCAGTTGAATCCTTCCGTTCTCAGCTGCAGCGTGCCAGACCAGACAGTATCCGTTTCGATCTCAATCACAGCGGTCACCCTTGCTTCCAGGGCGGATATCTGATCCTGGCGGATGAACAGGTCGGTGATCCGGCCGCCTGTCCACGCCTCCAGACGTACTTCGCGCCAAATTCCGCTGGTCACAAAACGCGGTCCCCAGTCCCAGCCATAGTGATATGGAGCTTTGCGCGCAAAGATACTGACCTTCTTATCTCCAAGCCCCCCAGTTTCCGATTGGTCGTTCGTTGCCGGCAGCGGATAGCCGAGCTTCTCCAGCTTCGGGAGGTCCTCCATGATCGGGGAACGGAACCGGATATGCAGCCGGTTTATGCCGGCCTGAAGAAGCTGTTTCACATCAGCCTTCCATACACGGAACATATTATCTGCAGAAAGCACATGCTTGCCGTTAACGCTGACATCCGCATAAGTATCCAAACCGTCAAAGACAAGCTCAATATGCGGAAGCCTCAGCATATCTTCCGCTATCTCGAACGATGTTTCATACTCCCAATCCTTCTTGTCAATCCACTGCAGACCCCGCTCGTTCGTTCCATAGAAGGGTGCATCAATCCTCCCGCTGCGCAGCAAATCTGTGTGTACACATCCGGGAACGACAGCCTGCAGCCATTCCGTTTCATCTGCCGCCTTAAACCTCCAGTTCGTAAGTGCCTGCCGCTTCTCGATCATGGCGTACCTCCTGTAAGTGTGCCGTTATCCGGCATAATAGATTATTATTCCCCTGAGCTGTTGGTTTACGATTAGCAATAAGGTAAGCCTCTATCGGCTTTTGCCCCTATTATAACGGCCTGAATTAACAAAGTATACACTTTGCACAGATATTTATGTTCAAATTGTTCAATTAATTGAGTGTTCACTCCTTACATACGTTAAAAACGTAAATCATCCTTACAATCTGTTATAATAGACAATAGTTGTTACGATATTGACCGCCGGGGTGGACCTGATGAAGAAGAAATATACTACACAAGACATAGCCAAAATGCTAAATATATCCCGTACGACTGTTTCCAAGGCACTGAACCAGCATCCAAGCGTTCCTCAAGAAACCAGGCGGGCTGTCATGGAAGCCGCGGAGCGAGTCGGCTACAAGTCATTTAAGGATAAGCTTAAGCCGCATACTGGTGAGACTGCTTCCGGCAGCCGTCACGGTCGGATAACGGAATCTGACGCTTCAACCTACCCCGGCACTCATTCGGGTTCGGAGGCTGGCTCAGCAAGCACGACTCCCGTTATATCCAGCGGTGAAAACGAGCAGCGAAGAGCATTCGCTTTTCTCATAAATTCGGCGATGGATGTCCTGCATGAAGGGTATTGGATGGATGTGCTGCGCGGTGTGGAGGAAGCGGCGAGACGCCATAACTATGAGATGGTCTTTCATTTTGCCTCGGCGCAGGATGCAGAGAAAGGCAGCCTGTTGAACAAGCTGACGCATCCCCGGCTTGGCGGTATTCTGCTTGCCGGGCTGACCGACTATCATTACGTCAAGGCGGTTCAGGAGCTGGATATGCCTGTTGTATCCATTGACGGATACTGCCGGACTGGAACTAACGACCTGTACTGTGATGTGGTTCTGATGGAATGCGAGCAGAGTGTATATGAGTTAACGGAACACCTGCTTCAGCATGGGCATCGGGAAATCGGGTTCATTGGCGACATCGCCAACTGCCGCTCCTTTACGGAACGCTGGCTGGGCTTCAAGCGGGCTCTGTTGGATGCAGGCGTCAGCGTGCTGCCCGAACACTGCCTGGTTGCGCCTATGCCCAAGCATTATTACAGCCTGGATGAGCTTGAGCCTGCCATCCGCGCTATGCCTAGGCTTCCGAGCGCATTCGTCTGCGCGAATGATCTGATCGCCCTGCAGCTGAATAAAATTCTGGCGCAGATGAATATCCGGGTACCCGGCCAGATGTCGGTGACCGGCTTTGACCATATGACAAGATGGTGGGATTCCTCCCCTGTACAGCTCCGTCTCTCTACTGTGAAGGCGATCGGCAGTGAGCTCGGTCAGCGTGCATTCGAGCAGCTGCTGTGGCGGATGGGTAATCCGCACCGGCCCTTCGAGAATATTCGAATCTCATCCCGTGTGCTGCTTGGTGACTCTACGGGGCCTGCCCCGCGGCAGCTATAGACAATTTAACAGTTAACAGCAGACAAATAACAAAGGAGCCTCTCAATCCGAATGGATAGGAGGCTCCTTCTCAGGTACAGATACAATTCAATTACTCCAGAGTAGCTGCGATTTCGTTCACCATTTCGGAAACCGAAACCAGGCCGCCGCCGGACAGGTACCAGTAGTTAGGGTTCAGGTAGAAAATGTGGCCTTCCTGCGCCGCTTTGGTTCCTTTAACCAGCTCGTTCTCTACAGTCTGCTTGGCGGAAGATTCGCCGCCCACTACAGCTGCACGGTCAATAACGAACAGGTAATCCGGGTTCTTCTCTACAATGTACTCGGACGAGATGCTCTGGCCGTGCGTGTCCACTTTGATATCAGGGTCTACTGCTTCGAATCCAAATACGTCATGGATGATGCCGAAACGGGAACCCGGGCCATATGCGCTGATGTTGCCATCCTGTGCCAGAATGATTAGCGCCTTCTTGCCGCTTGCTTCCGCTTTCGCCTTCAGATCGGCAACTGACTGCTCAACTGCAGCAAGCTCCTGCTCTACTTCCGCTTCCTTGCCGAAGATGTCGCCAAGTGTCTTCATGTTCTCTTCGAATGATTCCATGTAGCGGTTTGCATCAACACCCATGAAGATCGTAGGTCCAAGCTTGGTAAGCTCTTCATAAGCTTCACCTTGACGGCCGGAGATAATGATCAGGTCAGGCTGGATTGCACTGATCCGCTCGAAATCCGGCTCCTTCAGGCTGCCGACGTTCTCATATTTTGTATCCGTAAACTTCTCCAGGTAAGGCGGGATATTCGCCTGCGGTACACCGGTAACCTCAACGCCCAGCTTGTCCAGGGAATCCAGTACGCCAAAGTCAAATACTACAACCTTCTCAGGATTCTTCGCTACTTTCGTTTCGCCATATTGATGCTTAATCGTCAGCTCTGCGGTCTCGGCTGCTTCTGCCGGTGCATTCGCTGCAGTGTTCTCAGCAGCAGCACCAGTCGTATTATTGGCCGGTGCCGTGTTCGTATTGTTGCTGTTACCAGCGCCGCATGCGGCTACCAGCACAGCCATAATGACAGTAAGGATAAGAATAGATAATTTCTTGCTCATGCTTCACACCCCTATAATAATGTAATATATATAAAATTTATCCGGACGGACGTCTCCGCCTGAATAAGTTTTATCCAGTTGTTCAGCTGCTTGTTAAGCTAAGCAAAATAAACGCAGATTTTATGGTCGCCGATGGTCTGCACCGGAATGTCCATGTCATAAACCTCACGAAGCACATTCGTGTCGATCATCGCATCGGTTGGCCCTTCCTTTACAATCCGGCCGTTCTTCAGTGCCACGATGTGGTCCGAGTAGCAGGAGGCAAAGTTGATGTCATGAATGACAATGACAATGGTCTTCCCAAGCTCATCAACAAGTCTGCGCAGCACCTTCATAATCTGTACGGAATGCTTCATGTCCAGATTATTAAGCGGCTCATCCAGCAGAATATATTCGGTATCCTGGGCAAGCGTCATCGCGATAAAAGCGCGCTGCTTCTGGCCGCCGCTCAGCTGGTCCAGGAACTTGTCCTGCATATCATCCAGCTCCATGTACCGGATGGCTTCATCGACGAACACCCAATCCTCCTTGTTCAGCCTGCCCTGCGAATACGGGAAGCGGCCGAATGCGACAAGATCACGGACTGACAAGCGGACATTCAGATGATTGGACTGCTTCAGGATCGATATTTTCTTCGCCAGATCACTGCTCTTGCTCTTCCCGAGCTCCACGCCGTCAATCAGAACCTCTCCGCTGTCCTTCGTAATCAGGCGGCTCATCATGGACAGAAGCGTACTCTTGCCTGCGCCGTTCGGTCCGATGAAAGAGGTGATCTTTCCCTTGGCAACGTTGACGGACACCGGCTCTACCACGGTCTTGTTCCCATATTTCTTGGAAACATTCTTCACTTCAATCATGACTTATTCTCCCTCAAGAGCAGATATATGAAGTATACGCCCCCGACAAAATTGATAATGACGCTGAGCGTAGTCGAGAAGGTAAAGATACGTTCCACGATAAACTGTCCGCCCGTAAGCGCAATGATGCTGATCAGCATCGAGCCCGGGATCAGAACGCTGTGACGGTATGTACCGAAGAACTGATAGGCAACATTCGCAACCAGCAGGCCAAGGAAGGTAATCGGCCCTACGAGCGCAGTAGCTACCGAGATGAGCACGGCAACGACCATCAGGAGCCGCTTAACGACGTGATCATAGTTCACCCCGAGGTTTACCGCATGCTCGCGGCCCAGCGACAGCACATCCAGATACTTCGTGTAGCGCAGGCTGTACAGGCTGACCAGCGCCACCACAATAAGCGACAGTACCAGAAGGTCCGTGTTCACGTTGTTGAAGCTCGCAAACATCCGGTCCTGCACAATCGCAAACTCATTCGGGTCCAGCAGTACCTGCATGAACGTTGTAACGCTGCCGAAGAAGGTTCCCAGAATAATGCCGACAAGCAGCAGAAAATATATATTTTGCCCCTCGCGCCGGAACAGTAACCTATAGAGCAGACCTGCAAACAGAATCATGCAGACAGCTGAGAAGATAAAGTTGATGTTCTTGTTCAGCATGTTAATGCTCGCCGATCCGTACAGGAAGATAATGCCCGTCTGGATCAGCATATAGAGCGAATCGAGTCCGATAATACTTGGCGTCAGGATCCGGTTGTTCGTCAATGTCTGGAACACGACCGTCGAGAAGGCGATCGCGCCGCCAGTAAGAATAATCGCCGCGATCTTCAGCGACCGGCGGGGTACTACATAATCCCAGCTGCCGATCACATTCCAGAGGATGAACAGCAGTGCACAAGCGGCAGCTGCGGCAGCCAGCAGGCTGAATTTCCATTTTAATGTCATGCGAATGCCCTTCTTCTCATGAGTAAGTAAACGAATATGCCGCTGCCGATGACCCCAACCGTAAGCCCGATTGGAATTTCATACGGGTAAATAATGACTCGGCCCAGAATATCGCAAGCAAGCACGAACACCGCTCCGAGAAGCGCTGTATGCGGCAGCACCTTCTTCAGGTTGTCCCCCATGTAGATCGTTACGATATTCGGGATAATGAGCCCGAGGAACGGAATCGAGCCAATCGTCAGCAGGACGACCGAGGTAACCGCGGCCACGAGAATGAGGCCAATATTGACAACCTGCTTGTACTTTAAGCCGAGATTAGTTGAGAACTCCTCGCCCATGCCGGCAATCGTGAAACGGTTCGCGTACAAGTAGGCAATAATGACAAGCGGAATACTTATGTATAACATCTCGTAGCGGCCTTTCAGGACCATCGAGAAGTCCCCTTGCAGCCAGGATGATATATTCTGGATCAGGTCATGCTTGTAAGCAAAGAAAGTCGTAACCGAGCCAATGATGCTCCCGAACATGAGGCCTACGAGCGGGATGAAGATCGCATCCTTGTACTTCACCTTATCCAGAATCCGCATGAATACGAAGGTCCCTGCCAGCGCAAAGACGAAGGCTACAAGCATCTTCTCGAGCGGTGAAGCGGAAGTGAACAGCAGCATGGCTACCAGGATGCCCAGCCTCGCTGAGTCCATCGTTCCCGCCGTAGTCGGCGAGACAAACTTATTGCGGGTAAGCTGCTGCATGATCAGGCCAATGATACTCATGCTCACCCCTGCGATTATGATGCTGATCAGCCGGGGCAGTCTGCTGACAAGCAGAATATGCTGTTGGTCTTCCGTAAGGCTGAACAAGTCGAGCGGGGTAATGTTCTTAACGCCGACGAATACCGAAGTAACCGATAATACGATGAGCGCAAGCCAGAGATATCGTTTTTTCATAGGACTTCCTTTGGACTGTAATGGATAATCATTCTCAATAGAGCCTGTAAAAAAATGCCGTACTGCCTGCAGCTCCCCTATAAGCGAGCTGCTGCCCTACAACAGATTATGACTGCCTGCTGTCCTTGGTAAGGCTTCTGCTAGATCTGCTTGTGATGCTGTAGAACCAAACGCAAGTGATAATCATTATCACCTCCAACTATTCTACACGATAATTCAAATGCTGGAATGGACATTCTTGTTTTCATCATGGACTTTTGTTTCGTTTACTGGGAATCCCAGTAAGTTAGTGGTTATAACCACTGTTATCATCTGATGACTGCCGGACCGCTGCTGTACAAACTCATACAGAAAGAACAGCCGTACCCGGTTCTGCATACCGGATACGGCTGCCCTGCGGGCTGTCATTGCCCATGCTGTTACTGCTGAATGACTGCCGGGCCTCTATATAATCAAGCTGCTGATGGCAAAGCTCATGCCGATGAACACGAAGCACAGCAGTACACCAACAGCGACATTGCCGTTCTTCAGATGCTCAGAGAGCTTAAGACCCGGGGTTGCGAGCTCAAATATCCAGTAGGTCACAATGAGACAGACATACCCGACTGCGAACCACAGCATCATAAACCAGATGCTATGATTCGTATAAGCGGCCACACCAAGAATGATTGCTGTTCCCATAAATTTGCCGCCAAGCGCCAGACCGACCGCCAGATTGCCTTTCTTAAGCTCCTCCAAATCGTTAAACGGTGTCATCCAGCTGAAAATTAACATTCCCAGCAGCTGCAGCACAATAATGACCGCAACGCTGACAACCACATTCATCACCACTATCACTCTGCCCACCCCCTGAACTTGGCATAAGCCGCATCGTAATCAATATAATCATGTACTTCTTCCAGCACTGCGTTAGCTGTCTTCTGGCCCTTAAGCGAGGCATAGCGTTCCTCATTAACCGGCTGTTTGATCTCATGACCCGAAGGAAGGCTCAGTACCGCGAAATTGCGGGTTGTCCCCTGGTATTCTGTCTTGTAAACGCCAACCAGGTCAACCTCGGTAGTGACCGTCACTTTCAATTCTTCCAGATCGGCCTTAGCCTCCGCTTCTGTCTTGTACGACTTGATGGTCTGCCAGGAGGACAGCACCAGATCGTTGCGGTTATCCGGTCCCGCTACCAGCTCGGCTGTCATATACTGAAGGGTCCATACCGGATCTCCCGTAGCATAATTTGCATCGTTCGGCAGCATCTCATTGTCCGGCAGCACCGTCATATCACTTCCGATCAGGTCACCGACCTTGCCTTCGACAATCCGGTAATCCCAGGGCACTGTAGCTGTACTTGGGAGAGCTTCCCCGGTCTCAGACCCCGTATAGAAGACGGATTGGGAGTTCCCGCAGCCGGCAGCCAGCAGGAGCGCCAGCAGCATCCCTATCAGCCGCAGCCCGCTAAGATGATGTCTTAGCCGCCTATTTCCTGTCCCGGCAGACCTGCCTATTTCCACGGGTACAGGCCCCTGTCCGTCCTGCCCGCCTTGTTCATTCTGCGCATGCATCATCTACTCTCTCACCCCTATAGCAATAAAATGGCTCGTATTGCCGGTTATCAGACCGCCTGCCCGGCCCAGCAGGCCGCATGGTTCGCCGTTAATGACGAACACACCTGTCAGCAGATGCAGATCCCCGGCCGCTGTAGCAACCCGCGCAAGCTCCGCCCGCTTCTGGTACACAAGCGGAAACAGGATGCTGGTATCATAGCCGTCCTCATCCCGCAGCTCCAGCCTGCCGTCCGCCCCGAACAGCTGAACCGATCCGCCCTCGCGTCCGAACATCGACTTCGATACGAAGCTGCCGCCGAAGACCGCCTTGTTATAGGTCGGCAGCATATACCGTGCTATCATATCCCGCTCGGAAGCCGTGAACAGGAGGCCAAGCTCATACATGCCCCAGATAACGGCCATCAATCCCTTGGACTGCAGAATAATCGCATGAGGGTGATTGAACAGCTGGAGCTTCCCTGTCTCGATCGCGTAAGCCAGAGCATCGCCGCCCTCGTCAACAGCCATCCATTCCTTCGGGTACAGAGCAAACAACCGCTCGATCGCCCGCCCTTCCGCATCCCGCAGCACACCCTCATCAACCCAGAGGTCCAGACAATCGACACAGCGCACATCCAGACCGCTGTGCTTTGCGAGCAGTTCAATTGTACCCGAATCCTCCACATGAGAACCGTATGCCACGCAGGCTGCTGCCTCCGGCTGTTCCACCGCCCAGGCTGCTGCAACAAGCTCCGCCATCCGCTCATTGGGAGAATCAAGCCCCAGCTGTCTGCACAGCCATGGCGTTGCCGCTGATGCCTCCGCATATCCTGTCGGAGTGTCTGCGTTAAGCTCAAGCAGCTTGATATCACCAGAATCCGACACGGCAAAATCAAATCTGGCGTAGCGGCTGATCATCCCTTCTTCCTCATTCACCGGAAGCTCATCAAGCAGATCCCAGAGCAGCTCGGGTATGCCAATCAGCTGGTAGAGGTCATGCCGCCGGATCACATAACGCGCTGCCTTATCAAATATCCGCCACAGCCCCGCCGAAGCTGTCATGAGATCATCGTATACATCCCTTCGCATCCCGGCGGCCTGGTCAATCCAGTAAGCCTCTTCTTCCAGGTCGGCCCAGCCGAAGCCCAGCTCACGAAGCTGCTGAACGCGCTGCTTCCGGTCAGATGACGGCTCGCCAAACACTTCAAACACCGGAGCAGTATCACTCATCCGCCAAACCCGCTTGACCGCGACGAGCTGGAGGAGCTTGACTTCGAGCTTGAAGAAGAGCCTGAAGAGCTCATGCTGCTGGAGCTGCCGCCAATTCCTCCCGGCGAAGATGAGGTTGAACGGCGGGTAATCTTGCCCGCGCTGTTCGAGGTCTTGGGAGGAACAGCCGAGCCGGTCACCGGCTTATTCTGGAACGTGCCGCTCGTGTACATCTTGGGTTTGTATGGCGCGCCGCTGCCCGCACGGTACGATCGCTTGTCGTTATGCCAGGAGGTTGAGGAATATGCCGCGCCGCGGTTAAACAGCAGATGATACAGCATCAAATCGCCCCAGCCGAATCCCGAATGAATAATAGTCGTTCCGCCGCTGCCGCTTGCCCCCTGGCCGTCCTCTTCAATAATCTCGGTGCTTTCATTCGCTGGAAGAGGCAGGCTCCAATCGACCTGCGGATCATAGAACGCCTTGACTTCTTCTGTTGACCACTCCACAAGCTTTGGTGAATCCCCTTCGGCACTGGATGCCTGAACGGCGCCGCCTGGCACCAGCATCGTATTAGCGAGCAGCGCAATACCGAGCGAGGTCGATAAGACACGCAGCGGCTTGCCGTCTGCCGAGAACAGCGAAGCTGCCGGCCGTCTCGTTTCTTCTTTCATTCCTGCACTTCCCTTCCGCTGGATAATGACCGGTCTCCTTAGAACGACTTGGCCGTCCTAGCCCTGCATGGGAACAACCAGCAGCTCGAATGTTTCGCGGTCCACATTAAGCCGCCCTTCTACCGTCTCGTATTCCCTGCCGCCGATTGTAATATAGTTCGCATGTTCAAGCGAGGCTATCATCAGCCCCGACCATCTCCGCTCATCAATGGTTACCAGTTCTCCGCCTGTCTTCTTCTCATACACGATCACCCGCATCGTATCCATTACTGACACACCCCTTCCGTAACTGTACTGTACAATAACTACGTTATACCTGCCAATATGTTTCAATTCACAGGGTGACGGCATAACAAGAGGGAGGCATCGCTGCCTCCCCCAAGCTTTGCTCCCTTACCCGAACCAGTGACTGATATACAGCATGAGCAGCAGGCCGAACATGAACGAATAGGTTGCCTGACGCTCATAGCCATGACTGTGTGACTCGGGTACAAGCTCCTTATAAACGATGAACATCATCGCCCCTGCTGCAAAAGCGAGACCATACCCGATGAGAGAGACCACATAGCTGGCAGCAAAATATCCGATGCCTGCTGATATGACCTCCATAAATCCGGTTAACGCGACAATCAGGAACAGCTTCCCCTTGCCAACATTGGAGTTCAGCAGGAAAACCGCCAGAATAAGACCCTCCGGCATATTCTGCGCCCCGATCGCTATGGCGACCATTGGCCCCAGACTTTCGTTGCTGCTGGCATAGCTGAAGCCGGTGCTCATGCCCTCAGGGATGTTATGTAAAATCAGTGCGATCATAACGAGCCAGGTTTTATAGTCAAACGGGCTGTCGCTCTTATCGTTCTCCACATCAATATGCGGAATATTCCTCTCTATAATATCCAGTACGACGATTCCGACCAGCAGGCCGACGGTCACGGCCAGCAGGCTCGATTCCTCCAGCGCCTGCGGCAGCAGACTGAACATCGAGGCTGATACCATGATTCCGGCCGTGAAGGCAATCAGAACATCCTTCCAGTGCTCTGACAGCGACCGGACAAACAGCAAGGGCACTGCCCCAAGCACGGTTGCCATCGCTGAAATCAAACTTCCTATAAGTGCATTCTCCATATGTATCTCCCTGTGCTGTAATAGGCCTTTAGATATCATTTACTAATTTTGATTACACACAACCCTATCATCCTCAAACTTTTTCACCAGGCTGTTCGTTATGTTAGCGTGCAGAGCCGGTGATCGGAATAAGCCAACTATAGGTATTCGGAATAGCGGTTACGAATTCCTTCCTCTTCTCTATACTTGTCCTGTTTTGACATAGGCTTGACCTCATTTTATGATAAGCAGGTTGGAACTATACCAAGGGACGGCCTATCCGTATACCGGAATCGGTGCTTTTCATCACGAAGAGGGGCAGATTTTGTTGCAGTATCCTGGCAGTGATGATACAATTTGACGCGCAACCGATACACACCGTCACCGACTGCTTAACAGCAGCATGTCATTCTAGGAGGATACGACACTCATGGATCTATGGTTATGGCTAAAGTACACAATGCTAGGTTTGTTTCAAGGCTTTACGGAGCCCATCCCTGTCTCATCGAGCGGACATCTGGTCATCGCACAAAATCTGTTTGGGCTTAAGATTGAGGGTCTGAGCTTCGAGGTACTGGTTAACTTCGCCTCCCTGCTTGCCGTTCTGCTGGTTTACCGGGAGGACCTCATCCGTCTATCGCGAGGCGGTCTGCTCTATATAAGACACCGGGATCCCGAGCACAGATCCGACTTCCGTTTCATCGTCTTCATTATCATTGCCACCATTCCCGCAGGTGTGGCAGGCGTACTATTCAATGATTTTATCGCGGACCGGCTGAAAGGGCTGACTGTCGTCGGTGCCACGCTGCTCGTTACGGCTCTGGCCCTGTGGCTGATTCGCAACATGCGCGGTCATAAGGGCGAAAGCGAGATTACGATCAAGGATGCGATTATTATTGGTCTGGGACAAGCCGTCGCGCTTATTCCCGGGATCAGCCGCTCGGGCGCCACGATCGTAGCTGCCATGGGCATAGGCTTGAAGCAGGCGACAGCGCTCCGCTTCTCCTTCCTGATGTTTATTCCGATCAGCCTGGGCGGTATGGTACTCGAATTCGAGGAGCTGGCCAATGATCCGCATCTCGATACCCTGCTGATTCCTTACATTCTGGCATTCATCGGCTCACTTGTCGCATCGTATTACTCCTTACGCTGGTTCATGAACATCATGGCACGCGGCAATTTGAAAATCTTCTCGTGGTACTGTGTTATCGCGGGTACCGCCGTTCTCATCTATTCACTTACATAACAGACTGTTCTGAACAGAAAACCGCCATCCCGACACCGGGCAGGCGGTTTTCTGTCTTATTCCAGCTGCGTCAGCTGTTGTTTATCTTCATTTTCATCTCAATTCCGGTTACCGGGCCGTCATCCGTCTGCTCAATCTTCAGCAGCTCACCAGAGAAATTCTCCCCGCTGCTTCCGTAAGCTTTAATCACCGAGCGGGCCGTCTGGTCATCCGGCTTCACGCTGAGCAGCAGATAGAACATCTCCGCCTTCTTCGGCTTACCGATCTGCAGTTCAAACGAGCCGTCCGGCTGTACGTTAGCTGTGTCATTGTAACCGTAATGGATATGATCCGGAATATCCACACCAGCTCTCACTACAGTGCCTTCAAGCAAATTGCTCGCGGCCTTTATGATGTACTTGCCATCTTCCTGCCTTACTTCCGGCTTAATCCAAACATTCGGATCGCCGTAATCCACCGGAATATCCCTGCTCGGCTCCACCGTCTTCCATGTAGTCGAAGCTGGAGCGTCGGAATCAATATGGATGAGTGCCACGGCCCGCTTGCTCACTGTTACATCATCTTCTGTCTTATGTATATACGGGCCCGTAAGTTTATCGCCATTCGGACCATACTGGTCATGTACAGCAGACTGTCCGGATGGGTCAAATTCAATCGCCAGCTCCAGCACAGTGCTGTCCTTCAATCTCGGACGCTCCATCTCCATCTGGAAGCTGCCGTCCGCCTCGACCTCTGCCCGGTCGTTATAGCCCCACATATTATATCCTTTAGCCGTGATATTCGCATACAGCTCAGCACCCGGCACAACGTTCGTTATCCCCTGTACGACCACCTTGTCCTCTTCTGCGGTTGCGGTCGCTTGAATCCATGCCTCTGGACTGCCCTGGTCTTCGGGTGCATTTTCTGCAGAAGCGTTTGTTATGATTTCCATATCGACAGATGATGACCCGTTATCCTTCTCTTGTACCTCCACCGCTTCTCCTCCGGCCCCAGTTGCGCTGGCGCTCCCTGCTTCTGCATTACCACGGCTCTCTGTCCCGGGGACGTTCGTCTTACCGGTGTTCGCCGCATCACCGCAGCCCGACAGCACGATCATGATTGCCGTTAACCCGGCTGCTGCCCGCAGCCTAAGTTTATGACCGGGGCGAAAACACGCTTGCTTCACTGCATTGTCCATTCTGTCCTCATCTTCTCCCTCTGCTGTTCCAGCTACATATTCAAGAGAACAGTTTACCTCAAACCTGGGACTCATTCACTAGTCTGTTAGAAGCATTTTACAGCAAATAAGACAAGGATCACTGAAGCGTCCTTGCCTTGATTATATTATGCCGTATGTGATAGTCCGGTTTTTGACCTTGAATTATTGCATTTGCATAGCCATTTTACGGCAAGTCTCGGCACACGAGAAACAAACCTCTGCACAACGCTGGCAGTGGTCAGCTTTGTGCTTCTGGCATTCTTTGCCGCATGCTTCACAGATCGTCGCACACAGCTCGCAGATCTGCTTCGAGAATGGGCTGTGGCGGGTCATGGCGCTGGCTGCAAAGGCACAGATATCTGCACACTCTCTGTCCAGACGGATACATTCGCGCATCATATCGATGTTGTCTTCCTTCAGACAGGCATCATAGCAGGTGTTGCAGGCCTCCATACACTTCAAGCATTCATCAATACACTGTTGAATGATTTGTGATTGATCCATTGTAACCACCTCCTCCAGTTATCATAACCTGGAGGAATTGTTCTGAATCATACAAGCCCAGGTACCCAGAGGCTGGACAGTTAGCTGTAGGGAACCTTAACAGTCTGCTGTCTGGACTGGAATTCATTCTTCAGCATGTCATGAATCAGCAGCGCAGAAGCCCTGTCGAAGGAAGGGATCGTGATGACTAGATCGCCATTGTAGGCACCGCTTTCTTCAATAGCGGAATACAACGGGCCTTTTCCTATCAGAATGCTCAACTGCTTCAAGCCGCTGCTGAAATACACCGTGCCGCTACGGATTTTGCCGCCTTCATAGCTGCATACCAGCCCCGAGTACGGTGACAGCGAACAGTCAGTAAACGTAACGCGGTTGACCGACATGGAGCCGGTAAAAGAATCATTCTCCGCTTCATAGCTGCCCTTTAGCGCAATCGTAACCTCTCGGCTGTAAAAGCTGTTGCCAGGCATATAGGCATAGCCCTTGTAGCTGATATCTATGGGATCTTCCCCAGAACGCGTATTAAAGGAATAGGCCGCTGCTACGATTAACATAATTAGAAGAATAACAATCATTAAGGTAACTATTTTTCTCACAAGCCCACTCCCCAGTCAACAACCACAACCATTATTCCATATACGGGCCTAATCTATCAACACAAGTGCTCTGCCCAGCCTGTATCACTTAATGAAAGTTAGACAGAAGAACATCAATTATAGTCCCATATTATACCATAATTTCCACGGTAATCACACCCAGCTGGAGATCACCTTGATAGCTAAATAACACTCTCCCAAACGACCCACCGCTTACATGCTAAGCCAATGCTTCCACCCGCTGAATAATCATGACTTCCCTAGGGCACAATTGCTGTAACAAGAGTCCAGATTAGAGAGGATGGTGCAACAGATGCCGGCACACAATAATGGACATCAGAACCTCCACCAGGATGCTGCCGTAGACGGAGATACGCCGTCCACATCTGCCAAGGAATCGAATGAGAACGATATTCACATGAAAGGTGAGCATGCGGCATTCCAATCCAAGAGCGAGACGGCTTCCCAGAAGCTTCGCTACGATAACGCTGATGAAGTTTATCCTGAGAGCTAGTATGACGAGAAGCCTCTGAATACTGTCTGTATATACACAACAAAGGGTAGGATGCTGCAGATGATCTGCAGTATCCTACCCTTATTCTTATATAAGCAACAACCCGGTTTAAGCGTGGAACTCCTGTCCGCAGCGAACTTCCTTCACATAGCCCGCACGGATGGTAAAGTCGCCGAAATGCTCGCCTTCATGGCGCTCCTTCGCGTAGCGGCTGATAATCGGCTTCAGTGAATCCAGAATCTCGGCTTCACCGATATTCTCCTTGTACAGCTTGTTCAGGCGCTGTCCCGCAAATCCGCCGCCCAGGTACATGTTGTACTTGCCGGGAGCCTTGCCGATAAAGGCGATTTCAGCCAGCATTGGCCGGGCGCAGCCGTTCGGACAGCCTGTCATACGAATGACGATGTCATCATCGCGCAGACCCGCTTCCTCCAGCATCGGCTCGATCTTGTCGAGCAGAGAAGGCAGATAGCGCTCCGATTCAGCCATCGCCAGACCGCAGGTCGGCAGCGATACGCAAGCCATTGAATTACGCTTAAGGGCCGAATAATGAGCTCCGTCTGTAAGGCCATACTCGCTGATCAGCGTTTCGATCTTCTTCTTCTTCTGCGTGCTGACATTGGCGATAATCAGGTTCTGGTTCGCTGTCAGGCGGAAGTCGCCACCGTGAATCTTCGCAATTTCGCGAAGGCCTGTCATCAGCAGGTAGCCATCCTCGTCCTTAACGCGGCCGTTCTGGATGAAGAGGTTGTAATGCCATTTGCCATTGCTGCCCTTAACCCAGCCGTAACGGTCGCCGTTGGAATCGAAGTGGAACGGGCGCGCATCCTGCAGCTGCCAGCCAAGACGCTCCGTCAGCTCGCCGATGAACCAGTCGATACCCCGGTCGTCAATCGTATATTTGAACCGCGCATGCTTACGCACGGCACGGTCGCCGTAGTCGCGCTGAATCATAACCGTCTTCTCGGCTACCTCAATGACCTGCTCCGGAGTACAGAAGCCGATCACCTGTGCAACCTGCGGGTAGGTCTTCGGATCGCCATGGCTCATACCCATGCCGCCGCCTACCGATACGTTGAAGCCCTTCAGCTTGCCGTCTTCCACGATCGCGATAAAGCCAAGATCCTGCGAGAATACATCCACGTCGTTGGATGGCGGAACCGCAATCGCGATCTTGAACTTACGCGGCAGATAGACCGGTCCGTAGATCGGCTCCTGCTCGCCTTCAAGCTCACGGGAGTCGATTACCTTCTCCCCGTCCAGCCAAATCTCGTGATAAGCTCTTGTTCTTGGGTCCAGATGATCACTGATCTTGCGGGACCACTCATAGACCTCGCCATGCACATCAGACTGATACGGATTCGGATTGCACATGACGTTACGGTTAACGTCACCGCAGGCCGCCAGCGTGCTCAGCATCGACTCGTTCACTTCACGAATCGTGTTCTTCATGTTCCACTTGAGGACACCATGCAGCTGGAAAGACTGGCGTGTCGTCAAACGGATCGTGCCATTCGCATATTTCTGTGCGACACGGTCCATCATCAGCCACTGCTCAGGCGTTACTACGCCGCCCGCTGCACGGACACGCAGCATGAATTGGTAAGCAGGCTCAAGCTTCTGCTTGTTCCGTTCATTGCGCAGATCGCGGTCATCCTGCATGTAGCTGCCGTGAAATTTCATCAGGCGGTTATCGTCCTCAGGGATCGATCCCGTAATCCGGTCTTCCAATGTATCGGTAAGGCTTCCTCTTAAATAGTTACTCCTGCGCTTGATCGCCTCAACATCACTGTGCGGACGATCGTGCGGAGGATAATGCTTCTCCTGTGACATGCTTATCTCTCCTTCCGGGGCTCCGACTTAATATACATCCCGCTGATATCGTTTGTCCTGCTGCAAGCGGGTCAGATATTCCGCCGCTTCCTCCGGGCTCATGCCGCCCTCTTGCATAAGAATCGTCTGCAGTGTTGCGTGAACATCATGTGCCATCTGGCTCTCATCGCCGCACACATAGACTGCTGCGCCTTCCTGCAGCCACTGGTACAGCTCGGCACTTCTCTCCAGCATCCGGTGCTGTACGTATACCTTCTCGGCGGAATCACGCGAGAACGCCACATCCATACGCGTCAGCACGCCATCCTTCAGCCAGCGCTGCCACTCCACCTGATACAGGAAGTCTGTTGCAAAATGCTGGTCGCCGTAGAACAGCCATGTCTTGCCTTCTGCTCCGGTCTCTTCACGCTCGCCAAGGAACGCGCGGAACGGGGCAACGCCCGTTCCCGGACCGACCATAATAATCGGTGTATCCGGGTTCTCCGGAAGCTTGAAGTTCGGGTTCGCCTGAATGTAGACCGGCAGGGAATCACCTGCGGCCACGCGCTCAGCCAGATGAGTGGAGCATACGCCATAACGGTTGCGCCCGTTAGCCTCATAGCGAACCGTACGAACGGTAAGATGAACCTCATCCGGGTAAGCCTGCGGGCTGCTCGCGATCGAGTAGAGACGGGCAGGCATTTTCCTAAGTACCTGTACGAACTCCTCAGCCGGAACACCCTTCAAATCATAGTCCTGAACCAGATCAAGCAGATCACGGTTCTGAATATACGCTCTCAGCTCCTGCTGGCTGGAAGCTTCGACAAAATCCTTCAGCTTGCTGCCTGGAACCAGCTTGCCCGCCTGCTCAAGCAGAGGCTTGGACAATACTGTTATCTCAAAATGCGTGCGAAGCGCCTCATAGAGGGAGGTCTTCTCGCCGTTCTTGTTAATTGTTACCGCCTCGTCTGCCTGCCAGCCCATCGCCGCAATCAGTTCCTCAACGAGCTGCGGATGGTTCTCCGGATAGACGCCCAGGCTGTCTCCCGGCTCATACTGGAGGCCGGAGCCTTCAAGCGACAGCTCGATATGACGAGTCTCACGCGCCGAGCCGCGTCCGTTAAGGTTAAGGTTCTCCAGAACTTCAGCACGGAACGGGTTGGTCCGCGAATACTCCGAAGCAACCGACGGTCCGGTGATCGCGGATGTTTCACCAACGCTGACGGACACAGCTGCCGAACCCGCGCTCAGCGAATCCAGCACCTGGTTCATCCACTCTGCAGCCGGCTCATCGAAGTCGACGTCACAGTCCACACGCGGAGTCAGCTGCTCTGCGCCGAGCTCGCCAAGCCGCTTGTCGAAATCTTTGCCCGTCTGGCAGTAGAACTCGTAAGAGAGATCGCCGAGGGCCAGTACGGAATATTTCAAACCTTCCAGCTTCGGTGCCCGCTTGCTGTGAAGGAATTCGTAGAATGGGATCGCATTATCCGGCGGCTCGCCTTCACCATGCGTGCTGACTACGATCAGCAGGTTCTGAACTTTCTTCAAATTATTCGTCTTGAAATCACCCATCGAAGACAGCGTAACCTGGAAGCCCTGCTCTTCGAGCTTGCTGCTTACCTTCTTCGCGAGCCCCTGGCTGTTCCCAGTCTGGGAGCCGAAGAGCACGGTCACTTCCTTGGAGACAGGCGCCGCTGGAGCCGGTGCCGCCGCTGTTGCTGCCGGCGCTGCCGCTGTGCCCGGCTGTACGGCCAGCGCTGCTCCCTGTGTCGCTGTCAGATACCCGCTGAGCCACATCCGCTGCACATCCGTCAACCCGGGAAGAAGACGGTTCAGCAGCTCTGCCTGCTCCTGATTGAATGGACTGTTAGTCACTTGAAGTTCCAACTTAAATCCCACCTCACCTAACGAACGAATATTAATTTTTTACAAAAATCGCAGTTTAACTTATCTGAATGTAACACAGCCGTGTGAAGCGGTCAAAGCTTAACATTTTATAATAGCTATCAGGAAAACTAATAAATGAATATTGTGGGAACATACTTGAATTATTCAATCAAAACGCAGCTGATCTAGATAGTTATGGAGAACGGGCGCCGCCTTTTGCACTACATATTTACTGCCGCCCCGCTCCTGAACATTCTCTACCATTAGGCTGAGCAGCAGCTCTGCGTTATCGGCATCATAGACGACAAACCAGCCATTCTCCTGCCCTTTCTCATCCTTGCTCCGCTTCAGCTCAGCTGTTCCCGTCTTGCCGGCAGTCTTCCGTCCCTGCTTTAATGCCCCGTGACCGGTGCCGCTTGGGTTCTCGACAACCTGCAGAAGCATATTATGAACTGCCAGAGCCGTTTCCGGATTCATTAGCGGGTCTCCCCATGCCTCTCCGGTGACATCCGATACCCGGTCATGCAGTTCGAACACGGGCTTGATCAGCTTCCCATCGTTCATGAAAGGCGTATAGGACAGCGCCAAGTGCAGCGAGGTCATCTGCACCTCACCCTGTCCATAGGAGGAATCAGCCAGCAGAATCTCGCTTGTGATCCCCTTGTTGGACAGACTCGCCTTAGGGAAAGGATAAGCAACCGGCAGCGGCTGTCCGAAGCCGAACTTCTCCGCCTCCCGGCTGAAATTGTCCGCCCCCATCTCAACAGCTTCCTGTGCCAGGAATATATTGTCCGAATTCACCATCGCATCCGCCAGCTTCTCGACCGGCGCATTGCGAACCCTCTTCACATAGTAGCTGCCCCAGCTTTCGTCCTTCGTCCAGCGCAGCCCTTCAATCCTCTTCTCCTCATCTAGTGTTGTTACACCAAGCTGCAGGCCAATGGCTGCGGTAATCGGCTTGAATACCGATCCGGGAGCATATAGACTTGTAAACCGGTTCAGCAGCGGCTTCTCCGGGTCATTGGTCCAGTCTTTCCACTGCTCGGAGGACAGTCCCCGGATGAAGGCGTTCGGATCATACGACGGGCTGCTGACAAGTGCCAGAACTTCACCTGTCCGCGGCTGTATAGCCGCGCCTGTTCCCGAGTCGCCGGCATAAGCTTCGTAGATCGCCGTCTGCAGATCCGCATCCACGGTAACATAAATATCTTCCCCGTGTACCGGAGCTGCTTCCGTCAATACTTCTCTCGTGCTTCCGTCAGCAGCAAGAATCGATATCCGCAGACCATCCTGCCCCCTAAGGCGGTCTTCATAGACCAGCTCCATTCCTGCCTTGCCGATTACATCGCCGGGGGCGAGATTCTTGTCCGCCTTCTTCTCTAAATCCTCTGCCGTGACTTCGCGGATATAGCCTGTCAGATGGGCAGCCGCTTCCCCGTAAGGGTACGTTCTTACGCTCTCTTCGCGGATAGAGACGCCTGACAGGTCACTATAGCTTGTCTTCGCCCGTTCACCGGTCAGGTTGGCAATCGGCACGAACAGATTGTCCTTAACCCATGAAGCCCCAAGCTTGCCGCGGATCTGCTCCTCTGTCATGCCAAGACGCTTCGCAAGCGTTGCAATGGCCTTATCCCTGTCTTCCCCCAGCTCCCCGGGCACAACACCCAGCACCTTCATGCTGTCGTTAACAGCAAGTCCCTGCCCGAACCGGTCATACAGCCCGCCCCTCTGGGCCTTCAATGTCCGAACCGTTACTCTGTCTCCCTCCTTCATGGAAGGAAACAGCAGCGCAGGCGACCAGTTAATCATCCACTCATTCGTCTCCGTGTTCTTGACCGCTTCCAGCTTGCCCTTGGCCTCAACCGGACCGGCCGAGGTATCCATACTCATTTGATAAGGGTAGCTCGTGCTTGTCTCCACTTGTTGTGTCTTGACCGGTCTAGTCTGACCGGCTCCCTCTGCCAAGATTTCCTCTTCGGGCAGGTCAAGCTCGACCTTCAAATTCTGCATGCCGATTCCTTCATAGATCGATGTATGCCGCTTGACGAATTCATCCTTGGTGATGGCTGCTTGTGATTGACCGGACAGCAGCGCGTACATCTCTCCGTACTGCCCTTGCTCCCAGTGGTCTATGTAGGCTGCCATCGTATCCTCCGGTTTGGGAACGACGACCTCCTCCTCCTTCATACAGCCGCTCAGCAGCACCACAATTAAAGTCATGAGCCCAAGCAGGAAATACTTCTTCATGGAGTCCCCAGCCTTTCATGCAAAATATCTCTACCCAGTTAGACGACAAAATGCGGTAATTAGGTGCGCTGTATCCAAATTTTCATTGAATCCGCTGTTTCGGGCAGCAAAAAAAGCACCCCTGCACTTCAGACCGGGCGCAGCGCGTTACCGCACTGTGTCCGGGCAGTCTGAGCGGGATGCCGGATATATATTTAGCTTAGTTAAACAAAGGCATAATCAGTGAGTATCCGATAATAATAAACAGCAGCACCGTGATGTGATTCAGTGAGAAAATAAACATCGTCTTGGCCCAGCTTTCCGCCTGCTTGCGGCGGTAGGTGGCCAGACTGAGCACGAACCAAGCAAGGCTGAGCAGTCCCGCGGTTACAGCAACGAATGGACTGAAATCCCAAAACAGTACGCTTGAGAGCAGCAGCAGCACAAGATATACGTTCGTCTGAAGGTACGTTCTGCGAAGACCCTTCACAACCGGCAGCATCGGAACCTTGGCCGCGCGGTATTCCTCCATCCGGCGGATCGCAATCGCGTAGAAATGCGGCATCTGCCAGATCAGCATCATCACGAACAGCGCCAGGATGCCGGTATGCATCATATCAGGCGAGATCGCAGCCCAGCCAATCAGCGGAGGTGTCGCCCCCGAAAGGCTGCCAACCTCGGTATTGTAAATCGTCGAACGCTTCGTCCACATTGTGTAAGGAACCACGTAGAGGAACAAGCCCAGGAAACCAAATACCGCTGCAAGCGGTGAAGCATAATATAATGTGACCAGTCCCACAGCCGCCATCACAAAGCCGAGAGCCAGTCCCGCTTTCGTGGTGATCTGACCGGTAACCGTCGGCCGCTTCTTGGTTCGTTCCATTATAATGTCGATGTCCCGGTCGTACAAATTATTAAAGGCACCTGCCGAGCCGATGACAAGCGCCGAACCGATCAGCGCCAGCACGATGCTGCCGATTTTATCGAAGAACGGGATCTGATGAACGAGCAGTGCCATACTGAGCCCCGCGAACATCGCGATGAGGTTGGACTTGATGATTCCTGTCTTGATCGTATCAAAAAGCACCTTCGAGAACGAAGCTGCGGAAATATCGTAGCCGGCATCAAGCGGATTTTCTCTTATCGTGCGCATGTGTCAAACACGCCTCCTCCCTTACTATCCTCTACATACTATCATAAAAATCATCCGTTGTTTCGTTTTCTCCATCAGCCATCATCAATTTGTCATAATTTCTGTGGCACTTTCGTTAAAAATATCACTTTAATTTGCAAAACGGGCTGCATGGCGCTACCGCAGGTTGCTTTAGGGCGAGGAATTTGTGGGCATAAGAAGGCGGCTGCGCCCTTAACTGGAAGGTTAGGGTCAGCCGCTCGGATGTGAGGATATTGCTAAGATCTGTGCTTGAATGGTGAAGCGCTGACATATTATTCTATTGGTTCCTTTAAATATAGGTATAACTTTATTGAGCCTAGAAAGAGCCGCTGAGAAATGGTGTAAGTCACCAGTATACCAATCCCCCATAGCAACCAATCCCAAGGTAAGGGCGACAACTGACCAACTTTATAACTAAACCGCACATCAGTCAAGTGCCATATGCCTGGTACAATTGAAATTACCAGCCACACAAGGTACAATACGAAACTTTTGAATTTCTGCAACTGAATTAGATTTAATCTGGAAATAAAAAGCACAATTGCACATACGACTATACCATAACCGCCTCCCAAATCCCTGAAGTCTGAGCCATAAGCACGCCCAAACCCATAAAAACCCATAATAGGTCCCGAAAATAATCAATAGCCCTATTAGTCCTTTATAGCCGATTCCCTTCATGTCTGGTTCCTCGCTATCATGTCGGCCGTTCACTCACTTGCAGCTCCGCTGCCGCTCTGCTTCTTTATCCTATATTTGAGATACATTTCAGTTCCAATCCAAAAAACGACTTGGGACAGTATATAAATGATATATATATTCGACCAAAGCAGCCAATCCCACGGAAAAGATATCCACCCCCCACCGGATTCTTCCCTATAGCGCATATCTCTCATAATTAATATGTTTGGTATGGTTGAGATACCAATCCATATAAAATAAAGTATTAAACCGCCAACCCTCTTTATCTGGATAATATTTAGAACTGAAAATGATAACAGTAATAAATCTCCAACTGTCAAAGGCCATTCTTCAACGCCCTCAAAGGATGCGCCGTAATAACGGGCGAAACCATAATATGCCCCTACTACTATTAGTATGCTTATAAAACCTCTAAGAAAGGTTGCTATCATGTTGCTTCCTCACAATCTTAATAAAAGACATTATAGAACTTCATACAAAATTGCCGTCTTATAATTTTTTCCTTAATACAACTCCTCCAGTGGATATTTCTATTACCGGAGGAGTGAAGTTTTTAAACTTTATAACTTCCAATGGCAAATATGAAATACGAGTAGTGTTTATATGACCACGTTGTTTCTGAGTCGTTGTCCCTCCATCCTAACCACTTATAACTCACTGTGTTGTCCTCAAAAAGAACATTTCTTATACTACTGAACTCATCACCTACAAATAATTCACTTCCAGGCTCGCCAATCTTTTCTGTATTACCTTCTATGTTGATTTCCTGAATTGAAATTATTGATGCACTTGAGTCAACACCTTCAGCTGCTGGTGACGTTTGTAATGATGTGAGCGAACTCCAAGCACTCTCATTGTTGGCACTCTTTGGATTGTCAACAGTAAATCAGACAGTTTTTTTAAGGGCTTCTTGGCGATACTGCGCAGGTGTCATGTAGCCTAGTCTCCCATGAATGCGATGCTTGTTAAACCAGTTGACGTAATCGTATAATTCCACTTCTAGATGACATAGACTTTGAAAGTTCATCTGATTCACGAACTCTGTTTTCATGATTTTGTAGGTGGCTTCGGCTACAGCATTGTCGTATGGACAGCCTTTCTTACTAAGGGACGGGCCAATCCCAAACATCCCTAGCAGCTCGTCTATCTTTTGGTTTTTAAACTCGCTACCACGGTCAGTATGAAACCATTGAATCTGGCCTAAATCGCCCTCAACGCTTGCAGACGCACGGGAAAATCAGAGCAGCGTCCTTACTCAGACCTGCACTATGGCCAATGATTTCTCGGTTAAACAAATCGAGCAGTACGCAAATATAGTGCCATTGGTTCTGAACCCTCACATCGATCAGATCGCTGACAATGAGCGCTTGGCTTCCTCCTGCTCGAACTCACGGTCCAATACATTTGCCGTTTCTGCTTCATTCAGAAGCAGCTTTAAGGGGCTTGTATTGAGCCACCGTGTAGGTAGAAACCAAACCTTGCTCGTTCATAATCCGGCCAATGCGGCGCCTGGATACGACCATTCCACGTTCTTGGAGCTTAACCTTCAGCTTGCGTGTGCCGTATGCTTTTCGATTCTTGTGGAAAATCTCCACAATGGCTTCCGTTAAATCGTCTTCGTTCGGTTGTTCTTTCGCTTCATAGTAAAACGTACTTCTTGCGATTTGCAGGACGTCGCACATTGCTGATACCGAGTATTTATCAAGGTTATTTTGGATGATAGCTACTTTCGTCCCATGATCAGCGCGGCTTGCTTTAAAATATCCACCTCCATTTTCAGGCGCTCGTTCTCTTTTCGTAAAGTGAGCAGCTCATTTTCTTCTGACGATCGATTATCCTTCTCCTTGAAGGAACCCGTTGTCTGAGCTTGCTTAATCCAGCGGTCTAAAGCGGAAGCTGTGAGGTCATACTCCTCCACAATTGCAGCTCTGGACTTCCCGTATTCATAAAGTTCCACCATTTGTTTTTTGAATGCTGGAGTAAAGGTACGCCGTTGTTGTTTTGGCATTGTAGTGATCCGCTCCTTAAGATGATAGGTCTATTCTACAAGCCCTTATTTTTTCTGTCCAACTAAGTGTAGCCGATCCAATCTCCTTCACCACGAGTAGGAGTGTAAGTAAGTCTACCGGATTGAGTGAACCCTAAAGACTCATGATGGACTGACAGCCCCTTATAGAAAACTTGAAGAGTAGCTCGATGTGCACTATCATCGAAACTGTAGTTAATATTAACTGGACCGGATCCTATCAAATGAGTCTGACTTCCTACCGAAACATGGACAGCTGCATGTGTGACTTTGTTAAACATCGGTAACTGCATGAGTACTAAACACATGAACAGAATGATCGCTTTTTTCACTTTAAACTTCCTCTCAGATGTAATCGTTCTTTTTCAGTAACAGCAACCATGAATCTCTAAACTTAGCGTAAGCCTCCTCCTTACTACACAGCTGTAATTATATTCCTCTCAATATGTCTAATGCTGTCGAATCATATCCTTTAGTAACTCTTTATGTAATAATGATGAAAATTTGTAGAAAATTGTTTTGAGTGGTTATTTTATTGGAATTTCGGGTCTCTTTCGTGTCACTTTAGTGACAAACACTTGGTTTTAGTGACATTTGCTCGAAGGTTAAAATATGCGGTTCCAACGTGCTCGGATTTGGCGGACAAGCGCCGTTACCAAATCAAGTCTCTAGCAATAGTAGGTCCTATCTGATAAGGAAAGGTAGCAAATAGAGGAGCATACGTTCAAGATCCAGAAGGTTTGCAAAGATTTTTGGGGCAGAGTAGCTCAAGTGCTTAGATGGGTATCCAACAACAAAATGCTTTGTGAGCATAAAAAGGCGGCTGTGCCTTAACTGGAAAGTTAGGGCCAGCCGCTAATGGATGCGAGAATATGCAAAGTGTCCACACCGATAGCCGATGGCTGCTCAGTTACTGATTAGCCCTAGCTATCATGCTGCTTCACTAACCGTGTATTAAAGACAAAATTTACAGCGACGGCATCATCGATATATCCAATTGGGAATACGAAATCGGGGATACAATCTGTTGGCAGGATGAAGTAGATCAGCGCACTTCCGATTATCGCAAGTTCAAGGGCAGTGCCTCGTTTTAAGCGGAAACGGTCGTACATTTCTTTTAGCTGTTGAATGAATGGACCTGAGCTTCCTACTTCCTGGAGTTTTCCGATAAACTTCTGAAGAATCGTCTGTCTTCCTTCGTCTGTTTGTGAGAACTGCTCATACTGTGACAATTTCTCCTGCATGCTCCCCATACTAAAGTTCTGGTCATAGGAATGGGTGGATTGCAGCACTTCTTCGATATTGGCAATCGAGCTGTTAAGCTCGGATTGGCCGGAAGATGCAGGGTAACCGGCAGCAGCAAATAACCGCGAGACAGGAACATCCAAGCACTCAGCCAGTCTTTGCAAATGAGCTGGAGTTGCTTTGCGTTTGCCATTGATTATTCGAGATATAGTAGCGGCATCGATACCCGTAAGCTGATCTAACTTCCGTATAGATAGCGAACGTTCGTTTAACAGGTCTGTTAATATCAAACCCAGTTTATTGTCTGTTGGTTGTTCGGCCATAATGTGCATGTCCTTTCCTGAAAAATTGCTGGTATCCTGCCATTGAACGATACAAGCAAGGCAGGCGGGTTGCATGTTATACCAATATATCTATTGCGTTGACAATTTGTCAACGGGTGGGTATATTGGTATACTTCAATCTATAAACATGCCAATTCACCATTGAATTAGTTGGCATCATCAGGAGGGACAATGTTTGAAAACCAGTAGTTCCAGAACGGGGTTTACCCGCCTTCGGCAGTGGTATGCCAATCGTTCACGTTTACAAAAGGCCAGCATACTAGTCATGATAGTCCTTTTACTCTTCGGTGCACTGGGATGCGTCGCAGTATACCAGAATATGCATAAATCCACAATTAATTTGGCTAATGTCATTCTGGAAGAGACAGAGAAGGAAGATAGTAAGAGTCGGGACCTTGATCGTGAACAGAAGCTGTCTGACATGGGAGCCGTGACCGAGGAAGACTTCTACACACTGATCATTGGCCTAGATAACAGTGACAGCCATGCCGGTCTTAATACGGATACGTTATTAGTTGCCCATGTTATACCCGGCCATAATATGATCAAGCTGATGTCGATCCCCCGGGATTTGCGTGTCACTAATCTGCGCGGTTTTGCAGCTAAGATTAATTCTATTTTTGCCAATGGATACAATTACGCGGTTCGGCAGTCACAGGAGAATCCTGGTCTGCTTTCGGGCAAATATGTACAGCTGGGTAATAAGAATGTTCCTGAAGAATACATAAGTTCTGGCATGGTAATGGCGAGAGAGACGCTTGAGCGTTATATGGGAATTCATATTGATTATACATTCCTGGCAAACTATCAATCCTTGATTTCACTGGTTGATGAGGTAGGCGGCATAGAAATCAATGTCGAACGGAGCATGGAATATGATGCCCCTTCCGAGGATATGTTCATAAGATTTGAGCCGGGCCTTCAGGTACTGGATGGGGAAAAAGCGCTTCATTACGCTCGTTTTCGCAAAGATAACCGCGGCAGCAGCTTTCATTCCAACGATTTTGAACGCGGTATGCGCCAGCAGCAGATCATTATTGCACTCATCGATAAGCTGACATCCTGGGACAACCTGCCTAAGGCGTTCGAAATCATGGATATCGTCTCATCCAATCTCAAAACCGATATGTCTCCGAACATGATGATTTCATTAGTAAGACAATACTACGGGAAAATTACCAGGGACAATATTTACAGTCTGCCGTTTCCGGGGCAATGGAATGCTCCATATGTTGACGCTGATCAAGAGGAGCTGGAGGAACGGCTTAGACAGTTTGTATCGCTTGATCGGCCTAATATAGATAGAACAACGGGGTCATAAATACAACTACGTGAGGAAGGCCGGAATTAGGATGAAAATACTAGCGAAGCGTTTAGACTACCCGATCATACTAATCCTGATTTGTTTTATGGCTATTAGCACGCTTGCAATCAAGAGTTCTACTATGGGCACCAGATATGAGGGACTTCATGTCAATAATATGGTGAT
Source organism: Paenibacillus sambharensis (assembly GCF_003233845.1). GTDB lineage: Bacteria > Bacillota > Bacilli > Paenibacillales > Paenibacillaceae > Paenibacillus_I > Paenibacillus_I sambharensis. The sequence goes on from NZ_QKRB01000046.1 coordinate 152,347, forward strand.
GTACGCTGTTTTGCTGATCCCAGTGATTATTATCGCCTGTCTGGATTACCGGTTAATAGTCCGCTACTTTTCTACTGCATTATATGTGCTGGGAGTAGGCTTACTTGTATTCGTGCACTTTAACGGCATGAATCTGAATGGTTCCACGCGGTGGATCAGCTTGGGACCTGTCCAGTTCCAACCCTCAGAGGTTGTGAAGATATTTGTTATTCTCATGATTGCCAGCATGTTAACAAAGCGCAACGGTGCCCCCCTCCAAATTATAAAAGATATCGTTCCCATCTCAATTATTACGTTGATCCCGGTCCTGCTTATCTTAATGCAGCCGGATCTAGGCACTTCAATTGTATATTTCGGTATTCTGGCCGGATTGCTCCTGCTTGGCAACATGCGCTGGATTCACGTAGCCATCAGTACCGCCACGCTTGCTATTACCACGGCATTATTAGTTTGGTTATATGAAGCGAATCATGCGTTTCTATCCAAGATTGTCAAGCCCCATCAATTATCCAGAATACAAGCATTCATCGATCCTGCTTCCGATCCGGATAAAAGCTGGCATGTTCTAAACTCCATCCGTGCGATTAGTACCGGGGAATTGTTCGGTAAGGGATATAGGCAAGGGTTTATCGTGCAAAACGGGTTCATCCCATACGACTATGCCGATTCAATATTTGTTGTCATCGGGGAAGAATTCGGGTTTATGGGTAGTGCAATGTTACTGATTCTATACTTTCTCCTTATGTACAGAATGGTTCGCATTGCTCATGACAGCAGCGACATCTCCGGAACCTATATCGTAGTAGGCGTCATGTCGATGTTAATCCTTCAGATAGTTGAAAATATTGCGATGCATATGGGGCTAATGCCTCTCACGGGAATTGCACTGCCATTCATCAGCTACGGCGGAAGCTCACTGCTTACCAATATGGTCGCGGTAGGTCTGGTCTTAAGCGTTAGAATCCACCAGTCTCCAGCTTCTTAACCTATACTTATACAGCAAGGCTGCCAGATTAACCGGCAGCCTTGTTATGTGTTATTGATTATTTAGAAGTATCAAGAAGCTCTTTGATCTCCGGGTGGAGGGATAGCACACGATTAATCATAACGACCGCTTCAGCTCTAGTCGTATCCGCCTTCGGATCAAACCGTCCGTCAGGTCTTCCGTTTACAACAGCTGCAGTTGCAAGAGCAGCTATCTTCTGCCTGTTCCAGATGTAATCTACATCGGCAAAGGTCTTGGCTGGGTGTTGACCATTTAATCCATTCAGGTCTACCAACCTGACGAGAATTTCGACTGCTTCCGCTCTCGAGATGCTCTTGTTTGGCTTGAACGTATGGTTCGGATAGCCTTTAATTAGACCAAGTGAACGGAGAATCTTGATCTGGTTACCAGCCCAGTGGCTGTGCGTATCCTCGAAGCAGTCTACAGGTACTGTACCGGATTCTTCCTTCATATTGAAGGCCCTTGCCAGCATGACACTGAATTCCGCTCTGGTAATGGCCTGGTTCGGCCGAAAACGACCGTCATCATATCCCTGAACGAACCCCAGCTTGATGGCAAGCGCAATCTCGGATTCTGCCCAGTGCTGGGCAAGGTCCGCAAAATACGCAACAACCGTCTGCTTTAAGTTTGCTGCAATGACAGCCAACAGTTCAGCCACGTTCACGACTCCGCTGAACACAGGCTTAACTGCCGGTTCAGCAGCCGGGGGGCTTTCTGGTGTGAAAACCGGAGGTATATATGGATACGTTGGTGGTTGCCCCGGATCCGTCCCTGGATCTGGCCCCGGATCCGTCCCTGGATCTGGCCCCGGATCCGTCCCTGGATCTGGCCCTGGATCCGTTCCCGGATCTGTCCCTGGATCCGTTCCCGGATCTGGCCCTGGATCCGTTCCCGGATCTGGCCCTGGATCCGTTCCCGGATCTGGCCCTGGATCCGTTCCCGGATCTGGCCCTGGATCCGTTCCCGGATCTGGCCCTGGGTCCGTTCCCGGGTCTGTCCCCGGATCGGTACCTGGATCCGTTCCCGGATCTGTCCCCGGATCGGTACCTGGATCCGTTCCCGGATCTGTCCCCGGATCGGTACCTGGATCCGTTCCCGGGTCTGTACCTGGATCGCTTCCCGGATCTGTCCCCGGATCTGTCCCCGGATCTGTGCCTGGATCTGTGCCTGGATCCGTTCCCGGGTCTGTCCCCGGATCGGTACCTGGATCCGTCCCCGGATCTGTGCCTGGATCCGTGCCTGGATCGGTGCCCGGGTCTGTCCCCGGATCGGTCACAGGATCCGTGCCTGGATCGGTGCCCGGATCCGTTCCTGGATCGGTTCCCGGATCCGTTCCCGGGTCTGTCCCCGGATCTGTCCCCGGATCGGTCACAGGATCGGTCACAGGATCCAACGATTCATCTATGATGCCGTCAAAGCCGATCTGCTGCAGACGAAGCTTGATTCGTTCCTTCTCCGCGTTCGACAGCGGCGCAGCAGGAGCTGTCTTGTAATTTCTTCCCGTAATATAGCTGACGTCCTCCTGCGCGCCTCCACTTGTCAGCGGCAGCGGTTCAGGTATACGGGCATAATCCGTAAAATCGATGATTTTCCAGCTGCTGTCGACATCGAGCTTCGAGAGAATCAGACGTTCGGTCTTCGTCTCGCTCCACAGATACGTCATATCAGCAGACGAGGTATTCGCCCCAGCCGTAAAGCCGGTGCCCCGGAACGAGATTACATAGTCATTCGCATCGTTGCTGCCGCCGGCTGCCTGCGCCCACAGATCGGCAAACTCTCTTACTCCTGCAGCCACCAGATGGTTCTTGCGCGAGATCAGGAACTGCTTTTCCGCTTCCCAGCCTTCCTTAAGTCCCGTATGCCGGAATGTCCGGTTAATGTCCACGATCATGAAGATAGGGTTTAGCGTATTGCGGTTATGGTACGGGTTGTCAAAATAACGCCGCAGCGTCTCCTTCTGCGGATATGCATCCGGGCTGTACGGTTCCGCCGGATGCACGGTCCACCTGTTCACACCGGATGTATGCACGGACCCAACCGGATCGACTGTGAACGAATTCATCAGGATATTGCCTTGGCTCCGGTCAACCTGCTGCGCCGGGGCCATCGATGAAGCGGTATCCGGATAATAGGGCAGCAGGGCAGGAGATCCATCTCCAGTCAGCCAGCCCGCATTGTACTGTGTCGCATTCCAGCCCATATAAGCATAAATGCCAAACGTCTGCCGTACCCATTCGGTCTGCTGCTGATTGATGGACTCCGTAATAACCGAAGAAGGCCGGTACCGTTCAGGAATGCTCAACCATACACTCGGTTCACCCGCTGTGCCGCCTACATGCAGCTCAGGCATCGCGTTGTAGCGGTACATATACAGGAATTCGTGGACCTGGGTCTGAAAGTGAGACATCGTGGCATTATTGGTATACTCAAAATAATACGCAATCTCATCGCCGTACAAATCGGCATACTGCATCACCTTGGCCAGCTGCGGCCGATTCCCCGGATCAAAGACAAAATGGTTCGTCATGGCCCATGTCACCGTGGCGTTCGGATCAACACTGAGCATGTCCTGCCGAAACTCCTCCATCTCCTGCAGCGTCGTTTCGCTGCCGTTCCTTCCATTCAATACCGCAGGAAAAATCAAATAATCCTTTGCCCGGTCCGGCGTCAGTACTCTAGGCATCTCTGCACCAGCTTGCGCCGGATTATAGCTGTAGTAGACAGCCAGCTCCCGGATATCGACATAGGCATTGTCCCTGCCCGGTGCCTGTCCAGGAACACCGATGATCCGTATCGCATCACCATAAGCGTGTTCGAAGGTGAACCGGTACGTCATTCCGCTGCTCGCAGGGTCGCCCGGAAACGCCGGACTAACCTGCTGAGTGCTCACATCATGCCATATCCCCTGATAACGGACCTGCACTCTGGGCTCCTCGGCATACCATCCCCCGTTAAGCTCATTGATGGTCGCTGCCGTAAAGACAAGCGTATTAAAGTTATAGACGGCATCAAAGGTCAGCCCCCATTCCACCTCAGGATGCAGGACGCCCGGTTGAACCGAGCTGGCCTCATTGGCGCCTGAATCAGCATTGCCATCTGTCATGACTAACAAGGCGTTGCCGAAGTAATCATATGTGTAAAGAGCATCAGCTGCCTTGGAAGCAAAATTGCTATCCGAGTAACCGTTCACTCCGTAACCGGCAGCTGATCCGGCAATAACGGGCAGAGGGGGATGCAGACAATACCAGAACAGAATCATAAAAGCCAGACTGCCGACTCCTAATCGTTGTCGCATATACGCACTTTCTTCCTCCTTCGCAGCTGTCAATTCCCATAAACAGATTATGTACTGAGCCCAAAATATAACAGGGTTAACCCCAGCTTAGACATATTATCGGAAATCGCAGATATTTAATGTAGTGAAATTTCCCACTTCTATGAAATAGTGATAATACATTGTCGAGTTATTGAGGTGCTGGCAAAAAAACTCCCCTTCAAGCGGCAGTTAATAACCTGTCTGCTTAAAGGGGAGTCTCGCTTAACCGGCCATCTCCGCCTGTTCGAATTGGCTGTTGTACAGATTGGCATAGAAGCCGCCGCGTGCCATTAATTCATCATGGGTGCCCTGCTCGATAATGTCGCCTTCGTTCATGCACAGGATGATATCCGCACCCCGGATGGTGGACAGCCGGTGAGCAATGATAAAGCTTGTGCGCCCTTCCATCAGCTTATCCATTGCCTTCTGAATCAGAATTTCGGTCCGGGTATCGACGGAGCTTGTTGCTTCATCCAGAATCAGCACCTTCGGATCAGCCAGGATCGCTCTTGCGATTGTCAGCAGCTGCTTCTGTCCCTGCGACACATTGCTGGTCTCTTCATTCAGCTCCATCTGGTAGCCGCCCGGCAGCGTCCGGACAAAATGATCCGCCTGCGCTTCCCGCGCCGCTTCATATACCTCTTCATCCGTGGCGCCAAGCCTTCCGTACCGGATATTATCCATTATCGTCCCGGTGAACAGCCATGTATCCTGCAGCACCATGCCGAATTTGCTCCGCAGATCCTGCCGGGAGAACTCCGTCAAACTATGGCCGTCCATATAGATCACCCCGCCGGACAGCTCATGGAAGCGCATGAGCAGCTTGACGATCGTTGTTTTCCCCGCGCCTGTCGGTCCGACGATCGCAACCCGCTGACCGGCCTTCACATCGATTGAGAAGTCCTTGATTACCAGCTTGTCGCTGTCATAGCCGAACTTCACATGGTCAAAGCGGATATGCCCCTGCAGGCCGGCTTCGTCTGCCGCTGCCGTTACCGGATGCTCCTCTTCCTCCGGTTCATCTAGAAACTCGAACACCCGCTCCGCTGCGGCGGCCATGCGCTGCAGCTGGCTCGATATATTCGCAATCTGAATGATCGGCTGCGTGAAGCTGCGCACATATTGAATGAATGCCTGGATGCCGCCGATGCTCACGCTTCCGCCTGCTGCCAGTGATGCGCCGACAATACAGATCACGACATAGCCAAGATTGCCGACAAACTGCATCACCGGCATCATAAGGCCGGATAAGAACTCCGCTTTCTTCGCGCTTGCGGCCAGCTTCTCGTTATCTGTATCGAACGCCTCCAGCGCCTTCTGCTCGCCATTGAACGCCTTCATCACGACATGCCCGCCGTAAATCTCCTCGACCTGTCCGTTTACACGGCCCAGATACTGCTGCTGGCTCACAAAATGCTTCTGCGACAGCTTAACAAGCGTCGCTACCAGAACCAGGGACACCGGCACCATCACAATGGCGATCAATGTCATCTGCCAGCTGATCGTCAGCATCATCACGATAACACCGATCAAGGTAGCGGCTGAGGTAAGCAGCTGGGTAATGCTTTGGCTGAGCGACTGCTCGACAGTATCGATATCGTTCGTAATCCGGGACAGCACGTCGCCCTGGCTGTTCCGGTGGAAATAGCCGAGCGGCATCCGGTTGATCTTCCGCATCAGCGCGTTGCGCAGGTTGTAGGATATCCGGGTTGAGACACCCGACATGACATGGCCCTGGATATAGCCGAATGCAGCGCTGATCAGATACAGTCCGATAAGCACCAAACCAATGGTTCCGATATAACCGAAGTCGATACCGCTCTCGGCGCCCTTCATCATTCTGGCTACGCCTGCCGCCAGCTCATCTGTAGCCATGGCCAATATTTTCGGACCAATAATGGTAAAGATTGAAGCCGCTACCGCTAGCATCGCTACCACAATCAAATGCCCTTTGAACGGCTTCATGTAGGACAGCAGCTTGCGAATGCCGCCCTTGAAATCCTTGGCCTGCTCCATGCTGCCCATGCCCATCGGCCCTGCTGGAGGACCCGCAGGCGGACGCTTGCCGCTTCTGCCGGACTCACTCATGCCAATTCCTCCTTCGATAGCTGCGACTCTGCAATCTCCCGGTACTCCGAACAGCTGTCAAGCAGCTCCTGATGCGTGCCCCTGCCAACAATCTGTCCCTTATCCAGCACGATGATCTGCTCGGCATTCATGATCGTACTGACCCGCTGTGCCACTATTAGAACGGCTGCATCGCTGGTGTACCTCTTCAGTGCCTTCCTGAGAGCAGCATCCGTCTTCAAATCTAGAGCTGAGAAGCTGTCATCGAAAATATACACCGGTGCCTTCTTAATCAGTGCACGGGCTATGGACAGCCGCTGCCGCTGCCCGCCGCTCACGTTGGTGCCGCCCTGCGAGATTGCGGTCTGCATGCCGTCCTCCATCCGGTCAACGAAGGAGGTGGCCTGCGCAATCTCCAGCGCTTCCCGGATCTCCGCCTCGTCAGCCGAATCCCTGCCGTACCGCACGTTGGATGCGATGTCGCCGCTGAACAAGATGCCCTTCTGCGGAACATAGCCGATCCTGCTGCGCAGCTCCTGCTGGGACAGCTCCCGAATGTCGGTCCCGTCGAACGTGATCTGACCTTCCGTCACATCGTAGAACCTCGGGATCAGATTAATCAGTGTCGATTTGCCTGCCCCGGTCGTTCCGATGAAGGCGGTTGTCTCTCCTGGCCTCGCGGTGAAGCTGATATGCTTCAGCACATCCTCCTCAGCGTTATGGTAGCGGAACGAAACATCCTTGAACTCGATCATTCCCCGTCCGCTGGAGATCGGCTTCACCTGGCCGCTGTCGCGAATGGTCAGTTCGGTGTCCAGCACTTCTTGAATCCGCGCAGCCGATGCGAAAGCACGGGGCACCATAATGAACACAATCGAGATCATCAGGAAGGACATGATAATAATCATCGCGTACTGCATGAAGGCAATCATGCTGCCGATCTGCAGCTCGGAGGCGGCAATTGACCTGGCTCCCACCCACACAATAAGCAGCGTAATCAGATTCATAATCAGCATCATAGCCGGGAACATAAAAGCCATAATCCGCTGGACAAAACGGTTCGTCAGCCTAAGGTTGTCATTGGCCCGCTCGAACCGCTGCTCCTCGAACCTCTCATTGCCAAATGCGCGGATGACCATCATCCCGGACAGATTTTCACGGCTGACGAGGTTTAGCTTGTCGATCAGCTGCTGCAAAATCTTGAACTTCGGCAGCGCAAGTGCGAATACAGTAAGGATAAGTCCAATAATCGAGACAACAGCGACCGCTATAATCCAGCTCATCGATAAGCTGCTGTTCACCGCAAGGATGATGCCCCCGATCCCGATAATGGGCGCATAGAAGATCATCCGGATGCTCATCATTACCAGCTGCTGAATCTGCTGTATATCGTTGGTCGTGCGGGTAATCAGCGAAGCTGTGGAAAATTTATCGTACTCGGCGTTGGAGAACTGGCCGACCTTCTCGAACACATCCCGGCGCATGCGGGCCGCTACTGTGGTGCCGATCTTGGCGGCAAACCAGCCGACAGCAATTGCAGCGAGAACACTCAGCAGCGTTACTGCACCCATCTGGATGCCCTTCCGGATAATGTAGCTGCTCTGCAAATCCCCAAGCTCCACGCCAAGCTCGCTGTAGAAGGCACGGGTGAAGGTCACCGCAATTTGCGCGCCTGCCAGTGATTCTTCGGCATCCGCCGCCGCGATATGGGCATCAAGCGCGCCAGCAGCCTTCATCTCACCGAGCAGCGGCAGCAGCGGGTAAAGCTCCTCCATCTTGATCTCCGGCGCAATCTGCGATGAATCGGATGAACCAGGCAGATCAGATGAACCGGAATTCTGCGCATCCTGTCCGCCTTGCATAGACTGCAGCGATAGAGCCAAGGCACTGACCGCCTTTGTGTACAAGGCGTCGGTCCGCTCCCCGGCAGAAGCAGACTGATCCACCCGGACATAGATATCCTTCTCCCGGGCAGACGGATACTCTTCCGCAGCATCTGCCGCTTCGGCGCTTCCCGCCTTAACGAGGTTATAGCCGGCAGACATGGCGGCCGCATCCTGCTCATTCATGTACAGTTGAAGCAGCTTCATGCCTTGCTCGCTGATCGCTTCCGGCGCGCCCTGCTCAACGCCCCCTGCCTGAATGCCCTTGTTTACCATATCACTCATCAGATTCGGCAGCTGAAGCTCGCATAATGCCTGAACGAACAGGAAGGTGATGCTGATCACAAGGGTTAACGCGAAGGGCTTCAAATAACGCATTATAAGTTTCATAAATCTGCTCCTTCTGGCTTTGTCCTGATTCGTTTGTCCCCTTACAGTTAGTGTCCTAACTTTGTTCGTGTAAATAAAGCCGTGAGCACCACGACTTCACGACTTACTCGATGTTTTGTTTGATTTTGTCCACTATCGTGAAGAAGGTTTCAACCTCCTCTGCCGTTAACCCGCTGCGCAGCCTTTTCTCGAACGCCGTATACCGCTCCACAATCCGCTTGTGAAGCTCCACCGCCTTCGGTGTCAGCGTCAGCTTCTTCAGTCTTGCATCATAATCGACCGGCTCCCGGGTAATCAGGCCGTCGCGCTCCATCAGCTTGAGAACACCGGTCACCGTCGCGCGGCGGATATTAAATTCTCTCTCCAGATCGCGCTGAAATACCGGCCGCCCTTCATTCATGTGCAGATAGCCGATAATCCAGCCCTGCATCCCTGTCAAGCCGTCAACCTCCGTATTAGCTGTATCATGCTCAAAGCTTCGCTTCATTAAAGTTGCGAGCACCTTTACCTCAAAACCGATTGTTTTGGGAGGCTGCTGCATAAGATCACCTCTTTATGTTAGGACACTAACATTATGCTCTCCGACATAGATATATGTCAAGCGTGCCTCAGATTTCCCTTACCGCCGCTTGATGCTGACTGCTTCCACGACGACGAAGATGCGGTTGTAAAATTGCTCGGTGCTCACCACATGGAAACCATGCTGCTCGACAAGGGTAAGCGTATCCCGGTTTAAATGGCATCCTCCGCAAAGCTTCTTCCACAACGGAGTAAGCATCGTTTGGACGCTGCTGAGCAGAGGATTATCATGACGCACATGCTCGAACAACAGCAGACGGCCTTCAGGCTTGCATACTCTGTGCAGTTCCTGCAGAGCCAAGGCCGGGTCCTTCACCGTGCAGAGTACAAGGGTCGCTACAACCGTATCGAAGGTATGATCCGCGAACGGGAGCTGTTCCGCCGGCGAGTCTATCAGGGTCACCTTGGCAGGCGCCTCCTGCATGCGCAGGCGGGATTGCTCACGCATCACAGGATCAGGTTCTGCAGCAGTGACTTCAACCACCCGGTTATAGTGTTTAAAATTGATGCCTGTCCCCGAACCGATCTCGAGCACCTTCCCTTCAGCTTTCCCAAGCAGCTTCTTGCGGACGGCTTGAAATCTCCTTTTCTCCAGCGGCCCCATCAAGCTGTCGTACCACTTCGCGAATAAATCTCCCATCCGATCACCGTCCCTTCTCTATAAGCAGCGTCCCTCTATAAAAACGATCCTATCGCCGCACATTACTTTCATACCAGTCTGCATACCGAAAATAGTAACATAAATGACCCGCAAACACCGAACCGCCGCAAGTTTAGCTGTTTAACGTGCAGCTTATCTAGTAAGGGATTGACGAGCGGTAGGACGGTTGCTATACTACTCTAATGTAATCATTACGATTTAAACCATCTGCTTACTTAGTCCTGCCTTTCCTATCCTGCTTATCAGCAGATCATACATATCAGCAGATTATACAGCAGTTAACCCAGCCGGACATCACGTCCGGCTTATGCGGCAGTGTTAGTCGTAATGATTACACATTATTCAATATTATCCATCATGCAATTCAATCAACCTAGCGGGGGAATCAGAATGACGAAACGGCATCCAATATCCATGATCCTATTATTATCACTTGTTTTCCTGGCAGCATGCTCTTCAAGCACGGCAGATAAACAAAGTGAAGCAGGTAAACACCTGAACTTCCTCTTCAACTTTGCCACAAGCTCGCTTGATCCGAATGTGGATTCCAGCTACGTGTCGCTTCGAGCAGGGATTACGGAGACCTTGATCCATCTCAATGACAAGACTCTGACCATCGAGCCATGGCTTGCCGAGAGCTGGGACAGTACAGACGGGCAGGTATGGACGTTCCAATTAAGAGAAGGGGTCACGTTCCACAATGGCAAACCAGTGGATGCTGCCGCTGTGAAGGCCTCCCTTGAACGGGCAGTGAAAGACAATGTCGCCATTCAGAATGCCCTGCGCATTGAATCAGTCGATGCGGATGGCTACACTCTGACTATCAAGACAGAAGTACCTTTCCCTGAATTTCCATCGGAGCTGGTTCATCCCAACACATCGGTCATCGATGTAAAGGAGACGGATTATATAAATAAACCGATTGGCACTGGCCCTTTTGCCGTCTCGTCATTCAAGCCGGGCTCTGCAGTGGATCTGGTTCGTTATGACGCTTACTGGAACGGTCCTGCCAAGCTGGATACCGCCAGATTTGCCTTTAACGAGGATGCCAATGCGCGTTCCTTCGCACTTCAATCGGGCGCCGCTGACATTGTGTTCCGGCCTGCCGTGGAATCGCTGGACAGCTTGAAGGCCATTAAGGGCGTAACCGTCGAATCCACGTCCACCTTCCGGGTGCATCAAATCACGATGAATCTGGACCGCAAGCCGCTTCAAGATGTGAATGTACGCAAGGCGATCGACGCGCTGATTGACCGGCAGGCTATTGTAGATACGATTCTGAACGGACATGCGGAAGCAGCGACAGGCCCATTCCCGTCCACCTTTTCCTTTGCGCCAGACTATCCTGTTAAACATCACGGCTTAGAGGCTGCCAAATCCTATCTCCAGCAGGCAGGGTATACCGAAGAGGGCGGCGTTATGCAAAAAGACGGTGAGACGCTGGCACTCAAGCTCCTGACTTACAGCTCGCGCGCCGACCTGCCGCTGATCGCGCAGATCCTGCAGTCGGATGCAGGCAAGCTCGGAATCAACGTGACGATCGAACAAATTGAAAAGCCCGAGGAGTATATGGCTGCTAACCGGGACTGGGATCTGGCAACCTACAGCAATCTGACGGCGCCTCGCGGTGATGCCGGTTATTATTTGAACGCGACGTTTCATCCCAAGGGCGCTTTAAACTTCAGCGGCGTTAAGGACGAGACACTTACGGCTATGATCGACAAGCTGAACGGAGCGATCGGACAAGAGGCGCGTTCGGCTATTGCGGAACAAATCGCTTTATATGTAGACGAACAAGCTTATAACTCATTTGTGCTGCACCCTAACACACTTGTCGCCTACAAGTCCGATAAGGTCGAGAACTGGGTGACATCCCGGAGCGAATACTACATGCTGACGAATGAACTGGATGTGAAATAATTGTTTCAGATATTAGCGAGACGTTTCCTCGAGGTCGTTATCTTCCTGCTCGCGGTTTCGTTCATCAGCTTTGCCTTTGCACGGATGGCCCCGGGTGATCCGGTATTGTCCATACTGCGTGTGGATGATGTCTCCGTTACGAAGGAACAGGTTGAAGCCCTGCGGGAAGAACTCGGGTTTAATGACCCGCTTCTCACTCAATATGGCCGCTGGCTGGCTGACTTTGTGCAGCTAGACTTCGGAAAATCCTACCTTACGAATCAGCCCGTAATGGAAATGGTTATAGGCAGACTGCCCGCAACGCTTGAACTGGCTATTGGTTCGCTGATTGTCATGCTTGCGGTGGCCATTCCCCTCGGGTCACTCGCTGCCCTGTACCGCGGAAGCTGGATTGACCAGATCAGCCGGGCTGTCTCGCTGCTTGGTGCGGCAGTCCCGAGCTTCTGGATGGCTCTTATTTTCATTGATCTGTTTGCCGTGAGGTGGGGTGTCCTTCCTCCGATGGGGAGAGACGGCTTCGTTTCGGCCATTCTTCCATCCATTACATTAGGACTTGCCATCACAAGCGTATACGTCCGGCTGCTGCGTTCAAGCCTGCTCGACTCGCTGAGCAGTGAATTCATACGGGCAGCACGATCACGGGGATTGACGGAGATGCATATTTTCTTCACGCATGCCTTCCGCCATAGTCTCCCGCCTGTTATTACGGTATTTGGCGTCAGCCTTGGCAGCTTGATCGGAGGCGTGGTCGTTATCGAAGTGATATTCGCCTACCCCGGGATCGGCAAACTGGTCGTAGACTCGATAAGAGCACGGGACTATCCGGTCATCCAGGGCTACATCCTTGTCATGGCGGTTATCGTCTTCCTCGTGAACAGCGCGGTGGACTTGTCCTACCGCTACCTAAACCCCGAACTCCGGCTACAGGAAAGGAAGAGCAGCTGATGGAGACCGCGCAGGCAATAAGCACCAGCTCTTACAGAAGACTATGGAGAACAGCCGCTCTGATCTTCATGCTGATTTTACCGTTGGCTGCTGTTCTCTATGCCTTCCTTGTGCTGAAGCATGACCCGACTCTCGTCTCCCTGACTGATCGTTTGCTGCCGATGAGCCTCGAGCATCCGCTCGGAACAGATCATTTGGGGCGTGACGTCTTAACACGTCTGCTTCATGGCTCCACACAGACGGTCGGCTACGGTCTTCTGGCGCTGCTCGCAGCAGTGGTGATCGGCGTTCCTTTTGGCTTGTTAGCGGGGTTTAAAGGCGGTCTCATGGACCGGATTCTCATGCGAATCGCGGACGCCTTCCTGTCTTTCCCGGATACGATTGTGGCGATCGTCCTGGCCGGCCTGCTTGGTGCGGGTATCGAAAATCTGCTGCTCGCCATCGTGGTCGTGAAGTGGGTAAGCTACGCCCGGCTTGCGCGCAGTACCGTGCTGACCGAGCGCCGGAAGGACTACATTATGATGGCCAGAATTAATGGTCTGCGTACAGGCCGGATTATGACCAAGCATCTGTTCCCTCACATTATCGGCCACGTTCTCGTGCTGGCGAGTCTGGATCTGGGGAAAATCATTCTGCTGATCTCCTCCCTTTCGTATATCGGGCTCGGCGCACAGCCGCCGGCACCGGAGTGGGGTGCGATGCTTAATGAAGCCAGGCCATATTTTCATTCCACCCCTTCACTTATGATAGCTCCGGGCCTTATGATCGTATTTGTTGTCCTCCTGTCCAACCTGCTCGGCGATTATCTGCGTGACAAATTCGATGTAAAAAAAGAGGTCCAATCATGAGTATGATAACGGTTCATCATCTGTCTGTTGCCGGGTCACACAATAGGATCGTCCATGATATCTCATTCGACATTAAGGAAGGAGAGTGGCTGGCACTCGTTGGCCAGAGCGGCAGCGGCAAGAGCATGACGGCGTCAGCCATCGGCCAGCTGCTGCCCCCCAACCTTAAAGCGGCAGGGGAAGTAGCGTACAAGGGCAAGAATCTGTTGACGCTCTCCGCCTCTGAAATGCGCCAGATCCGCGGGAAGCATGTATCTTATATTTTCCAAGATTACCAGGGCTCCTTCACGCCCTTCCTCACGATCGGGCGCCACTTCGAGGAGTATCAGCAGAGACACCTGTCGCTGCCCAGAAGCGAACGGGTCCGTCAGGCCAAGTCGGCGCTTGTCTCCGTTGGCTTGTCCGAAGACATGTACACCCGGTATCCATCGCAACTAAGCGGCGGCCAGCTGCAGCGGGTCTCGATTGCCATCGCGCTCCTGCTGAAGCCCGATCTGCTGATTGCCGATGAGCCTACCACAGCCTTGGACAGTGTATCGTCCTTCAGAGTGCTGGAGCTGTTATCCCGGCTGCAGAAGGAGACGGGCTGTGCGATTTTGTTCATCACCCACGATCTGCGCCATGTGAAGAAATACGCGGACCGCATTGCGGTCATGAAGGACGGCCGCATCATCGAAGCAGGCAGTAAACATGAAGTGCTGAATAACCCCAGAGAGGCCTATACCGAGCTGCTGATCCAATCAACGCCGGCATTTCGAAGCCAGAATCTACTATCTGCTGCAGGAGTGACACCATGAGTTTGCTGGAAGTTAAGAATGTCTACAAAACATACGGTTCTGGGGCGGCAGTGCTGCAGGACGTAAATTTCTCAATCGGCAAGAAGCAGTGTCTCGGCCTTGTAGGCGAGAGCGGATGCGGCAAGAGCACGCTTGCCCGCTGCCTTCTAAGCATAGAGCCCATTGATAGAGGGAGTATCGTGCTTCATAACATCCCTCTTCACAACAAGAGTGAACGCAGCTTGAGACCCTATCGCAGGCATATTCAAGCTGTCCTGCAGAATCCTTCGGCCGCGTTAAACCCCAAGCTGAAGATCATCGACTCCTTGATGGACCCGTATCTGCAGTTCGGCGAACAGACGGAGCTGAAGCATTTTTGCTATCGGAATAAACAAGACTTTGCTTCGCAGCTGCTGGAAGCTGTAGAGCTTCCGGCAGAGCTGGCAGGCCGGTATCCGCATGAGCTAAGCGGCGGACAGAAGCAGCGGGTGACGATTGCCCGGGCAATCAGCATTGAACCCGCGATCATTATTCTGGATGAGCCGACCTCAAGTCTTGACGTTCTCTCCCAAGCTGCTGTTCTCCGGCTGCTGGATGGACTGCGTGAGCAGCTGGGTATATCCTATCTCTTCATCTCGCATGATCTTGCAGCTGTACATATGATGAGCCAGCATATGATGGTTATGCGGGATGGCGTCATTGTGGATCAGTTTGACAAGGAAGAGCTCTTCGCTGCGGACCGTCATCCGTATACGCAAGAGCTGATCTCCATGTTCGAATGATGAATACGAACCGGTCACTTCAACTCCCCTCCCACCGGGCATATTTGGCCTTGGCCCTGCCGCTGACGATATCGACCATCACCACTCCGCTGCTCGGGGCGGCGGACACGGCCATTATCGGTCACTTGAACAACCCGGCCTACCTGGGAGGCATTGCTGTCGGAACGCTTATCTTCAATACCTTATACTGGCTGTTCGGATTCCTTAGAGTGAGCACGTCCGGATTTACGGCACAGGCGGCGGGATCGGGGAATCAGGCTGAGGGAATCGCAGCCCTTGTCCGCCCGTTAATGATCGCCTTAGTGATCGGGATGACCTTCATCGCGCTGCAAAAGCCGCTACTCGCTGCGGCTCTTTATTTTATTGGCCCCGAGCCGGATGTGGCCGTTCAAGCCGTTCAATACTTCGATATCCGGATATGGGGTGCGCCGCTGACACTCGTGAATTATGTTCTTGTCGGCTGGCTGATGGGCTTGTCGCGTTTGAAGGAAACGCTGTTCGTGCAGATCTTCATGAATGTGTTTAATATTATACTCGACCTGCTCTTCATTCAGGTGTTTCATTGGAACGTTCCCGGGGCGGCAGCAGCTACCCTGATTGCCGAAGGGCTGGGATGTGCGCTCGGCATTATGCTTGTTCTCCGTTCCCGAATATGGAAAGAATGGCGCCAGAATAAGACTTCTGAATGGAAGCAGTGGTTCCAGGGCTCGCAGTGGAAGAGAATCATGTCGACCAACAGCGACCTCATGATCCGGACCGCCTGCCTGCTTGCCATGTTCAATCTATTCACCTCGCAGAGTGCCGGACTTGGAACAGAGGTGCTGGCTGCCAACGCAATTCTGCTGCAATTGCAATATATGATGGCTTACTTCTTCGACGGCTTCGGTAATGCCAGCAGTATCCTTGCCGGGCAAGCCCGCGGATCCGCCAGCGTTCTGCTGTTAAAGCGAACACTCAAGCTTTCCTGGATGTGGACTGCTGCCGTAGCGCTCTTCATCAGTGTCCTGTATGGATGGCTGGGCCGGCCGCTGGTTGCCTTGTTTACGGAGCATGCTGCCGTACAAGAGATCGCGGGCACGTACAGCCACTGGCTGATCTGGTTCCCGCTGAGCGCCGGTGCTGGCCTTGTTTTCTACGGTGTTTTTACAGGAATGACATTGACTTATCCCATCCGCAATTCCATGCTGGTCTCCTTGGCACTATATCTGCTGGCCATTGCAATCCTCGTTCCGTCTTACGGCAACAACGGGCTATGGTTATCCTTCCTATTGTTCGCGGTGGGAAGATCCGCATTTCTGGTTATGTATATTCCGCATCTGTTCAGGAAGCTCAGCTATTAATACCAGGTAATCAGACAACCGGCCTGCTGCAGCAGGCCCAGCAAAGGGCTGTCCCGCATGTCATCATGACTTAGGGGCAGCCCTTGGTAATTTGTGCGCCAGAGAAGCGGTTACGCATTCCGCCCTGTCTGCCAATGGACGAACACGCCGTAATATCGGTGCGGGTACACCATTTTGCCATCGCGCTCAAAGGCGTGCTTGCTGATCAGCTCGTGGGCGTAAGCAACCTGTTCCTCGCCGCTGCATCGCACTTTTCGCATATTATCTTCCAACAGCTGCTCCCGGTTCTCGTAGACCGTCTCCTTCTCCAGCGGAACAAGTGTAACCTCGGCATGGATCCCGATTTGATACAGTATATTCACCAAGTGAATATAGTCTCTGCGTCCCAGCTGCACATCGAAGCCGCTCAGCTTGCTCAGCTCTACCAGATGCGGCTTCTCCGGACCGCTCGTCAGGCCGACAACCGCCCGCTTGCGGGCATGCCTGTTCATACGAAGCAGAGCCTCTTCAATCTCCTGCATGCGGTAGAAGCAGTTTACACCGAAGACAACATCATAGGTGCGTTCCAGGCGGGCTTCCTCCCACTTGCCCTGCATACAGCCGGTATTCGTAATACCCTGCTGCTTCAGGCCTGATTGTATGAATTCAAGCACATTGCTGGAGATATCCAAACATGTCAGAGACTTGACCTTTCCCGCGACCGGATAGGTATAATTCCCCCAGCCCGGACCGATCTCCAGCACTTCATCTTCCCTATCCATCCATTCCAGCAATTGCTGACGCATGGGCTCCAGATAAGGATCAATCTCTGTAAGGCCATCATAACGCTTCAGGTGCTGCGCCCAGAAAGCATCCTCCGCAGCATCATCGGTCATTCGCCTGGATAGCGTTCCATCCGGACTCTTCCCCAGCTCTCTCCACGTATCAGCGAAACGTTCCTGCATTGTAACACCTGTATACATCGCCATCCTTCTCTCCTCATACAGGGTGCAGAGCCAGGATCTGCAGACCCAGCCTGCCCTCGGTAATCTCTGCTTCAACGCCATATACTTCCTTTACATGATCAGCTGTCAGCACCTCTTCCGGCTTGCCCATGGCATGAACAACGCCTTGACGCATAAGAATTAACTGGTCGGAATAACGGGCTGCCAGCTCCAGATCATGCAGTACCAGAATAACGAGACTGCCGCTCTTGCGGGATAAGTCCTTGAGCAATTCCAGAACCTCCAGCTGATGCCGAATATCGAGCGCGGAGGTAGGCTCATCGAGCATCAGAACCTCCGGCTCCTGGGCAAGCGCACGGGCAATGGCCACCTTCTGGCGCTGACCGCCGCTGAGCTCATTCAGGTAATTATGACGGAGCGGCTCCAGCCCGAGGAACGAGATGACATGTCCCACAATAGCCAGGTCCCGGTCGCTCACCCCCCACTTCATGTGCGGCTTGCGTCCAATCAATACAGCATCCGTAACGCTCAGCGGGAATGTCTCCGATGTCGACTGCGGCACATACCCCTGCTTCTTGGCAAGCTCTCCTCCTGAATAAGCATTCAGAGACTTGCCGAACAGCCGGATTTCCCCCTGCTCGGGCTTCACAATACGTGCCAGGCATTTCAGCAGCGTACTCTTCCCTGAGCCATTCGGACCTACAATACTCACGACCTGAGATTGGGCCAGCTGCAGGCTGATTCCTCTCAGTATTCCGGTGCTTCCGTAGCCAAAGAACAGATTCTCGATATCCAAGGCTGTTTTCATATGAGCCGTCAACCTCTCCTTATGCCCAGATGGTGCGTTTCTTCTTGATTAGTATGTATATAAAGAAGGGTGCTCCGATGAGCGAGGTAATAATGCCGACAGGAATCTCCGTAGGAGCCATAACCGTCCGCGCCAGTGTATCCGCCAGCAGCAGCAGGAAGCCCCCGAGCAGACATGAGCATGGCAGCAGGAAGCGGTTGTCCACGCCAATTACCATACGGCTGATATGCGGAGCGACCATGCCAACGAAACCGATAATGCCTGTGAAGGCGATCGTCGACGCAGCGGCAAGTGTAACCAGTATCAGACAAATCATTCTCATCCGGCTGACGTTGACACCCAGAGTCGACGCTACCTCCTCTCCCGAGCTTAGAGCATTCAGATCCCACGCGTAACGAAACAATACCAGCAAGGATATGATCAATATCGGGAACAGAATCCCGACCGAGCTCCACTTAGCTCCCCACAATCCGCCCATCAGCCACATAACAAGATCCCGCAGGGCTTCATTATTGGAAAAATACTTCATGGCCGAGACGCCGGCCGAGAATAAATAACTAATAGCCACACCCGCAAGCAGCAGTGTCTCTGAGATTCCACCCTTTAACCGGGCTATGCTGTACACCGCAATCATGGCCATACAAGCAAACAGGAAAGCGTTAAGCACAATAGCAACCTGGCCGTGCTCAACCAGCTTAAGCCCAAAGACGCTCGTTCCCAGCACGATTGCGGACGCTGCCCCGAAGGCTGCCCCACTTGATACCCCCAGTGTAAAGGGATCGGCAAGCGGATTGCGGAGAATGCCCTGCATGACCGCGCCAGCACCGGCTAGAGCAGCGCCTGCCAGAATACCAAGGCATACCCTCGGCAGCCGCAGCTGCCAGATGATATAGTCATTCATTTGCTGCTGCTGGCTCATTGGTTCATCACTCCAGAGCAGCCTGTGCAGAATCACTCTTGCCACATCGCCAGGCTCAATGCCTACAGCACCAATTGTAATGGAATAAAGTCCCGTTACAATCAGCGCAGCTAATAACGCTGCCAGCAAGGACAGCTTCTTCGTCCAGTCTTTCCGGTAATGCTTCACTAACGCTGTGGTCTGAAGTCCATTCATCTCCTACGTACCTCTTCCTGCTTATGGGGTTGGATACAGCCAGGTCCCTTTGAAGGGAACGTCCAGCCAGCTTTCAAAATATTCCCTCGCGTAGGTTTCCGGCTGGATGTCCCTGAACAGATCAGGGTACAGGTGCTTCGCCAAATACATAGCTCCAATGTAGGTACGGTCTGAGCCCAGCAGATTCGTCTGAAAAAAATAAACCTGTCCCGTTTTCCCTGCGTTCGTCTCGCTGATCACCGACTGCTTGAGCGCCATGTCAATGGCTGCCTTCGCTTCGACCGGTTCTGCCACGTCATACCCGCCGAAGGAACTGCTGTTGAGCACGACAAAATCGGGATTTTCCTTTACAACGTACTCGGCATTCACTTTCACCGTAGTGCTCGTACTCTGCGGGTCCCACTCCAGGCCGCTGTCCAGACTGACTCCTCCTGCCATTAGAATTCCTTGCCCTTCTCCTACCCTGCTCGTGAAAACATTATAGTTGCCTGTGTTCAAAGCGCCTGCAGAGATTGCCATGCCTCTCTTCTTGTCCTCCGGCTTGAGCTGCTGAACACGCTCAGCGAGCGTGGCCTCGATCTCCTCTTTCCAGCGTATGAACTCCTCCGCTCTCTTCTCGGCCCCCATCATCTTCGCAAGCGTTCCAAATTCGGCTGTGTAGGTATCCGGTTTATGCAAATCAAGTCTTACAACCTGTATTCCCGCAGGCTCCAGCTTGGACTCAAGCTCCGTGCTGGGCCTATTGGTGAAAGCGACAACGACTTCTGGCTGAAGCGATATGATCGTCTCAAAGCTTACTTCATTCGTCTTGCCGACATCCGGCAATTCCTGCAAGCCTAAGTACGAGTTGAAACGATGCGTCTGGTCGCCTACACCCACGAGCTTATCCTCCACCTGAAGCAGCTTCATCGCTTCCGCAGCGTTCCGGTTGAGGACAATAACCCGCTCTGCAGGCTTGTTAAAGACAAATTCTTTGCCTATAGAATCCTTAATCGTGATGCTCTGAACCTCGGCGGCTGCCTGCGTGTAATCCGTTTCGGAAGCGGGCTTCTCAGGTGAGCCGCATCCTGCCAGTACGGCAGCAAGCAAACCTATTCCAACACATGTAAGCCAAGCCTTCTTGATGGTTACCATTATGAATCCTCTCCTATATGTAAAAATTACTGTTAAAGTTAGTGGTGGTACATTGGACAGACCAAAATCGATGTCTCTCCAATCCGTCCGCACTCAGCCTCCACGGGCTTTCATTGCGGTCTTTCATTATGAATTGGCGTTCTCTTCTCCCTGCCCTTGCCTGCCTGCACAATGCTGGCAGTAACCATACACTTCAAACTTATGTCTGACAATGATGAAGGAAGAGGGGGCTTCAAAGGCTGTCATTGGGCAAAAGGGGAGTGGCAGAATCGCATCACAGCCGAGGCAAATCAGATGATGATGGTGATGATCCACACAGCTCAGCTTATATTTAAAACCGTCGTCAAAATCAAACTGCTCGACAATACCCGCATCCCTCATCAGCCGGACATTCCGGTAAATGGTATCGTAACTGACTCCCGGGTACACGCGTGCCATTCGTTCATATAACTCCCGCGACTGCAAAAACCCATCTGCCTCGCTAAAGATTTGAAGAAGCGTCCTCCGCTGCGACGTGACTCGCAGGCCCGCGAGCTCCAGCCTCCTCACAATCAATGAAAGCTTATTCCCCATCGCCCGCTTCCCCCTTCCATTCCATCTCTGAATCTGTTGATGTCAGGATAAACATGAATATTCGCTTGAGTCCCTCCTCACCGTAATACTATATAACTTGCTTCTTAAACGTAATATTTACTATTATAATGACAACTACCTGCATATACAAGAAGCAGGGATGTTTTTTTCTCTACTGCTAATCCACACAACCATTTTGGAGGTGCCCGACATGAGAAGAGTTCCTGTCATCATACTAAGCGGATTTCTGGGAAGCGGCAAAACGACATTACTGCTGAGGCTGCTCAAACAGGCAAATGACCGAAGACTTAAGACAGCCGTATTAATGAACGAGCTGGGACAATCTGATGTGGACAGCGGACTGATCCATGCTGACTGGCCCGGAGCCTCGCTCGAAAATTTGCTGGACGGATGCATGTGCTGCAGCAAGAAGTCTGAGGTGGCCGGCTGTATCAGACGACTAATCGAACAGCAGCCTGATGTCATCTTCATCGAGCTAACCGGCGTAGCCAATCCGGAAGAAGTCGTTGAGGTACTTACAGACCCTTCCCTGCTGAACCGTGTAGAGCTCAGGCATATCATTACCGTCCTCGACTCGGAATGGGTGCTGGAGTACGACAGCCTGTTTAATACCGACCTGGCACTAAAGCACACGCTGCGCCGCCAGATGGAGGTGGCAGATACAATTCTTATAAACAAGACCGACCTGGCTTCGTCCTCCCAGCTGGCCAAGATCACCAAATCCATAGCAAGACAAAATGATAAGGCAGCTGTTCACTACACCCGGCACAGCGACATGGATTTGAATCCTGTATTCTCCTCCCTGCAGCCCGCCGCCAACAGCCTCCCTGCGGTAAGCAGAGGACTGAAAGTATCTGTTTCCGTTCGCAAACGGCCGGAATCTTCCGCACATACACACGAGCACTCACCTGGACCCGGAAAGGAACAGGAGCATACAGCTGCTGCCGGGACAGGATCGTTTACACGGGTCAAAACCGTCACTCTCGCTGTGCCTGAGCATACTCTCATTACCGTCAAACAGGCAGATCAATTTATACAGAAGTGGCGGGACGGTCTGCTGAGGGCGAAAGGCTACATCGCGGGTTCTGAAAGGAAAGAGCCATGCAAGCTTGTCCAATTTGCCGGTAAACGAATCTACTGGAGTGATACGGATTACCACGGGCCATCCTATCTGGTATTCATAGGCATCGATTTGGACCGTCAGCAGATCGAACAGGATTGGAACCGTCTGTTGAACGTAATAACGGCATGACCTAATACGATCACGGGCAGGATGCCTTCCTAATTTGACAGAGACGGAAATGATCCTTATACTGCTTATTAGTAATATTTACGCATAAACTTTTATTCTTATTTAGGGAGTGTTAACAATGTCCAATGTTGGGTCAACTACTGAGCGTGTTCCCGTCTCCGTTCTAACCGGCTTTCTTGGCGCGGGGAAAACCACCCTGCTCAACCACATTCTCACTGCCGATCATGGTCAGAAGATTGCTGTCATCGTCAATGAGTTTGGCGAAGTAGGCATCGATAATCAGCTTGTTGTGGGAGCTGACGAAGAGATTTTCGAGATGAATAATGGCTGCATTTGCTGCACCGTGCGCGGTGATCTCATCCGCATCCTCGGAGAATTGATGGATGCCAAACGAGGAATCAGTGACCGGAAGGCAGACTTTGACCGCGTTGTTATTGAAACCACCGGCCTTGCCGATCCCGCTCCGGTAGCCCAGACCTTCTTCGTCGATGAAGAGATGGCAGAGTTCTATAAGCTGGATGCCATCATTACAATGGTTGATGCCAAGCATGCTCCGCAACATCTGGATGAAGGTCATGAAGCGCAGGAGCAGGTGGCCTTCGCGGATGTGCTGCTGCTCAACAAGACCGATCTGGTCGAGGAAGAGGAGCTGCTTAAGCTGGAGCAAAGGCTGCGAGCCATGAACCCGTACTCCAAAATTTACAGAACCCGCAAGTCCAGCATCGACATTGACCGTATCCTGGGCATTGACGCCTTTGACCTCAACAAGAAGCTGGAGCTAGACCCCGGCTTTCTCGAGGAAGAAGATCACGACCATGATGACGATGTCGTATCCTTCGTGATGAGCGATGAACGCCCCCTCGACTTGAACAAGCTGGAGGCTTTCATAAACAGGTGGCTGATGGATCATGGCCCCGATACGTTCCGCTATAAGGGAATTCTGAATATTAGGGGCCTTAAGCAGCGGGTTGTTTTCCAGGGGATACATATGCTGTTTGACTCGTCGCCAGATCGGGATTGGAGAGAAGATGAGGTCAGGAAGAGCGAGATCGTTATTATCGGCAGAAACCTCGACCAAGCCTGGTTCCAGGAGCAGTTCTCCAAGTGTATTGTAGAACCGGCATCATAGGCTGAAGAAGGAGCCGCAGCCATGTCTTCAGTCAAGGAACACCGGAACCAGGCGCCCGCCATTGTACGCTGTATGATCATTACCGTGTCCGACACGAGAACACCCGATACCGATATAAGCGGGAGCACCATGAAAGAACTGCTGCATGCAGCAGGAGGATTTGAAATTATCGGCTACCAGATTGTGAAGGACGAATATGCTTCCATTCAAGCGCTCATACGAGAAGCTGCCGACAGAGATGGCGTGGAAGCCATATTAATTAATGGCGGAACTGGTATCGCCAAACGCGATACAACATATGAAGCCGTTCGTGACGTGCTGGATAAGGAAATGCCCGGTTTTGGTGAAATATTCCGCTATCTCAGCTATGTTGAAGATATAGGTTCCGCTGCAATCCTTAGCCGGGCTGTAGCTGGCGTGTACAACGATACTGCTGTCTTCTCGATGCCGGGATCATCAGGAGCCGTCAAGCTGGCAATGGGGAAGATTGTCATCCCGGAGTTAAAACACGTTATGCGGGAGATTTATAAAGACCTCATCTGACAGGGGAGATCATTGAGCTGGTGTTCTTCGCCAGCCCAATTGTCTCCCGTTCTTAATAGATTGCGAGCAGGATGGCCGCGATGAACACGACCTGAAGGATGCTGCGGATGAGCAGATTCGGCACCGGGCGGCCTCCCAGCGTTAAGCCCTTCTTGGCGGCGTAGACATTGGCCGGGAACATGGCGACCAGCAGGATGATTAAGCAGATGCCCGCCGTACTAGAAACACCTGGGATCAAGATGCCGATCGCTCCGGCGATTTCCAGACACCCTGTTGCCGTCACGATCCAGCCCGGCTTCGGAAAGCCCGGAGGAACCATGCGGATTAAGTCCGGCCGTCTCTTGCCCCAATGGGCAGAAGCGGCAAGCAGCAGCATGACAGCCACGGCTCCCTGAAGCGAAGTCTGCCAGCTGTCGAAGAACGACAAGCCGAGATAACCAGTTAGACGAAACAACAGGAAGGAGGCCACAAGAGCCAGGAATGGCACCACGTTCATCATCTCCTTAGCAGGAAAATAAGATCACCCGGTGGTCAACTTCAGCTAACATTGCAGACGTCTTCATGCTAGGTAGGGATATTTTATTCCCAAGGGAAACCGTTATGACTTAACAGATACAACCGCCACGTTCTAACCCGCGATTCCCCGCTTGTCCGCTGTCCTCTCCAGCCCCTTCGGCTGATACACCTTACCGACAAACAGGTACCCGTAACGCAGCTTGTTGAGCGCCCATGACATGAGGACCGGTCCAATAACGCTTGCAGCAAACACCACCAGGACTGCGAGCAGAGCCGGAACAGCGGGCATACTGGACAGCACTACATACCCGATACTCATGAAGTAGAAGTGCAGCAGATAGATGGAAAAGGAATAGTTGCTTACCGTCATAATGAGCTTAGGGACCTGCCGCACTTTGGAGAAGACGTGAAAGAAAAGACAGATCATACACGTGGAATACAGCAAAATATCAGGGCGCTTCGAGCTGATCATACCGATATTCCCGTAATAGGACACGGCTACGACCAGAGCAGCCAGGATTACGGCAGAGCTGTACAGCACACGCCGGTAACGGTCCAGTATCGCCAGGAAGGTCTCGTATTCTTTGCCGCAGTAATAAGCCATACAGAAGTAGAACAGCCAGCCGGGGAACGGAACCCAGAAGAAGGGGAACACGGCATCAGCTTCCGGCGTTACCACCCATGTAAAATAACTTAAATAAGCCTCCGTTACCAGGAAGGACACGGTCAGAACCCATTTGGGCGAGGCTTGTCGCAAGAAGGAATGCAAGAACTTATGCAGGATGTAGAATTGGAAGATGACCAGAATGAAATAACCGATGAAATTCCCCAGCAGCACATTCTGCGCCAGCTTCTCTAGGTAAGCGCTGACCGTGAGGCCCGTTTCCGCTGCGCTCGCCATCATCAGCGCGTCCAGTGCCGCGATAAACAGGAACGGAATGAAGATCACTTGTCCGCGTCTCGCCAAGAACCCCTTCGGCACCCCGCCCGGGTAGGAACGAGCCAGCAGGAACTCGGAAATGAAGATGAACGCTGGCGTGCTGAACATCAGCAGTGTGCGGAATGAATCAATCGTATGCGAGATGCCCGCCAGCTGTTCGGCATGCAGCATCAGGACCAAGGAGAGAACATGGAGCAGAACAACACTCAGACAGGAAATGCAGCGGATTACGAAAATCTCTTTAATCGGCATGAAGACGCTCCTCTTCTCATTCGGTGTAACCGGGGGAATAGGGGACGATGAGAGAGTCACTCGCCCCTCCTTAATAGTAACGCTAGTTCCTCCGAATTTCCAATACCATCCATATAAGGGCAAAACAAAAAGCGATTGCCCCTTCATCAGGGGACAACCGCTATTCGCCGCCCTCTCGGTGGCAAGGATACATTTCTACGTTTTTACATCAATGAAATAAACGATACCCACATAAAAGGCCGCAAAAAATAAAATGAAAAGATATCGTCTCACTTTCACTGCTGTCATTATACCCGTAACAAGACATATGAAGAGGAGCACCTTGCTGAATAAATAATAATAGATGAGCTCCGCGAACATATAATCATCATGACTGCTTTTATATAGATAGAGCGAGAAGATGATAGCACCAATAACAAGATTAAGAATTAGAAAAGGCCACCAAGGCCGCCAAGCATTTTTGTTTACCATTGAGTCAGGCTCCTTCATATAATCGCAGTCATGACAGCCAGATATCCCATAAGGATACTTACGATAAAGGCGGCAAAAGCTTTGCCAACCGCTTTCCGTTTCCCGGCAAGCCATACACCAAGCAGTAGACTCAAACACGCCACAGTGGACAGCACTATGCTGGTGAGGTTTACCGCAAGCTGAACCTGCATGTCAGGGAAGACCTCTCCCGGATAGAACCAGGTAAACAACGCCGAAGGTCCAACATGCACTTCACTTTCCGTCAGCGTTTCTGCCAGATCATCTGGGGGTTCCTGCTGCCCCATATAGGCTGTTGTAACAAAAATCAGCAGCGCGAGCATCGATTCCAGCTTGAGAATGGGAAGCGGATTGTAATCCGGCATGCGTCTGAGTTTTCTGCGTAGATAGACACTATTCACTCCAGCTACCGTAAGCAGCGGCACTATCATGATGTGTTTAAGCAATAGGGCCTGCCCATAATCCAGCACCCATGCATTCCGGTAATTCGGAGCCAGATCGAACATCATCATGAAACCCGCAATCAGTGTTACGGAGAGGCATAGGAGCGACAATGGAGTCATCCAGCCTAGCCACTGCCGCCAGTTCTGCGAACGCAGGGTAAACCAGCCAATGACAAGCACAATTCCAATCCATACTGTGACCGCCAGCAGATGAAAGGTATGCGACCAGAATCCGGGCATTCCTGAAACAGTTTTGGAATGACTCGCCCACCCTTGCGCACCAACAATCAGGACAAGAATAGCCAGTTTGATATAAGGAACTTGCTGCGCATACTCGGGCTCGATCTTCATCAACAGCAAGGCATACAGCAGAATTCCAAGGACTAGCGTCCACAGCCATCCATGCCCGATATCATAATCTCTAAGAACCCGGAATACTACGAAGTCAAGATCATAACCTAATTCGACCATAAAGAATATGATTAGCTTTACTACCTGCGCGCCTGAACCTACTACAATCCCGATAATGGAAGCAGTCATGTATATCCTGGGAACAACAACGACAGGTTTGCGGTTATCAGGTATTGCTTCGAGAATAAACGCACCGAAGAGAACGGACAAGCAAAGATACATTAGAGATTCCAGAACAACGTACACCTTTAACCCTTGCCCCTTCCTCTAATCCAAAGAATGACGCCCAAACCTGCTATGCATACAGCGGCCAAAACCACAATCAGCGTAGGATTGAGAAAATCGCGGTTCTCGTCAGGCTGACCCTGTGCATTAGCCTGCTCCTCACCCAGCTCGTTCGAAGAATCCTCTGCTTGATCGGCAGTTTCAGTTCCATCTTCTGGACTTGGTGCCTGTTCATCTGTCCCGTCAGCAGAACTTGGTGTCTGTTCACCGCTTGAATCTGCCGGAGATTCAGGATTCTCTGGATTTTCAGGATTCTCAGCTTCAGTCAGCTGAACGCTAAATGGGATTTCACCCTTAATGGGGTGCCCATCCTCTCCAACAATTTTCCACTCGATCTTATAGCTGCCAGACGGCAGCGCCTCACTAAGTGTACCCGACATAACGGTCCCTTCAACGCTGACTTCCTGGAGCGGAATCTTCTCGTTGTGTTCACCCAGCAGATCGAATGAGCTTAAATCTTCTATCTTGGTATTGAAGACCATCTCGATTGTTGAAAGCTCGGTCTGCACCGTCTCCCCGCTCGCGGGTACGGATGACTTTATCCCAGTATGAGCATCTGCTGTTACTGGCAGGATGATACAGGCCAAGAACAACAGCAGCATTGAATTCAGAAACCTCTTCACATCAACCAACCCTTTCTTAATCATACACATACATACACATACATACACATACATACAGATTAACATATTTCGTGTGCTAATCCCTCTGCGTATAGTGACCCACATACTGGAAGCTAGCTTCTCGGTGCCCATAACATGATGGACACGCCGATTATACATATAGATGCTCCTATCAGGTCATGACAAATAACAATAATGCGATTAACACGCTCCCCCTACCTCCCTAACAAGATCTCATCATTTAATGGTTGACCCGTCTCAGGCGGCATAGAAAAACCCCTCCCGGCTAGGCAGTGTCCGTAACCTTCATCATAACATGAGGTTCATTTACACTGTATACCGTGAGGGGATGACATGTTTCGTATTCTTGAACTATATTACAGCTTATAAGCCTTCATCGCCTTACGCAGCTCCTTGAAGCTTGGGCGCTTGCCGTACATCAGGACGCCGGTACGGTAGATGCGTGCCGACAGCCAGCCGAACAGGAAGATCGAACCGAACAGAATGCCGATCGACAGCAGCACTTCCCACAGCGCAGGATCGGATAGGCCGATCCGCAGAAACATGATGAATGGCGAGAAGAACGGGATGAACGATGAAACTTCAATGAACGTTGCATTCGGTGTCGTCATACCGAAGATTGCAATGTAGAAGCCGGCCAGTGAGAGGAACGTAATCGGCATAACCGCCTGACCCAGGTCCTCTGTACGGCTGACGATCGAGCCTACTGCCGCGAACAGTGTGGCATACAGGAAGTAACCCGCGAAGTAGAAGATTACCGCATAGACTAGAAGCATGGGATCAATAGCTGACAGGTCAATATTCATCTCGCTGAGCATTTCGCTGTTATGCGGCAGGCCCAGGTTGATCAGGAAGACGACAACGTAGACGCCAATCTGGATCAGACCTACAAGCAGCATGCCGATGATTTTACCGAACATCTGAGTCAGCGGCGACACGCTGGTTACCAGCACTTCCATAACACGCGAGCTCTTCTCGGCTGTAATTTCACTGGCAATGAGCTGACCGGAAATCATGACGCCCATGAACAGAACAATGATCAGGGCATAGACCAGACCCATCGCAAGGCCGCGCTCTTCTGGTGTCTTGCCGTCTCCGACTGACCCGGCTCCTCCCGTTGCCGAGATCTGTACGGTGCTCACATCAACCGGTGCAAACAGCATCTCACGCTGGGCATCGGTCAGCTTAGCATCCTGCAGGACCATCTCCATCTTGATCTGGTTCAGACCTGCGGACACAGCGCCCGACATCGAATCAAGCAGCTCCTCCGACTTGATGACTACACTAGGGAATGCGGAACCTTCCGGCTGTACGAAGTCCAGATAGCCTTCGATTTCACCTGCTTCCATTGCATCCTTCAGCGCCTTCTCGTTGGCTTCCGCTGAACCGGCATCCGGGTAGCTGACAAGCTTGATGTCACTGTTCTCCTGCGTGTCAAAATAGTCCTTCAATTCTGCGCTTACCTGCGGAACATTGGATTCAATAAACCCCAGCTTGTCGACCTCATCCGAAGAAAATTGCGAAATGATATACGGAAGATTCACAACGATACTTAGAATAATAGCAATAACGAGCGTCGTAATAACGAACGATTTGGCACGGACCTTATTGCCCAGTGTGAAAGCTACGACATTCTTGAAATTACTCAATCTTCTCACCCACCGATCGGATAAATATTTCATTCAGCGTTGGTTCCTTTACTTCAAAGCGGGTAACCTCGCCCTGCGACATCGCATGGGCCAAAATCCCTTGTGCGGCGCCGGCATTGTCGATCTTCACTTCGAAGCCGTTCTCGTGCTGGATGACCTGCTTTACACCCGGAAGCTTATCCAGTCCTGTCAGTGTTCCGTCGATGCCAACCATGACGCGCTCCTTCGGGAACTGCTTCTTGATTTCCTTGATATTGCCCTGCAAAACAGGATTGGAACGGTGCAAAATCGTAATATTGCGGCACAGCTCCTCGACATGCTCCATGCGGTGCGTGGAGAACAGGATCGTTTTCCCCGCATCCCTCAGCTCCTTGACCGTCGTCTTGAGCAGCTCCACATTAACCGGATCAAGTCCGCTGAACGCTTCGTCGAGAATCAGGATTTGCGGTTCATGTATGACAGCGGCGATGAATTGGATTTTCTGCTGGTTGCCCTTCGATAGCTCCTCGACCTTCTTGTCGTAGTACTCCGGCACATTGAACTTCTCCAGCCATACCTTCAGGTTGCGGTCAGCCGTCTTGCGGTCAACGCCTCTCAGCTGCGCCAGGTAGATAATCTGATCCTTGATCTTGACCTTCGGGTACAGGCCGCGCTCTTCCGGCAGATAGCCCATGTTGCGGAGCTGGTCCTTGCTGTATGGCTTGCCGTTATAGCGAATGCTTCCCCCATCCGGATAAATAAGTCCGAGTACCATCCGCATCGTTGTCGTCTTGCCTGCGCCGTTGGCGCCGAGCAGCCCGTAAATCTCGCCTTGCCCTACCTCCAGGCTGATGCCATTAACGGCTGTGTGTTCCCCGTACTGCTTCACTACCTTGTCAACTACTAGAGGATTCATGTTCGTTCTCCTTTCATGAGTGCCGCGTCAGCAGCCTTTGTCGATCTACCAGTAATTCGAGTATGTCATCCAGCTCCAGCGCCTGCTTGCCCGCCGCTGTTATGCCATGCTGTCTAAGCCATTCCTCTGCTTCCACGGCCTTGTCCGTGGTGATCTTCACCATACCCGTCATTCGCTCCAGGCTCTGCTTGCCGGGCATAGCCTCAATCCGAATGTCCGCTCTTGCTGCCAGCTCCTGCTCGGAGAAGAAGTAGCCGAGCCAGCTGCTTAACAGCTCATCCTTCTCATATACGCCGAGCACACGCCCTTGAACAAGAAATACGATATAATCCGCGAGACGTTTCACTTCTTCAATAATGTGCGTGGACAGCAGAATAGTGCGATCTCCGTCATCCATGTAACGGTGAAGCAGCTCGATCATCTGCTTCCAGGCCAGCGGGTCGAGACCGGAGGATGGCTCATCCAGGATAAGCAGCTCAGGATTATGCGCCAGCACAACCGCAAGATCGAATTTGCGCCGCATCCCCTTCGACATCTTGCCAAGCTTCATAGAAGGATCAATCTCGAATATTCGCAGCAGCTCCTGGTACCGGTTCACATCCCACCCGCTGTACCACTGGCTGACGAAACCCGCCTTCTCCGAAGCCCGGAAGCCCCGTTCATGGGATAGTGATTCTTCCTGCAGATACCCGATCCGCTGGCGGAGCGCCGTATCGCTGCTGCTGCCGGGCTCAACACGCTCGCCGAGCAGCTCAATCTCTCCCTCATCCGGCTTCGTCACATCCAAGATCATGCGAAATGTCGTGCTTTTCCCCGATCCGTTCGGTCCAACAATGGCCGTTACACAGCCGCGCGGTACTTCAAGATCAATCGGTCCCAGCTGAAAATGCGGCCGCTTCAGCTTCACACCGCTCAGCCTTACAGCTGTATCTGTCACTTATGCTCCCCTCCTTAGTGTCGCCAGGTTCCAGGTTAACGCTAATACTTATTCTGGCGGACTATGACTCTTCTGTTCAGCCGAGAACCGCTCCTTAACCACCTGCTCGAACAGCCTGCGCAGTTCTTCCTCGTCGCATTGAACCCGCCTGCCAGCATCAACTGCTTCCTCCAGCGCCTTCACCACACTATCCAGCCGGTGGCGGTCTCTCTCCTGCTCTCCGACCTTGGCCACGAAGGTGCCTGTACCCTGACGCGTACGGAGCAGACCTTCGTTCTCCAGATCCTGATACACTCTGCGGATTGTGATGACGCTGCATTTTACCTGCTGGGAAAACTCTCGTATGGAAGGAAGCAGTGTGCCTTCGGCCAGCTGTCCGCTAACAATCAATGCCCGCAGCTGTACTTTGATCTGATGGTATAGCGGTTCTGCACTCTGCTCATTGATCTGGACCGGAATCCACACGGCTTCACCTTCTTCACTCTATGAAATTTCGGCGATGCAGCCGCCGCTTCAGTATCCAGTATCCTGTGACTAATGCTGTAAAAGCGATGCCTGCTGCGATTAAAGCCGGCGTCCATTTGCCTGCAGCCGCCCATTCGAAGGTTTGACGCAGGAAGCTGAATTCCATCCACCACAGGAGCAATACGCTGACTACGTACAGCAGGATGAAGAGGAAACCGGACAGCGTGTACTTTTTCCCCGAGGTTCCATATTCGAGCAGCATGTATCCCGTTCCGATCAGCAAGCTGTAGCTGAACCAGAGTAGACAGTAACTCAAGTAACCATCTATTGGCAGCTCAGCTCTTGATTCACCAAACAGCCAGAACTGCATTCCGAAGAAGAATACCGCTACCGGAGCGGCCGTCAGCACCATCTGCAGGATTCTGCCAAGCGCAATCTGGTCCATCGAGATTGGCATCGTCCGCCACATCGCCAGCTTCCTGCTGGAGTGATCCTCCCGCCAGTAACGGACGAAGGAAACATTCATGACAAATCCCAGGTTCGGCAGTACCGTTAAGTAGAGAAAATCAAACATCAGCCATTTCGTATAGCTCGTTTCGTTCAGAATGCCATCGTGTCCCAAAGCCGGACCGGCTATGACGACTATGTAAGTGAAGAATAGGATGGTGAATAATACGCCTATCAAGGAATTTTTTAGTTCAAATTGAGCAATCCTCCACCCGCCGGCCCATACGTTCATATCCGTCCTCCTTAATGCTGATGTCATCTAGCAGTCGCTGTGTGAGTGGTTTGCTGGTACTGTGCATATCAGTCATCATACTGTGTATATCTTTATACACACTATAATCACAATCACAGTAAATGTCAATCTAGTTTTCTGCATTTTATTGTAAAGAAATCTTAAAGACTGCTGCCGCCCCATTACCACACCAGCCAACTCCTTTCTCCGCGCACAAAAAGAAGGCCAAACCCCGCAAGGAGTTCAGCCTTCTTCTCTTCAATTCTGTATAGTCATCGACCTGCCCAGCATTCTACCGATTTCAGGCATTGCCGCCTGCATGCTCGGTCTGAGGCGGCATATCATCCTCACTGGAGTGCTCTCTGCGGAACCAGCTGTAGAAGACATAGGCCAGAATAGCACCGTACATCACTTCCTGCACGAGCTTCATGATGATGCCGCCCGCCTGCTGGTCCTCCAGCGCATTCGTCATGGTGAAATGATCCGGACCGCTAATCTGCTGCAGCAGCAGCGCCGGGTCTCCTGTAACACAGTACCCCATTGCCGTGACCCACACGGCCGGGTCATTGTAAATCGCATACAGCGGCTCACCAGAGAAAATAATGAGCGCACACGCTGGCGTCAGCAGGACGCCATTCGCGAAGATATAGCCCATCTTCTTCACATCGCTGATCCGGCTCCACTCTGGAACCGG
This sequence comes from Paenibacillus sambharensis, assembly GCF_003233845.1. Taxonomy (GTDB): domain Bacteria; phylum Bacillota; class Bacilli; order Paenibacillales; family Paenibacillaceae; genus Paenibacillus_I; species Paenibacillus_I sambharensis. The sequence goes on from NZ_QKRB01000046.1 coordinate 185,737, forward strand.
GCACACGATCTGCCACCACATCATGAACGAGGTAACAAGCAGAACCATATAGTAGATGCGATGAACGGTAAAATGGGTCATAACGAAGTCATGGACGACCGGCACATGATACAGCGAGAACAGCATGTTGAACAGAAGCAGAGTAAGCAGCGGATGCATGAGCCAGCTCAGACGCTTCCAGAAATCCGCGGAAAATGCCTTGCGCCACAGGAAACCCGGAACCCCAAGCAGCACAAGCGGCGGTACGATCAGATACGACAGTGACATGTTCACCATATGGAAGGTGAAATTCAAGTGCCCCAGAAGCTCTAATGGCCCGCCCTGAGCCAGGTAGTATAGTATAGCTGCCACTACAAAATAGCAGCGCTGCGTAATGGTCGCCTTCGGTTCATCCGGGACGTGCTTTTCCCGCCAGGGGCCGACCATGTAGAAGTAGAGTATAACCAGCCCAGCCATGAAGAAGAAGAAGAACGGGCTCCACAATTCTTCAAAGCTGAAGTACTGCAGGTCCAGCATTTGGGATCCCCCCTGCTATAAATTCCGAAAGGGAGGCGGTCTCAAGTGCGACGCGCCTCCCCATCAATCGATAACTACTATCTAGTTTACCACCAAACCCAGTACAATGCCATTATGACCATGGTGAAAACGACGAATACGCCGCTTATAATACCAATGATCGAGTACATATGACCACGGTCCTTCATGTGCATCCAGAATGCCATCTGGATGAACACCTGGCCAACCGCCATCGCGATCAGCATGATGTAAATGAACATCGTGTTCATCTCGCCGGACATAACAAGCGCGAATGCGATCGCAGTCAGTACGATTGAGAAAATGAACGAGATAATATGCTTCTTCGGGCCTTCGACCCGGTGACGTCTCTTCGGCTCAGAAGCAGTCGCATGATTGTCTGCCATAGGTTTAGCCCACCTTTCCCATCAGGTAAACGACGGAGAAGATAAATACCCACACCACGTCTACAAAGTGCCAGTACAGACCGGCAACATATACCTTAGGGGCCGTTACTACCGTCAGCCCTTTCTTGAACAGCTGAGCGATCAGAAGAGAAATCCAGAGTACACCGAAGGCTACGTGAGCGCCGTGGAAGCCGACCAGCGTATAGAACGATGTACTGAAGGCACTTGTACTGAACTCGTGACCCATATGTGCATAATGCATGAACTCGTAAATTTCCAGGCCCAGAAATCCGAAGCCGAGAATAACGGTAACAATCAGCCAGTTAATCAGGGCGGTCCGGTTGTTGCGGTGCATCGCTTGAATCGCGAACACACTCGTCAGGGACGAAGTGAGCAGGATAAGCGTCGCAATTGCAACCAGCGGAAGCGAGAACAGCTCCTGCGGTGTCGGTCCATCGAGTATCTGATCCCGGAGGGCCAGGTACACGGAGAACAAGGTACCGAACAGGACGACTTCACCGCCGAGGAAGAGCCAGAAGCCGAGCACTTTGTTACGTCCTTCGAGGGTCGCCTTCTCCGGCTCATGCGGCAGTTGACCATCTACATGTGATAACTCGCTCACGCTTTAACCCCCTTGTCTTTAAGTTCGTCCGGGTCGATATGGAAGCCATGATCGTCATATACGGAGCGCAGGAACATACAACCAAATGTCAGTGCTGCTCCGATGCCAGTGAAAATCCATTGGTGATACATCAGACCGAAGCCCATAATGAACAATCCGAGTGACATGAAGAACGGAAGAATCGAAGGTGACGGCATATGAATCGGACCAAGCGGTTCCGCAGGCGTCATGCCTTTGTTGCCGTCCATCTTTTCCTTCCACAATGCATCATATCCGCGAACCAGCGGAGTTTGGGCAAAGTTATACTCCGGCGCCGGTGAAGGAATGGACCATTCCAGCGTACGTCCATCCACCCAAGGATCGGCAGGAGCGTTCTTCGGCTTTGCAGCCGTAACCGCAACATTGATCAGGAATACGATTGTACCGATACCCATCAGGATGGCACCTACCGTACTCACCAGGTTCATGCCGTTGAAGCCTTGACCGTCCAGGTACGTGTATACCCGGCGAGGCATACCGATCAGACCCAGGAAATGCTGTACGAAGAACGTCAGATGGAAGCCGATATAGAAGGTCCAGAAGGTCAGCTTCGCAAGTCCTTCATTCAGCATCCGGCCGAACATCTTCGGCCACCAGTAGTGAAGACCCGCGAACAGGCCGAGCACAAGACCGCCTACGATAACATAATGGAAATGCGCGACGACAAAGTACGAATCATGGTACTGGAAGTCTGCAGGCGCAGCCGCCAGCATGACACCCGTAACGCCACCCATAACGAACGTCGGTATGAACCCGATCGCGAACAGGTTAGCTGATGTGAACGTAATCGAGCCGCCCCACAGGGTGAACAGCCAGTTAAAGATCTTGATGCCTGTCGGAACCGCGATCAGCATCGTGGCAATGGAGAAGAGCGAGTTCGCTACAGGTCCGAGACCGGTTGTAAACATATGATGCGCCCAGACCATGAAGCCCAGGAAGCCGATCAGCACGGTCGCAAATACCATTGAGCTGTAACCGAACAGCCGCTTGCGCGAGAACGTACTGACAATTTCGGAGATAATACCGAATGCCGGCAGGATCAGAATGTATACCTCAGGGTGACCGAAGATCCAGAAGATATGCTCCCAGAGTACAACGTTACCGCCTGAGCTTGGATCGAAGAAGTTGCCGTCGAACAAACGATCGAACATCAGCGCTACCAAACCGACAGTCAGTGCCGGGAAGGCGAACAGGATCAGCGCGGATGTGATGAACGCTGTCCAGGTAAACATCGGCATCCGCATGAAGCTCATGCCTGGTGCACGCATGTTGATAATCGTTACCAGGAAGTTGATACCGCCAACAAGTGTGCCTAGACCTGATATCTGAAGACCGATAACGTAGAAGTCCACGCCCTGGCCTTCACTGTACATCGGACTTGCCAGTGGTACATAGGATGTCCAGCCGGCTGCCGGCGCACCCGTTGAAGTGAACCAGCTGATATTGAGAAGCACGCCGCCGAAGAAGAACGTCCAGAACCCGAGCGAGTTCAGGAACGGGAACGCGACATCGCGCGCCCCGATCTGCAGCGGCACTATGGCATTCATCAAGGCAAATATGATCGGCATGGCCGCAAGGAAGATCATTGTTGTACCATGCATGGTGAGCAATTCGTTGTACGTATCCGGACTTACAAAATCGTTCATCGGTTTCCATAGCTGAATCCTGATCAATATCGCTTCCAGACCTCCGATGAGGAAGAAGAAGCCGCCGGAGATCAGGTACAGGATCCCGATTTTCTTATGGTCCACGGTCGTCAGCCAATCCATCAGGCCGCTATACCGTTTCACCGCATGAGCGTGAGCCAAGTGTGGTACCCCCTTTTATCTCCGTTAAAATTATTGCTGCTTTTCCTGATCATCGTTAGTCACACTGTTGCCTTCAAGTTCTGCCGGGTTAAAGCCTTCCAGCTTCAGCTCCGCAAGATAGCGGGAAATGCCTTCAAGCTCCTCCTCAGTCAGATCAACTTTTGGCATTGCATTGCCTGGTTTGATCGCTTGTGGATCCTGAATCCATCTGTACAGGTTTTCATACGTGCTGCCTTCATTCTCGTACTTGGGCTCTTCCGTATTCAGGAGAATACCTGCTACAGACTCGCGGCTGCCCATACCTGTTAAGTTCGGGAAGGCCGGTCCGCCAAGCTCACCAACAGCATGGCAGCTCAGACATTTGTTTTCGAATACTTCTGCGATCGCAGGATCAGAAGGCAATTGGGCAGGCGCTTTCATCGCATTCACCCAATTTTCGAAGGAAGCGGGTTCAACTGCTTTCACTTTAAAATCCATCAGAGCATGGGAAGGTCCGCACAGCTCCGCACATTTACCATAATAGATACCCGGCTTCGGGGCTTCGAAGAACATCCGGTTTACGTTGCCGCCCGGGTTCGTATCGATCTTGCCTGCAAGCGCTGGAATCCAGAAGGAGTGAAGAACGTCGGCCGTCTTGGCTTCAATAGCAATCTTCGCATTAGTCGGTATAACAAGCTCTTGTGCCGTAACGACTCCGTGCTGTGGATATTCAAATTCCCACCAGTACAAGTGTGCAGTTACCTTGACGACAACAGCATTCTCGTCGCGGCTGTAATCCTCTGCAAGAGCGAAGACGGTCTGAATCGTCGGAATACCGAGGATAACCAGAAGAATTAATGGGATAACCGTCCAAATAATTTCAAGCTTGTGGTTGCCTTCCACCTGTACGGGAATCTTGTCATTCCCCGGACGGCGGCGGAATCGGATCAGCACATAAAAGGCGATCGCGAACACGACAACGACCACCAGGATCATGATCGAAATCGACAATTTCATCAGGTCATATTGACTTTGTGCCACCGGTCCCTGTGGATTCAGAGCGGATAAATCTGCTCGTCCACATGCCGAGAGGAGCAATGCGACCCCTGCCAGCAATGGCAGAAGGCGTTTCAGAACGTGCCACCGTTTCATCATTAATCAACCCCGCTTTTTACGATTTCACAGTTGCCAATACGTGGCGTGGCAGGCGGCAAACTGCGTGGAACACGTGAAAATTCTGTGATATTACGCACATCTCGATCACTTTATTAAATATAAAGTTGAAGCCCATTTTTGTCAATGTTCCGCAGAGAGTTCACAAATTGTTCTCAAAGACGTCAAATTCGGCATTATTAAAGGGTTTTTAGGGGCTTGACCTCCACAATTTCAATCCAATTTGTGTCCTGTTTACGTCCTAAACTCCCTTGGTTTCCCAATCCTTCGTCCCGTCCATATCCACAATTTCTCATGGTATCATTATGCACCAAAGTTATGGTTAATTATGTATACATTTCAAACGCATATTTCCGCTTCCCCGGCAGAAGCTAACTTCCATAATGCCCGACTATGCAGGGAGGTAGGCTGATTATGAACCGCCTGATACAATTCACCACAATCTTCATGTGCATCATGCTCATTCTAACAGGCTGCAACTACAGGCGTGTCGTACAGGACAGTGACTACGATTACGGCTCACGCCAAAAGGGCGATCCCAAGATGCTGGGAGCCCGTATGTACGGATCAACCACAGGTAACCCCAAGCAGCATGACAATGCTTTCGTCGAGTACAGCAGTCTGCTTACGAGGGAAGTCACGAAGCTGAACGGCGTACGATCGGCCCTCGTTATGCTGACGGACAAGAATGCCTACGTTGCTGTTACGGTCGACTATACGGCTGCTGGAACACTGAATGAAGGCGGAAGCTTGAAACAGTGGGACCAGAGCAATGGCGGAACGATTGAAGGGGTTTACGACTTTGATACAGGGAGCCCTTACTGGGATAACAGTCATCAGGTTACCCCTTACAACTCCTACTTCACAACGACGGATCACCATACCTTATCCGATGAAATGAAGCAGACAATCGCAGCGCGGGTCCGCGGCCTCAGTCCTCGCGTCGATGAGGTCCATATATCAGCCAACATGGACTTCGTGAACGAAATCACGGAATACGCGAAGGAAGCCTGGGCCGGTCGCTCCATCGATCCCTGGCTGAATCAGTTCAACGTTCTGGTCAAGCATCAATTCGCCGGCGGCAAAATCATGCCTGTCCCGCTCCGGGACCTGAAGCAGCAGGCGGCAGGCACAACCGGCCCGTGACGAGCTCAGATAAAATCGCTTCTATTTATATATAGCTGCTGACGGACCATTCGAAACAGATCAATGAATAAATAAAAAAAGGGGACGCCTGCGCGTTCCCTTCAACAATTTAAGTTATAAGTTTGTTTAGCTTACTGAATTCAGTTTACCAAGCTCATGCTCGACCAGCACCGTCAGCTCATCTTCATAACCGCCTGTAATCCGGTACTTCCGGATGTAGTCGCGGACAAATTTGCGCGGATCTTTCGGTTGGAAAATTCTCGTGAGTTCTCTCAGACTTTCTTTGACTTCATTATGGCCCCGTTTCGCCATGAAATCCCCTCCCACAATGTTGGATGGTCGTCCTAAAACAATTTACGAGAATGTTGGCGGCAATATGTCAGCTGCAATTAAGACGATTATCTCCGTCTGCACCTGTCGCCTGACGCCGGATGTTCCACAGGATCGTTCATGGCCGAACCGTATGGTTCGAAACCTATTCAGTTGTGCCTCCATTATAGCAATTAACCTATGGTATGAAAAGGGATGAATCCCTACCCTGTGGCACTGTCCTTGTCACGTTTCTCCCTGGCTGGCAGGGAAGGCACAGGCGATTCCATTCGCTTGGCAGCAGCTGGCATGCCTTCAATGTCATTCGGTCGTTGGGTTAATCTTGATGACTTCGTCACTCGCAAATAGGCCACCACACCCCAGACGGCGATAAGGATGCCGAACAAGACTGCAGCATACGTCATCAACGATTCAAGCATTGGCATGTCCCCCCCCTGACCGAATAGACTGACCAACAGCAAGTCTTGTCATCCGAATGGTATATACTAAATTTTACAATTATAGAGTATTATATCCATCCATGTTCCGACATTCAATCCTACAATAATCCTGATTCCGGTCAAATGGGTGAAGACAAGGGCCTTAAACCAACTCATCGGCCGTCAGTGAACCAAGGTGATTCCGTTGAACAGGCTTCATTCTTGCGGCAACCTGGCGGTTGTTTATGTATGTGCGCCTTTCAATAGTCACTCATGTTCATGGCCTGGATGAGCTGCCCGGGACTCCGTTTGTCTGGTTAGCTTCTGGATTTGGCCGGCTGTATCCACCTCCCGACAGTCGAGATCAGGCAAAGATTAAACATTACCATTATATACGTATACCCACTTAGCCCGATCACTACACGTGAATAATGTCACATTAGGATTTTTTAAGCCTTAGGCACCAGATAAGCACACACAAATAAGCGCATGTCATCCTGATAGTAGTACTATCGGTTAACATACGCTCTATGTTTAGCTGGTTTATATTAGCAATAGTCAGGAACCAAACGGCCATAGCACCTCATCCACAAGTTCCCAGTAAGAAGAATCGTAATAGGCGGTCAAGGCAGCATTAACCGTCAATGGCTTCCAGGAGACCTCGTCTGCCGGCGGCTTGCTGATAGCAAACGAATCAATCGTTATCAGCCGCGGCAGCGACTGCACGCCGTCCATCCAGTTCAGCAGATCCAGGTAAGTGCCGCTGACCACTAGAGACAGCTGAACTCTTCCGGTTGAGGAAAAGTCAGACGTCCCGCTGCCGGTTTCCGCTGCTTGGCTAGATATCTCAGTGTCCGAGGCCGCCGGGGTTATGGTAAAAGAGCTGCTCATCAGCTCAACCCCGGTGTCATTCTCCAGCTGCTGCAGGTCCAGCAGAAGCTGTTCCGAGTTATCCCATAACGGCATAGCAGCTTGAATCGCCGCGGTATCGATGTCCCCTGCGGCCATCTCCCTCTCTGCCAACTTGTTCTCGAGCAGCTGGAGCTGGGAAGATAATGCTGCGATCTCCGCCTCCTGCTCACTAACTGACTCGGAAGCGGGGAGAATCAGATAGACAACGCCCGCAAGCAGAACCAAGAGCAAGGCTGCAGCGGCAAGCGTCAGCGCCTGCCGGTTGTTTTGGAGCCGTTCCATCACTCATCCGCCCCCTCTGTTACCTTTTTCATTACGATTGTGTAAACAGCCGAATAAGCAGTCCGTCCCGCGTTCTGCTCTTCTTCAGGACTCCCAAGTGTCATTTCCTTGGTAACCGTGTCCAGATGAGCAGCCTTTATCTCGGGCAGCTTGCGTATGCTGTCCAGGTATTTTGCCGACGCCGTCAAATTGGAGAACGTACCAGCTACGGTCAGGTTCCCTTCTGCCGAATAGGTGATCGACTGCATTATGCCGCCTTTGGGCAGAGCATTTTCAAGTAGACGGACAACACCTGGAGCATCCCGGCGGGCTACTCTCAACTGTTCGATCACAGCTTCCGGATTCGCCTGGCCTTGTTGACCTCCCGAACTGAACCTCTCTTCTACCAATGCCCGCTCGCCTTCCAGTCGGGCAATCTCTTGCTCATTGTCATCCTTCTGGTTCTGGTAATCAACCGCCATGTATCCAATTACGCCTGCAGCAGCCAGCCACAGCACCAGGCCGCTGTAGACCAATACCGGAAACAGCTTGGCATCCGCCGCTTTACGGGGAAGCAGGCTTACGCTCTTATTTGAGCCCTGCATCACCAGACCGGCGGCTATGCCGTTCAGTCCGCTGTTAGAATTTTTATGCGCGCCCTCCCGGTACTGAACCGCATAATCTGCTTCCAAGACGGACATCTCCGGCTGAGAAGAACGGACTGCTTCAACCAGACTGCTGCGGCTCGCCGAAGCTCCCGTAACTATTATGGAAGCAATCCTGGATTCACCCTGCTGGATGCCAAATTGATAGAAGTTCAGCATGCGCGCGATTTCGGCCGTCAATTCAGCTGTTTGTGACTCGCTTATGAGACCCTCTTGGTCACGGAAGCTCTGGTTCTCGTAGAGATTAATACTGCGCATAAAGACCGGGTGACCCGCATGGAACATATAAATCTCCATACTGGCGCTGTCCAGGTGAATAAGCATCGTTTCGTTCAGCGTCTCCTCCGGATTCCGCCGGATCGCCTGAATCAGCGCAAAGGAAGCAATCTGCGCATCCCTGACCTTCAGACCTGCCTCCTCCAGGAGCAAGACAGCCGTATCCACCCACTTGCGGGGAGCAGCAAACACGAGAACCTGAGTGCCGTCCTCATCCTTTTCCATCTCTACATAATCATATACAGGGTCCTCGAAGGGCAGATGCAGCGTCGTCTCCACCTCAAGCTCTACCAGGGAACGGAGCTCCTTGGCATTACGCGAAGGAAGATGCATCTTGCGCACGATTAGCTGCGAGGTGGGAACCGCAATGACTGCCGCTTCACCAGTCAGCTTCTCCTTCTGAACCCAATCCTTCAGAACGGGCGATATGGCAGCTGTATCCGAGAATTGATCTTCCGTTATCGCGCCCTCCGGAAGCATCAGAGAGCCGCTGGCCTCCGCTTCCCAACCCTTGCTCTTCGCCAGCTTCACATACCGGATACCGGACTGGTCAATTGTTATCCCGACCCGCGCTCTGCCTATTCCCATCATGACCATCACATCCCGCTATATGAATAATGTAATATACCAATCTACGATCGCTGCTCCATACCCGTAGGCCGCAAGTGCGCCTACTGCCAAAAAAGGCCCAAACGGCACAGGCTGCTTACGCTGAATGTGTCCTGTCAGCAGCAAAGTTCCGCCGATCACCGTCCCTGCCAGACAAGCCATGATAAGGGCAAGCAATACAAGAGGCAGGCCAAGCACCCAGCCAAGCAGGGCAAAGAGCTTCACATCCCCCATACCCATTCCGCCCTTGGATACAATAACGATCAGCAGCAGAACCGCTCCTCCTGTGAGGGCGCCCAGCGCATGATTCCACAGCGGAAGCTCTGAGGTAAACGATACGGCTGCAACCAGCGGTACGAGGAATAGAAGCAGCAGCTTGTTGGGGATCAGCATGTACTTAAGATCTGCAATTGTAACCATGACGGAGAGACTGACAAGCAGCAGGCCGGTCCACAAGCCTTCCGATACGCCGTGAAGACTGTAAACCCAGACGAACAGCAAACCTGTCGCCAGTTCTCCGGCCGGATACAGCAGGGAAATCTTCGCCCTGCACCCGCCACATCGGCCTCTTGAAGCTATATAACTGAATACCGGAACCAGATGGCGTGCTCGCAGCCTCATTCCGCAGCTTCCGCAGCTGGACGGCGGATATATTACCGATTCCCCGCGCGGCAGCCGAAGCCCAACTACATTATAGAAGGAACCCAGCACCAGCCCGAGTACGAATAAGTAGGCACCAACGGCAGCATCCATCGTCATTCCAGTCATCTCTTTCCTGAGTTAAAATGAAACGGCAGGAACAGGGTGTTCCTGCCTGTGGGTTTTGCAGCGTTGCTAGTAATCAGCATGACAGATGCAATGACGCTAATAGCGCGGGTATTAGAGAGCGACTACTGCTGAATTCAAGCGGTGTACCTGCATTAGGACCGGCCTGTATGCTGAAACCTGCAATCTGGTCTCGTAATCCTGCAGTCTGGAACCCGGAACTTGCAACCTCAAACCTGGGTCCAGCCTGTAGCCGGTAACTGGTAACCTGCAACCTGTAGCCGGTAACCAGGGACCTGGAACCTGAGTCCTGTAGCCTGTAGCCGGTAGCCTGGAACCTGCAAACTGGAACGTAGAACCTAAACCCTGTCTGTTACTTAGCACATATGCATCGCTAACCCGCTCGGTTCTGCGCACATTCCTGAAAATTCCTGCTAAAGTACATCCTTTTTCTAGCGCACTAACTCGGCTCGATAAATTCCTGCAAAAATGCAGGAATTTATCGCTCATAGCCGTCATACCCCGCCACCAACCCAGAATACCTGCACATTTGCAGGCTTTCGGGCCAGACAGCCGTTAGAGGGTTGGAAAACCTGCATTTTCGGCTAGGCCCCCTAAAACCGGAGTCCTGCCCACCAAAAATAATGCAGGCATAGAATTACTCGTTTTTTCGGGGGATTACATCGCTTTATGAAAAGCTGAAGAATCCTCCAGTGTCTGAACCCAAGCTGAAAACACGGCAGGAGGTTTTCGTTTTAAGCTGCCATGCATTCTACGGTTATTGTAGAAGTCCATGTATCCGTCTAGCTCTTCATATGCATCTTTAAAGGTTCTGAAGTCTCTCTTGCTGAATAGATCGCGTTCCAACAGGCTATGAAAGGATTCGATATAGGCATTCATATTAGGTGTTCTTGGAGGTATACGCTCGTGGATCACGCCGAGACTCTCACACATATCTCCAAACAGCTTGCTCACGAATTGAGGGCCGTTATCGGTACGAATAGTAGGCATCTCATCACCAGGGCGTAGACGGCTTTGTAGCGCATAACAAAGTGTCTGAACGGCATGCTTAGCCTCACAAGATGTTCCCCTGTACTGCTGAACAACGACGCGGTCAAACACATCAATGATGCTGAGCACATAGAAGAATCGCTCGAGCCCACGGACGTAGCCATACTTAATATCCATTTGCCACAACTGGTTGGAGCCTGTAACGACACGGTTTTTCGGCAGCCTGCGCGGATGCGCCTGAACTCGCTGACGTGGTTTTTGAAGAATGCCCAACTCGTTACATAACCGGTATGCTTTCTTTTTGTCTAGCCTCACGTTGTACTTGTCACGTATGCATTGCGCAAGGAGTTTATACCCGTAAACATGCTCTTCGCCTTCGATGAGCTCAAGCAACCAGTCATTGATCTGGCTGTCCACTACGCGTTCGCCATCAAACGTATGAGAGTATCCAGGCACAGGGCGACCACGCCGGTTTTCTGCAGGGCGCTCAGGCGGGCAAGACATCTCTCTTTTCTTTCGATCATAATAGGTGGATTCAGCGATACCTAGAATGCGCAGAACCAATGCTGCTGGCACTCCCCGCTTAATAAATGGTTCTGCTACTTCAAGTTTTTCAGATAAGCGGGGTCTTTCTTTTTTAGCAACTCTCTGAGAATCTCAATTTCGAGTTCCTTCTCACCGAGTACTTTAACGGCTTTTTCATACCGCTGCTCAACCTCCTGCAGCCGCTGCATTTCCTGCACATGTTCGTCAGTAAGCGGAATCTCTTCTGCTGGAATCGTGTCACGGTAATCTCTTATCCACGTACGAATGGTTTCAGGGTGTATGTCATACATGCGGGCAAGAGCCCCCACCTTTATCCCAGCCAGTGCTTCTTTAACTATTTTAAGTTGCGTGTCTTTGCTCAGCCTTTTCCCCATACCGGATCACTCCCTTATCCTAAGTTTAAATTATTGGATGGGAGGACTCCAGTTTAATTAGGGGGCCTAGGAG
>NZ_QKRB01000047.1 GCF_003233845.1 Paenibacillus sambharensis
GTGGAAGCGCAGCAATGCGTGCAGCTGACGAATACTAATCGGTCGAGGGCTTATCCTATTAAGAACAAACAAACCAGCTAAGTTCTACAACTTCATTCGCATCCGGTTTTCAGGGTGTAACATCCTAACTTTCGATGATTGGTCTTTTCTGAAGTGATCCGGAGAAGCGCAACCATGCAGATGGTCCGGTCTTTTCTGAAGTATTTCAATGAAGCCTAATCATGATGATGGTAGTGTATTTTCTGAAGTGATTCGGAGAAGCGCAGCATCGAAAAACACTGTTTGGTGATGATGGCGGAGGGGATCCACGCGTTCCCATCTCGAACACGACCGTTAAGCCCTCCAGCGCCGATGGTACTTGGACCGCAGGGTCCTGGGAGAGTAGGACGTTGCCAAGCTAATAAAGCCCGTTAAGCACAATGCTTAACGGGCTTTATTCTATTTTCAGTCTGGCCAAGCAGCACAGGACGCTGCATTATTTTTCGCGAAATAGTCGTACAAGCCGAACCTCCTGAATAAGATGGTACAAGTACATAGTACATCCTAAGGACTCAGGAGGGCTCCGGTTAATATGAATACAATTTTCGGCTACATCCTATTAGGACTATCCCTATCCGCTCCAATCGGACCAATCAACGCGGCTCAGCTGGACCGAGGGATCAAGAGCGGCTTCATGAATGCCTGGCTGGTGGGAGTAGGAGCTATGGCCGCAGATGCCCTCTATATGATGATGGTGTATATGGGTATCGTTCATTTTATTGAAATCCCCTTCATGAAAACCTTCCTTTACCTCTTTGGTGCATTTGTACTCATTTATACCGGTATAGAGAGCTTACTTAGTCTCGACAGTATAGGGGAAGCCCGCTCCGAAGGAAAAGATGAAACAAAGCTGAAGGCTTTTATTTCTGGTTTTCTCATGTCGCTATCGAACCCAATGACGATATTATTCTGGCTGGGTATATATGGGTCAGTACTAGCCGAGACGGCTGCCAAGTATGATAGCCGGCAACTGCTCATCTATAGCGGAGCGATTATCTTTGGTATCCTGCTGTGGGATTTGACCATGGCCGCTGTAGCCAGCTCATTCCGCAAATGGATGACGTCCGGACTGCTTAAGTTTATTTCCATGCTTTCAGGTTTATCGTTAATCGGTTTTGGATCTTACTTTGGCATTCAAGCGTTTCGTCTTCTCTTCCCCTAACTTGTAATCCATACCAATGATCTTATGCTCAGATTCCCCGCCGGCAGAAGCGATATGCGTGCGATGTCCCCCTGTCTTCTTCCAATGGCGCATCATCAAGAGAGTAACAGACCCAATAAGGGCAACGAACGCAAAACTGACATAAAATCCGGGCCGGCTTGTCTCGTGAAACAGAGAACCGGAAACGGCAGTAAGCAGGATAAGCATGCCGGTAAATCGCTTGGCCTGCGCCCACTTGCTGAGCTTGAGCAGCTTGCCGGAGGTCACCAGGATGAAGAACCAGTTGTAGAGCAGCATCAATCCGGCAGCGGTTGTTACATATTCGTAGATTTTCCCCGGCATAAGCAGCGCAGAGATGATCGAGGCAATTAGTCCGGCCGTCGTTAAACCGATAGCTGGCAGTGGACACCCCTTCAACACCTTCTTGGCGAAAAAGACGGGGGCATCCTTATCCTGTGCCAATGTTACCAGCATAGTAGTCACCGCAAACAGCGAGGCGACCATTGTAGAGAAGCCTGCGATGATCAGGACGGCGTTAAAGATATGCGGGACAAGCGGTAAGTTATATTGATCAAGGGCCGTCAAGAAGGGGCTCTTTTTTGCGTTTAAGGTGTTCCACGGCACTAGTGTGATCGCCAGAATAATGGATGCGATGTAGATTGTCGTGAGCAGCATCAGCATCATTTTCCCGGCCTTGGGCGCTTGCTTGGGATCTTGAAGCCGCATGGCCATAATACCCATGATTTCGATGCCGCCAAAGGCGTAGAAAGCAAAAAGCAGAGCGGACCATAACCCAATGAAGCCATGCGGAAAATATTCCCCGGCCGTTCCAGGCACAGAAGGCGTATATCGTCCGGTACCAATCCAGCCCATCAGGGCTGCCGTGGCAATGATCAGAAACATCACAATGGCGGAAACCTTAATGATGGCGAACACATTTTCAAACCGTTCAAACCCTTTGGTTCCAAGCAGAATGATGATTAACCCGAGAATGGCATAGCCGCTGGCAAACAGCCACATGGGCACATCCGGGAACCAGAAGCGAGAGAAGAGAGACAGGGCTGTCATCTGACTTCCCATAATGAGCAGCTCGGATGCCCAGTAGACCCACCCGCTGGTGAAGCCGGCCCAACGTCCGAAAGCTTTCTTGGCATACGAGCGAAAAGACCCTTCGAGAGGATCTTCAGAAGTCATCCGCGCCAGGACGTCAAAGACAATATAAGTACCAAAGCCGGCAAAAACAAACGCAATCAGAACGCCGGGGCCGCCGATTTTGATCGCGATACCGGATCCCAGAAAGTAGCCTGTACCAATTGTGAAAGCCACACCAAGCAGAGACAGCTGCCACCAATGCAGCTTGTCCTCTTTATTGACAGGATTGTTATGTGCTCTCGCGCTTGTCGCTTCGCCATGTTTGAATTTCATTGCTGCACTCCTGTTAAGATGGATTTTGAATCGGGTACGGCTTATGTTGGATAGTTCCGCCTGATTTTATGTGCTGAGTGTAGGTTGAATAAAGCGGGCCGGTCCTGCGGATAATGGTTGGCGTGTAATGATGTTGAGGAAAGGTGGGAAACCCATGACAGAGCGGCAAAAAGGACAGGATGATCCTCATAAGCTTAAGGGGACCGAGCTGACACATGAGCAATTTTCGGATGTATATATGGCAGGTACCAGTGATGGCGTGCATCAGCTGAAGGATCGCAAGGTGAAGGTTGAGCGGCAAGGTTATGAACCGGATAGGAAATAGCAAACCGGCTTCAGGCTAAGGGGGGCTGAAACCGGACTGCTTGGCTTTGTTACATGGATAGTGCTTTTTTGGCCAGCATGACGTCGTTAGTTAGCAGCTTTTGCAGGTTGTACGAAGGGTAAAAACCGCGCTCATACATGAAGTAGAAAGCCTTGGCGTGAAGCTCAATGGCTTTATTCAGCTGACGGGTCAAGGTTTCTCTGAGCTTTGGTGTAGCCGTTTCTGTCACAGCAATGGCGTAGTTGCGTACAGCAGTTTTGGCAAAGATAAGCAGCTGTCCGCCATAAAATCCGGTCAGATCGTCTGCTGAGTTTCTATGTGCGATTGTTGGAGCTTTCGGTACGTATTCAATCAGTTCCTTCAGGTTGTTCTCCACCGCGTCAATGGTTTCGGCATAGAGGGCGCGCAGCGTCGGATCCTTAATGTCCGGTACGTCCATCTTGAAGGCCATCAGGTAATTGCTTTGGAAAGCGGTCAGTTCATGAAGCTCCAATGTTTCATGCCATGCCAGGTGAGGCTGAGTGTGTCGTTGATCGGAATACACGATCGTCATCCCTCCAATGTTTGATAAGACACCATATGCCCAGTTCGGGCAAATGGGAAATTGTCTATGTTTTTTTACCGGGATAAAAACGATTGGTTCAAGCAAAAAATAAGTCCTGAAGTAAAGGAGGGAAGATCATGAGCAGACTGAACGAGTATGTCGATAACCATGAGCACCTGGATACGATTAATACTATTTTGAAGCATTACGGGGTAAGTGCTGAGTTTGTGGCTCACACGCTGTGCGAGAGCTTCGGTGAAGATAAAGAGCTGCCGAAAGAATTTATTGAGGATTTGAAGCAGTTTAATGCTTCTCTGTAACTTAAGATTGGCGTACGGATAAAGGAGGTGAAAACAAATGCTGAACACACCATCTGGTCTGGGCGCACACGAGATGCTGGATATGCACGAACTGCTTATGTTCAAAAACACATGTGTAACAAAATCCAAGACGATGCAGATGCTCGTTACCGACCAAGAGCTTAAAAATATTTTAAATACCGATGTGACTAATAGTGTGACTGCTATTCAGGAGCTCCAATCATTACTGTCTAATGCAGTTAAATAATAGATGAGGAGGTGCTGCAATGAACGCACTTGTAGAAAATATGACAGGTATGAACGTAATGACCGATAAAGTGATTGCAGCTGATTTTCTGATTACAGCAAAATCGGGTGTTCGTAACTTGTCTTACGCGATTACCGAAGCCGCAACTCCGGAAGTCCGCAATATGCTGAAGCGTCAGCTGAATACTGCCATCGATACGCATGAGCAAATCTCCAATTATATGATCAGCAAAGGCTGGTACAACCCGGGTGATGCGAAAGCGCAAATCCAGATGGATCTGGACAACGCTCAGCTTGCCCTTAAAGTAGCCCAGGGTTAATGTGATGAGCGGCAAAGAAGAGACGAACCCGGAGACCCGGGACTTGGGTACGCATCAGGCGGGGGCAGTACACTCACATGAAACGCGTTATACGAAGCAGCCAGTAATCATTGAACCGGGCAGAGCGCCTTCACGAATTAACGGGCCGCGCGACCGGAAGAAGTAAAGGCACAGCACAAGAACCTCCCGGCTTACGTAGCCGGGAGGGTTTATGTAATATATGCGGATGTTACATAGGAGGCATCAGAGGTCCGTCTTTTAAGACGCCGGGCGGTGTATCATGAATATAGGGAGGTGCTGGAGCCAATACCGGTTTTGGGGCGAGCGGTTGAGGATTCTCGACGTATTGAAAGGTGCCGCAGCCATCCATGCTTGGACCACTGGCCCAGCGGCCACATGCGCTTTCGTTTCCACGGGAGAGATTGAAGAGCGTATAGGATACCTCTCTCTTCTCCAGTTCCCTTGGGAATGTGCTTGGCACGACAAGCCCTTCTTTCTCTTCCAGCTCGGCGATAGCGGCGGCCCATTGATTCTGGTGCATGGTATCACGGGCAATAAGCCAGGAAAGCATATCACGAACGCCTCTGTCGCTCGTTTCCTCATACAGGCGCACGACCTGCAGCCGGCCTTGGGATTCGGCGTTAAGATTAGCACGGAAATCAGCCAGGAGGTTCCCGCTTGCGATCATGTATTTGGCATCCCAACGGTTGCCGTTGCTATCAGCCGGCATAGCGCCGAGTCCGGATACAATGACATGCTGCGGGTTCATCCCGCCGAGAATAGCTCCGACAACAGGGTTTTTGGCAGCTTCTTCGGTATCTCCAATTGGAGCGCCATCGAGCAAGCGGGCGATCATGGTAGCGAGCATTTCAATGTGGGCGAGCTCCTCCGCACCGGTATCGAACAATAAATCCCTATACTTGCCGTCCCCACGTGTACTCCAGCCTTGGAACAGATACTGCAGCGCAACTGTCATCTCGCCAAACTGTCCACCGAGCACCTCCTGCAGCTTGCGGGCAAAGATCGGATCCGGGCGTTCGGGCTTTGCCTGGTATTGCAGCTCCTTCACATGATAAAACATGTCGTCACTCCCTCCGAAGTTTCGCGGTCAATGTATTATATGGGTGCTGTCTGTCCGAAAATGTCTTTTATTTTTGGTTTGAAATATATTTAGGTTGCTGACCGGATGATGCTTGAAACTTCCAGTTGCTTAAGTGTACGGGCCGTGTTATTCTATGAATCCGGCCGTCAGAGAAGGCTAATGAGTGGATAGGATGCGGGAGTTTGGAACGGCTGAATAAGCTGGTCACGAACGAGTGGGGAAAATAAACACTTGCACATCATCTGCGAAATATGATATATTCTAATTCCGGTCGCGAGAGCGGCAGGGACAAGCAAGACGGAGCGAATATCGCAAGATGAATGCTTCCGTAATTGTTCTTTGAAAACTGAACAACGAGCGAACTGCCCTGTCATTCCTTTAATGGAATGATGGATAAGCAATACAGAATGAGCAAGTTAGACTCAACTTTAATGGAGAGTTTGATCCTGGCTCAGGACGAACGCTGGCGGCGTGCCTAATACATGCAAGTCGAGCGGATCTTTGAAGGTGCTTGCACCTTTAAAGATTAGCGGCGGACGGGTGAGTAACAC
>NZ_QKRB01000048.1 GCF_003233845.1 Paenibacillus sambharensis
GTGTTACTCACCCGTCCGCCGCTAATCTTTAAAGGTGCAAGCACCTTCAAAGATCCGCTCGACTTGCATGTATTAGGCACGCCGCCAGCGTTCGTCCTGAGCCAGGATCAAACTCTCCATTAAAGTAATGAAAGTTGACTTGCTCATTCTGTATTGCTTATCCATCATTCCATGAAGGAATGACAGGGCAGTTCGCTCGTTGTTCAGTTTTCAAAGAACAATTACGAAGGTTGTATTGTTGAATACCTTCTAATGTGCCGTCCGCCTCTCAGCGGCGACTTGAATAATATATCACAGCTGTCTAACTGAATGCAAGCTTTTTATTCAAAAAAGTTTAACCGCGGATGGACCTCTTCATTCAAAAAGAAAAGCTGCCCCTGAACGGGACAGCTCTTGTCTGCTATTCTTCCGAACGCATATGAGGGAACAGCAGAATATCACGTATCGAAGGCGCGTCTGTCAGCAGCATGACCAGCCTGTCGACACCGATGCCGAGTCCGCCTGTTGGCGGCATGCCATACTCCAGTGCGCGGATGAAATCTTCATCCATTTCATGCGCCTCATCGTTGCCATGCTCACGCTCCACAAGCTGCGCTTCGAACCGTTCACGCTGATCGATCGGGTCATTCAGCTCGGTGAAGGCATTCGCATGCTCACGCGCAACGATAAACAGCTCGAAGCGGTCCGTAAATCTAGGGTCCTCCTCATTCTTCTTCGCAAGCGGGGAGATTGCAACCGGATGTCCGGTAACGAAGGTCGGTTGAATCAACGTGTGCTCTGCGAATGTCTCGAAGAAGGCGTTCAGAATATGCCCGAATGTCATATGCGGTTCAACCGGCACCTTATGCTCTTTGGCAAGAGCATGAGCCTCTTCATCGGTCATCTGGACACTGAAATCAACACCGGTCAATTCCTTCACCAGATCCACCATCGAAACACGGCGCCATGGCGGTGCCAAATCTACCTGCTGGCCCTGATAGGTGATCGTCGTTGTCCCGAGCACTTCCTTGGCGATATGGGCGATCAGATTTTCGGTTAATGCCATGATGTCCTTGTAATCCGCATAGGCTTCATACAGCTCAATCATCGTAAATTCCGGGTTGTGCCGAGTTGAGATCCCTTCATTGCGATATACCCGTCCAATTTCGTAGACCTTCTCAAGACCACCAACAATCAACCGCTTAAGATGAAGCTCAATCGCAATCCGCATGTACAGCTGCATATCAAGCGCATTATGATGCGTTATAAACGGACGGGCTGCCGCTCCACCTGCAATTGTATGGAGGGTCGGCGTTTCCACCTCAAGGTATCCGAGCGAATCCAGGTAACGGCGCATCGACTGGATAATCCGGGAACGGGCAACAAAGGTTTGGCGCACATCCGGATTTACGATGAGGTCCACGTAACGCTGGCGGTAGCGCAGTTCTACGTCCTTCAGTCCATGGTACTTCTCAGGCAGCGGCAGAAGCGACTTCGTCATCACTTCCAGTTCCTTCACCTTAACCGACGTCTCGCCGGTCTTGGTCTTGAAGACAGTCCCCTTAACGCCTACCATATCCCCAAGATCAAGCAGATCAAATGCCTGATACTTCTTCTCGTCCACGGTATCCTGTCTGACATAAATCTGAATCTTGCCGGAGAGGTCCTGGATATGCGCGAACGATGCCTTGCCCATTCCCCGCTTCTGCATAATACGGCCGGCCAGCGATACCTCTACTGCCTGCTCTTCAAGCTGCTCCTTGCTGACGTCCTGATAAGCATCCAGTATGTCCTTCGCCTGATGGGTCCGTACGTACTTCTTCCCGAACGGGTCTACCCCGAGAGCCCGAAGCTCGTCCAATTTGTTGCGTCTGATTTGAAGCAGTTCACTTAGCTCCTGGGCTTCCTGTTCTTGTCCCTGTCCCTGATTAAGATCCACAGTCATTCATCTCCCTCTCTCTGCTACCCGTTCCCAATAACCTCATGTCCGAAAAAAAGCTTCCGCAATGGAAGCTTCTTCATCGTTCAGAACCATATCCATTTGGTGAGGCTAATAACCGTACGTCTGCGCTTTGGATGCTATTTTTTGATATCGATAATCTTATATTGAATGACGCCGGCTGGTACGTTTACTTCTACAATTGTACCCTTTTTCTTGCCCAAAATCGCTTTTCCGACCGGACTTTCATTGGAAATCTTATTCTGGAGCGGATCGGACTCAGCCGTGCCGACGATGGCGTACTCCATCGTATCCTTAAATTCCACATCTTCAACGGTTACAATGGAGCCGATGCTCACCGTATCCGTAGCGATTTCATCATTATTGATGATACGCGCGTTGCGCAGCATTTTCTCAAGGGTGATGATTCTGCCTTCAATAAAGGCCTGTTCATTCTTCGCATCCTCGTACTCGGAGTTCTCGCTGATATCCCCGTAGCCGATGGCGATTTTAATCCGTTCAGCCACTTCCCGGCGCTTGACGGACTTGAGATTCTCCAGCTCCTCTTCGAGCTTCTTCAAGCCGTCCTGCGTCAGAATGATCTCTTTATCGCTCATCTTACCGATTCTCCTGTCGTGTGCAAAATTTTCATACTCTGTATGAATTCACTGTTACTTAATATATTGACTCCAACCCGTGACATGACCTGTAAAAAAGCGTTTCCGCTGCCCCATCACCGCACCGAACGTGCAAGGCGCCTTCGGCCTGACTAACAGCCGGCAATCGAATAAAAATCCTTATGCCCCTTGCCGGGACAAATGTTATTGCATGATTATATTTCATATCCAGCCCAAATGTCAATGACAGCCAAACGCCTTCTGAAACCGCTTAAGCCCGTGCTGTAAAGCCAAAACAGGCAGCATCAGCATTCTTTCCTGGAGCCGGCAAAGCAGAGGATGATCTAGCTTCGCCATACCATTCACGCACAGCAGGAAAGCCGCGCAGCAAGCCGCGCGGCCTTATACATTATTGAACGACTGCTTCGCCGGCTTCATCAAGCGACTGGACATAATCATTCAGAATCTTCACCATCTGATCGCGGCTCGTCTCTTCCATAATGACATCCTTGACTCTTGCCGCGCCAGGCAGTCCTTTAAGATACCAGGCAAGATGCTTTCTCATTTCGCGCACAGCTGTGGATTCTCCTTTGAGCGCAACCAGGCGGTCCATGTGCAGCACAGCAATCCGCATTTTCTCCGATGGATGCGGATCAGGCAGCAGCTCGCCCTCTGTCAGGTAGTGAATAGTCCGGTACAGCATCCAAGGGTTGCCGAGTGCGCCCCGTCCAATCATGACGCCGTCGCAGCCGGTATGCTCAAGAATCCGCTTTGCATCCTCCGGAGAGAACACATCGCCGTTTCCGATCACAGGAATAGATACAGCTTCCTTAACTTCCTTAATAATATCCCAGTTAGCGGTGCCGGTATACAGCTGCTCCCTGGTACGGCCGTGAACACTGACCGCCTTGCCGCCGGCACGCTCGACTGCCTGGGCATTCTCTACGGCGAAGATATGCTCGCTGTCCCAGCCGATACGCATCTTGACCGTTACCGGCTTATCTACTGCATCCACTACTGCAGATACCATCTCGTAGATTTTATTCGGATCGAGCAGCCAGCGTGCGCCCGCATCACATTTCGTGACCTTGGGCACCGGACAGCCCATATTGATATCAATGATATCGGCATTGGTTTGTTTGTCCACAACCTTGGCAGCTTCAACAAGCGATTCCTTGTCGCCGCCGAATATCTGCAGGCTGAGAGGCTTCTCCCTCTCATCCACATACAGCATCTCCATGGTCCGTTTGTTGCCATGCAGAATGGCCTTGTCACTTACCATCTCCGCACATACCAGACCGGTTCCAAACTCCTTGGCGATCAGGCGGAAAGCCGGATTGCATACCCCGGCCATCGGCGCCAGCACCACTCGGTTCTTCATCTCGATGTCTCCAATTTTCAGCATGGTGCCCCATACTCCTTTCCCAAGCCTGCGCCTTATTCAACTTCTTCGTAACGACTAGCCGCCTGCCGTCAGCTCTTCATAGCTAACCCCGAGGGATTCGGCAATCCGCTCGATCAGCTTGGTCTCGGGCTTGCGCGTTCCCCGCTCCAGCGAACCAAGCACCGCTACCGAGACGCCAAGCCGTTCAGCCAGCTGCTGTTGGGTAAATCCCTTTAACTTTCGAAAAGCGCGGATGCGCTGTGCCAATTGATCGTATTCCATCGTGCAATGCCTTCCTTTCCCTGTCCCAATGCCTGCTGCGCAGCCGCTTCAACTTCATCGTACTGAGGCATTGTTTCATCCAGCACCTCGCAGAGCGGAACCAGAACAAAGGCTCGCTCCATCATGCGGGGATGTGGAATGGTAAGCTGTTCGGTATTCATCGTGACGCCTTCCATCATCAGTAAATCCAGGTCGATCGTACGCGGCCCCCAGCGAATATCGCGGACACGTCCGAGTTCATGCTCGATTCTAAGCAATTCCGCAAGCAGCCGGTCCGGCTCCAGGGCAGTTTGTACGGCTGCGACCATATTAAGAAAAGCAGGCTGCTCGGTATAGCCTACAGGATCAGTCTCATACACAGCGGACACACGGGTTACCCGTACATCCCGAAGCGCCGATAGCCTGTCAAGCGCTGCGCACAGCATGGCGCCCCGGTCACCTTGATTGGTGCCGAGGGCAATATAAGCTTCCCGCTCCGTGCTGTCTGCCGAGCCGCCTGCCCCGTGTTCAGGGTAATCAAGCGGGAATGATCGTACCATCTTCATCACGCCTTCTGCGAAGTTCCACCGTTACTCCGTCGAAATGGATATCGAACGGCGGGTGCGGCTTCGTCACCCTTACGGCCACTTCATTGATAATAGTATAAGTGTCCAGAACGGCTGATGCAATACGGGCAGCCACGGCTTCGATCAATTTCGACGGCGGCCCTTCGACAACAGCTTTCACCACTTCATATAACTCCGCGTAATTTACCGTTGCATCAATATCGTCGGACTCCGAGGCCTGCCCAAGATCAAGAAGAAGCTCAAGCTCTACGCCATACCGCTGCCCAAGCTTGTTTTCCTCGGGGATAACCCCGTGATAGCCAAAAAATTGCATGCCCTTCAGAATCATTTTATCCATATTCCGTCACTCCGTTCTATCCGCTGCTTCCTTATTCACCAGCCTGCTTCCGTATATCAGCAAACCGGTATACGACCGCATCCGCCATACGCGCAGCACGGACATTCGCCTGAACATCATGCACCCGTACAAGCTGGCAGCCCTGCATAATACCCATAACCGTCGTTGCAGCTGTGCCTTCCACCACATCATCCGGAGGCAGATCAAGCGTCCGCTGAATAAACCGTTTGCGCGAGGTCCCGAGCAATATCGGGTAACCGAGCTTTGACAGCTCGTCCAGCTCACCCATCAAGGACAGATTATCATCATAATCCTTGGCAAAGCCAATTCCCGGGTCCACCCAGATTTGCTCCTGCTGCACCCCCGCCTCCAGGGCGCTCCGAATACTTCGCCTCAGGTCAGCGGCTATATCGGCAGCGAGATTGGCATATCCCCCTGACTCCCGGTTATGGCCGATAATAACCGGGCAGCCGGCTGCTGCCGCAATTCGGGCCATGTCCGGGTCTGCCTGCAGGCCCCATACATCATTAATAATATGAGCCCCTGCCTCCAGTGCTTGCCTGGCCGTCTCCGCTTTATACGTATCGATAGAAATTGGAATATGCGGGAGAGCCTTGTGAACCGCTTCAATGACGGGGATGACCCGTGCGAGCTCCTCTTCCAGCGGTACAAGCGAGCTGCCCGGTCTTGTCGATTCACCGCCAATATCAATTAGATCCGCTCCTTGAGCTGCCATCTCCCTGGCATGCTCCACCGCAGCATCAATCCGGGTATAGCGCCCGCCATCAGAGAAGGAATCTGGCGTCGTATTCAAGATGCCCATTACAAGCGTCCGCTCCCCGAGCTCCAGCGAGGCTTGCCCCCAGCTGTAGCTGCGGCGGTAAAACACCGGTCTGATTGTCATCACATTTCCTCCTTGATGCATCTGTCCGCCCAAATGCTCAACCATTCAGCTAGTCTTAGCCTTTCCAGTGCCAAGCTCACCCATTAATGCTCTGGCGGTAAGCGGCGATCAGCCTTCTGGCTGCATCACCTGCATACCCTTGGCCAACAACTGCTCTTGTCCCCTGCTGGTCCACAAGCCGCGTGACCGGCATCACCTCTTGGATGGAGTTCGTGACCCATACTTCTTCGGCCTCCAGCAGATCATCCCAACGGTACAAGCCTTCCTCCGTTCTGTACCTGAGTGACGCCGCCAGCTCCAGTACCTTCTCCCTTGTAATCCCCGGTAAAATGCCGGTGTCTGTACGCGGTGTGCATACCACTCCGCCGCGCAGGAAGAAGAGATTGGACACAATGCCTTCGGCAAGCAGGCCTTCCCGGGTCAGCATAAGCCCTTCCGCACCCGGGGCGGCTTTCAGCGCCGCGAGCTCACGTTTGGCGACAATATTATTCATATAATGCAGCGACTTAAGACGAATGTCGGTTTCCGGCGTATTGCGCCGGGTATTCAGCAGCCTCAGCTCCCGTCCTTCGACATAAGCCGATTCCGGCAGAACTGGCAGCGGTTTGACAATGACCAGCACATTCGGGTCGTCATAATCCGCTGACGGCAGGCCGAGCTCACCGTTCCCAGCCGTTACGGTCAGCCGAATATAAGCATCATCAAGCTCATTGGCCTGCAGGAGCTCCGCGATCCACTCGCGGACCGTCTCCGCCGTCAACCGGCAGTCAATGAAGAGTGCTCTGCAGCCGTTCTGCAGACGCTTCATATGCATATCCAGCAGATAAGGCCTGCCGCCATAGGTCCGGAACGTTTCAAATAACCCCATACCGTATAAAAAGCCGTGATCATAAATCGAGATCACGGCTTCATGAGCATCAACGACAGACCCGTTATACATCACCTTCAAGCTCAAGACGCAGCGCCTGCCTTGGTCTGAAGAAAGTTTCTCAGGAGTGACATTCCATGGTCGGTGATAATGGACTCCGGATGAAACTGTACCCCTTCGATCGGGTATTTCTTATGGCGAAGACCCATAATTTCACCTTCTGCAGTTTCGGCCGTAATCTCCAGACAGTCCGGAAGCGTCTCTTTCTTCACGATAAGCGAATGATACCGGGTCGCCGTGAAAGGGGATGGCACGCCGGCAAATACACCTTTACCGTCATGGTGAATCTCGGATGTCTTGCCATGCATCAAGTTATCTGCCCGGACTACTTCTCCGCCGAAAGCTTGGCCGATGGATTGGTGGCCGAGGCATACACCCATAATGGGAATCTGTCCCTTGAACCGTTCAATGAGCGCAAGACTGATGCCCGCTTCATTCGGCGTACATGGCCCGGGGGAAATCAGCAGATGGTCAGGCGCCAACTCCGCCACGCCGTCCAGATCGATCTCATCATTGCGCTTGACCACAATCTCTTCGCCAAGCTCGCCCAAATACTGGACCAGGTTGTAGGTGAACGAGTCATAGTTGTCGATGACCAAAATCATGGCTTGTCCTCCTCAGGAACGGACGATTCCGTAATCATTTTCTTATAAGTATACCCTATCGCATAATATGAAGAAAAGCGCCCCCTTACCCTAAGGGGACGCTCGCACTTCTGTTCTTTAGTTCTCGAAGTTGAAGAGCGGTGTGCTCAGGTAACGCTCGCCGTTACTAGGAACTACAGCGACAACTCGCTTGCCCTTGCCAAGCTCCTTCGCTACTTTCAGCGCAGCATAGATTGCTGCACCCGAAGAAATACCGCAAAGAATGCCTTCTTCTTTGGCTGCACGGCGTGCATACTCGAATGCATCCTCGTTCTCAACGGTAATAACGCCGTCGTAGATCTCACGATTCAGGATATCCGGCACGAAGTTGGCGCCGATGCCCTGAATTTTGTGAGGGCCTGGGCTGCCGCCCGACAGCAGCGGGGAAGCTGCAGGCTCTACCGCGTAAACCTTCACGCCTTCGAAATTCTTCTTCAGCACTTCGCCAGCGCCTGTAATCGTGCCGCCAGTACCGATACCTGCGATGAAAGCATCCAGCTTGCCGTCCAGCGAATTGATCGCTTCCACGATTTCGGGACCTGTTGTCTCGCGGTGAATCTTCACGTTTGCCTGGTTCTTGAACTGCTGAGGCATGAAGTAGCTTGGGTTCTCGCGCTGAATCTCTTCCGCCTTGCGAACCGCACCATTCATTCCTTCCGCACCCGGCGTAAGGACGATCTCAGCGCCGTATGCACGAAGCAGGTTGCGGCGCTCAACGCTCATGGTTTCAGGCATTACAAGGATTGCCTTATAGCCCTTGGCTGCTGCGACCAGAGCCAGTCCGATCCCAGTGTTGCCACTGGTAGGCTCAACAATTGTATCACCAGGCTTAATGCGGCCTTCCTGCTCGGCCACCTCAATCATGCTGATTGCAATCCGGTCCTTAACGCTGGCACCCGGGTTCTGATATTCAAGCTTTACGTAAATCTCGGCACTATCTTCCGGTACAAGACGGTTAAGACGTACAAGCGGCGTATCGCCAATAAGTTCCGTTACACTGTTCACAATTCTAGCCATCCTGGAGCCCTCCCTATTTCCGACTAAATTAGTTGGTTTTCATCTTTCTTCATCTTATAACCATGGGCCCAAGTTGTCAATAGCAACTTTACCGCTAGGAATTGACCATTAGTCCATTGTCCCCATGACTGCTGGCCGCCGGCTATTTCAGTACTTCAGCGTTATATTTCTCAAGCAGCTCATTCTCCAGCTCCGGCAGCGGTGCTGCAGCATCAAGTGCCAGCTGCCTGCGTACCTCTTCTTCCACGAGGCTGCGATCCGGCTGTTCGATCAGAGTACGTTCATGCACAAGCAGCACGGCCCATCCCTGTTCAATCTGAACCGGGCCGCCGGCTTCACCGACTCCGATGGAAGGGAGTGCTTCCCGGACTCCAGGCTCCAGGTAGACGTCATCTGTCTCCACCGTCCCGATCCAGCCTCCATTATCCGCCGTAAATTCATCTATGGAATAAGCACCAGCCAGTGTCTCGAAGGACTCCCCTTCCAGCCAGCGCTGCAGTGTGTCCGATGCTTCCTGCTTCGTGTCCCTTACAATCCAGGAAATTGTAACCCGCTCCGATGGTTCCAATACTTCGGGATGCTCTGCCAGGTAAGCATCAACATCCTTCTTGGGCACCTCAACAGCTGCCGTTGCCACCTTCTCGAGAAGAAGCCTGTATTCCGCGTCCTCCCGCACAGTTTCCTCATTCATGCCAAGCTGCTCCCGCATCGCCTGATAGAAGGCTCTCTCATTATCATAGCCTTCCATCGCCTGATCCAGTGCGGAACGTACTTCGTCTTGGGTAACCGACAATTTGAGTGCCTCAGCCTCAAGCCGGACGGCTTCCCGCAGCATCAGCTGCTTGAGTACAGACTCGCCATGCTGCTTGATCAATTCGATCTGCAGGGCACCAGCCGTTATGATCTGCTTGCCCACCTTGGCAATCGGTCTATTATCCGCATCCGTGCCGCCTTCGCCAAGCGCTGCGTCAGGCCTTACCATTCTAACCATCACAACGATGGAAAACACGATCATGCACAGCGCTTGAGCAATGATCACGGCCTTTAACAGTTGAATTTTCCCCATACTTGCCCCTCCGCCGGCTTATTGCATCGGCTTCGGTTTGGCATGTTCAAGGAGCCTTTCGAGCTCCGGCTTGTCAAACTTGTACGTTTCATTGCAAAAGTGACATTCAACCTGCGCTTTGCCTTCTTCTTGGATGATCTGGCTCAGCTCAGACTCTCCCAGACTGATTAATGTCTTCTCGACACGTTCAGGCGAGCACTTGCACTGAAACCGGATCGGCATGCTGTCCATAACCTGCACATCGTCCCCCAGTGCAAACTGCAGAATGCTCTCAGGCGTTTCACCCTGGTCGAGAAGTGCTGTTACCGGCGGCATAACCGAGAGTGCCTGCTCAAGCCGTGTAATATCCGCATCGGTCAAACCTGGCAGCAGCTGAACAATGAAGCCGCCGGCCTGCAGGACTGAACCGTCCGTGTCGACAAGCACGCCCAGCCCCACAGCGGATGGGGTCTGCTCCGATGAAGCAAAATAATACGTAAAGTCCTCTCCAAGCTCACCGGATATAATCGGGATGCTGCCGCGATAAGGCTCCTTCATTCCCAAGTCCTTAATAATATGAATATGGCCAGAGCGTCCGACAGCACCGGCTACATCCAGCTTGCCCTGCGCGTTGCTCGCCAGGTGTACCTGCGGGTGATCCACATAACCCCTTACTTCCCCATGTGCATTGGCGTCCACAACGATCTGTCCGATTGGGCCGTCCCCTTTAACCTGGATGGTCAATTTCTCCTCACCCTTGAGCATCGCCCCCATAATCGCACCAGCAATAGCCGTCCGGCCAAGTGCTGCCGTGGCGGTAGGCAGTGTGCCATGGCGCCGGCGCAGCTCGTCAACCAGATGGGTAGCCCGGCAGGCAAACACACGGATCTTGCCATTCCAGGCCGTTCCGCGAATCAATATATCTTCCACCCTTGTCCACTCCTTTCGTCGTCCTCGTTATATCTATTCCATATTTCGCTCATATATAATCCGAAGTCCTTCCAGCGTAAGCAGCGGGTCAACCTCTTCTATCGTGGATGATTCCCCCGCAATGAGCTCCGCCAGTCCGCCGGTTGCAATCACACGCGGATCTGTTCCAAACTCCGCACGAATCCGGCTCACGATCCCATCCACCTGGCCGGCATAGCCAAAGATAATCCCTGCCTGCATGGACGTCACTGGATTGCGGCCGATTACACTCTTCGGCTTCACGAGCTCAATTCGCGGCAGCTTGGCGGCACGCTGGTACAGCGCTTCAGTGGAGATGCCGATCCCGGGCACGATAGCGCCGCCCAAATAATTGCCTTCTTCATCAATGTAATCGAACGTAGTCGCCGTTCCGAAATCAACCACGATCAGCGGGGTTCCGTATTTCTCAATTGCCGCCACCGCATTGACGATTCGGTCGGCTCCTACCTCACGCGGGTTCTCATACCGTATATTTAACCCTGTCTTAATGCCTGGTCCCACAATGTAAGGCGACTTGTGAAAATATTTTTGGCACAGCTGCTCCAATGTGCGCATAAGCGGCGGCACGACCGAAGAGATCATAATACCGTCAATATCCTTCATGGAGACTTCCGCAAAATGAAACAGATTATGAATCATGATGCCATATTCATCAACGGTTGCTGAACGGTTAGTGCTCAGCCGCCAATGATGCAGAAGCTCCCGGCCCCGGTAAATCCCAAGTACAATATTCGTGTTGCCTACATCCACGACTACTATCATCAGAGAGACGCCCCCGTTTTCCTCTCGTTCAGGTCCAGACTGATATCCAGTGCATCAAACGAGTAAGTTAGTGCGCCTACCGATATGACATCCACACCGGTTTCGGCAATGCCGCGGATCGTATCAAGCCGGACACCGCCGGATGCTTCGATCCGAACATGGGGGGCAGCCGCACGAATCATACGGCAGGCTTCCGCCATCCGCTCAAGCGGCATGTTATCGAGCATTATAATGTCTGCCCCGGCCTGCAGCGCTTCCTGTACCTGTTCTAAGGATTCCGCCTCCACCTCAATGGTCATCGTATGCGGAATCCGCCCGCGTGCTGCGGCAACAGCCGCCGTAATGCCGCCCGCTCCCTTGATATGGTTGTCCTTGATCATTACGGCATCGTATAGACCGAACCGGTGATTGGCTCCGCCGCCGATCCGCACCGCATACTTCTCCAGCAGCCGGTGTCCCGGTGTGGTCTTGCGGGTATCCACCAGTCGGACCGGGAGCCCCTCAATCGCTTCCACATACTTGCGTGTCTTCGTGGCAATGCCGGATAACCGCTGGAGCAGGTTAAGTGCCAGCCGCTCTCCCGTAAGTAGACTGTGCGTGCTCCCCGTCACCTCGGCAAGGACATCGCCCTTACGGATTGCTTGTCCATCCTCCTGCATTGGAGTGAAAGCAAGTGAAGGGTCCACGATATCGAATACAAGGCGTGCGATTGGAAGCCCGGCCACAATTCCGCCCTCTTTGGCATGGATAATCGCTTTGGACTGGTGACCATATGGGATTGTCGATTCGGTCGTCACATCCCCATAGCCGATATCCTCGGCCAGCCAGCTTCTAATCTGACTCCGCAGCGCGTCTTGATACCGGTCCAACTCAAACATCGTTAATCCGCTCCTCTGTCACGCCATGTTCGCGATGCAGCACAGTGTGCTTACGCCACAGCAAATCATCCCGTTCCGGGAAATCCTCCCGGTAATGCGCCCCTCTGCTCTCCTCACGGGAAAGGGCAGCCTGCGTCGTCAACAGCGCGCAGGTAAGCAGGTTGGCAAATTCATACTGCTCCCGTTTGGTCAGCAGGGTCTGAAAAATCGGCAGCTGCCGCTTCAGCTCGTCCAGCCCCTTCGACAGGCCGTTTCCATCCCGCCTAAGCCCTGAGTAGCGGACCATAATCTTTTGCAGCTTAAGCCGCTTCTCCACTACAGCCTGAATAGAGGAAGCCATCCGCACAGGTGATTCGAGCGTTGATGGCACTTCCGCACAGAAGGGTTCCAGATTGTTGATCCGGTGCACAATTCTGCGTCCGAACACAATTGCTTCCGATAAGGAGTTGCTCGCAAGACGGTTCGCCCCGTGCACGCCAGTGGAGGATACCTCGCCGCAGGCAAAGAGACGCTTAATACTGGTTTCCCCATTGAGGTCGGTCTTTACCCCGCCCATCATATAATGGGCCGCGGGCGCCACCGGAATCCAGTCCGTTGTCAGATCAAGCCCGTAATTCAGGCAGAATTCATAAATGGTCGGAAACCGGTGCTTCACAAGGTCTGCCGATTCATGCGTTATATCTATGTACACGAAGGTAGACTTGGTAATCTCCATCTCACTTACGATCGCACGTGCTACCACATCTCTCGGCGCCAGTTCAAGCTGTTCATGATATCGCTCCATGAAGCGCTCGCCCTTAATATTGCGGAGCACAGCACCCTCACCCCGAACCGCTTCCGAGATCAGGAACC
This sequence comes from Paenibacillus sambharensis, assembly GCF_003233845.1. Lineage (GTDB taxonomy): Bacteria > Bacillota > Bacilli > Paenibacillales > Paenibacillaceae > Paenibacillus_I > Paenibacillus_I sambharensis. The sequence goes on from NZ_QKRB01000048.1 coordinate 13,104, forward strand.
GCGGCGCACCAGGATAACAAAGTGCCGTTGGATGAAACTGAATAAACTCTACATCCTGAATATTAGCGCCCGCACGGTAAGCCATCGCGATCCCGTCACCCGTCGCTACATCAGGATTGGTGGTATACCGGTAAAGCTGCCCGGCCCCGCCAGAGCATAGCACAGTTGCCTTCCCCCGCACGTATACACGGCTGCCATCCGGTTTCTGGACGAGCGCTCCGCAGCATTCCCCATCATGTGTAATCAGGTCGATAACGAAGTGGTCATCCCACACCTCAATGTTATCGTGATCCTTGGTCTTCTCCGACAAGGCACGGACGATCTCGTAGCCGGTTGCATCTCCGTTGGCATGCAGGATCCGCCGCTGGCTGTGTGCGCCTTCCTTGGTCAGCGCGTAAGCTCCATCCTCCTGATCGAACTGGGTTCCCATCTGAATGAGATCAGCAACTCCATCGGGTCCCTCGTGAACCAGCACATCAACGGCATCATGGGCACATAACCCAGCACCGGCGATGAGAGTGTCCTGCCTGTGATAGGCCGGCGAATCTTCATCCGATATAACGGCCGCGATTCCGCCCTGGGCGTACCGGGTGTTGCTGTCGAGCAGCGATTTCTTCGTAATCATCAGGACTGAATTATGTTCACTTGCCTTTATAGCCGTAAAAAGACCGGCAATGCCGGCCCCAATAACGATCACATCTTTGTCGATGACGGGCAGCTGTGACAGCTCGACGTCCACCAGATATCTAGGTATCATGACAGTCCTCCGTACAAGCGTAAACGGCTTACCCCGGCGAAGGGGTAAGCACCGTTTTGGCATAAAGTATAGACAAGCTCCGTTAAGGGAAACGGGTAACTATTTCACTTGGAGCATACGCTCCAGCGAGAGGCGGGCTTGATCTGCAATATGAGGCGGCACATAAATTTGCGGCTGCATCGTTTCCAGACATTTAACCAGCTTCTTCAAATTATTGACCTTCATATTCGGGCAAACCAGGTACTTGGTCGCAAAGTGGAATTCCTTATCCGGGCTGTCCAGACGTAGCTGGTAGCCGGTTCCATCCTCCGTACCCACGATAAACTGCTTGTGACTCGATTCCTTGCAGAATTTAAGGATAGCTGTTGTACTTCCAACAAAGTCGCCCATCTCCACAACCTCTGGGCGGCACTCCGGATGAACGACGAAGAGCGCCTCGGGATACTTGGCCTTCATCTCTTCAACATCCTTCACCGTCAACATATCATGCGTATTACAGTAGCCTTCCCAGATGATCATCTTCTTGTCTGTGTGCTGCTGCACATAATGGCCAAGGTTCTTGTCCGGAACCCAAATCACTTCGTCCGAATCCACTGAATTAACGACCTTCACAGCATTCGCCGATGTACAGCAAATGTCCGTCTCGGCTTTAATCTCAGCCGATGAGTTAATATAAGTGACAACCGTTGCGTTCGGATGCTGAGCCTTCAGCTTGCGCAGTCCATCAACATTGACCATGTCCGCCATTGGACATCCTGCACGTTCGTCAGGAATAATGACCGTCTTGTTCGGGGCCAGAATCTTCGCGCTCTCGCCCATGAAGTGGACACCGCAGAATACGATCGTCTCCGCATCGGTTTCTGCAGCCTTCTGTGCCAGAAGGAATGAATCCCCACGAAAGTCGGCTACCTCCTGTATTTCGTCACGCTGATAATAATGAGCAAGAATAATGGCGTTGCGTTCTTTCTTCAGCTGCATAAGCCGCTCGCGAAGTACACGGTTCTGTTCCGCCTTGCGCTCGAGAGCCAATGCTTCCATGGATCATCCACTCCTTAATTATGTCAAAGGGCTCATGTCCCCCATCAATAGATGCCTGATGATTCTTAGTGTGACCAATGACCGCGAAATCAATTGGTTAACAACTAATTTACACAACGCCACAGAGGCTGTCAATAAAAGGACGGGGCTGCTTGTGAAAGCAGGAACGAGCACTGCTCCCCATTTGTAGCAAAGTTCGCCCTTCTTACCCTGCCAACAGCTTTCACATCTTTACGTATGACCATCGTCACCTGCAATCCGGAGGACAGTCAGCCTGACACGTGACTTCCCTCACTTGGAGAGGATCGCACTCCATCTTACACTTAACCCACAACCTTTAAAAAAAAGGAGATGGAATACTCTTGATGAATCTCTGGCTGACCCTTCATGTACTCGGTGCTATTCTCTTCATCGGCAATATTATCATTACGGCCTTCTGGAAGGTAAGCGCAGATTGGAGCGGCAATCCGCACATCATCGTCGTTGCAGCAAGGTCCGTACTCCGTGCTGATCTGTTCTTTACTTTACCCGGCATATCGCTGCTGCTGCTCTCCGGTCATATGATGATTGAGGAGCAAGGGTACTCATTGTGGCAATGGTCCTGGCTAAGTGCATCCTACCTCATGTTCCTGATATCCGGCATCCTGTGGCTGACTATCTTGCTTCCGGCACAGCGGAAGATGCTCCAGCTTGCACAGCATTCCCGCACTTCAGGTGCTGTATGTGACGATTACCGCCGTACAAGCCGCCGCTGGAATATTGCCGGAACAATAGCGACTGTGCTGCCGCTGCTCGTTCTGCTGCTGATGGTGGTCAAGCGGCTGCCCTGAACCAGCTGAATTTCCAACCAAAAAAAGGAAAGAGCTTCTACCCTTCGGTGGAAGCTCTTCCTCTATATAGGGGACCCGCAGTTTATCGCGGATCCATACCGTCATTACCGTTATCGTCGCCGCCCGGAGTGGCATCACTGCCAGGCTCCTTCTTCTGAATCCGAACCTTAACGTTGCCAAGTGTATCAATTGACGGCTCGCCTCTGGTCTCCTCAGGAGTCTCACCAGAAGTATTATCGTCACTGCCGCCCTCAAGCGTACCGGTATCGATCAAACGCTTGATCTGTTCGAGTTCCAGTGTCTCTTCCTTAAGGAGCGTCTCGGCAATCAGGGTTACCTCACGGCTCTTCTCATTCAGGAGATCCTTCGCCCGTGTGTAGCAGTAATTGATCAGGTTCTGCATTTCCTGGTCAATCTCATAAGCAATCGCATCCGAGTAGTTCTGCTCGTGACCGATATCACGGCCGAGGAACACCTGACCTTGCGAATTGCCGAACTGCATCGGACCAAGCTTCTCACTCATACCGTACTCCATAATCATGCTGCGGACAATGCCCGTCGCCTGCTTGAAGTCACTGTATGCGCCAGTGCCAATCTCGCCGATGAAGAGTTCTTCCGCTACACGGCCGCCCAAGAGGCCCGTGACCTTATCCAGAAGCTCCTGCTTCGTAACAAGCATCCGGTCTTCCTTCGGAAGCATGATCACATATCCGCCGGCACGGCCGCGCGGGATAATCGTTACCTTGTGTACCATATCGGCATGCTCCAGGAAGTAACCGATAATGGTATGGCCCGCTTCGTGGAAAGCGACGATCCGCTTCTCCCGGTCGCTGATTACGCGGCTGCGCTTCTCCGTACCAACGATAACACGGTCAATTGCTTCATCCACTTCCTGCATGGCGATGTCCTTCTTGTTGCGGCGTGCCGCTAGCAGTGCCGCTTCGTTCAGCAGGTTCTCAAGATCCGCACCCGTAAAACCGGTCGTCCGCTTCGCAATGACTTCCAGCTTCACGTCCTTAGCGAGCGGCTTGTTGCGTGCGTGGACCTTCAGAACCGCTTCGCGGCCCTTAACATCCGGACGGTCAACCGTAATCTGACGGTCGAAACGGCCTGGACGAAGAAGTGCCGGGTCAAGAATGTCCGGACGGTTCGTTGCCGCAACGATGATGATACCTTCGTTCGCGCCAAACCCGTCCATCTCAACAAGCAATTGGTTGAGCGTCTGCTCACGCTCGTCATGACCGCCGCCAAGGCCTGCGCCCCGCTGACGTCCAACGGCGTCGATCTCATCGATGAAGATGATACATGGCGCGTTCTTCTTCGCATTCTCGAACAAGTCACGAACACGGGAAGCACCGACACCGACGAACATCTCAACGAAGTCGGAACCTGAGATGCTGAAGAACGGAACGCCCGCTTCGCCTGCAACAGCACGCGCAAGCAGCGTTTTACCGGTACCCGGAGGACCTACGAGCAGTACACCCTTCGGAATACGTGCGCCAACGGCGCTGAACTTCCGCGGATCCTTCAGGAACTCAACGACTTCGACAAGCTCCTGCTTCTCTTCGTCAGCCCCTGCCACATCCTCAAAGGTGATCCGCTTCTTCTCTTCATTATAAAGACGTGCGCGGCTCTTGCCGAAGTTCATGACTTTACCGCCGCCGCCCTGTGCTTGATTAATTAAGAAGAAGAACAGGATGAAGATGATCACAAACGGTATGATGGAGGTCAGGAATGTCAGCCAGATGCTCTGGCCTTCCATCTTCTCCATGTTAAATTTGAACCCGTTCGCAGCCGAAGCGTTCTGAACTTCTGCGGTTGCGTACTCTTCAGCAGGCATACGCGAGAAGAACTTCTTGCTCTCCGCATCACTCGGCTGTGTTCTATATTCACCAGTGACCAAATAGGTGTAGCCGTCAAACTTTAGAGTAACTTCCTCGACGTTGTTATCAGCAAGCACCTGACGGAACTTATCATAGGAAAGCTCCTGTGTTGTATCGTTCTGGCCGCTGATAAACTGGACGATCCCGACGGTCACCAAAAAAATAAGTAAATAAAATCCGGTATTTCGGATGATCCGATTCATCCCCTACCTCCTCTCAAGGCGCTTAAAATATTTTACCATAGCAGGTCTCCCATTCTCAACAGAACCGGATTTAGACCCGATAAGGGTGATCCCTGGTACGATGATTGCTGTTATTTGCTGTACACTTCCGGCTTCAGAATGCCGATGAGAGGCAGGTTGCGGTACCGCTCGGCATAGTCAAGGCCATATCCGACAACAAAAGCATCCGGTAGGGTGAAACCGGTATAATCAGCCTCCAGATCCACTGTCCGGCCGGCCGGCTTGTCAAAGAGCGTTGCAACAGTTACCGACTTAGCATTACGGCGCTCCAGCACATCAATCAGGTAGCTGAGCGTCAGGCCGCTGTCGATGATATCCTCAACAATCAGCACGTCGCGCCCTTCAACCGGCGTGTCCAGATCCTTAATAATCTTGACGACTCCGGATGATTTCGTCGATGCCCCGTAGCTGGATATTGCCATGAAGTCAAGCTCAAGCGGGATATCCATATTCTTAACCAGGTCGGCCATGAAGATAAAAGCGCCCTTAAGAATACAGATAACAAGCGGATTCCGGTCGTTAAAATCACGGCTCAGCTGTTCCCCCAGCTCCTTCACCTTCTGCTGGATTTGTTCGGCGTCGTACAGTACTTCTTGAATGTCGTTCAGCAACTTCGGAACCCCCAATGTCTTATCTACTTATGTTTATGAATCCATGCTTCCATCCATGCGGCCTTCGGCCTCGCCAATGTCCGCATCTCCCGACCATACGATCCGCAGAAGCCGCTCGGTCCCAGCCCCAATCGGGGCAACTGACGACCTGCGAACGCCCGGTATCCAGAGCAGCCGTCCCTCGGCGTCCCATACAAGCGGTATCCGGTCTCTCCGTGACGGCGGAATCTTACTGTCAACGAACATATCTTGCACTTTTTTGGTGCCGTTTAAACCGAAAACGCTCATCCGGTCTCCCGGCCTTCTGCTGCGGACGGTTAAAGGAAAACGGACGGCTTCGGCATCAAAGTACACTTCACTGCCGCTCCCGCCATATGTACGGCTGTCATTCTTCCCAGGCTCTGTTCTGCCGGTGCCGAACAACAGCTCTTCCCCTGTCTCGGCGATCAGCAGCCGCTTATGCTCTGGCGTAACGGAATACTCAAACTCCGCCGACGTTTCCGTACCGCCGCTATCCCTGATGAAACGCAGTGTATCATATTCACGAACACACCGCACCCCGCCGCCTGCATCCAGGCTCCAGGACGTACGTAACTCGTCAGTAGCGGACAGACGGATTTCCTCAATACGTTCGAAGGAAGTCGTTTCCGTTTCCAGAGTGAGATAGTTTAATATTAGTTTAATCAATCTCCTTTGTAAAGCGACGTGGATGCCGGCCAGCTGACTGCATTTCAGCTTCCATCCTCTGCCGGTCTGCACGGCCTGCTCCTGGAATACGGCTTCCGCCTGACGTTGCATGTAATCATGCTCTCCGCTGCTGACTTCCGCCAGCCGGACAAGTGATTCACGCACACCGGGATTCATTGTCTCAAGATAAGGGAGAACGTCAAGCCGCAGCTTGTTGCGCATATAATACCGCTGGCTGTTGCTGCTGTCTTCGCAATAGGCCACATCTGCCTGCCGGCAGTAAGCCAGAATATCCGTCTTGTTCATACGCAGGAAAGGCCGGATAAGTTCCACGTTTTTTTCGCGGCGGATGGGCGCCATCCCTGAGAGCCCTCCAAGGCCTGTCCCGCGAAGCAGCCTCATCAGCACGGTTTCCGCCTGATCGTCCGCATGATGGGCAAGCGCGATTTTGGAAGCTCCGTACTTCTCCGCAATCCTGTGCAGGAACGCATAGCGCCGCCGGCGGGAGGCCAGCTGCGGGTTCTCGCTGACAGCCGCCAGCTCGGCAGGCATATCGAGCTCCGTTATCTCGCATGGGATATGCAGACGACGGCATAAACGCTTAACAAAATCAGCCTCCGCGCTGGACTCTTCCTTCCGGAAGCCATGGTTGACATGCGCCGCAACCAACCGGATATCCTCCTCTTCAGCCAGCCGGTGGAGCACATGGAGCAATGCCGTCGAATCCGGCCCGCCTGATACCGCTACTACAATCGTGTCCCCCCGGCTCCAGAGACCCTCCTGCAGTGCCGCCTGTTTCGTACGTTTCACCAGTTCCTCCATGACTCCACATCTCACCCCGGTAACTCTATTGTAAATTTACACCAACCCGCTGGCGGTCAAACAATCCGCCCCCACTTCCCTAAGGCGCCTCGCGCGCCGCCAAAGTCACCACAGCCCGTCAGGTATAGCGCCTTCCGCGAACATCCAGACTACCGTCGCAGCCAGTACAACCATCGAAGCGGCGAACAGCCCTTTGACCCAACCGCTGCCCTTCTGCCTCCGCATCCTTACACCCGGCCCGTACATGAGCCGCTGCCACGCAGCCGCTCCTTCACGGGCGTTGGCAAAGCCGCCATTCAGCGCCTTAGTAAGCCAGCCGTTGAAGGGCTTCAAGGCAGAATTGCCCGCCGCCAGCTTCAGCAGTTCCTCCGTGTTCCGGTTCTGAGGCAGCAGAGTCTGTGTTACCTGTATCAGCCGCTTTCCTTCAAACAGCTGAATGCAGAGCACAGCAAACGAGAAGAGATCATAGCTGCCCTCAGCCGTCCGAGTGCCGGCATTCCAGTAGCCTCTGTCATAGATCTCCGTAAACTGCTTGACGCTCTTGCCTGCTGCAGTTACACCGCCATAATCGACAAGCTCGACGCGGCCGAATTCGCCTGCCATCACATTCTCCTGCTTCAAGTCGCCAAAAGCCCAGCCCGCTTCGTGAAGCGCCGCAAGCCTGCCCAGCAGGTGGAAGCCTATAAGCGGGAACCAATCCGCCCCTTCCCTGTGCAGGAACTCATTCAGCGTGCTGCCTTTGACATAACGCATGACGTAGAACGGATATTCTCTTCCATCCTCATGGCGAAAGTCATCCACGGCGACCAGGAAGGGCTCGGCCCCCTTCTTCTGGACGGCAAGGCTCTGAAGCACATTGATTTCCGACTGCAGGTCAACGGCATCTCCGCCGATCTTCAGCGCAAACTGCCGTCCCAGGTGCTCAACCAGATAAACCTTGCCGTTAGCCCCTTCACCCAGCAGCCGGTCCACCCGGTACTGGTCCCTCTTCCACTTGCCGGTCAGCACCGACCCGCGCGCCAGCCGGATATCAAACGACGTAGTCACCGCTTATCCCATCCGTTTCTCTTCTAGTAGTTCTACCATAGCCGCCTTTACCGTAAAAATCAATCACCTGCATCAGCGCAGGCCCGGTTGGCGTCGTCCCCCGCATCTGCAGCTTCGGTATAATGCTGCGCATGCCGGTCAGATTATCGGTCCAGTCCAGGTCGCACATGCAGTCATCACCGCTGCTGGAATGCGGAAAATGGAACACAGCGATTTCACTGCGTCCTGAGCGCGCCTGAAGACTGAGCATCAGGTCGCGGATTGCCTCTTCCACCGCCGCAAGCTTCGGTTTCATGCTTGCGCTCGCATCGATCAGCAGTGCCACCTTCAAATCCGATGTCTCACCCAAATCATCAATGACTCTAACGACCTGCCCCCGCTTCTCCGGCGGCAGCTCTTCTATTGCATCTGTGCCAAACACCTGCTTCAGCTCCCGGTTGACCGCCTGCTGAATCGTAGTAACAACCGTCTTGCGGGTCATCAGCTGAACCGTCTGCGACAGCTGCCGTTCATGCACGATCCGGCTCAGACCACCGCCCGCTCTAGCTATATCGGCAATTTCCTCTCTGCCCGCCATAGATGCTTCTTCATTATTATCGAGTACCCCGACTACATTAACAGTAATCCCTTCAGATCTGGCATGTGCGGCCGCAACGACCGGACTCATGCCGACATTGGAGCAGCCGTCTGTTATAAGCAAAATCTGCCTCACGCGCATACGCCTCCCTATTTTCCGTAACTAGTAATTGAACTGCCTATCAATCAGCATTCCCGGAAATAGAGGGCTTATACCAGTCTACTGCTGCTATTCTAGCATCCTTCCTAAAGGGACCTTAAGCAGCAGTAAGCTCCAACTGCAAAGAGACTGCACCAGAAGGCCCGGCACAGTCTCTTCTCTTAAATCATAAAGAAGGTTAAGACACCCGCTTATTCCGCTCCGGCTTGCCGTTAACTCACCGTACGCGGACGCTCAAACTTGGACATGCCGGGCCAGCGGAAGGTTGCCCACTCCGGCTGATGCTTGCTCACCTTCGCGACAACAACGGTCATGTCATCCACAATCTGGCCTTCGTGGTGGCGCACTACATGCTCCAGCAGCTCATCTGCCATATCCTGAGGATCTTCCGAATGCAGCTCCTGAATGACGCGTTTCATCCACATTTCCTTGTTCACGGCATGTCCCGGCGCATCGTAAATGCCGTCTGTCATCATGATCAGGGTATCTCCCGGCTGCAGCTGGATGCGAATCAGATCGACGTCGATGTCCTGCAGAATGCCAATCGGCAGATTATTCGCGGAGATCGGGATTACCTCGCTGCCGCGACGGATGAAGCTTGGCGTCGAGCCGATCTTCATGAAGGTCGTCTTCGCTGTATACATATCGATCAGGGCCACATCCACCGTGGCGAATACCTCATCAGAGGACCGAAGCAGAAGCACCGAGTTGACCGACTTAATAGCCAGCTTCTCATCCATCCCGGATTTCAGCAGCTGCTGCAGGATCGTAAGCGCCGTGCTGCTCTCCAGCCGCGCACGTTCACCGTTCCCCATACCGTCGCTAACGGCTACCGCAAACTTGCCGTTGCCAAGCTCGACGGTGCTGAAGCTGTCGCCTGAGAGCAGGTCTCCGCCCTTGGCAGCTCCCGCCACCCCGGTCTCCACTTCGAATTCCTTCGCTGAACCGAAGGTAACGGAGGCTGGCTCTCCGCTGGCATCCGGATAACGCTCGGTCTTGACGGCAATATGCTCACCAAGGATATCGGACAGCAGCGGCGCAACAATTTTGCGGCATTCATCATACCCCCTGCCGAAGGTATGGGTCACCTCGATGTCTACGTTGCCCTCCTCCAGGCTGATAATATCCACACTCTGGATGGACAGTCCAAGCCCCTCCAGCGCTTCCCGGATCTGCTCCTCCTGCAGATGCAGCTCCTGGCCTTCGCGGCGGATTTCTTTGGCCAGATCCTCCATGATTTGGGAGACCCCAAAGAGCTGATCCGCGACCAGCTGCCGCGACTCCTGAATCTGCTTGCGCCAGTGCTGGTCATGCTCGAACAGGTCGTACTGCTGCCGCATCGTCGCCAATACCTGCTGCGGCCGGACACAGTGGGTTGTCCACTCCTTCGGCAGCTCCTTCGTGACGACGCGGCGGTTGGCCTCAACCGAGGACATCATGTCCGTCATCACCTTATAGGTCTGATAAAATTTGCCGTCCCAGCACATGTCCTTCCGGAAGCAAGTCGCACAGGTTCGCTCGGCTACCGCATTCATGAAATGGGTCTTGTCATCCTCGCTCTTCTGCCAGGCATCCGTCTCCTGCATCTGCCCGAAGCTGCGGGACAGCTGCCGGAAGACCTCGGAGAACTGCGTAACCCGCTGAGCCGTTACATCTCTTACCCTTCGCGCATACTCATGCTGCGTCTTGGCATGCTCGCTTGTCCCCGGCACATAACGGGCGATTGTCCGAAGCAGGCTTCTCGGTGTCAACAGGAAGAGTGCGGCTGCGGCCACCGATTCCCAGGTCGAGGTCAGCACATCCGTCTGGCCGCCTACATAGATAGAGAGGATCGACGTGCCGAGCAGCATTCCGAAGGCTACAGCTGCCTTGCCGCCCTCCCGAAGAAGACCGGCAAGCAGGCCAGAGAAGGCGAGCAGGCTCATCTGCACAATCGCTTCAAAATCGGCAAGGCTGAGAATTAATCCGCCCACTACGCCTACCGATGCCCCCAGCGGAGCGCCACCCACAAGCGCGAACATCAGCAGCAGGTAGCGGGACATGACATGCTCGGCCGACATCCCGTACACCACCCAGCCGACCGCACCGGTCATAATGGAGGCCAGCAGAATCATCAGGCAGATGATCTCCTCGTTCTTCAGTGCGGAGGTCTTCTTCGTCATCGTCAGTACCGGTACCGCCTGGATGAAGACGAGCGTGAGGACAAAGGCGAGACTCGCCTCCACCGCCACCATCATCAGATGGTACCAATCCAGTGAGGAGGTTAAGACGACGCCGAACAATTTTACAAGCATCGTGGATATAAAGACAATGAGCGGCGCATAGGATAATTCAGAGCGCTCATAAGCTTCCATTCCTTTCACAAGCAGATAGAAGGCGGACAGCTCCATGGCAATCCATAGGGTGGATGGCGTAGCAGCGAACCAGCTGCCGAGAACAAGCGAAGCGGCAACAATCAGATGGACATCCCGTCTCAGAAAATAAATAACGGCGAAGTAAGCAATGGCAAAGGGTGCAAGCGACTCCAAAATCATAGCCCTGCCCAGCAGAAAAGCGACCACTGCAAGCAGCACTGTCCACTTCTTGGACGCTATGGTCTGTACCATCCGCTTCATCCCCGCAGAATTCCAGCCTTTACGAACCGTCTCCTGAACGACACCTGTTTGCTTTGCACCCGGAAACATAATCAGGTTGCGTTTGTTCATCATTATTCTGGCACCACCATTCCGAATTTTAGAACTTCCACCATCCCTGATGGATGGACGGGCCTTCAGACTTTCGCTGCAGCCCTTACCGCTCTGAGTGTTACTCATTATAAAATTGGGAATGGGGGATGTTTGTCATAACCCGTAGGGAAGAGGAAAGTTTTTTCCGACAAAAGCTCCTCGGCCCGGCAGGCGTGTCAAACGGTAGGCGAGCCCAGTGGCTGTGCATGTTTGGAGGCTGCATTCTGGAACTCAGGCAGGCGGCTTGTTCAACAAAAACCGGGGTAACCGTTCATATGTTCGCGGGTGCAAGCCGTCCGAACCTGTCGGAGATGATGGAGATATACGGGAAAGTATTTGGTCTGTACCAAAAGAAAGAATATTGGCGCCTTCAAGCAAACGAAGAAGGGCTGTACTGCAGCAATCGCCGCCGTACAGCCCTTCCGCAAGTACGCCGTCCCTGCTTGTGAGGGACGGCGTACTTCATACGATTCTATAAAGATTGGTTACACTCGCTTCGCGCCACGGCCTCCACGCTTGGACTCCGTGTTTTTCTTGAGGGAAGAAATACGTTCTTCACTGTCTTTCAAGAAGCGGGAGACTTTATCCTCGAAGGATGGTTTGCCAGGGGCAGCCTTGAAGGGACGTCCTCCACGGTCGCCTCCTCCAGGACGCGGTCCAGCTCCGGGACGGGGTCCGCCGCCTGGACGGGGTCCAGCTCCGGGACGAGGTCCGCTGAATCCTGGGCCACGGTCACCACCACGCTGCGGTGGTACATAACCTTCCGGCCGATCGATTGCCTGTTTAATAGAAAGTCCGATTTTTCCGTCCTTGTCCACATTGATCACTTTCACTTTGACAACATCGTCAATCTTCAGGTGATCTTTGACGTCTTTGACGTAATTATCGGCAATTTCCGAAATGTGAACGAGCCCCGTGACACCCCCCGACAAATCGACGAATGCTCCGAAATGCGTTATGCCTGTCACTTTGCCCTCTAATTTGGCTCCCACTTCAATTGCCATAGAATAAAATGTTCCTCCCTAAGATTTTTGCAAAGCAAATGAACCATACCATAATCGGATTGATTCTTACTTCTTGGTATATCTACCGTGATTATACCCGAACGCCGGAACTAAGGTCAACAGACGGTTGCCCGTATTACTCTCCAGCTTCGGTGACCTGGATCGGCTGTTCACCCGGCAGAATATAGCCATGCTTGCGAGCGAGCTCCCGAATATATTCGGAATCGTTCAGCCGCTCAACCTGCTTCTGCAGCCTCGCACTCTCCGCCTCTGCTTCCGCAAGGGTCTCCTGAAGCGCAAGCCGCTTCATCTCGGTCTCGCCGCGCTGCTCCATCTGACTGAAGAGGGTATAGAGAGCCCATGCCATAAACAGCACAACAAAGGCAAACCAGATCTTCAGACGACGCTTGGAACCAGGGTGTGTGGTTGTCCGATTGGATGTTTGGGCTTTGGCCACGCTATGTACCTCCTAGGACTTATGGTTTCGTATCCGTTCGATGAACGCCTTGATACGGGCGATCAGCCCGGGCAGTCCCAGCTTTCCCCCTGCCTGCTTCATCCAGTCCCATAAAGGCCGGACCAAGGGCTTAAAAATCCAGGATAGGAAAAGCCAAAACGGACGTAACAATTGTACCACAATACGGAAGAGGAACATAGTGCAAACAATCAGAAATCCCGCTGTTATCTTCAGGAGCCGGTAGGCGAGTATCACCGGCTTGATGATCAGCAGCTCAAAGGTTCGGACAGCCGCCGTCCATAAACGGCGCAGCGCCTCCATGAGCCATTCGACAATCCGGATCATCGTCCGGCTAAGCAGCCAGAAGTAAAAGCTGATGCCAATAAACAAACCAAGAAACACATAGAATCTGACTTCTCCGTCATTGCTTGCGATCAGCATGCGGAATACGATCAGTGTTGCCGCTGTCCAATAGAGCAAATCCAGAACCGGAACCCATATACGGCCAATCCGCAGCTGATTCGATACGACGCGGTAGCCGTCAAAAGCCGCCCCCATTCCAATCCCGGACAGCATCATTACAGCCAGCGACAAGAATTGGATCTCTAGGTTCACTTAAACAGCTTGCCCAGAAAGCCCTTGGATTTGTCTGCGGCTGTCCCGTCCAGGTAGGCGATGGAATGGACGAGTCCCTCGATCGCAACGAGGCCCTGCTCCAGGCTGAGATGCTTCATGTGGAGGTTCTGTCCGCGTACGGTCACAAACCCGCACTCGGTCTCCAGCAAAAATTCCTCGCTGTCAAAGCTCTCGACATTACTGACGCCGGTCAGCTCCAGGACCTTACGGTTCAGCATCTTGACTTCCTGGCGCTTGGCGGATTTTCCATGTTCATTCATAGCTCGGCCCCTCCTTCATTACTACATGCATATGGAGGAGGGACAAGATTTAGAACCGGGTGACGGCATAGGTGCATTACCCGATTTGAACAGGGGTGAAACACCTGCGTGAATAAAAAAGAAAGTCCCGCGTTAACGGGACTTTCACGCTTGCCTGACACGAAGCCAGACTAGAACAGGCTGCCGCCCTCCGGACTGTTATCCGGCTTGCGGGCTTCCTCTTTCAACAAGGTATAGAGCTCGGCTGCTTCGTCCTTACGGGTCGTATCGGCAATCCGGTCCACTCGGACCGTCACGATCTTCTGCCCGAACTGGATGGCGAGCTCGTCGCCGGCTTTGACGGTGCTGCTCGCCTTCGCTTCCCGACCATTGATCCATACGCGGCCCTGCTCGGATACATCCTTTGCTACAGTGCGGCGTTTGATCAGTCTCGATACCTTGAGGAATTTATCCAGTCGCATTCCTTACTTAACAGCTTCCTTCAGTTTGTTGCCGGCTTTGAATGCTGGAACGTTGGATTCCGGAATTTCGATTGTCTTGCCTGTTTGCGGGTTGCGGCCTGTACGACCGGAACGCTTGCGGGTTTCGAATGTACCGAAGCCGATCAGCTGTACTTTGTCGCCGTTTTGGAGCGCTTCTGTAATTTCGCCGAGGAAACCGTTCAGTACCGCTTCCACGTCACGCTTAGTCAATCCGCTTTTGTCCGAAATGTTGTTGATCAGATCTGTTTTGTTCATTATGAGTTGCCTCCCAGCAATAAAATTAAGTAAGGCCAGACGCGCTTGCAGCGCCTTGTTCCTTATGTATGGCCCTTCATAGGGTACTTCAAGGTGTAGTATTCTTCCCGATCCTGGAAAACTCCTGCTGCTCCGAGAAGTTTTTTTCGATTTTTGGTGAAAAAAGACGATTTTTGACGAAATAATTAGGATTCACGCTTCGCTTCTTCCCACCAGCGGTCCATTTCCTGTAAATCAGTCTCGTCAAATGTGCGGCCGCTTATACGGAGCTGCTCTTCAATATAAGCGAAGCGGCGCATAAATTTCAAGTTCGTACCGGCGAGCGCTTCCTCGGGATCGGCATCGATGAACCGGGCAGCATTCACGGCAGCAAACAGCAAGTCACCCAGCTCACGGGCCTGCTCCTCTTTGTCTCCGTCCCGAATCGCCTGCCGCAGCTCAGCGGTTTCTTCCTCAATCTTCGCCAGTACAGGCTCCAGATCATCCCAGTCGAAGCCTACCTTCGCAGCCTTCTTCTGCAGCTTATACGCCTTCATAATCGCCGGCAGGTCCTTCGGTATACCGGCCAGCAGCGACTGCCCTTCCCGGCTGATGCCCTTGCGCTTCTTCTCCTCGGCCTTCATCTCTTCCCAGTTCTGCAGCGCTTCCTCCGCGTTGTCCGCTCCGCTCTTGCCAAATACATGCGGATGCCGGAAGATCAGCTTCTCATTCAGCGACTGGATCACGTCATAGGCACTGAATACACCCTGCTCCTCCTCCATCTGGCTGTGCAGCATGACCTGCAGGATCACATCGCCAAACTCCTCCTGCATGCCGGACGGGTCATCGTTGTCGATGGCTTCAAGCGCTTCATACGTTTCCTCAATGAAGTTCTTCCGTATGGACTGGTGGGTCTGCTCGCGGTCCCACGGACATCCCTCCGGACTGCGCAGGATCGAGACGATCTCATGCAGACGGTCGAAGGACCTGTTCAGCAGGCGGTCGTCCTCCGAACGGGGTATCCAGATCAGCGACAGGTTGCCATAGCCCTCCAGCCGGTCCAGCTCATACAGCGGCACGGTTTCAATCTTCTCCTCGCCGGTAACACCAAGCGCATGCCCGACAGTCACGGGATGATCATCGGGATACCGCTCCATCAAGGTAAGCTTCACATCTGAGGCCGTAAACTGGTCATAGACCTGTCCAATTACCGTGTGAAGCTTGGGCTGCAGGAGGGATTGGTGCAGTTCCCCCGCGTCCAGCAGCTGGAAGCCCTCAATCGGGTCAAAGCCGAGCCGGACGAAGGCCTGATCGAGAAAGCTTTCTCCGCCGAGGATGTTCAGGGAGATGCCTGCCTCCGGGCAGCGTTCCCGCAGCAGCTGCACGGTGCGCTCGGCGACCATCGGATGGCCGGGAACCGCATAGAAGACGGACCCGCTGTCATCGCTTATGGCCGGGTCACCCGACTTAGCGGCCTCTATAAGAGCCGATGCGATCGCCTCGTATACATCGGGGAAGGAATCCATCTGTTCATACATCGAGTCAAAGGATGTATAGGACAGCCCGTGTTTAGCGAACAGGCTCATCATCGGATGCTTGTCCGTACGAACGTAGCGCACCTTCGCTTCCTGCAGCCTGCGCCAGACACCAAGCGTCAGCTGCTCTTCATCGCCGGACCCTAGCCCGGCAACCGTTATGGTTGGTTGCATGCCAATCCTCCTCATGAATCATGCCGCTTCCAGTATGTTCCTACATAGAAGCTGTGCGTTTATATTATAGCCCTCCGGCGTGTTGGTTGAAACCCCGGTATTCAGCCGTACAGATGGACAGGCTGCCTTGTATTGTTGTAGAGGCGGTGGTTTTAAATGGTATATAATCCAATAAAAGAGGAGGATAACACATGTTGAAATACGGTTTATCTGGCCAATCAGCCAGCAGAGTTTCAGTACCCGGATTAATTCCCTTTCGTCAATCGCTTGTCTTGCTGCTGATTATTGCAATTTCTGGAGTACTGGGTTGTACGAATAATAGCCAGTCATCAGACCTGCAACAGCCAAATGAGAACACTCCTGAAATAGAGGAATTCTCCTACCGGGAGACGTCGAGTGTCAACCTGCACAACTGGTCTGTCTTTCTTGATGGAGTCTCAAGAAACCCCGATACCTACGACTGGGAAGTAGATAGATCTAAATGTTAAGTACCAAGGTTCTAAGGGTGTTACTGACGTTTCAGCTGCCGCCGCTTTTGGCATATTGGAGTCCCCCCAGATTGATCCCGGTGAGGGGTTCCAGTTTCTAAACATTGCATTAAACAAGGAAATCCCTGCACTGGAATTCAAGATCAAGTGGACCGATTCCAGCGGCGAGCAAGAGGGAAGCGTGACATACGAGCTGCTATGGAAGGAGAAGTGATCCTTTAGGCGGCAGCTCGTGGAAGGTCTGCGGCCATGTCAGCGGCCGCGGCGCTGCCGGGCGGCCAGCTTCGAGCCGCCCGGCAGCGCGCGCAGTTCGCGCGCGCCGATGCCGCCGCCCAGCACCAGCGCGGCGGCGAACACCACCGCGCCGACGGCTGTGCCCGTCAGCGCGTGGACAGCCGCTGCCGCCCGCAGGGGCAGCGGCCAGAGCCCGAGCAGCGCCGGCAGGCCGCGCTCGGTGAGAAGCAGCGCCGCGGCCATGCACGCGAGCGCAAGGGCCGTGCCCGCAGCAGCGCGGGGCACGGCAGGGCCGCCGCCGGCGGCGCGGCGCACAGCGCCCGCGCCAAGCAGCGCGGCGGCCGAAAGCGCCGCAAAGCCTGCCCAGGCGGCGCCTTCGATGCCGAACGCGGGCACCAGCACCGCGTTCAGGCCTGCCTTGCAAGCCGCGCTGCCCAGAATCAGCAGCGCCGGCAGCTTGATGCGGCCGAGGGCAGGCAGCATCGCCGCCGTCACCGCGCTGAGCGTCCCCGCAAGAGCTGTGGCGCTCACCCAGGCGAACGTCCGCCCCGCTTCATTGTCCGTGTACAGCATGATGTTGATGGATGGCGCCAGCAGTACAAGCCCCAAGGCTGCCGCCGCCCCAACCTGCCAGGCGAGGCCAAGCGCCAGACCTGCCTGCCCCTTCACCGCTTCCCGATCTCCCCGCAGCCTGGCTGCCGCCAGTGCCGGCACCAGTGCGCCTGCCATCGTACCAGCCACCATGACCACAAGCTGAACCAGTGTCTGGCCCCTGCTGTACAGGCCGAACTGCCGCATCGCCTCCATGGCGATCATGCCCTCTCCGCTGAGCAATCTGGGGACCGTGAACGCATCGACTATCCCTGCTACCGGAACCGCAGCCGCACCGAAGGCTGCCGGCAGGCCGACCCGCAGCAGCAGTCCCATGTCCGGCCCGAGACCGTTCTTCTTCGCCTGCTGCACTGGGAAGGCTTCCCTCTTGTGAAACCTTCCCGCCTTGTCATCAAGCTCTGCATCTCTTCTTACATTCACCGCTGCCGCCGCGCCGCTCCCCAAGCCCAGCAGTCCGCTTCTCCGCTCTGCCAGCCAGAAGAGCAGCATGACCGCAAGGCCAGCCGCTCCTCCTACTGCGGAGCCTGCCGTGGCGCCAGCAGCCAGCATGGCATCACTCCAGCCCCAGCTCCATCCGAGCAGCAGCAGGGTCAGCATGGCGGCCACCCGGAAGCTCTGTTCGGTTACCTGTGAGACCGCGGAGGGCAGCATTCGCTGCCGGCCCTGAAAATATCCCCGTAATGCCGCCACGAACGGCATGCTGAACAGCGCAAGCGCAGATGCCCTGATTGCCGGCTGTGCCAATTCGTCGCCCACCATCCGGGCTACTGCGCCCGCTCCGAACCACATCAGGACAAATCCCGCCGCCGCGCTGATTGCCAGCCAGACCATGGCCGCCCGGACCAGGCCCTGTCCGCTGTCTCCGTTCTCTACCCGCTCGGCAACCAGCAGTGACAAGGCCGCCGGTATTCCCGCCGCGGTCAGGAACAGCAGCAGCTGGTAGAACGGGTATACCGCATTATAGAGACCAAACACACGGTCTCCCGCGATATTTTGCAGCGGGACCTTCTGAATCGTGCCCAGCAGCTTCGAGAGTGCCGCCGCAGCTCCCAGCACGGCTGCCCCCTGCAACCACGAATTGCGGGCAGCATCCCTTTCCGTCTGTCCTGTATCCCCCGTCCGCATCCCCCCTGTCCCCTCTGCCTTCGGCTGCTTGCCCATCTGCTCCATTGCCGCTCTCCACCGCCTGTCCATTCGCCCTAGTATAATTGAGACCATTATACTCCAATTATACGGCCCGGTCAGGGCCGGTGCGAACACATATCCATGAAGAGCCCGGCATTCCTCCAATTAACACAAAGAAGCTTCCGCTGCGGAACGCCATCTGCTGGCGTGATTACAGGGAAGCTTCATCTTTTTATAAGTAAACGGTTTATTGCTCCATCTGCTTAGCCAGAAATCCGGCTGCCGTCTCGGCCATCTTGATTTCCATATTTGCCATCTTCACATTCTCTTCCTTACTGAGCAGCGCCACGGCCCCAATCGGATCGCCGCCCGCGATAATCGGCGCCACGACGAGCGAGCTGTATTCATCACTAGTATCCTTGACAATCTCGAAGGAACCGCCATCTTCCTCTGCTACCGCCTTGCGGCTTTCCATGCACTGCTCCAGTGTGGAACCGATGGATTTCTCCAGAAATTCCTTCTTCGATGCACCGGCAACAGCAATGATGGTGTCGCGGTCACAGATGATCGTGGTATGGTTGGTGCTTTCGTACAGCGACTCCGCGTATTCCTTGGCAAAATCTCCAAGCTCACCGATCGGCGAGTATTTCTTGAGGATGACTTCCCCGTCGCGGTCAACAAAAATTTCGAGCGGATCTCCTTCACGAATGCGAAGCGTGCGGCGGATTTCCTTAGGGATAACCACACGTCCGAGATCATCGATACGGCGAACAATTCCAGTTGCTTTCATATCTAGATGCCCCACTTTCCTTGAAGATTTAGAATTGACTGGAGGATACGGTCTGCCTTATTGGAATAAGGGAATACCATGCGGCGAAAGGTGCTTGCGAATCTGACCATAGTATTCATCCCCTCCCATTTTCTTATACACGCTCATCTGCCCTTCCCGATTCCGCGCTCGGCCTTGATGCTGCACCTGCCAACAGGCATGGGCATACCAGCTCTGACTCTAGGCACTTCGGCTGCGGAGACTGCAGCATTCTCGCCATTACAGTTATAGATTGTTACCGGAGGGCATGAACTATACCTTCGTCCAATTTCGCTCCAGGAAACCCAGGATCTCGCCCGAACACAAACAAACAGACATCCGCCGCAGCCACGCTGCAGAATGTCTGTTTCTGAAGATCATACCGTCAAATACCGCATAATAACCTCATCGCTTAAAGCTTCCAGGCCGCCCTCCCAGGCAATGGCGCCCTTCTCCAGGATATAGAAGTAATCCCCTACACTCTTCACAAAATCAAGACTCTGCTCCGCCAGCAAAATCGCTGTCTGGCCCTCCTCCTTAATGGAGCGGATCACGTCCCGTATGTCGTCCACGATAGAGGGCTGAATGCCTTCGCAAGGCTCATCCAGCAGCAGAACCTCCGGCCGGGAAGCAAGTGCCCTGGCGAAGGCCAGCTGCTGCTGCTGACCGCCGCTTAAGTCGCCGCCGCGCCGCTCATACATGGCCGGAAGCACCGGGAATTTGGCAATGGCATCTGCCGGAATCTCCTTGATTTTACCTGAGCTTGCCTCCAGGCCGAGCAGAATATTCTCATAGACCGTCAGCTGCGGGAAGACCTCTCTGCCCTGCGGCACGTAGCCGATTCCAGACTTTGCCCGGAAACCCGGCGATTTCTTCGTCAGGTTCTTCCCATTGTACGATACCAACCCCTTGCGTGCCTTCAGCACGCCCATGATGCTGCGCATCAGTGTCGTCTTGCCGACACCGTTGCGTCCAAGCAGACAGACCACCTGGCCAGGCTGCACCTTCAGCGATACATCCCTCAAAATGATGCTTTCCCCGTATCCTGATTCAAGCTGTTGAACGGCTAACATCGGCATCCCGCCTTTTTCCAAGATACACTTCCGCGACCCGGTCGTCTCCCTGTACCTCTTCCATGGAGCCTTCCTTCAGCAGCTTTCCTTCATGCATGACCGTTACCTTGCTCGCAAAATTCCGCACGAATTCCATGTCATGCTCCACGACAACGACCGATCGGGACTTGGCGATTTCGTGCAGCAGCTCGCCTGTCTTATCCGTCTCCTTATCCGTCATCCCGGCCACCGGCTCATCCAGCAGCAGGATCTCCGGCTCTTGAAGCAGCATCATCCCGATCTCCAGCCACTGCTTCTCCCCGTGAGAGAGCAGGCCTGCCCGCCAGTCCGCCTTGCGCTCCAGGCCGATCATCACCATCTGGGCGATAATCCGCTCCCGGTCTGCCTGTGTCATCTTCGCTCTCAGCGCAGCAAAGACCCCACGGTTCTGGCTCATCGCGATCTCAAGGTTCTCGAACACCGTCATCGTCGGGAAAATGGACGGCGTTTGAAACTTACGGCCGATGCCAAGCTCCGCGATCTGGTGCTCCTTCTTCCTCGTAATATCAACCTCACCCTTGAAGACCACCTTGCCGGAGGCTGGCTTCACCTTGCCGCAGATCACATCCAGAATCGTTGTCTTGCCTGCGCCGTTAGGACCGATCAGAAACCGCAGCTCCCCCTGCTCCAGATGCAGGTTCATGCCCTGAACGGCCTTAAATCCGTCAAATTCAACCGTTACCTGCTCGCACTGCAGGATGGCTGATTGCTGCCGCTGCTTCATGCTCCTCAGACTCCTCTCGCTTGCGGAATGTAATGCGTGAGAACAATCCGACTAGGCCCTTGGGCAGGAAGACGACCACGATGACGAACAGCAGGCCAAGGAAGAACAGCCAGGCATCTGGATAATTCTCACTGAATACACTCTTCGCAGCATTCATCAGGATCGCGCCTAGCGCAGCCCCCACCAATGTTCCTCTGCCGCCGATAGCTACCCACAGCACCATCTCGATAGACGGCACGATGCCCATCATGGAAGGGGAGATGATTCCCACATGCAGAACGAACAGCATGCCCGCAAGTCCTGCCAGCGCGCCGGATATACTGAATACAACCATCTGGTATACTGCCGGATTATAGCCGATGAACCGCGCCCGGTTCTCCCCGTCACGAACGGCCCGCAGCACCTTGCCGAAGCGGCTCTTCACAATGAAACGGCAGAGGACGAAAGCCGCGATCAGGAGAACTGCTGTTACATAGTACAGCGTGTGCTTCATTCCTTCACCCGCCAGCGGCGTGCCGAACAAGGTAGAGAAGCCGGTCAGGCCGTTCGTTCCGCCCGTTAAGGCCTGCTGGCCGATAAACAGGGTTGTTGTGATGATGACCAGCGCCTGGGTCAGGATCGTAAAGTATACTCCCTTAATCCGGTTACGGAAGGTAAAATAACCAAGAAACAGGGCTAGCAGGGCGGGTATGAGCAGCCCGGCCGCCACAGCAAAGCCAAAGCTCTCGAACGGCTTCCAGAACAGAGGAAGCGAAGCCAACCCGCTCCACTCCATGAAATCCGGCAGCCGCCCGCCGCTTGCTTCAAGCTTCAGATACATAGCCATCGCATAGGCGCCAAGTCCGAAGAATACGCCATGGCCAAGACTGAGAATACCCGTGTAGCCCCATATGAGGTCAAGGCCGAGCGCCACGATGGCGAATGCCAAGAATTTGGCCAGCAAATTCAGGCGGAAGTCGTTTAGATATAGCGGCGCGCAGAACAGCGCAGTTGCCGCCACCGCATAGCCGATCAGAATATAGATCCGCTGCGGTGTTAATGTTCGCAGTTGCACACTGCATCACACCTCTCATCGTTTCTTGTCAGAGCCATGTACGGATACACTCGCCAACTGCTAGGAATCCAGTTGACGGGTCCGCATTGCCACGAGCCCTCTCGGCCGCCACTGCAGGAAAGCCACGATACAGACGAAGACGAGCACCTTGCCAAGCGATGCCGTTGTCCAGAATTCGAACACTGTGCTGGTGACGCCAATCCCCAGCGCGCCGAATACCGTTCCGATGAGCTTGCCCACACCGCCCAGCACAACTACCATAAACGCATCTACAATATAATAAGTGCCAAGCGAAGGCCCAATGGGCCCCAGCAGGGTCAGGGCACAGCCGGCGATTCCCGCTATACCTGAACCGATCGCGAAGGTAAGCGCGTCTACCCGGCGTGTTGAAACACCCAGACAAGCTGCCATATCACGGTTCTGCATAACCGCTCTCATCCTGCGACCTGCATTGGAGCGATAGATGTACAGATACATAATGAACAAGGTGACCGCCACAAGTGCGATGATGAACAGCCGCTTATACGGGAACACAACACCGTCCAGAACCGTTAAGCCGCCGTTCAGCCAGGAGGGGCTTGTGACACCGACGTTCGGTGCTCCAAAGATTGTACGGGCCAGCTGCTGAAGCACAAGCGCTACACCCCAAGTCGCCAGCAGGCTGTCGAGCGGCCGGCCATAGAGGAAGCGGATTAGCGTAAACTCCAGAATAAGACCGATCACGAATGCGATAAGGAAGCTGACCGGTATAGCCAGCACGAAGTACCAGCCGAACATGGACTCAGGAAACAGGTCCATAAATATATTTTGTGTAACATAGGTGGAGTAAGCTCCAATCATAATCAGCTCGCCATGCGCCATGTTGATCACATTCATTAAGCCGAACGTAATGGCCAGCCCGAGGGCGATGAGCAGCAGAATGGAGCTTACGCTGATTCCGTTAAACAGCTGAAGGAACAAGACCTCCATACATTCACCCCTTCTCTTCCTGGTCCCCAAGTACTAGGGTATGAGGGAAGGGAAGCATCCCGCCTAGCTTCCGGCCGGACACTCCCCCTCCATGAAAGCTATAACAGCCTGCCCCCGTTTAACGGCCGGAGCTTAAGCTTGCCGCCCAGTCATAGCCCTTCAGGTAAGGGTCCGGCTTAACGGCCTCCCCTGTACTCCACAGTTCCTTGAACTGTCCGTCCGCCTGCACCTCGCCGATCCGGACCGGCTTGTAAATATGCTGGTTCTCGCCGTCAATCGTGACCTTGCCTTCCGGCGCGCTCCATTCCAGTCCCTTCGCCGCTTCCTTCACAGCTGCTATATCGGTCGAACCTGCTTTCTCAACGGCAGCAGCCCACAGATACACGGCTGTATATCCGGCTTCAATCGGGTCAGCCGTAACACGGTCCGCTCCATATTTGGCTTTATAATTCTCAACGAATGTCTTGTTCTCCGGTGTATCCGTTGTCTGGTAGTAGTTCCATGCCGCCAGATGGCCCTCCAGCACATCAGCTCCAATACCCCGGATCTCTTCCTCTGCAACGCTCACAGACAGCGTCGTCATGTCCTGTGCCGTGATGCCCGCATCCCTCAGCTGCTTGAAGAATGCCACGTTGCTGTCACCATTTAGTGTGTTAAAGACAACATCCGGATCAGCCTGCTGGATCTTGCTGATGATCGTACTGTAATCGGTATGGCCAAGCGGGGTATACTCCTCGCCTGCCAGCTCTCCGCCTTCTGCCTTCAGCTGTTCTTTAATAATTTTGTTGGCGGTACGCGGGAATACATAATCAGAGCCCAGCAGATAACATTTCTTGCCCCGGTTCTCCAGCAGCCAGGTCACAGCCGGCACGATCTGCTGGTTCGTTGTTGCGCCAGTGTAGAAGATGTTGGGCGATGATTCGAGCCCTTCATACTGTACCGGATACCAGAGCAGGCCGTTCATCTCTTCGAAGACCGGAAGCATCGCCTTACGGCTTGCCGATGTCCAGCCGCCGAACACGGTGGCCACTTTATCCTCGGAGATCAGCTTGCGTGCCTTCTCAGCGAAGGTCGGCCAATCCGAGGCGCCATCCTCAATGACCGGAACCAGCTTCTTGCCGAGCACGCCGCCCTTGGCATTGATCTCTTCAATCGCCATGAGCTCAGCATCATGTACGGATTTCTCACTGATCGCCATCGTTCCGCTGAGTGAGTGAAGGATACCGACCTTGATTTCACTGCCATTATCTGATGAACCGCTGCTGCTGGTGCCTGAAGCCGTCTCGGCACCGCTGCTGGCAGGGGCCGTACCTCCATTGTTTGAACCGCAGCCAGCCAGTATCAGGCTCAGCGACAATACCAACAGCAAGACCGAAGACCATACTCTTTTTCTCATGCTCCCACTCCCCATAATCGTTTGTATGTAGTTTCCGAACGTTCGATCGTCTCGCCAGGTGTTTTGTTCGTGGGTTTATTATAGACGCGGCCTTGCTTATATGTCAACATATCTTACATAAAAATATGCCATTACACAATAAATATGCTCAGGGAACTACAGACTGTCGGCGATTAAGCGAAATTACGTAAAAATACCTATCATATTGATTTAAAGTATGTCACTTTCTACTCCGGATTCCCGAAAACATTACACGTAGTTTACATTTAATTTTTACTTAAACAATGCTCCCTTTGTTCGTCTTTATCCTGTTACTGGAAAACCCCTCATCTGGATACTTGCCTTTGGAATAATACAAAAAAACCCTTGGCATAATGCCAAGGGCTCTCTCTTTAGAGTAAGCAGCCACAATTACTCGGCTGTATTACCTTCTGTCGCTGCGTTGCCTTCTGTTGCCTGCTCGCCTTCAGCACCGGCATTACCGGATGCATCAGTGCCTGCATTACCTTCCGTTGCCGCATTACCGGCATCAGCTGGGGCAGGCTCTTCCTGCGGAAGCGTAACCTTGATCTCCAGCTGCTCCTGCTCCTGCGTCATGAACTCATTGAGCTTCTCAACCGCGATCGATTCGCGAAGCTGGTCTTTCTGTTCCTGCGTCAGCTTATCGAAGGTAACCTCTTCGCGCTTCTCTACCTTCATGACATGGTAACCGTACGTCGTCTTAACCGGATCGCCGATTACGCCAATCTCCTGAGTAATAGCAGCATTCTTGAATTCCTCTACCCAAGAATTAACCTGCTGTTCCTCATACAGGCCGCCATTTTCTTTGGAGCCCGTATCGTCGGAGTAGACCTTGGCAAGCTCGCCCCAGTCGCCGCCCTTCTCAAGCTTCTCCTTCACTTCAATGGCTCTGGAGAGTGCTTCTTCCTCTGTACGGCTCTGTTCGCCTGTGGCCGGGTCCATTGTGCCCACCAGGATGTGGCGGACAGTCGCGACCGTGTAGTCAGCCTGCTTTTCTTTGAACGCAGCTTCCAGGTCTTCCTCTGTAATACCTTCGGCAAACTCCACTCTCTTCGCTTCAATTACTGCGCTTGCCGCCAGCATCGTCTTGGCGACGTTTACTGCCTCATCAACCGTCAAACCGCTGTCTGACATGGTTTTCTTCAACTCTTCATTTTCCTTGAGAGCATCCTCAATATTCTTGCGGAAGGTTCCAGCCTGTTCCTCCGCCGTCTTAAGCTGTTCTTCGGTTGCCTTCTTCTCATATTCCTTGTACACGATATAACGCTTAAGCTCTTGCTCCTTGTATTGCGGGATCATCAGATACATCGCATTCTGAGGATCTGTCATCTGCTGCAGGGCGATGTACTTGTTAAATTCTGTTTCGGTAACTTGTCCACCATCTTTATAAGTGGCCACAATCGTAGCGTCGGTCTCTTCTGCTGCCGGAGTGTTACCGCCACCTGTTGTATTCGTATTATCCTTCTTGCCGCAGCCTGCCGCCATCGTCAGGACCAGGAGTGCCGCCACAACAAGCAGCAAGCCTTGCCGCCATGACGATTTGCGTTTATTGAAGAGCATTTTGTAGTTCCCCTTTCGGTTTTAGCGCTTCCCTGTATTGTAACAGAAAACGTTCAAGCATTTCCAATTTCTCATGGTCAGCCAGTCCTTTGCCAAGCAGCTGAATGATCGGCTGCTCGCCTTCAGCTGTGCCAGAGCGCATGAACCGGTTCTCAAAAGCCAGGCAAAGCTTGTCAATTTTCTTGTTGTCCATCCGCTGTCTCTCGAAGACAGCGAATTTCAGAATAAGGTCCTCGCCGCGCTGGGTGATCTGCTCAATTCCATATTCTCTTCCGTATACCTTAAGCCGGGCGACTGACAACAGGTTGTCGACAGCCTCGGGCAGGTCTCCGAAGCGGTCCACGAGTTCTTCGCGCAGATCCTCCGTCTCCTCCACACTGCGTATGACTGCAACCTTCTTGTAGATCTCAATCTTCTGAATGCTGTCGTAGATATAATCCGAAGGCAGATAAGCATCCATGCTGAGGTCAATCTGGGTATTCACTTCCTTCACCGTCTCAGCGCCCTCGCCATACATCTCCGCTTTCCGCTTGGCGATCTCGTCGGCCAGCATTTGGGAGTAAAGGTCAAAGCCGACCGAAGCGATAAATCCGTGCTGCTCCGCGCCGAGCAGGTTGCCCGCACCCCGGATGGACAAATCGCGCATGGCGATTTTGAAGCCGGAGCCAAGCTCGGTGAATTCCTTGATCGACTGCAGACGCTTCTCCGCCACCTCTGTCAGCACCTTGTCACGCTGGTAGGTGAAATAGGCGTATGCAATCCGGTTGGAACGCCCGACACGGCCGCGCAGCTGATACAGCTGGGAGAGGCCCATTTTGTCTGCATCATGCACAATCAGCGTATTAACGTTCGGGATATCGACCCCGGTCTCAATAATGCTGGTGCTTACCAGCACGTCCGATTCCCCATCCAGAAAATCAAGAATGGTCTTCTCCAGCTCCTGCTCCGTCATCTGACCGTGGCCCACCGCCACCTTGGCATCCGGAACAAGCGCTGTAATCTGCTCGGCCATCTGGTGGATTCCCTGAACCCGGTTGTACAGGTAATATACCTGTCCGCCGCGGGCAAGCTCTCGCTCAATCGCCTCCCGCACAAGGGAGGTATTATACTCAACTACATAGGTCTGCACAGGAAAACGATTCTCAGGCGGCGTCTCGATAACAGACAAATCCCGCACGCCAAGCATCGACATGTGAAGCGTTCTCGGGATCGGCGTCGCTGTCAGCGTCAGCACGTCCACGTTCGTCTTCAGCTTCTTCAGCTTCTCCTTGTGGGACACGCCGAAGCGCTGCTCCTCATCCACAATAAGCAGCCCCAGGTCCTTGAAGATTACGTCCTGCGAGAGCAGACGATGCGTACCAATAACGACATCCACCGTACCGGCCTTAATGCCCTTCATTGTATCGTTCTGTTCTTTACGGGAGCGAAAACGGCTCAGCACCTGGATATTAAACGGATAGCCGGAGAAGCGCTCCTTAAAGGTTTCGTAATGCTGCTGGGCCAGAATCGTGGTTGGAACCAGTACCGCAACCTGCTTGCCCTCAATGGCTGCCTTGAAAGCCGCACGTACCGCAACCTCCGTCTTGCCGTAGCCCACGTCACCGCACAGCAGCCGGTCCATTGGACGCGGTGTCTCCATATCCTTCTTGATTTCCTCAATGGCTCTCAGCTGGTCCCTTGTTTCATCATAGGGGAACATCTCTTCGAATTCCTTCTGGTAAGGTGTGTCCTGCTGAAAGCCAAATCCTTCGGATGCCTGCCGCTGGGCATAGAGCTTGATCAGGTCATCCGCGATATCCTTGACAGATGACTGAACTTTGTTCTTGACCCGAGTCCATTCATTGCCGCCAAGCTTATAGATCTTCGGCTCTTTGTCCTCATTACCCACGTACTTCTGGATCAGATCGATCTGTTCGATCGGCACGGACAGCTTATCGCCGCCCGCGTACAGGATATGGAGATAATCCTTATGAATGCCGCCGATCTCCAGTGTTCCGATCCCAACGTATTTGCCAATTCCGTGATTCTGATGGACAACGTAATCGCCCACCTTCAGCTCGGTATAGCTCTTGATCCGTTCCGCGTTGTCAATCTTCTTGTCCACGCGGCGCGCCTTGCGCTGCTTCTGCGAGAACATCTCGCCTTCCGTGATGACAACCAGATGGGAAGACGGCAGCTCAAATCCGCTCTGCAGGTTGCCCTCCACCATCGTCGGCAGATCGATGCTGTAATCCATCAGTACCCGCTTCATCCGATCCATCCGCTCTGGTGTACCCGACAGCATCAGGATATTCGCCCCCGCCTTGCGCCAGCGTTCCATCTCGGCCTTGAGCACATTCATCTGGCCATGGAAGTCCTGCATCGCCCGGCTGACGATGTTCAGAATGTTCTGCGGCTGGGTATGCGGAATCTGCCTCAAGAACAAAGACAGGAACAGCGTCGGGAAAGGCCTCTGATACAGAATAGGCTCCGTCTCTCTTGCCAGTACAAAGCCCGGCAGCGATTTGCCATTCTGCAGAAGATGAGTCGCCCACTCCGCCTCATCCCGCTCCAGCTGCTTCGCTGTCTCAATCAGTCTGGTCGGTTCATCCATAACCAGCATCGTGTCCTGCGGCATATAGTCGTACAAGGTTTCCCGTTCGGGGTAGAGCAGGGAGATGTACTTGTACATCTCAGGGAACTGAATCTGCTGGCGGAGCTTCTCTAGCTCGGAGCCAATCTCCTCGCGCAGCCTCTCCTTGGCCAGCCGGTCCGTCATCTTCTCCAGCTGCCGCTCCAGCAGCTCGCCCGCATGCTGCGCGGCATTCTGCATCCGCCGCTCATCTGCAATTACTTCCCTGCATGGCGGGACGGTATACGATTCTACCTTGTCAATCGACCGTTGATCGGCCGGATCAAAGGTACGGATGGAATCAATCTCGTCATCGAACCACTCCACCCGGTAAGCAGCAGGGGCCGTCAGCGGATAGAAGTCGACGATACCGCCGCGCACGCTGATCTCTCCCTTGTTCTCCACCCGGTCTACCCGTTCATAACCCAACTCTACCATCCGCCGCAAAAACGCTTCCATAGCCATCGTCTCGCCGACCTTAATCGGGATTTGAGCTTGCGCGATTACCTCGCGAATCGGGAGGTACCTGCGGACGCCGGAGAAGGGAACAACAACAACGCCCCGAAACCCTTGCGACAACCGGATCAGAACCTCCATCCGCTGGGCAAGTGTTTCCGGACTCGATATGGCGGCCTCGGCCGCAACCAGCTCATTGGCCGGATAGAGCAGTACCTGCTCCTGAGACAAGCATTCAACCAGATCTTCCGCAACCTTCTGCGCTGCAAACATATTGTGTGTCACAACCAGCATCGGCCGGTCCATCTTCTGCTGCAGCGCCGCCATCCACAGCTGGCGGGAGGAACCGGCCAGACCAGATACCATCTGCTCACGCATACCGCTCTCAAAACCCGCTAACACGTTCTGGAAATCCGGATCAGCAGCTACTGCTTTTATTAATGTTTCCAACGTACAAGGCACCTCGCTTCTATAAAAAAGGACAACATGCAACTAAACGCCCCTAAACCATCAGAGAGATTAGGCGCGTTTACGAGAGTCCGGTTCAAACAGGAAAAAGAAGCCTCGGCATCCGGGCCGAGGCCGTACATCAGCCGGCGAAGGGCCCCTCCTATTGAAGGGGGCTCTCCACCAGCAGCAGTTCGGGATTAGCTTCAAGCGCTTCACGGCAGTATTCGCAGACCACCTTAACGGTCACATCGCCGCTTGCGTTATACGCTATTATATCGCTGCGCTCCTCGGGGGTCAAGAAATGGAAACCCAGTCTGGCTTCTGTCAGTTCCTCATTGTCTAACGTTCCAACTTCGGTCCGGCAGTGCCGGCAGATATAATTCACAGCCATTGTATGCCTCCTGAGGGTACAGTATACCCCCAGTATGCCCCATTTCGGCAAAAACTAACGGTTATATCTCGCCATGGTTTGCTCATATGGATGTGAAAGTGCATACTCAAGCGCATCAGCAGCCGACTCAATCATCCCGGCAAGCTGGTCGTGCTCACTCTTGGCAAAGGGGGATAATACATAATCCGCAATATTGACGCCCGGAGCAGGTCGCGATATGCCCATACGGACCCGGTTAAAGCTCTGGGTACCGGTATGCTGGATAATCGACTTGATTCCGTTATGTCCGCCGGCGCTGCCTTGATAGCGCAGCCTTATTTTCCCGATCTCCGTATCGAGATCATCATAAACCACAATGAAATCGTCCAGCTCCGCCTTATAGAAATCCATGAATGCCCGGACCGTTTCACCCGATAAATTCATATACGTCATGGGCTTGATCAGGTAGACCTTCTCGCCCTGCACATGTCCTTCACCGACAAGCGCCTTAAATTTGCTCTGCGTAACGGAAATGCCCCAACGCTTCGCCAGCGTGTCCACAACCATAAAGCCCACATTGTGCCGCGTCGATTGATAGGTGCTTCCCGGATTGCCTAATCCGACAATCCATTTCATATTTCATTTCCCCGCTTCCAACAGAATAATATTTTTTTCGCACATGCAACGTTCTATTCTTCTAAATTGTCATTATAAGTAGAGGTGATATCATGGTCAATGAAATCATGCATCTGTTCGATTTAGAGATACCGATGTATATTAACGGTCAAATCCTAACCTCCGACCAGCAGCTTCTGGATCACATCGAGCATGAAGTCCCGATACAGGTCTATTGGGGGAAGGAACACCGGGATATCGGTTTTATCGAACAGTTCTGCCCTGATTATGTCAAGGTTAATAATGTATTCTATAACCGCCGCCAGTTTACCTTCAAGTCAAGGCCCGGCTACTAGATTTCCTTAACGTCTGCCTGACGGTTCATTGCCTGTGAACTTTCATGTCCGGTCTTATCTTCGCTATGCCTCTCCACGATCCCAAATGGAGTAGGCCCATGTCCATGCGACACGGGCCTACTCCATTTTGTGCGAAGAGCTTGTCCAGGCGTCTTACGCCTTGGACGCCTCTTCCTCTCTGACTTCCTCGGCACCGGCTTCTTCCGCGCGGGACGCTGCTTCGGCTTCCTCAACCGCCGCATCTTCCGCTTCTTCAGCGGTAAGGTCCTTCTGCGGCGCAAGAACGGTCACGACGACCATTTCCGGATCTGCCTTCAGCTCTACGCCTTCAGGAAGCTTCAATTCGCCTACTAATATATTCTCACCCACCTGCAGGGAGGAGATATCGACAGCCACGGAATCGGGGATTCGGCTTGGCAGACACTGAATTTCGAGCTCATGAAGCATGGTCTGGACAATGCCGCCTTCCTTCTCGCCAGCGGACACACCTGTCGTCTCTACTCTCACCTGTGTGCGAACTGCTTGATTCATATCAATCTGGTGGAAGTCAATATGCAGCAGATTGCGGTTCAGCGGATCGCGCTGCACATCCGACAGCATAACCGACTGCTTGCCTTCTGCCGGAACCTCCAGCTCCAGAATCGCATGCGGGTTAGAGCGAATAAGAGCCATCAGCTCTTTTTCCTCCACGGCAATTGCCGTCGCTTTGCCGATATTTTTGCCGTATACGACACCCGGGACTTTACCCTGTTCACGCAGCTGTCTCAGGTCTGCTTTGGTTTGTACGAGCCGCTCTTCGGCTTTCATGGTTATCGTCATATGGAAACCTCCTCTAATCGTGCATGTGCGTTTCCATATATTCTTACCCATTACCCTGGCTGTTTAACCGTTCCCGAGCTTAATTGCCAGCGTCTCACAGAGAATGCCGGCTAACCCTTCGGTCTGCCGGCATTCATTCATTCTATATACTTGACCGTTCAGAGTCGTTAGCTCTCACTGCCGCGTTCCTTCTTCAGCTTCGCTCTTGCGCGGATTCGATCCGCATACCCTTCCTTGTTAACCTGACGTTCTCTGGCAATGGCCAGATCGCCTGCCGGCACATCATGCGTAACCGTAGAGCCGGCAACCACATAAGCGCCCTCACCGATCTTAACAGGGGCAATCAGGTTACAGTTGCTGCCGACGAATGCGCCGTCACCAATTTCCGTTACGGATTTATTGATGCCATCGTAGTTCACCGTAATCGCGCCGCAGCCTATATTGACATCCCTGCCTACTATCGCATCTCCCACATAGCTTAGATGAGAAACCTTACTGCCTTCACCAAGCGATGCATTCTTCAGCTCGACGAAGTCGCCGATCTTACAGTCGCGGTCAAGCCTAGAGCCTGGACGCAGATTCGCATAAGGTCCGATCGCACAGTTATCCCCAACTTCAGCTTCCAGCAGGACGGAATATTTAACCTGCACGCCGCTATTCAGCACCGAATCCGTAATATCGGCCTGCGGACCAATGTGGCAATCCTCGCCGATAACCGTGCGCCCGCGCAGCACCGTACCCGGATACAGGACCGTATCCGCCCCGATCGTCACACTATCCTCAATATACGTATTGGTCGTATCCATAATCGTTACACCGCCCAGCAGGTGGCGCTTGATAATACGCTCGCGCATCAGCTTCTCGGCTTCAGCCAGAGCAACACGGTCATTGACACCGATTGCTTCCGCAAGGTCGGATGTGCAGTAGGCCTGCACGACATCGCCCGCCTCTTTCATAAGGCCAATGACATCAGTTAAGTAAAACTCACCCTGTGCATTATCGTTACGTATGTTAGCGAGCGCTTCGAACAGCTTCTTGTTATCAAAACAATATGTACCGGTATTAATCTCCCGGACTTCCCGCTCCTCCGCTGAGCAATCCTTATGTTCAACGATTCGTTCGACAGCACCGCCGGCACTGCGGACAACCCGGCCGTACCCGGTCGGATCATCAAGCTCTGCCGTCAGGACAGTTGCCGATGCACCGGAAGAAGCGTGAAGGGCCAGCATGGACTGAATGGTAGCCGCAGTGACGAGCGGAGTATCGCCGCATATCACAATGGTCGTACCCTCTTCACTGCCCAGCAGGCTCTCGGCCTGGCGGACGGCATGTCCGGTTCCCAGCTGCTCGGCCTGCAGCACAAACTCAGCACGGTCACCTACGTAACCCTGAACTGCCTCCGCCCCATGTCCGACGATGACCACTACGCGTTCACAGGACGCATCGCGCACCGTATCCAGCACATGCCCCACCATCGGCTTACCGCATACCGGATGCAGCACTTTATACAATTTGGACTTCATCCGCTTGCCTTGACCCGCTGCAAGCACAATCGCCATTTTCTTCATAACTACTCTTCTCCTCCCCGCTTCCTGCCCACCCGGGGGCGACTATAATCATTACTGACTATATCATTACTTCATGCCAAAAGAAAAGAGAGCCTAAGGGCCCTCTTCTCTCACGACACGAATTCACGCACCTTCTTCAATTGCGGTTTCTTCCTCAGTCGCTGCACGTTCATATTCAGCCAGGACAGCGGCTTGGATTTTCTCCCGAGTAGTGGAGGAAATCGGATGAGCGATATCCCGGAATTCTCCATCCGGAGTACGCTTGCTCGGCATAGCCACGAACATACCATTGTTACCGTCGATCACGCGAATGTCATGAACAACAAATTCATTGTCAATGGTGATGGAGGCGATAGCCTTCATTCTTCCTTCGGAATTTACACGGCGGAGTCTAACATCGGTTATTTGCACTTTGTGTTCACCACCTTTGCCTTTCGAAGACTTGGTGTATAATTCCACATTTCTTCCCCAAATCCTTCTTAAATTTGGAAAATTTACACCACTTTAAAAAGTTTTTTTTGGAGTGAAAAATAGTTCGCTATTGTTCGACAGCTATCGATGCGATAAATTCAATTTCGACAAGAACATCCTTCGGAAGCCGTGCCACTTCTACCGTTGAACGCGCCGGCTTATGCGCCCCAAAGTATTCCGCATAGATCGCGTTCAGCTCTGTAAACTGATTCATATCCTTAATGAATACGGTAGCCTTCACCACATCATTCAGTCCGGCTCCCGCAGCGGCCAGAACCGCCTGCAGGTTGCGGAACACCTGATGCGTCTGTTCCCCAATTCCGCCTTCCACAAGCGTGCCGTCCGGCTTAAGCGGAATCTGCCCGGAGGTGAAGAGCAGCCCCCCCACCTTCACCGCTTGGGAATATGGACCAATCGCCGCCGGCGCATCCGCCGTTGTCAATGGAATTGGCTGTTGCTTGGACATCATCTATTCCTCCTTACTCATAAAAATAATTACCCGGCACTACAGTCGTGTGCTTGGTCTTCATATCAACCGCTGTCAGCTTGGCAAGAGACACGTAATCTTCAAGCAGACGCTCTTCAATCTCAACTTCTCCCGACTCCACGAACACACCCACGCCAGCAACGGTTGCATTAAATTCCGTCAGCAGATCAATCATGCCCTGCACCGTCCCGCCAGCCTTCATAAAGTCGTCAATGATCAGCACTCTGGACTGTTCTTTAAGCGCCCGCCTTGCCAGCGACATCGTCTGAATACGCTTATTCGAACCGGATACATAGTTAATGCTGACAGCCGACCCCTCCGTCACCTTATTGTCACGACGCACAATAACTACAGGCAAATTGAGGAAGGTCGCAGTCGAGTATGCAAGCGGAATGCCCTTGGTCTCCACCGTCATGATCACGTCAATGTCACGGTTGGCAAACGCCGTAGCGAATATCCGGCCCACATCGCTCATAACCGACGGCTGGCCAATCATATCCGTCATATACAGATAGCCGCCTGCCAGTACCCTCTCCGGCTGCTCCAGCTGCTTGCAGATGTCCTGAATCGTGGACAGGGCCGCCTGCTTATCTGTCTTCGGAATGTATCTCACTCCACCAGCCGCACCGGCCAGCGTATGCAGTTCGCCAAGTCCTTCGCCTTCAAACACTTCCTTAATAATCGCCAGATCCTCACTGATTGAGGATTTTGCAGACTGATAACGGTCCGCAAAGGCTGTCAGCGAAATTAACGTGTGCGGCCTGGATAACAGGTATTGTGTCATCTCTACCAGCCTTGCGCTGCGCTTTAATTTCTTCATGGGCCCATCTCCCTGATAAAAACCGAATGTTATAATGTCAATATAACATTTTTATACGGTTTTTTACAAGAAGAACGTAACTTTCATGTCAGCATTCTTACCACGTAGACTTCTTTACAGAAGCCTCTCAGTCCATTGTAGATTCTGGCCACCTTGGATTCCTTGGATACCAGTCCGAATACCGTAGGTCCGCTGCCCGACATCAGCACGCCGTCTGCACCCAGCCGGAGCATGCTTTCCTTCAGCTGTGCGACCTCCGGGTAGAGACGGAGTGTGACCGTTTCCAATACATTTCCAAGCCTGTCACAGACCTCAGTGAAGGACCCGTGGCGAATGGCTTCTACCATTCCTGCCGCCGAAGGGTGGCTCTTCAGCTCGTCAACCCGGAAGCGCCCATACACATCAGCGGTTGATACGTTGATCGGGGGCTTCGCAAGGATCACCCAGCACTGCGGCGGGTTATCAATTGGCTCCAGCTTCTCTCCGCGTCCAGTAGCTATTGCTGTTCCGCCAGTCACACAGAAGGGCACGTCAGAGCCAAGCTCCGCTCCAAGCTCGCACAGCTCCTTCTCGGGGATGTGAAGACCCCACAGACGGTTAAGCCCGCGCAGAGCGGCAGCCGCATCGCTGCTGCCCCCTGCTAGCCCTGCAGCAACCGGAATATGCTTGTCCAGATGAATATAGACGCCTTTGCGCACCTGGTAACGTTCTTTAATCAGCTTGGCAGCCTGAAAGGCCAAATTCTTCTCATCGAGCGGGATGTAACCCGCCTGACTTGATATAATAATCGTATCCCGCGGCAGTTCCTCCATCTCCAGGCGGTCTGCCAGATCGACCATGGTCATGATCATCTCGACCTCATGAAATCCGTCATTCCGCTTGCCCAGCACATCCAGCAGAAGGTTGATTTTGGCCGGCGCTTTCTCATAGATCTTCATCTTATTCACCCGCTCGCCTTATCTCCACTAAAACGATCTTGTACTTCATGCTATTATAACAAATGACGTATGTAAAAGCGAAAGAACGGCCTTTACGCAGATAACGCGCAGAGGCCGTTCATTCATGAGACGGATATCGAAGCTACTGACGATTCGGATTGCTGCTCCCTTGAGCGGACTGTTCAGCCAGCTGAATAGCCC
Source organism: Paenibacillus sambharensis (assembly GCF_003233845.1). GTDB lineage: Bacteria > Bacillota > Bacilli > Paenibacillales > Paenibacillaceae > Paenibacillus_I > Paenibacillus_I sambharensis. The sequence continues at coordinate 49,530 of NZ_QKRB01000048.1, forward strand.
GCTTGATCATGTTTCCCGCATCTTTAGCACGGATCCCGCCCCAGCCTTCCTTCTGGACGGTATCGTAGAAGCCAAGATCCTTGGCGAGCTCATACTTAAGCTGCTCGGACATTACACTTCGTCTTCTGCGGCTCATTCTATGTGGGCCTCCTTCTCTGCATTGTCATGCTGAAAGCTGTACCCTCCATAATATGCGCCGCAGGCATGCCGAACATGCGGGAGCAATCCTGTCAGTGCTGAATATAGGTGATCCGAACCTGCCCTTCGTCATTAACCACCGTTACTTCAACCGATTCCGTTAATATGTCAGCATAACTGTAAGAAACACGCTTGAAGGCGTGCTGGTCTTGATCGAGTTTGACGATGAAAACAGATGGGTAGATTTCTTCCAACACACCGGTACGTTCAATGGTCTTCCGTCGGCCGCCATTGGCCCGAAGACAGATTTTGGAACCCACATGTGCTTCTAAGTTTCGTTTAATTTCCAACAGCGCATTTTTTGCCATTGTCCACTACCACCTCTTTCCTTGTCCATTATACCGGACAAAAGGGGTAGTGTCAAATGAGGCAAATAATTATAACAACCAACCAAATAATCTGTCAACGGGCATTTTGTCTTTTTTAACGTAAATTATGCATCGAGAGCTTATAATGGTCTCATTATCGTCCCTGCGCTATAGCCTGCGCTTGTTTAGGTCTTGGCATACCCACCCGATACGTCCCCGTCGTCTCAATACCACCTACTCCTGCGGCGCCGCTGATCGTACCATAGATCGCATCATTCAAGCTAATCGTCTCGCGTATTGGCGTTTGGCTTGCCTTGACCGCAATATACACGGGGTCCAGCGCATGAATCAGAATCCGGTCCGGCGAGCTTGCAAAATTAGCGCCTGCCTGCAGCAGCGCTTCAAAATGGGACTGGCATGCTCCGGCTATAATAATCAGACTGTCCCGGTTACGGTCATAATTCCTCGCAACCTGCACAGCATTGACAAAATTCTGAGAGTTCTTGTAGCTGCTGAGCTGCTGTATATTGGGCTCCGGCCGATTCTTTAGAAGACCATCATGACCTGTAATCACAATGATATCCGGCTGCAGACGAGGCAGCAGCTGCTGCAGCAGAGCGGGCATCTGCGACTCGTGTGCATGGAGGCCCTGCGCGGGAACCCGCATGTGATTATAGAGCTGCATGCTTTTTCTGAGATAGCTCCCGTCCCCATCGAGATGAAGCACCTTGCCGGGCACTTCAAAATATGGGCCCGAACCCTTGGGCATCCCCGGCCGCGGCCCATAATGCATGCTGCGCTGCTCTTCCAGCCTGGCGGTCTGCTGCTGAAACCGGCGCATCGTCTCGTTTACTTTAATCTTCACTTCCTGTGAAGCCCCCGTCTGCTCCGGGTTATCAACCACATCCAAATCCCCGAACGGGGCATCTGCCAACAGCCTGTAATCGATTCCTTTCAGTATAGCGGAATGCTGCCGGAATGATTCGATACGGAACAGCACATCGCCGCCGTACGATCTGCGCACGACATAATCCCCTTGCTTCATGAGCCTATCACCTCTTCGTCTATCCTATGGGATAACAGCCCGTTTGGTGTGCAGGCACAATAAAAGCCCCATTATCCTTCTCACAGGATCTGGGGCTCTTGAGCAGCCACTCTTAGCGCCTTACGGAGAACGGCTGATGAGGCTGAGGATGCATGCCCGGATAGGCTCCGGCGGCAGCCTGACTCTGACGGTTTATGTATTCTGCTTGATGCAGGGAATCAAACAAGGTCACGACATAGATGACCGGGATCAGAAGGGACAGGAACACAATGGCCAGTACTTTAAGCGGGATGTCGTTCATTCCGGCAAAGACAAGCATAACAATATTACTGATGAGCAGTACCATAAAGGCAAGCCCTCTTGGCAGCTCCCCTAGATAGAGATGGCCTGTTCCAGGCAGTATTAGAGACAGCAATACCGCAGCGGCCTTACTTCTCTTGCGTATCATGACTGGCGCTGGTTCTCCCGCATGTATATAAGAATCCACTTGATCTCACCCCCATTCGTCTATGACCCTTATTACAGAAGTCTTTCCCTTAATTTAGCATACCCCATATTACTGCTCCATTGCTCAGCCTGAGGTTCAGTCTTAAACTGGACTTTAGTCGGGCTCTTACAGCCAGCCCTTATCGACAACTGCATTGCTCAGCCGTGCAAACTCCTGCAGGGACAAGGTCTCGCCGCGGCGTGAAGGCTCTATCTCACAGTCCGTCAGGAGGGTATTGATTTCCTCACGCCGATCCTTGCCAAGCAGCGCAGAGAGATTGTTGGCAAGCGTCTTGCGCCGCTGTGCGAAGGAGCCCTGCACAATACGGAAGAACTGTTCCTCATCCTTTAGTTCAACAGGCGGCGTCTTACGCACGGCAAGCCGGATAACAGCCGAGTCCACATTCGGCTGAGGGATAAATACCGTATGCGGCACAATGCATACCATGCGGGGCTCACAGTAGTACTGGGCAGCCACACTCAGACTCCCGTACGCCTTGGACCCTGGCGCTGCCGCGATCCGCTCCGCCACTTCCTTCTGAATCATGACAACGATATGCTCCAGAGGCAGGCGTTCCTCCAGCAGCTTCATCAAGATAGGTGTTGTCACGTAGTAGGGCAGGTTGGCAACTACGCTAACGCCCTCCATATCGCCGAATCGTTCCCGAAACAAGGCTTGGAGGTCAAGCTTAAGCACATCTCCATGCACGACTTCCGTATTCTCATAGCCTTCCAGCACTTCCGCCAGAATAGGAATCAGCCGCTGATCAATTTCAACCGCCGTCACTTTGCCCGCTGTCCTGGCCAGCTGCTCGGTAAGCGCGCCGATTCCCGGTCCGATCTCCAGTGCTCCCTTGTGCTCATTAAGCTCGGCAGCGTCTACAATCTTGTTCAGGATATTATGATCAATCAGAAAATTTTGCCCCAGACTTTTCTTGAATGAGAACCCGTGCCTTGCTATGATCTCCTTCGTCCGCTTCGGCGATGAAACAACCGGCCTGCTTCCTGTCTCTTCAGGCATCGGATTCACCTCTTCCCTTATCATTATCCAGCAGCTGGACAGCCTGCTCGAATTCTGCTCTTGTGATCTGAAACATCGTGCACCGCTTGAAGAACTGCTTGCCGTTCGCATAGCCGATGCCGAGCGCATTGCCTGCAATAAGCCGGCGCGAAGCTGCCTCCGGGTGCACAATGAGCCCTGCTCCGATCAGATCGTCCCAGGTAATCTCCGCCTCTATTCCAGCCGTCTCCGTACGCAGCGTCGCCAGAGCCCGCCTTATCGCCTCCGGCTTTGCATTCTCAATGCCGATATCCCCCTTATACTCTGCTTCCTCTTGGGGGAGAAATGCATGCTTGCATCCCGGCACACGGCGGGAGACAATCTTGCGTATCCGTTCACCGGCATGGTCGGGATCCGTAAAGATAATGACCCCCCTCCGCTCCGCCGCCAGTTCAATCCTCCGTAGTACCGCCTCACCGATCGCCGACCCGTTGGTCTCGATTGTCTCTGCTTCGACCGCACGGCGGATCGCAGCCGTATCGGACTTGCCTTCCACTACAATGATTTCTTTTATCATGAACCAATAATCCTTTCAAAAAAACCTGCTCTTATGCAACCTAAGGGTGGCCTGGATCGTCTAATGATATACATGAAGTTAACCCTAAGCCGCTACTGGCTAGTATACAGGTTTGGTTGTCTAAATCACAGAAAAACCTCCAGCACAGTCCTATCCCCTGCCGGAGGATAAGCTGCACATAGAGGTTTATGGATGATACCGGTCTAGCTTGCCGATGGTTTGTTCGGTCCAAGGACATACACGGTGTAACCCTTTTTCCTGCCGAACTTCAGAGCATAAGATTCACTGTCGAAATAGACATCAATCTTATTACCTTTGATGGCACTTCCAGTGTCTTCCGCACGGCGGAAGCCAATGCCTTCAATGTAGACCCACCAGCCGATCGGGATAACCTTCGGATCAACTGCTATCGTGCGTCCTTCCTTTACGCGGGCTCCGGAAGCCGTAATGCCATACTGAGGATGGCTTTCGTCTTTGCCGGTTGAAGCCACGCCGGCCGAATAGGCCGTTAAGGTGACGTTCTTAATCACCTTCTTGGATTTAAACGATACGCCCTGCTTCGTTACAGTAGCACCAGCGCTTGATGATTGCGCCGACAGGATTCCAACTTCGGGCTCCGGCTTCTTCGTACCGACTGCCACAATGTGATCCCGCTTGGACGTCTCCATATATTTGGTGACGAGCCGGTTTTCGACCAGCTGTCCGTCCTCGTATACTTTTTCGAATTGTTTGACGATAAGCCCTTCCTGACCCTCTTGAACGACCTTCTGCTTGCCGACTTCAAGACTAGGATCTTTGCGCTTCACCACAGTGAAGGGCATCGTATGTTCGGTTTCGGTCAACTTCGTGTCGACGCGGGTAACCGATACAGCCATATGGGCTTTAAGCTCAGCATTCAAGGCCGGGAAAACCTTATCCTGCTCGCGAATCGCAATATCAGATTGCTCGATCGCTGCCCCAACTGTTTTTCCTGTCGTGTAGAACGTTTTTGATTTCCCGTCAGCCTTTACGGTTACCTGTACAGCCTGGTCGATGACAACCTGGTCTCCATCCTTCACTGGAGCATCCAGCGGATGGGAAACCTTATCATGCGGACCAACCGTAATGGCCTGTTCATCCAGTAGGCGTTGAAGGACCCATTGCTTCGTAGAAACAACAGTTTCTTGTCCATTCACTACTACGGAGACGCTCTTATCAGCCGTTCCGTACAACAACACCAAAAACATGAAAGTCATAGCGATTGAGATAATTCCGCTTAAAAGAATCAAACGCAAGTTTTCATGCTTCCATCGCAATGCGAAAGTCATGCTGGATGATCGTTTACCATGGGATTCCTTAACTTGGAAAGCGCCCACTTCTTCGGTCCTCCTTCATAGCCCCGCCGCCCTAGAGTGACATGAGTATAAATGACGCGACTATTGGTAGTATGCGTGCGAGCACGCTGTTCCAGTTACACCGCAAAGCCCCACCCCCATGATGAAAACCTATGACGTCCTTTTACGTATTATTCAAAAAATAAAAGAAGCCGACGTCAGAGGATCCTTCGTGGCTTCCGGCAGGAATGGATTCATAGGCTAGTGGATGCACGAGATCTCTCTATGAACGCTTACGAGGTTAGCTGTCGGGTTCGGGCGAGAGAGCCGCCCTAATGGTCGATGCCCAGCCAGTATAATGGCCAGACAATCTATCAAATTCACCCCTAGAAGAATTCAAATACATTCCTTGCCCGTGGGTTAGGCAGAAGGATGTATCGGTTCCCCCGCTCTCCATATGGAGATTAAGCGCAACTGGAAATGGATACAAACTCAAAAGCTCTGAGAAGAATCATACCGCCTTTGGACCAGCATTGTAAAGAACGCGAAAAAAGCGATTTACAGCTTATTTCAGGAAAATCACGCAAAAAAGTCGCGATACGGCGAAGTAAAATCACTTTTTTCACCGTAAAGGTCGCTTTTCCTAATCTTTTTGCAAGATTTCGCTAGAGACCAAACAATTTTTTGGCATTCTCCATCGTGATTTTTTCTATTTCTCCCCTGTTTTTACCTAAGATTGCCGCTGCTGCGTCCGCTACATAAGCCACGTAAGATGACTCATTTCGTTTGCCGCGATAAGGCTCAGGGGTCAGGTATGGGGAGTCGGTTTCGATCAGCAGCCGGTCTTCCGGCACCTTGGCAAGCACCTCCTTGGGCACTCTGGCATTCTTGAACGTAACAGGTCCCCCGAAGGAGATATAGAAGTTCATGTCCAGACATTGCTTGGCCGTTTCCCAGCTTCCCGAGAAACAGTGCATGACCCCTCCCACCTCTTCAGCCTCTTCCTCCTGCAGGATGCGAACCACATCTTCATGAGCATCCCGGTTATGGATGACAACCGGTTTACCCACCCGCTTGGCCAGCCGGATCTGCTTGCGAAATACCTCATGCTGGACATTCTTGGGTGACGTATCCCAGTGGTAATCCAGTCCGATCTCACCAATTGCCACTACCTTGGGGTGGGCGGTTAACCGCTCAATCCAGTCCAAGTCCTCTTCCCTCATATGTATGCTCTCGACGGGGTGCCAGCCGACAACCGCGTATATAAATTCATACTTCTCTGCCAGCTCTATTGTGGTGGGAATGGTCTCTCTGTCGAAGCCGACATTGACCATAATTTCGACACCAGCTTCCCTTGCGCGCTGAATAACAGCTTCCCGGTCATGGTCAAATTTCTTGGAATCCAGATGGGTATGTGTGTCGATTAACATAGGTTTTTGGCTCCTTTTCTCTGTCGGATTAGCAGCTACACGCCAAAAAGTTGTCGAATTTCATCATCTAATTGATTATTATGTTTCAAGAGTTCTTCTTCGGGGTAATAAAGGTGATACTTGCCTCTATGAAGCCCGGCAATCGACCGGATGATATCCGACTTATCGGATATATCCTCCAGTTGTTCTTTGCTGCCGAGCAGTAGAATAGGCGCTTTTTCTTCGCCTTCAGAGTTGCCCGGACGGTATACATGATACGGAAGATCAAACGGATAATCAATTTCCAGATGATAGTCCGGGTGAAGACCGATTTTCTCGAAATTGGCGCGTATCTGTGCATTAAGGGTCTCGTCCATTTGTTCCACCGTTACATATTTATACAATGCCCGATCAATGAACCGCTCACACAGATTGGCCAGAAGCTGATCCTGCTCATTCATCCATTGGCTGAAGACGGTTTGCACCAGTGCTTCATCCAGCTGAAGATACGCTGCGACGTCCAAATCGTTGCTAAGCAGCTTCTCCAGCGGCTCCATCATGAATTGAAATGTGTAGGTACCCGCATAAAGCTCCTTCGCTCTGCGAAATATTTGTCTGAGGATTATTTCGGAGCTGCGGGTGACTGGGTGGAAGTAAACCTGCCAGTACATCTGGTAACGGGACATCAAGTAGTCCTCCACGGCATGCATGCCGCTTTCCTTGACGACAATCTTGTCGCGGTACGGACGAAGCACACGCAGAATCCGATCCAGATCGAAGGTGCCATAATTAACGCCGGTGTAATAAGCATCCCTTAACAGGTAGTCCATACGGTCAGCGTCCATCTGGCTTGATACGAGACTGATGACAATTGGTTGAGGGTAAGTTTTGCAGATAACGGATGCCACTTTGGCCGGAAAATCTTCCGATACTGAACGAAGCACTCGATTAATCTCTGTATCTTCCATTATAATGCGGCAGGTCCACTCCTCATGATGGGTGTCAAACACATCCTCAATGGAGTGGGAGAAGGGTCCATGTCCCACATCATGAAGCAGAGAGGCGCATAACGAAACCAGGCGTTCTTCCTCGGGCCAGTCAGGATATTTATTTCGTTCGAATTGCGATATAATCTTGCGTGTGATTTCATATACACCGAGCGAATGGGAGAACCGGCTGTGCTCCGCTCCATGGAAGGTTAAATAAGAAGTTCCTAGCTGTCTGATTCGCCGTAAACGCTGGAATTCTTTCGTATTAATAAGATTCCAGATGGTCTGGTCTTGCACGTAGATATACTTATGTACCGGATCTTTGAATACTTTCTCTTCGGCCAAGTCATGCCGCATACTTCTCACCCCGCATATAATGGATACTATTATTTCGACAAAAATTCTGTCGACTGCAGTCTTTTGTCGAATAATGTCGATCTATCATTTCCAACCTCCTCCCTCCCGAATTATGGAAATCATGGACGTTTTGTTGAGCACGCCGCACTTTTTACGAAATGTGCATAAAATATCTCATTTTCCTGTTGACTATTATGGGAATGGTTGGTACTATAGATATTGAGAAAAAAGTAAAACGATGTCGAATAATGTTGAACTCATTGAGAGGGGAAAAGATAAATATGATGAAATCTACAGGTATTGTACGTAAAGTTGATGAACTGGGACGGGTTGTTATCCCGATTGAGCTTCGCCGCACACTTGGCATTGGTGAGAAGGATGCTTTGGAGATTTACGTGGACGGCGAGCGGATCATGCTCAAAAAATATGAGCCTGCTTGTATCTTCTGCGGTAATGCAGAGAATGTCACGTACTTCAAGGGCAAAATTGTTTGCAATGAATGTATAACAGAATTGCCTACACCTGTGACAAAATAAGAATTATAGGTTATAATAAGGACACATTCCATTTGTTAATTCTAACCTTTTTATACTCCTTGATGCCTTCCTGTGCTAGAACCCGGCCAGGAAGGTCTTTTTTTTTCTAATCTTCATCTCTCCGGCCGGGTTTTGGCTATCCTCCCTTTACGTATCCTCCTGCTCTTCGAGCACTCTGCTGTACACATCCCGCTTCGACATTCTGCGATCTGCCGCCGCTTTCTTCATCGCTTCCTTTCGGTCGCCCGACTGCTCTTCATAATAAGCCACATGTCTGGTCAACGTCCAATCCTTCCAGAAGGCTTGTTCAGCCTGGTCTGGCCGATCGCCTGCAGCCGCTCCGCCTATAACGATACAATACTCGCCTTGGGGCGGATGCTCGGCCAGAAACTCCAGGGCTTCTTCCACTGTGCCTCTAGCCACTTCCTCATGGCGTTTGGTCAGCTCCCTTACAAGCGCAAGCTCCCGGTTTCCCCACACCTCTCGTACAGCATGCAGGGTCTTGACCAGTCGATGCGGGGATTCATATAACAGCACTGTTGCCTGCTCATACTGCAGCTCGGTCAAGAAGGCCTGCAGAGGTTTACGATCTCTTGGAGGAAATCCGGCAAACAGGAACCGTTCCGTTGACTGACCGGAAACAACAAGAGCCGAGAGCGCTGCGTTGGGCCCCGGAATCGGAACAACCGGAATTTGCTGGCTGATGGCATCCCGCACAAGATCAGCACCAGGATCAGATATCGCAGGCATGCCTGCGTCACTGACCAGCGCGATCGATTGACCTGCCTGCAGAAGCCGTATCAGTTCAGGTCCACTGTTGTGCTTATTGTGTTCGTGATAGCTGACCAGACGTGTGGATATCTCAAAGTGAGTCAGCAGCTTCCTTGTCTGTCTCGTATCTTCAGCAGCGATCAGATCCGCTTCACGAAGCGTCCGCACAGCCCGGTAGGTCATGTCCTCGAGATTGCCTATAGGTGTTCCTACTATATATAAAGTACCGGCCTGTGAATTCCTCTCACCCGAGAAGCTCTTCTGAACGATCATTCCCCTACCTCCTTCTTACCCACATTTGCCGATCCGTAATAAATCTCCATCAGCTCATCATGGTACTGCTTGTTTTCCTTGTATACAATAAGCGGCTGCAAAATTTTCACTTCCGGTTTCGCATCCCTCATCGCTTCAATTAACACCATGTTAGACTCCGAACCCTGGTAGGGATGAACGAAGCGGATGCGCTTGGGCTCCAGCTTAACCTGCTTCATATACGTAATAATCTCGATTAGCCGTGTGGGCCGGTGAACCATTGCCACTTTGCCGCCTGATTTCACCAGTCTGGCGCAGGCCGTTACCACATCCTCCAGCGTGCAGTGAATCTCATGCCTTGCGATGGCATAATGGCTGTTTGCGTTGGCATCGCCCGTATGAGCCGGCATATAGGGCGGATTGACTGTAACTGCATCATACACGCCATATCCGCTGCTGAGGTGAAAGGTTCTGAGATCTCCCTCGTAAACCGTGAGACGGTCTTGCAGTCCATTAAGCTCGATGCTGCGTCTGGCCATGTCAGCAAGGCGAGGCTGAAGCTCCACAGCATCAATGGAAGCCTTCGTACGTGTCGACATCAGCAGAGGAATGACACCATTACCGCTGCACAGGTCAAGGACACGCCCTCTCATCGGGATATGGGCGAACCGGGCCAGCAGTACAGCATCCATGGAGAAGCTGAACACCTCAGGACTCTGGATAATATGCAGATCATGGGTAAGCAGGTCATCTAACCGTTCAGACGGGTGCAGCTCAATTTGCGGCTCCAACATACAATCTCCTTCTTCTGCAAAAGAGGACCCCTACGGGTCCCCAAGTTGTTGTTCATTCAGTTACTTGTTCAAAAACGAGAGACAGAACAGGCAGTCGCCCTCTGTTCTTAGGTGACCGTAATAAACATTACAGATATGGAACCCTTCGTGATACAGCCTTGCCAGATTGTCGTACCCTTCCCCAACAGGGGACTGGATAAAACCTGCAGGGCCCAATTCCTGCTCGGCTGGATTAACAGCCTGCTTACTACGATCCTCATTGGCCGTCTCAGATGTCCCGGCCTTAAGCATCCTGCGGAGCTGCTGATTCTCAAAGCTGAGACGGTTATTCTCTTCAAGCAGCGTCTTGATCTTAAGTTTCATCTGACCGATTTCCGTATGAAGTTCGCTTATACTTGACTCCAGCTTGTCCATTTGTGCAAAAAGATGATTTTTCTTCTCCACTTTCCCACCCCAGAGCATGCACGAAACGATCGTTTATTTTACGACAACATCATCAAACGGAAGCTCTTTCGGCTTGCCTCCCGTTTCAAACAGCTGGACATACACGGTCCGTGAAGAAGCATTAATGCCGGTTACCTTACCTTCCCCTAAGGAGGTAATAACGACTTTGCCTACAGCAGGCAGTTCTTCCCGGACGCTTTCATAATTATCATGCTCAAACTTCAGGCAGCACATTAACCGGCCGCATAAACCAGATATCTTCGTTGGATTAAGGGATAAGTTCTGGTCCTTGGCCATCTTGATCGATACCGGCTCAAAATCACCAAGCCAGGACGAACAGCACAGCACACGGCCGCACGGGCCGATTCCGCCAAGCATCTTGGCCTCATCACGTACTCCGATTTGCCGAAGCTCAATCCGTGTGCGGAATACGCTGGCCAGATCCTTGACCAGTTCCCGGAAATCCACACGGCCTTCAGCCGTGAAGTAAAAAATAATTTTATTACGGTCAAACGTGAACTCCACATCAACCAGCTTCATGCGAAGCTTGTGGTCACGTATTTTCTCTATGCATGTTGTAAAAGCATTCTTGGCAGCGTTCTTGTTCTCTTCCACCACTTTGGCATCGGCATCGCTTGCGATCCGGATGACCTTCTTGAGCGGGAGGACAACATCAGCTTCACCTACCTGCTTTTGCCCAACAACGACTTTGCCGTATTCGACTCCGCGTGCAGTCTCCACAATGACATGCTGATCGCTTTGAACAGGATGTGTGGCCGGGTCGAAGTAATAAATTTTGCCTGCTTTCTTGAAGCGGACACCGACTACATTATACAAGGACTTAGCCCTCCTGTATGCTAACTAAGAATTGCTCAAGTGCAAGCTGCGGGGATACATGCGCACGGATACGCCTTCCCGCCTCCAGAGCCAGCTCCATATGCCTGACCCACGTCTCGGGAGGACGCTGAAATGCTCGCTTGCTGAGCCAGTCTGTCTGGTCTATATAAACGAGATCCTGCTTCCTGCCTGCCTGTATATGGAGCAGATCTTTATACCATAATACTAACAAAGCAATAAGCAGATCGGATGAATAATCAAGACCTGATTTGAATACCTGTTGGCCTGCTGTCACAATAGCGGACGAGAACCTCTCCAGGCTGTCCTTCCCTAATTGTATCACTACGTTTCTTGTTTCTGCAAACCCCTCTTGCTGGATAAGCCGGCGGCTTGCGTCAAGACCTGACGCCAATTGTACCGCTGCACGCGCAAGCAGCTCCGGCTGGCCCTCCTGCAGCAGCTGCTCCAGCATCTCGCTGCGTGATACAGGCAGGAAGGGAACAAGCTGTGCCCGGGACCGAATTGTCGGCAGCACAGCATGACTGTTCTCCGTAATCAGGATCGCGACTACAGCAGAGGCAGGCTCCTCAAGAAACTTAAGCAGGCCGTTGGCGGCCTGCAGGGTCATTTTTTCCGCTTGCTCCATAATATAGACCTTGCGCTTCGTATTCCCGGCGCGGTAGGACATATCCCGCTGAAGCTCCCGGATCTGATCGATCTTGATGGACGCTCCCTCCGGCACAATACGATGAAGATCCGGTTCGTTCCCATGCATAAATTTTCGGCAGGCCAGACACTCTCCGCACGCATCATCGCCAGCCTTCTCACAGAACAGAGCCTGTGCAAAAGCTAGGGCGGCGGCCTCCCGTCCCGTACCCTGCGGACCACTGAACAAATATGCATGTGACACCTGCTCGCGGCGCAGGGCAGTCTGCAGGATACGCTTTGCCTTGCCCTGGCCAGGAATGGTTTGAAATGACATCTCGTTAATCCCTCTCTGTCACCCTTGGAAACTTAATATAACAGGTTGATCAGCATCCCCCTGATTTCGCCCATATGACCGAGCAGTGCGATTCGGCCCTGTTCGGACTCAAGCAGCTCTTCTGCCATCTGTACGAGAGCTTCATCAATCTCGTCGAGCAGCTTATACCGTTTGGTCCGGCCTTTACGGTCCCAGCCTTTGGTTTCCTTCAAACCGACTCCCCGTCTCGCCGTATCCTCTAGGAAGCGCTTGACCATCTCCCGGTACAGCTTAAGCTCGCGTACCGTCATATGCCGTGCGAGCCGCTCTCCCTGATTATGAATGTCCTGCAGCTTCCGCTGCAGCTCTTCCTGTGTCCGCTGCTTTTCCTGGCCGCCCATAACGTCCGAGAAGTTCGGCAGCTGTGCGGGCCGGGGCGGCATATCGGTACGAGTCCGGTCCTGGCCAAGCGGCCGGTAGCCTGGATTTATCTTCATGTGTGATCTCACACCCAATTCCCAAGTTGTATTATACCTGTTGCTTATTAGAACTGCAGCTAATCAGAAATGTTCAAAACGCTCTACCGGCAGTACGAAGACGGCGGCACCGCCGACCTGGACTTCCACCGGGAAAGGCATATACGAATCCGTCGAACCGCTCATTGGTGAAACAGGTGTGACGAGTTGGTCGCGTACCTTACAGTTGTTACGGATAACCTGCAGCACATCCGGCACACGCTCATCCTCGATACCAATCATGAACGTGGTGTTTCCCGCGCGGAGAAAACCTCCGGTACTGGCCAGCTTTGTGGCACGAAAGCCTTCGCTTACCAAAGAATTGGATAACCGGTTGCTGTCCTTATCCTGTACAACGGCAATGACTAGCTTCATCCTAACCCCTCCTGCTTCACAATAGTCATCAATCTGTATGGTACATCTCACATATTATGAAATGGTACCTATTTCTGTTTATTATTTGACACGAAGGTATGAAAACCCTTTAATCCGTGCTGCAGTTTCGGTAATAACTTGTAGAAGAACATCGTCAATCATCCGGTTTGCATCCACCTTGATCAGCCGTTCAGGGAATTTCTCCAGCAGCATAAGGTACCCTTCTCTCACCCGCTCGTGGAAGGATAGTCCCTCCAGATCGAGGCGGTTGATCTCCCGCTGCTTGGCTTCATGAATCCGCTGCAGTCCCAGCCTAGGATCCACATCCATATACAGCGTCAAATCGGGCATCGCTCCCTCAATTGCAAACCGATTAATGTCCCAAACCTCGTCCATGCCGAGGCCGCGCGCATGTCCCTGGTAAGCCAGGCTGCTGTCGACAAAACGGTCACAAAGCACGATGCATCCTGATTCCAATGCCGGCAGCACTCTCTCAATTAGATGCTGTCTTCTTGCTGCAGCATAGAGAAGCGCTTCGGTTCGCGGGTCCATCATCGTATGGACAGGGTCCAGAATAATGGACCGGATTGATTCGGCTATCGGGATTCCGCCTGGTTCACGTGTGGTAACCACTTCATAGCCCTGCTGCTCAAGGTAACGGGTGAGCCCTTTGATGACAGTCGTCTTCCCGGCGCCCTCGCCACCTTCTATTGTCATGAAGAAACCTTTGCGCACTTGTTATACCCCTTTTTGCACCATCTGCTTCTAATCCACTTTAACCTTACCTTAATAATAGCAGAGGCATTGTTAAACCTGAACCTTTTTATTATGTTCATTCTTGCGTTTCATGACACGAATGCTTGGTATTCCCGCAAGCTCTGCCTGTTGAAAACGGGCACCCCTGGCAGCGAGCCCGGTAATGACTTGGATAACCTCCACGCTGATAGTCTCTCCATGATAGACAAGAGGAATGCCCGGCGGATAAGGGATTATCATCTCAGCAGCTATCCTGCCTGCAGCTTTCTCTACAGAAACCTGCTCCGTCTCCTCATCCTCTGGCAGCTGGCGCTGTATTCGGAAAGGCGCTTGAACCGGATCTGCCGAAGCAAATGCCAGGCCTATTGAGGAAACAGCTGCCATACTGACTGCCTCCTCCGCTTCCCCATGATTAGAATCTAGCTGTGCCATGATCGTTATAAGAACATCCACAAGCCGGTCAGCAGTATCCAACTCCGTGTTGGCGCCAAAGATCAGCACAACATGCCGTTCATCCGCCATCTCCGCCCATATCCCCTGATTCGACAGCAGCTTAAGCAGCATATAACCGCTAACACGGCCAGACGAATCATAAATCACCGGCCGCAGCGGATCAAGTGCTTCATAAGCAGTGTGGCTAATCCCATTGTCTCCAATCAGCCTTATAGGCAGGCCTGCGGACTGCAGACGTGCTTTGAAGTGTTCTACGGCAGCCAGCCCCTTACTGAAGTAGCCGGGACCTTTACAATCCAGCTGTGCTCTTGTGATATCCAATGATGCAAGCAGCGGGTAAGAGGGGCTTGTGCTTTGAACCATTGTTAACGCATGCTTCAGACGCTTGGAGTTCACAAGACTTCCTCTAACATGAAGCATAGCAGCCATCGTCATGGCCGTCAGCGTCTTGTGGGTGGACTGTACAACAATATCAGCCCCTTGCTGCAGGGCAGACTTCGGAAAGGCTGAATGAAGGCCATAGTGAGCGCCATGTGCTTCATCCACAAGCAGCGGTACTCCCGCCAGATGGGCAGCATCGGCATAAGGCTGCAGATCCGTACTCATTCCATAGTAGTTTGGCGTGGACAGCAGTACAGCCTTAGCATCAGGATATCGATGTAATGCCTCTTTAATCGACTTAAGCGCCGGTACAGTTGGCAGTCCTGTCTCCGTATCAATTTCTGGCATAACAAAGACCGGTTCAGCCCCGGCCAGCATCAATCCGTGTATAACCGACTTATGGACATTCCGCTGGATAATAATCGAATCTCCTTGCTTACATACAGCCAATATCATCGCAAGGTTGCCGGCTGTGCTTCCCCCCACCAGGAAGTGAGTTTCCTCTGCTCCGAAGCACAATGCCGCCAGCTGCTGCGCCTTCAGAATGGCCCCTTCCGGATGATGAAGGTCATCCGTATCCGCCAGCTCTGTTACATCGATCGAGAATACAGGCAGCAGCTCTTTAAAGTCCGTATCATCAAGTCCTTCTCCAGACTTATGACCGGGCACGTGCATGCTGATTGGACTGCCGTCCCTATGCTTTAATAAGGCTTCGTAAAGCGGCGCCTTAGCGATCTGTTCTTTCATGTCTTGATTCCTCTCTGTCATTCTTCTCTTTCTTGAACCCCTTTATCTTTATTAAAACATAAATAACCGGCAAGCAGCCCCCTTTCGGAAGACTCGTCTTACCGGTCAAATATCCTATTAAACGGTTCATGCATTCTTCTGAATCCATATTTGCTTCAATTGATGCACAAAGAAGAGATACTTGTCATCTTTGACATCGGTCCTGACCATTTCTGCTTCGCAGCCCTCGCATACAAACCCCGTTATAATCCGAATGCCGTCTGCTTTCTCCTGGCCGCATATAATGCAGTGCTGGGTATCAACCTCATACATATAGGTATCGCCGCCCTTTTTCTCAATCTCTTACCTACCATTATGCCACAAATTCTACGAGGCCATACTTGTTTCATAGCCTAATTCAAATATTTATACACTATATGTACATCATGTCTGTCCTGTTCCAGCCATTCATTTCATAGTCCCTTCTTCCGATAATTAACTGTAGAACAGGGCATTTGCCCTTTAACTTAATCGGGAGGAAGCGTATGAAGAGGGAACAGCAGCTAAACCGTAATGCAACGATCTACCACTATCAACTCATACATAAAATAAATATACCGCAGGAAGTTATGGCAAGCTATATGTCGATCAGTCTGATCTTCGGCTTATTCCAATTCCTTATGTATCAGTGGAGCGGACTCTTAAGCTGGATGCTGGGCATTCTCATCATTCAAGTCGTTCACTACCTGATTATTCGTCTAACCATGATCCGTGTGGACGAGCCAGATGACCGCAGATGGAGCTGGCGAAGTACAATCCCATGGATTGGATACGTCCCTGTCCAGATGGTGGACCATGGACTCTTCCGCAAGCTCCACCGCCACTTGCTCTGGTTTGGTCTCTGTATGATTGCCGTGATCTATCCCTGGGCGCCAGAGCCCTATATGGTGAGCTTAATATGCTGGCATCTCTGGACATTAATGCCCCGGCTCGTCATTCTTCATAAGCTGCGCAAAAATAGAAGAGACGGTGTGCTAAAACTGCAATCCAATGAGGTTTGCTTCTATCATCGTTAAGCCGATCATCAGATCGGCTTTTCTTCGTCTAACCGATTCTAATGGAAACAAAAAATAACCCGTTAAGCAACATGCTTAACGGGTTATGCGTGCTTGGCAACGTCCTACTCTCCCAGGACCCTGCGGTCCAAGTACCATCGGCGCTGGAGGGCTTAACGGTCGTGTTCGAGATGGGAACGCGTGGATCCCCTCCGCCATCATCACCAAACAGTGTTTTTCGATGCTGCGCTTCTCCGAATCCCTTCAGAAAAGACACTACCATCATCATCATTAGGCTTCATTGAAATACTTCAGAAAAGACCGGACCATCTGCATGGCTGCGCTTCTCCGAATCACCTCAGAAAATACACTATCATCGAAGTTTATTACAGGGTGTTACACCCTGAAAACCGGATGCGAATGAAGTTATAGAACTTAGCTGGTTTGTTTGTTCTTAATAGGATAAGCCCTCGACCGATTAGTATTCGTCAGCTGCACGCATTGCTGCGCTTCCACCCCGAA